>CAYZMS010000011.1:0-118664 GCA_964479625.1 uncultured Saprospiraceae bacterium
AATTAACGAAAAGCCTCGTTGCTATTGCAGCGGGGCTTTCGTCTTTATTGGAGATAGCTAATCCCCTTTTGAGCCTCAACCAATTTGTAATTCGTAGCTTCGCCTGAGCATTACCGCCAAATACCATGTGGAAGCAACTTTCAATAGCCGATCGAATATTACTTGTCTGTGGACATCTGTTCTTTTTAGTGTTGATCCTGTGTTGCCTTTTTTTGTATCAGGAACGATTGCTGGCCTTCGATACGGCTTATTACACCTTTCACCTTCTCACCTACGAAGAATTTTTCATCAAGCACGGACGATACATCAGCTATCTTACTCAGTGGGTACCCCTGTTGGGCATTCACCTGCACTGGCCCTTACCCTCCGTTTTTAGTTCATTTTCCGTTTCTTTTTATATCTGGTTCTATCTCTTCTTTATCCTGATCAGCCACGGGTTTCGCTCAATTTCAGGAGGGACCTTACTGGTTTTTGCCCTTTGCCTGGGGATGCGGTACAAATTTTTCGCAGCGATTTCAGAGATTACCTTTGCTATTGCGATCGCTGCGCTCTTGATCGCTTGGTTAGCTAATAGGCCAGCAAGGTGGCAACTTGGCCCTATTGACTTTCTGATCGTTGGCCTTTGTCTGCTCGGCCTCTTTGGAGCACACCTCGCTGTATTTGTTCCAATAGCTGCTTTTTTGATTTTTCAGCGCTTGTACGAATGGGATTGGATGAATTGGAAACAATGGGTCATGCCAATGCTGATATTTGGTGTACTAGCCCTGAAGTTCTTCTTCGTTCAAGGAGATAGTTATGAATCTGATAAGATGAGTGCCCTTTTTGACCCCAACCTGATCAAAGATCTTTACGAAAACCCTGGCGACTACTTCATCTACACAGCTTTAAAATCATACCTGATAAGGGAATACCTGCCCTTATTGATCGCTTTTTTGGGCAGTGTCGTCTGGTTGTTCAGTAAAGGGAAAACAGGTGCCGGTATCCTTATTTTACTGACTGCCATGGCTTGGCTGGGGTCTATTATCCTGACCTATTCCTACCTGAGGGGGCCGGTTTACATTATGCTTGATGGATATCTGGCTGTTTTCGGTTTGATCGCTGGAATCCCGTTCTACTATTTTCTAAAAGAAAACCGACAGACGACCTGGGCTATTGCAGCCGTGGGGTTGATCGTATTCAGCACTATTCGCATGGTCGAAAAACGGCATTTCTACCGACAACGTTTAACCCATATTCAAGGTACTTTCGCCCTTCATCCTGAAGAGACCAAATTATTGGTTCCCCAATCCCTTTTTGAATGGGATGTGATGTGGTACCCCTACGAAATCCCGCATGAATCCTTAATGCTCACGGCCCTGGATGGTCCGGAGACATGCAAGACGATCTTTATCAATATAGATGCTGTTCAAGATGCAGATTGGCTGGAATCCTCCGGGTTTTTACAGTTCAATGGCGCTTTGGATATCCATGCGCTGAACCGCTCTCCTTACTTCGAGTTAGCCCCCCAGCCTTATATACGGGTCGATACCGTAAGTTGGAAGTAAGCCTTCTTGAAAGGGATAAATGTTAAAGTAACCACAGAGTAGTATCTTTTGCGAAAATTTCCGTCCTAAGCATAAGTAAGGCAAAGAGTATAAGGGTTGAGGCCTGGTCCAACTAAAGGATAATCGAAATGGAAGATTTTCAAGCTTCCCGACAATTACTATCTTCGTATTAAATTGAACACCCCTTGAACCAACCCTGCAAAAAATACAAGGATAATTCATTCGACGACTCGGAAGTCATCAGAACGTACCTGAAGAGTCAGGCCGCTCTTTGCTTCAGCCTCCTGTATAATAAGTACAGCAGCAAGGTTTTTGCAAAGTGCCTTTCCATTCTAAAGGATGAAGCACTTGCAAAGGACGCCACCCAGGAAATTTTTACCAAGATCTTCATGAATCTAGCGCGCTTCGGCGAAAAGTCGAAGTTTTCAACCTGGCTCTATTCAATCACTTATAATTACTGTATAGATTTTATTCGAAAGAATAAAAAGCACGGGGCTTTATTTTCCGACGAGATGGAAAAGGCCCCTGACGTGCCGGATGACGATGTACCAGATGAGGAACTATTACAAACCGAAGTACGCTTGTTAAAACAAGCACTGGAAACTATTCCAGTAGATGACAAAATGATACTTCTGATGAAGTATCAAGATGAAATGTCCATTAAGGAAATTGCGGACGTTATCGAGAAATCAGAAAGTGCGGTAAAAATGAAAATAAAAAGGGCGAAGCAAAAAGCGATGAGAGTACGCAATGATCTGCTTGCGCCTGCTTGACCCAAAAACGATATATGAGTAATAATTTTAAACTTTTATTTGAAGCGGAAGAGGAACGCTTTCGACCTTATGAACGGGGGGTCCGGGAGAATATTTCCCATCAGCTTGGGGTATACCGCCTTATCGGGAGCATTGTGGACATGTACCTTTCCAAGGCAGGAGAGGTGCTGATGACCATGGCCAATGCCGATATTTCCAGGGAGATGCCCCCAAACGCAGGTGGCCTGGATGCAGATGGACCCTTGCCGCTACTTCCCCCACCAGTAGGAGGTGGAGAACATCGTCCTCCTACTGATCCGAAACCGGACAGCCCCGGCCGTAACCTAACAGATGGAACTGATCTTAAATAATACTTGCCAAAAACCTAACCCATGCTCAAACTTTTACTCCTTCAAGCGGAGGGAACCTTCCTCCAGCGGATGCGGGAAATTGTCAATGATCCCTTCATAACAGAGATCCTTTCCCGCTCCTTATCGTTCCTGGGTAAGCTGGCAGGAGCGCTAATTTTGTTATTAATTGGCCGTTATATTGCGCGGTTGGTACAAAAGATCGTCAAAAGGGTACTGGAACGCGTAGGAGTGGACCGCCTGGCCGAACGTCTGGGAAATATTGATCTGTTTAAAAAAGCTCCAATTAACTTTACACCCAGTGTACTAATTGCCAAATTTTTATACTACCTCATTTTCTTTATTTTCTTTATGGTAGCAACTGAAGTGCTGGGGATCGAAGCGCTTTCGGATATGATCATGCAGATCTTTAACTACATTCCTTCTCTTATCTCCGCCATGGTGGTTTTCGTAGTAGGGGTATTGTTAGCAGATTTTCTAAAAAATATTGTAGCTACCGCTTTAAAATCCCTGAATATACCCGCCGGAGGACTGATCGCAAATTTTGTTTTCTATTTTGCCTTTGTTACGGTAGTAATTATTGCCCTTTCTCAAACAGGTATTGATACCAACTTTTTGCAAAACAACATATCCATTATTCTGGCAGGGGTTGCATTAGCCTTTGCTATAGGATATGGCTTTGCTAGCCGGTACATTTTGAGCAATATGCTTTCGGCCTACTACAACCGAAAGAAAATAGAAGTAGGCGATATCATTAGTATGCGTAATACCCCCGATGATGTGATCAAAGGAGAAATTACCCATATCGATTCCACCTCTTTCGTGATAGAATCGAAGGAACGGCGTGTGGTTATGCCCCTTTACAAGTTAAATACCGATCCATACGAGCTTTACCCCATGGGGAGGTCGGTCAACACCCAGGATGATGAAAATAATGATGATCAATAAATCCTTTTGACGAACATGAAGAACATCTACGCTCTGATTACTATCCTTTGTTTGGGAACTCTTTCCCTTTCCGGGCAAAGTATAGACTCCTTACTGAATGAAATCGATTCATTGAAAAACACTATTGCGACCCTGAACCTTCAAATAGATACTCTGAAGGGAGATACGGTTGTGGCCCCTGAGGTGGTGGAGATTCCCCCAAAATGGAAAGTGGGAGTTGGAGTAGGCCTTGACTTCAGCCAGTTACTTCAAATAAATCCTCGGCAGGGTGCAGGACAGAACCGGATCGGAGGGGGCATTGCTTTAAACCTGTTTGGAAATTATACCGATAAGCGATTTTCGTGGGATAACTCGCTCACCTATCAGTTTGGAATTCAACGATTTGGATCGGGAGTGATCGCCCAGGGGAATGAAACCCAACGCATTCCCTTCGAAAAGGCTATTGATGAGCTTCGGCTAAACTCAACAGCGGGATATCGAACCGGTGAAAATTCTAAATGGTTTTATGCGGGGGACTTGTTTTTTATGACCAGTCTAACTCCAACCTACCTGGGTAATGAAGAATATCCCGGGTTCTTCCTGACAGATGTCACAGGGGAAGGAAGGCTGCAATCCAAATTCTTTAACCCGGCTACGCTTAACCTATCCCTGGGTATGGATTATAAGCCAAATGAGAAATTCTCCATATACTATTCGCCAATAGGAGTCAAATTTATCTTTGTGCCGGATGATAATATTGCGGCCTTAGGTATTCACGGTAACCCGGTAGAAGGCGAACCGGATCCTGATACCGGTCTGTATCCAGAATTCGAAAATTCTTTTAAAGGTCTGGGACAGACCCTCCGCCTTAAATACGCCAATACCTTCCTCAACGCCCGGTTGATCTTTACCTCCAACCTTCGTCTGTTCTCAAATTATCTGGAAAACCCACAGAATATCGATGTGGACTGGAACAATGAACTTGGGTTCAAGATCCTGGAAGGGTTAACGGCAACCCTGACTACCAACATTTTCTATGACGATGATGTGGAAGTTTTTATTACGGATTTCGATGCAGTGGGTGGAGTTTCTGGAACTGGAAAGCGGGTGAGCTTCACGGAGCAACTGTTGCTGAAATATACCGTCAATTTTTAAGCCCTGATCCAGATGAAGGCCACCCTGCCTAATGGCATAACTTTAATAAATCTCTTTTTAGGATCAGTGGCGGTGATCGCCTTGCTGAATCAGCAAACGAGCCTGGCCTTTGCCTGTACGCTCGCTTGCCTCCTTGCGGATCTCCTGGATGGGCTGGTAGCCAGAAGTTTAAACGTTCAATCACCTCTGGGTAGGGAACTGGATTCGCTGGCCGATGTGATTTCGTTCGGGCTGGTCCCGGGGGTGCTCATTTACTGCTTAATGGCCAGTTTGATCTTTTCAAATGAAGGCCTGGTATGGGGGGCAACACCTGCCCTTGTGTTAACTGCGTTTTCAGCCCTGCGTCTTGGAAGGTTTAATTTAGATACCCGGCAATCCGAAGATTTCATCGGCCTGCCTACCCCGGCCTGTACGATATTGGTTTGGGGCCTATCCTTTTGGATCGAACGTAGTCAGCAGCCATTGTTCCGGCAGTTACTATTTTTCTATCTTTTGATCGCTTTATTAAGTTACCTTTTAGTCTCCCCCTTGCCCTTGTTTAGCCTGAAGTTCAAAAAGCTCAAATGGCCAGGCAATGAGATAAAAATTATCTTTGTACTGCTATCAGTCGTTTTATTGGTTTATTGGTGGCATTTGGCCTTGGCTCCTATTATTGTTTTATACCTGGTCATGTCATTGGTGGATAACTTTCTAAATCGAAAAACAAGCCATGAAATTTAAAGCAGAAATCGATATCATGCCCCGAAAGGAACTTCTGGACCCCCAGGGGAAAACCGTAGGGAACAATCTTAAGAATATCCAGATCGATGGGGTGGAGGATGTACGGATCGGTAAACACATCAGCATGATCTTTGAAGCCACCGATGAAGCTGCAGCCAATGAACTGGTGGAAACTGCCTGCAAACGATTACTTGCCAATCTGATTATGGAAAATTATACCTTTTCTATCGAAGCACTTGAAATGGCCTAGTGCTGTTGCTATGTTGTATCTCATCCCAACTCCCATTGGCAATCTGGAGGATATGACCCTTCGGGCCATCCGCCTTTTAGGGGAAGTAAAGCTTATCCTGGCCGAGGACACCAGGACATCAGGTCGATTATTGAAGCACTATGAAGTAGAAACGCCAATGCGTTCTTACCATGCCTTCAATGAGCACCAGTTAGTGGAACAACTGGTGGAAGAACTAAAAAAAGGAGTGGATATGGCTTTGATCACCGACGCCGGGACTCCGGGGATTTCAGATCCGGGGTTTTTAATGGTGCGCGCCTGTCGTGATGCCGAAGTTCGAGTGGAATGCCTGCCCGGGGCCAATGCTTTGATCCCCGCCCTCGCGGCATCCGGTCTCCCCTCCGATAAGTTTTTTTTTGAAGGCTTTTTACCCCACAAAAAAGGCCGCCAAACCCGTTTAAAATTCCTGGCAGATTTCCCCCATACTTTCGCCTTATACGAATCTCCTCACCGTTTGATAAAATGCCTGGATCAACTAGCTACTTATTGCGGGCCAGAACGGCCAGCCTGCGTGGCCAGAGAACTGACCAAACTTCACGAAGAGGTTAAATGCGGCACCCTGGAAGAATTAAAGACCTACTACGAAGGGCCCGGCACTGCAAAAGGAGAGATCGTCGTTTTGGTAAGTGGAAAGAGTGATAAAGGCTGAAGACTGCCCGGGGTCCATTCCACGTCTTGAGCCGCCCCCAGCCTTTATGGTGCTTATTTATTAATGTCCTTAAGCAATTCTTCAATAGCCTTTTCCAATTGTTGATCCCGCCCGGTATCGATGATCCCCGGCGTGTTTTTGACCTTGAATTGTGGCACCGTCTGATTGTTTTCCAGCCAATCGCCAGATTTATCCTTTGCACTTACCGGAACCACTCCCCACACACCGCCATTGGGTAAGCGTTCCCAACCAGCAAAGCTGCAGGTACCTGGAGTAGGCATTCCGACCGTTTTTCCAATCTTCAGATCGGTATATCCACAGGCGAAGCAATGCCCGTCGCTGTAATTGGCCTCATTGAACATTGCCAGGGTAGGTTTGGTCCAACGGCTGGTGGGTTCCCTCCCGACTACTTTATCTTCCGTTGCATAGGTAAGGAAAGGTTCACCCGTAAAGAACATGGCCAGGTCAGCTACCAGATCTCCACCACCATTGAAGCGGGTATCTACGATTACACCTTTGCGGGTGAAATACTTGCCCATCATATCCTCATAGATATTTCTGAACGGGCCGTCGCTCATACTAGGGATGTGGACATACCCCAATTGGCCCTCTGATCGCTCTTCTACTTCTTCCCGGTTCTTTTCTACCCATCGATCGTATAGCAGGTTGTATTCGGCTCCAAGGCTGATGGGCTTCACGGTGATTTGCTTGCGCTCCCCTTTCTCTGGGTCGAAAATATCCAGTAAGGTGAACTTGTTTGCTTTTCGATTCAGGTATTGGGAATAGTCTTTATCAGGAGAAAGCAATTGACCATCGATTTTTTCTATGATCATGTCGGCTTTTATGTCCAGGCCTGCTTTGTCTAGTGGCCCGTCTTCGATAACTTCGGTGATCAGCATTCCGTTATCCTCGTATTCATAATCCCAGAAAACGCCCAAAGATGCTGTCGCATCTCCGTTATTGATGTTTTTACTATAACGGGCACCGGCGTGGGAGACATTCAGTTCTCCAAGCATTTCAGAAAGCAATTCTGCAAAATCATAACCGTTTCCTGTATGTGGTACGTACTTAGCGTATTCAACTTTCAGGCTATCCCAGTCGACACCATGGAAATTCGAATGGTAAAAGATATTTTTGGTGCGGTTCCAGACATGCTCAAACATGTAATGCCGCTCCGCATCCGCATCCAGCGTCATTTCCCCTGCAATTTTAATACCTTCCTTCTTGCCTTTGTCGGGTTCGATCTTTGAAATGCTCCCCTCGCTTAGCAAGTAGAGGTTTTCCATTTTATCATCCCACTGAAGAGCGCCTCCACTGGCGTTCAAAGTAATGCCCATCTTGGTTTCCTTTGTTCGCAGCTCGGTTACCCAGAGATTCATGCCTTTTTCGAAGCGGGCAAGGTAATATAGTTTTTCCCCGTCTTTCGAAAGTACCGCATCTCCCAGGTCCGAGGAATGGATGGTCAGCCGTGCTATCCGTTCATCTAGGTTCTCCCAATCGAATGTGAGCAGGCTGTCCTTTTTGGCTTCCTCCTTGTCTTTATCGTCTTTCTTTTCCTTTTTATCGTCCTTTTTTTCCTCCTGTTTTTTCTTTCTTTCCTTTTTGGCCTCTTCTATGGCCTTCACAAGGTCGAACTCCTCCTTGTCCAACCGAAACTTATCCCAGCCCTCCTTGGTGAAAAACATGCTGTAAACATCATCCTGGGTTTGGCCGCTGGTGGCATAACTTTTCAATCCGTTGCGGTTGCTAAACCAAAGCATCTGCTTGCCATTATTTACCCATTTAGGCCGGCTATCGTAATAACCGCTTTCGGTCAGGTTAACCCGTCTTGTCCCATCGGCTGACATTAGAAGGACTTCTCCATTGCTGAGGGTTGCACTCCAGCCGATCAGTAACCATTTACTGTCGGGGCTCCAGGTAAAATACTTATCCCCCGCCCGAAAGGTGAAAAGATCCTCCGATGAGAGCAGAGTAACTTCTTCTCCGCTTTCCAGGTTTCGAACCTTAATATTACGACGATCAGCTACATAAGCGACCCTACTGCTATCTGGGGAAAACTTAGCCAGGTAGTTGTCTACTTCGCTTTCGATAAGGGGCATTTCTTCCAGGAGCGTAGAGGCAAACAAGAAGGGTTCTTCTTCATTTCTGACTACCTTGGTTTGGTAGATGCCCCATTTCCCGTCGCGTTCTGCGGAATAAACGACGGAAGCACCATCCGGCGTAAACTCAACGAAGGCCTCCCTGCCCGGAGTGTTGGTAATACGTTTGGTCATGGACCCATCCACGCTGGTGACAAATACTTCCCCTCTTGCCACAAAGGCTATCTCCTTTCCATTTGGCGAAATATCCATTTCCTGTACACCGCCATTAATAGTGATGACTTCATCCTTATTTTTTCCAGCTTGAGATCGTATGCTTCCAACAACTTTTTGGGGGCTTCCTCCTTCAGCCATAGTATAAAGGGCTCCATCCCAGGTGAAACAAAGGCGGTTTCTCCCCCTGCTTAAAAAGCGGACGGGATGCATCTCAAAGCTGGTGAGTTGTTTTTTGGAGGTGCCATCCAAGTTCATCTGGTATACATTAAAACTACCGCTTTCCTCACTTAGGTAAAAGAAGCTATCCCCATCTGAATTAAAGACCGGTTGGCGTTCCTCCCCTTCGAACGTAGTGATTTGACGATGCTTCCCGGTTTCAAAATCGTAAGCCCAGATATCCCTTGTAATGGAGGAGGTGTGATGTTTTCGCCATTCGTTCTCTCCTCCCTTTTTATCCTGATAAAGCAGGGTTTTCCCATCAGGGCTGAACTGTGCATATTCTGCAGGGGTCGTAAAGACCTGCCTGACCCGCCCCCCTGTGGTAGAGACCTCATACAATTCCGGGAGATAGGAACGAGGGTATTGTCGGTGTTCGGCGATATCCATTCGACTTGCTCCAAAGACCACTCGCTGACCATTGGCAGAAAAGCTATAGGGGTGCTCATCATTGGAGTGAAAAGTTAATCGTTTGGCGGCTCCACCTGCTGCAGGCATTACAAAAATATCGAAATTTCCGTACCGATCGGAGGCAAAGGCCAAAGAATCCCCTTTTTGATTCCAAACAGCCAGGTAATCATGCGCCTCGTGAAAGGTCAATTGTCGAGCATCGCCGCCCGTAGCAGGAACAACAAATAGATCCCCCTTGTAGGTAAAGGCTATCTGGCTCCCATCTGGCGATATGGCCGCATGCCGGATCCATTGAGGTTGGGTTTGGCTGAAACCCAGGCCTGCAATAAGCAATAGGAACAGGCTGATCGAAAGTCGTTTCATCTAAAGTATTCTGTTTGAGTTAACAATCAATTTTTAATAGCGATTCCTTCCCTTCCGGCCCAGTTTCGAATATTTTCCCGGTTGAGCGCAGCAGCCATTAGGTCGGGGAAGTGCTGCGGAGTACAGGCAAAAGCCGGGATACCCAATTCTGCGAATTGGTGGGCCACTTTCTTGTCGAACAGAGGAGCGCCTTTATCACTAAGGGCTAGTAAACTAATTAGATGAACACCGGATTGTGTAAGGCGTTGGACCTGTCGGAACAATTCAGCCTCTGAACCGCCTTCCATAAGATCGGAGATCAGAATGACCGTCGTTTGTGAAGGGTTCGAAATGAGCTGCCTGGCGTACTTGATGGCTTTTCCAATATAGGTGCCACCGCCTAGTTGCATCCCAAACAGTAAACTGACCGGATCGTGCAATTGGTCACTCAGGTTTACCACGGCTGTATCAAAAACGACAAGTTGAGTTTTGATCGTGCGAATGGAAGCGAGTATCGAAGCAGCTACAGCCGCATAGACCACCGAGTTTGCCATGGAAGCACTTTGGTCAAGCAGGAGCACTATATTTTTCAGTTGCCTGACCCTCCGGGAGTGGCCGTACAAGTGCACGGGAATAATTGATCCGTATTCGGCCTGATAATGCTTAAGATTAGCCCGTATGGTTCGATTCCAGTCAATTTCGGGTGGTTTGGGGCGGCGATTATAGCTAGCCTTATTCAGGGCTCCGGAAACAGCGGCCTGCAAAGGCGTTTTTAAGCGAGCTTCAATCGCCTGGACCACCTTGTCTACCACTTCCCGGGCAGTTGCACGGGTTTTTTCCGGTAAAACTTCCTTTAAACTCAGGAGCGTACTTACCAACTGGACATCCGCTTGCACTGTCTCCAGTAGCTCGGGTTCCAACAGCATTTCCTCCAGGCCGAGCCGATCGAGGGCATCCCGTTGCATCATCTGGACGACTGGGGTAGGGAAATAAGTTCGAATATCTCCTAACCAACGCTGGGTATTGGGAGCTGAATCTCCAAGGCCTTTTTCGGGATGGCTGTCGTATAAAGCTTCCAAGACCTCATCCATCCCCAGTTCTCTGGTAGTCAGGTTTATAGCATTGACAGGATCTCCATACCGACCCAAAATGAGCCTCCATCTTTTTAATGCTTTATCGTTCATAGCTTATCAGTGCGCTTCCCGCCAGTTCTTCCCTTCGCCCGTTTCGACCAGAATGGGGACGGAAAGGTCGGGAAAAGCCGAACTCATTTTTTCTACGATCATAGGCCGAACGACCTCCAGCTCTTGCTTCGGAACGTCGAATACTAATTCATCATGCACCTGTAAGATCATGCGGGTGCCATAGGCATTGGCCTCCAATTCTTCTTGAATAGCCACCATGGCCAGCTTGATCATATCGGCGGCAGAGCCCTGCACAGGGGTGTTAATGGCCATGCGTTCTGCATTGCTGCGTTCCAGGGAGCTTTTTGAGTTGATATCCCGGAGGTATCTTCGGCGCCCGCGCAAAGTCGTAACATAACCGGATTTACGGGCCTCTTCCACAATCCCCTGCATCCATTTCTGCAAGCCCTGATATTGCTTGAAATATTGGTCGATCAGGTCGGAAGCTTCTGTTCGTTTGATCCCGAGTTGCCGGGAAAGGTTGGTAGCGCCGGCCCCGTAAACAATACTGAAGTTAACGGTTTTAGCCCGGTACCGTTGTTCTTTGGTGACCTCCTCGTAGGGAACACCAAAAACCCTTGCTGCAGTAGCCCGGTGAATATCCTGCCCCGCCTGAAAAGCTTGCAGCATGGCCTCATCTTCGCTAATGGCGGCAATAAGTCGTAATTCAATCTGGGAGTAATCGGCTGCAAGTAAAACATGGTCCTCATCTCTGGGAATGAAAGCTTCCCTTATTTTGGCACCTTCAGGTGTTCGGATGGGAATATTTTGAAGATTAGGATTGTTTGAACTCAGTCGGCCCGTTGCCGCCAGCGCCTGGTTAAAACTGGAATGTATACGCCCTGTAAGGGGGTTGACCAGTTTGGGTAAGGCATCCACATAGGTGGACTTTAACTTAGAAAGCCCCCGATGCTTGAGAATATCACGGGCGATCGGGTATTCCTCGGCCAACTCGGCCAGTTTTTCCTCATTGGTCGAATATTGACCGGATTTAGTTTTTCGCCAGCGATAGGGAATCTCCATATTATCGAAAAGAATCTCCCCGACCTGTTTAGGGGAACCAATATTAAATTGCTGGCCGGCAGTTTCATAAATATGCTGTTCCAGTTCCGCAATTTGTTTTTCCAAAGCTTTACTATAGGTTTGAAGGAAACTGACGTCCAGGTTCACGCCTTCGTACTCCATGGCAGTAATGGTCTTGATCAGGGGTTCCTCCATGTTTTCATAAATGAGTTGAAGGGTTTCCTGTTCTGCCAGCTTTGGTGCCAGAAAACGGTGTAATTGCAAGGTAATATCCGCGTCCTCTCCTGCATATTCCGTTACTTGCTCTACGGGAACTTCCCGCATGGTTTTCTGGTTTTTACCTTTTTTGCCGATCAGGCTTTCGATCGAAACCGGCTTATACTTAAGGTAAGTCTCGGCTAGGTAATCCATATTATGGCGCAATTCCGGCTCCAGTAGATAATGAACGACCATGGTATCGAAAAACAGACCCTTCACTTCTACTCCGTACCATTTCAGGACGAGACAATCGTATTTGATGTTCTGAGCGATCTTTGTAATGGCGGGGTTTTCCAGCACTGCTTTGAACTCCCGGACAATAGCATTAGCCTTTTCCTGTTCGGCGGGTATGGGTACATACCAGGCCTCTGCCGGATGCCAGGCAAAGGCGATCCCCACCAGTTCGGCTTCATTGGCATTTATAGCTGTGGTTTCCGTATCGAAGCAAAATGAATGTTGACCGGCCAGTGCCTGAATAAGGGCTGCCCGTTTTTCAGGGCTATCCACTAGTTGGTAGTTGTGTTCCTGAGTGGCGATGGTTTTGGCTGCGATAGCGTGGGGTGCCAGCATTCCTCCAGCCAGGGTATCTTCCGGGAACAAGCTGCCCTGGACCTCACTTTTTTTGCTTTCGGGCTGTTGGTCCTCCCCAAGAATCTGCCGGGCCAGGGTTCGAAATTCAAGCTCTTTAAAAACGGTGGAGAGCAGCTCTTTATCTGGTGGATCAATGATCAATTTATCTTCATCAAAATCTACCGGGGCTTCGGTATTAATGGTTGCCAGTTCTTTTGAAAGCAGGGCCTGCTCCCGGTTATTTGCCACTTTTTCTTTTTGTTTACCCTTTAATTGATCGGTATTAGCCAGGAGTCCCTCTACCGTGTCGAATTGGGCCAATAACTTGGCAGCTGTCTTGGGACCGATGCCGGGTACACCCGGGATGTTATCCACACTATCGCCCTGCAATGCCAGCATGTCAATGACCTGGTCAACACGCTCAATACCCCATTTTTCACATACTTCAGGAATGCCCAGAATTTCCACTCCGTTACCTTGGCGAGAGGGCTTGTACATAAAAATATTATCAGATACCAATTGGCCAAAATCCTTATCCGGCGTTACCATATACACCTGGTAGCCCTGCTTTTCCGCCTTTTTTGCCAGGGTCCCGATAACATCATCCGCTTCAAAGTGGTCAATGGTCAAAATAGGAATGCGAAGGCCCTCAACGATCTTTCGAATGTAGGGAAAGGATAACCGAATATCCTCGGGCTGTTCCTCTCGGTTGGCCTTGTATTCGGGATAGCGTTCATGCCGGAAGGTAGGTGTTTCCGGATCAAAAATAACCGCAATATGGGTAGGGTCCTCATTCCGCAGTAAATCCCAGAGCGTTCGGGTAAAGCCTGTAGCAGCTGAAGTATTTACTCCTTTAGAGTTAATGAGGGGGCGGTTGATAAAGGCGAAGTGCGCACGGTAAACCAAAGCGTGCCCATCCAGCAAAAAGAGTCGTTTGTCGGCCATGAACCGTTGAAATTTTGTTATTTTCAAACGCGTTAAATTGAAAGAATACCTTACCCTTTGTTTCCGCGCTTTCCTCTTGCGGATTTCCTGTTGAATTGTCGGCTATTGGATCGGAAATGGGATTCAGGTCCAGCACTAAGGAAAATCCTGAACCGTTAAAATACCAAATTATGTCATCTCCGGTCAACCCAGGGGTGTAATTATTACGTCCTTTCAATAAAACCTAAATCTGTAGGTCTATGACAAAAATGCTACCCGGACTATTCCTGTTGTTGCCTGCTTTGGCCATTGCTCAACCGTTTAACGATAACTGTGGGAATGCCATTGAGCTGACTGATGTTGTTGCCTGGTGTTCTGGACCCGGGGCTTTTACCAATATAGGCGCTACGGAGTCTCCGGTCCCCCGGCCTTTCTGCTTTGGAGAGACTGGTGAGAACCCGGACGTCTGGTTTTCCTTTGTTGCCCGTGCTACCGGCCTGAATGTTAGTGTTACGGGAGCAGTTCCGGATAACAATCGGGGAAGTCTGCGCAACCCGGCTGTTATGTTGTACTCAGGCCCTTGTAGCCAGGCGGTGGATATTGCCTGCAATACCGACTCCAGAGGGGCTAATTCAGTGAACGTCTTTGCAACTGATCTTGTGATCGGGCAACGGTACTTTATCCGGGTAAGTTCCGTAAATAATCAACGGGGTACCTTCGAGTTGTGCATCAATAATTTTGCCGCTTCTGCCCAACCATCGGGAGATTGCTTCAGCGCCTCTGTCCTTTGCGACAAATCAACTTTATCGGTAGATCGCCTCTTTGGGAATGGGGTACTCATGGAAAACTTACCCGATGACGCCTGTGACCTGTTTTCGTGCAGGCCCAATATTCCTGAAACGAATTCGGTTTGGTATAAATGGACCTGTGAGGAACCCGGCTCCCTGGGCTTTACCATTACTCCGCTCAACCCGGGAACAGATATTGATTTTTTTGTCTTTGAAATGCCTAATGGCATTGATGATTGTTCCAGCCTGAGGTCGCTTCGTTGTATGTTGTCAGGGGAAAATCAAAATGAACCACTTGCTAATTGGCAAAGGTGTATCGGGCCCACCGGTCTGAGCCTGACAGCTAGCGATGCCAGTGAATCCTGCGGTTGCCAGCCCGGTGATGATAATTTTGCCGAAGCCATTAAGATGGAAGCAGGAGTGAGTTATGCCCTTGTTATCCTCAACTTCAGTGAGGATGGCAGTGGTTTTACTCTCGAGTTTGAGGGAGACGGAACGTTTCGGGGGCCAGAGATCGACTTTCTGACCAATAGAGCCACTGTTTGCATCGGGGAATCCATAAGCGTGGAAGATAACTCCTTTTTTGCAGGGGGACTTACAGATTGGGATTGGCGGTTTGGTCCGAATGCCAACCAGGAGGTCATAAATGGGAAAGGGCCGCATCAGGTTGCCTTTAACCGGGCCGGGGAGCAGTTCATTTTATTGGAAGTGACCAGTACTGACGGCTGTATTGTTTCGTTGGTAAAAACAGTAACTGTCGAATGTTGCCCGGATCATTTTTCCCTGGATGCAGAAGTCTCTTCCCTGCTGTGTACCAACAGTGCAGAGGGTGCGATCGATTTGCAGGTTTCGAATGCTTATGGCCCCTATAGTTTTATGTGGAGTGACAGCAGTCAGTCAGAAGATATTGATCAGTTATTGGTGGGGACCTACATCGTCCAGATTGCCGACCAGGCCGGTTGTGATACTACTTTCAGTGTATTGGTGGACGGCCCACCACCACTGGAGTTAAATGCTGTGATCGATATGCCCACCTGTGACGGTGGTCTGGATGGCCGACTGGAAATTCAACCCCTGGGGGGGGCGGAACCCTATGAAATTAGCTTTGATAACGGGCCATTTTCTACTCAGAACACACTCGAAAACCTTCCCATTAGCGATATAGGGGTTCGAATAAGGGATTCGAATGAATGTGAATTGGATTCTACGGTCCTCGTTCGGGAACTAACCCTTGAGTTGGATCCACAGGTTACGACCATTCAACCGCCTTCCTGTACCGGGTTTTCTGATGGATTGATCGAAGTAAATATTGAAAATGGCCTTGGCCCTTACCTGTACGATTGGCAGGATGGTATGGGTTTTCAGGGAGATAATTCCCTGATCGATCTAAGTGCGGGAACCTATTCTGTGCAAGTATCCGATGCCAACCGCTGCCAGGGTATGTTCGAATTTGACCTGGAAGATCCACTGCCGGTTTCTCTTGCGGCAGAGGTGCTTCCGATCAGTTGCTTTGGCTTTACAGATGGTTCTATTCTTGTTTCCGGGGTCGGTGGATCAGGAAATTATGTTTACCGATGGCAGGATGGGCCTCTTGGTGTAGAACGTATGGATTTACCACCGGGGAATTACCAGGTATTTGTAGAGGATGAGAACGGTTGTCCTTTCGACTCTGTTCTGACAGTGGGAGAACCGGAGGAGTTATTTGTACAGGAGGTAAATATTCAAAACGTACGTTGTTTCGGTGATTCCACCGGCAGGCTTACCCTATTGGGTGGAGGGGGCGTGCCTCCCTACATGTATGCAATAGGGGATTCTTCCTTTTCGAATACCAATGTTTTCGATTCTCTTGCTGCAGGGCTTTACACACTTCGTGTGATGGATGCCGAAGGATGTGCCTCTGAAAGGGAGGTAGTGATCCTTCAACCCACCGAACTGTTGGTGAACACTGGGCCTGAACAATTGATCGAATTGGGGGAAAACGTACGTCTGGAGGCTATTGCGAATGAAGACCCGGTCGTTTACCAGTGGTTTCCTCCTGACGGCCTTAATTCCGACCGGATCGCCCGACCACTGGCATCTCCGGTAAATACCACCGAATACCGGATCGTAGTGACCAACAATCTGGGCTGTATGGCAGAAGCCAGCCTGTTGGTTCGGGTTTCTAAGGAACGTCCCATTTATGCGCCTACTGTTTTTTCTCCTAACGGAGATGGGAACAATGACTTTTTTACCCTTTACAGTAATCCTGCCGCCCGACGCTTTGTTACTTTTCGGGTTTTCGACAGGTGGGGAGAGTTGGTTTTCGAAAAAGAAGACTTTCCGCTGAATGAGGAGCCTCTGGGGTGGGACGGGGTCTTTCGAGGGAAACCGGCAATTTCAGGGGTGTATGCCTGGATGGCAGAAATTGAGTTTATTGATGAAACCGTCAAAATCCTGAAAGGCGATGTAACCCTCCTACGGTAAAGTGCCGGAAACGCTCTTGGCAGCTATACCCTGGGTGCTCTGCTTGTATATGGTGACTAAAAGCTACCCTTATACCGTTTTCTATTTATCTTTACGGGGTAGATAAAAACATGAATTTTGAACATTCCTTTAACAACAAAGGCATTAGTCTTCCCATTGATTGCCGGTTGGTTTTTAATCTCCTGTGGCGGGGACGAATTCGAGGAAGACTTGAACTTCGACGCGGCTCTTGAAGATGTTGAAGTGGAAACAGCTCGCAATGTGGAGGTGCTGTACAGTGATTCGGCCATCGTTAAAGTGCGCATTCAGGCGCCTACCATGCTAAATCACACCCAAAAAGCGAACCCTTACCAGGAATTCCCGGACGGGGTCCATGTTGATTTTTACCAGGATGGGGAACCCAATAGTGTTTTGACGGCAAAATACGGCGTGCGTTATGAAGCTAAGGGGCTGGTTATAGTACGGGACAGCGTAGTATGGCGGAATATTGAAGGCAAACAACTCGAGACCAATGAAATGATCTGGGAAGAGAAGGTCCGGGAGATTTACAACAATAAATTTGTCGTGATTACCACTCCTACCGATACGATCTACAGTTATGGTTTCCGGGCTGATCAGGATTTTACTAATTTTAGGCTGCAGGCAGCTGACGGCTCTATGAAGGTTGAACAATAGGTCAGCCCGCACTTATTACCTCTTAACCAATAAGGTATGATCCTGACCTGGATAATAGTCTCCCTTATTTTGTCGGCCCTGTTCTCAGGATCCGAAATTGCCTTTGTTTCGGCCAACAAACTCAAGGTAGAATTACGAAAGCGCAAAGAAGACCGGAGAGGTGCGGTCATTGAGCGGTTTTTTGACCATCCGGCCCAATTTCTCAGTACGATGCTGGTGGGAAATAACATTGCACTGGTCATTTTTACTGCTTTGATGACCAGGTTATTGCAGGGGATACTTCCTCCCGGGCTGGTGGAAAACAGCTTGCTCTCCTTATTGCTGGTCACCTCGATCATTACGGTCGTTGTTTTGATCTTTGGGGAGTTTTTGCCAAAAACACTTTTCCAGCTGTTTGCCGACGATATTTTGTATTTCCTGGCTTACCCTCTGAGGTTCCTTCAACTGCTACTCGCCTTTCCGACCTGGATGATGCACGGCGCATCGAACCTGATCCTGAAACTTGTGCTCACCGCGCCGGTAGAGCAGGTTGATCAGGTATTTACCCGACTAGACCTCGAAAACTTCATAACGGATACCCAACAAGATCCCGAAGAAGAGATTGATGTAGAATTATTCGGGAAAGCCCTAAAACTCAGGGATGTGAGAGTCAGGGATAGTATGATCCCCCGGCCGGAGATCGAAAGCCTGGATGTAAACAGCTCCTTGGAGGAGTTGGAACACCTTTTTCAAGAAACCCGCCTATCCCGAATAATAATCACAGAGGGGGAGATCGATAATGTACTGGGATATGTTCACCACCAACAACTATTAAAAGACCCTCCAAACATCCGGGCGGTCATTTTGGAGATCCCCTTTGTACCTGAAGTGATGCCAGTTACCGAGTTAATGAACCGATTTATTAAAAGCCACACCAATATTGCTTGTGTAGTGGATGAATTTGGCGGGGTATCTGGGATAATCACCCTGGAAGATATTTTGGAGGAGTTATTTGGAGAGATCGATGATGAGTATGATGAAGAAGAGCATACCGAAGATCAGATCAGTGATCTGGAATATCTTTTTTCTGGTAGATTGGAGGTCGATTACCTCAATGATAAGTACGAACATCTTCAACTACCGGAAGGGGATTATCACACCCTTTCCGGTTACCTGGTTACCACTGCAGAAACCATTCCAGAACAAGGGGCTATCCTGGAACAGGATGGTTATCAGTTTGTATTAGAGGCTGTTAGCGATACCAAGATCGAGCTGGTCCGGGTCAGAAAACTGAATAGGGACCTCAACAACTAGCCTGTACTACCGATACATTCCGGTTTTTTCAACATAGTCATGTACAACCGGTGTCAGCAGGTAGGACGTAGAAAACCCCTTTTTGATGCACGATCGAATGTAACTGGCAGAAATTTCCATAATCGGTACCTTACTGAATAATTGTACATTCGGATGTTCTTCCAATTCCCCTCCGGGATAGCCAGGGCGTTGGTAAACGTAGAGTTGATAATCCCGAAGGATTAATGCGGCGTTCTTCCATTTTGGAAAACCCGGCAAGTTATCCGACCCCATGATCAGGGCAAACTGGTAATCGGGGTATTTTTCCCTTAAATGAGTCAGAGTGTCAATGGTGTAAGAAGGTTTGGGCATGCCAAACTCGATATCGGTAACCCTTAAGTTTGGATTGTCCTGTATGGCTAATTGCACTAGATGCAGGCGATCCCGCTCCGGTGCCAGGCTTTTTTTCTGCTTAAATGGATTCTGTGGGGAAACAACCAGCCAGACCTCCCGTAAATCGGTTTGAGAGGCCATCGTATTGGCTATGATCAAATGGCCCACATGGATAGGGTTGAATGATCCGAAAAACAAGCCGATCCTTCGCATGCTGAGGGAAATTGAGATTGGGCAAAAATTCCAGGCGTAAAGATTGGAGAAATTTCCTGAATACCAACTTTCGATTAAATCAGTTCAATAAAAAATCGAGAACTCAGCCCCATCCATGGCTGTTTTATATGCACCATATTCAATTTCATCGAAAATTCGACGTTTGTATAGTTGAAGCAGGTGGAAATAGTTAAATTATTCGAATTACACATCGGCATATGAAAAGGTATCTGAAAATCAGCGGTATGGTTCTGGCAATTGCTCTTCTTGGAACCGCCGCCTCTGTAAGCCCAACCGCCAATCGGGAATTTGAGATCACCAAGAATCTGGAGATATATGGAAAACTCTATCGGGAGTTAAATACCTACTACGTGGATGAACTCGACCCCGGTAAACTCATGCGCAATGGGCTGGAGGCTATGGTAGGATCCCTGGATCCTTTCACCAACTATATTTCGGAAGCGGATATTGAAGGCTACCGGTTTGCCAGTGAAGGAAAATACAACGGGATCGGGGCTCAGAGTAAACTGATTAACGGGAAAGTTACTATAACAGAGTTATACCAGGGGCAACCGGCAGATGAAGCAGGCCTAAAAGTCGGGGATCAGATACTGGAAGTTGATGGTCAAAATGTTTCCGGTAAATCTCCTGAGGAGTTGAATTTCCTCTTACAAGGTTTCCCGGGAACCGAAGTAGACCTGACTATCAACCGGCCCGGGCAAACGGAAGCCTTCGATCTTCAACTGACCAGAGGAGAGGTCAATGTCCCAAATGTCCCTCACAAAGATTTGCTGGACGAAGATATCGCCTACGCTTCCCTGACCACTTTTACCCGCCAGGCTGGTCGAAATGTAGGGAACGCCCTGCGGGATATTCGAAAAGAAAACCCGGAGCTCAAAGGTATGATCCTGGACCTAAGGGGCAATGGGGGAGGCCTGCTTTCCGAAGCGGTCAATGTCTGCAACGTTTTTATCCCAAATGAGGAATTAGTGGTTACGACTAAGGGTAAGGTCAGGGAATGGGATCGTGCTTTTCGAACCAATGGACCTGCCATAGATCAGGAGATTCCTGTTGTGGTGTTGATCAATAAAAATTCTGCTTCTGCTTCGGAAATCGTCAGCGGAGTGATTCAGGATTACGACCGTGGTGTTTTAATCGGTCAGCGGTCCTATGGAAAAGGGCTGGTTCAAAATACCCGGGATATAGGCTATAATTCGAAATTGAAACTGACCACGGCAAAGTACTATATTCCCAGTGGGCGCTGCATACAAAGCGTGGAATACGAGGATGGAGAACCAGTCGACATTCCCGATGACCGACGCACCGTTTTCAAAACGCGTAATGGCCGTCCCGTTCTGGATGGAGGGGGAGTTACTCCGGATATTCGCCTGGATCGAAACGATGACATTCCTGTCCTGGCTGCCTTGAATAGTAATGACTTGATTTTTGACTTTGTTACAGAATACATGCTGGATCAACCCGTTCCGGAGGACGTTTTCGATATCCAATTCAATGCCTTCGATAGCTTTTTAGCATTTCTGGCCGATAAAGACCTGCGCTACGACACCCGCTCGGAGAAAATATTGCGTCAACTGGAATCAACTGCTAAAACAGAAGGGTATGATCTAAGCGGTAAGGTTGCTGAACTAAGAGCCAAGATCAAAGCGGAACAAAAAGAATTGATCCTTGCGAATAAGGAACTGATCATCGATCAGATCGAGAAGGAGATCGCGGGCAGATATTTCTACAGGAAAGGAGCCGTGCAAATGGGCTTGCGGAACGATCCTGAGGTGGAAGAAGCCATTAAAGTGTTGAAAGATGCCGACCGGTATCAGGCCATTCTCAGCGGGAAATAGAGGTGACCAAGGCTTTAGAGAAAAAAACCGAAAAGTAGTAACTTTTCTGGAAGTTTAGGCTTTATGAGCAAGATCCAGTTATATATCGCTGCATCTTTGGACGGTTACATTGCCCGACCCGATGATTCGATCGACTGGTTGAAAAATCCGCCCGATCTAGATAAATCGGATTATGGTTATGCTGATTTTTATTCCGCAGTGGATGTAGTGGTAATGGGCCGCCTGACCTATGAGATCATCCTGGGATTTGATGTAAAATGGCCCTATCCGGATTGTACTGCCTTCGTATTAACCCAACAAGCGGAATATAAGGCTCGGATGAAAGAAACCAAGATCCTTAAAAATCTGTATGAAGATGGCTCAAGGACCATCAAAGCGCATTCTGAAAAAAAATATCTGGTTGGTCGGGGGCGGACAGGTGATAAAAGCTTTCCTGGACATTAATGCGGTAGATGAGATCATCCTGACCATCATGCCCGTCTTGCTTGGAGATGGGATTCCTTTATTCCCTACTCTTTCGAAAGAAATTCCCCTTCAACTTATTCACTCGGAGACTTTTTCGAACGGGGTGGTGATTTTAACCTATCAGAGACTTGTAACTCATTAGTCCATTGAGTTTAAATCAGGATACCTGAATTACAGTGCAATATGATTTAGGTATTTCATTGAAAATCAAATATTTAGACCCGTAGTAGGATAAGAGAGGCGCCTTTTCGATCCCTTTCCCTATCTTTGCGCCCAAATTATTGGCGAGGTATGTACAAAGGAAAAAAAGTAGTCGTGGTGATGCCGGCTTACAATGCTGCTCAAACCCTTGAGAAGACCTACCGGGAGATCCCTGATGATATTGTAGATGAGATTGTTCTTTGTGATGATGCCAGCAAGGACGACACTCTTCGGGTAGCCGAGCAAATAGGTATTAAGCACGTGATCATTCATGAACAAAATAAGGGCTACGGCGGCAATCAAAAGTCCCTGTATAATAAAGCATTGGAACTGGGAGGCGACATTGTGATCATGTTACATCCCGATTATCAATATACGCCCAAGCTCATTCCCTCTATGGTCAATATCATAGGAGAGGAGCTTTTCCCGGTGGTCCTGGGCTCCCGTATCCTGGGAAAAGGGGCTCTTGATGGGGGGATGCCCATATACAAATACATAGCCAATCGCTTTTTGACCTTTACGCAGAACCTGCTGGTTAACTACAAGCTTTCCGAATACCATACGGGGTACCGGGCCTTTAATCGCGAAGTACTGGAGACCATAAACTACCAGGAAAATTCCGACGACTTTGTATTCGACAATCAAATGCTTTCACAGATCATTTACCACAAATTTGACATTGCAGAGGTAACCTGCCCTACCAAATATTTCAAGGAAGCTTCTTCGATCAATTTTAAACGAAGCATGCGTTACGGCTTTGGAGTGTTGGGGGTTTCCTTTCAGCACTTTTTACAGCGGATGGGACTGGCTAGCTTTAATCTGTACAAAAAACAAGCCGCTCAAACCACTATTCATGCCTGAAGCTCTGGCCGATCTGCTCAACGCGGCAGTGGAGCGCTTTAACCAACCGGCTTTTATTGAGAAAGACCCGATCAGTATTCCTCATCAGTTTGATCAACTGCAAGACCGGGAGATCATGGGGTTCTGGACGGCCACCTTCGCCTGGGGTCAGCGCGTCACGATTATCAATAAGGCGAAAGAACTGATCGAATTGATGGACGGCGCACCCTATGATTTCATCCAAAACCACCAGGAAGTTGATCGTAAGCGTTTCCTGGGTTTCAAACACCGAACCTTTCAGGCGACAGATACCCTTTATTTTCTCGAATTCTTGCAATGGTATTACAGGGAACAGGACAGCCTGGAAGATGCTTTTGCCCGCTTTCTGAGACCGGATGATCCGGATGTAGGCCCCGCCTTGAAAGGCTTCCACAAGTTATTTTTTTCCCTTCCCGATGCCCCCCAGCGCACTCGCAAACATGTAGCTACTCCGGTCCGTAAATCTACGTGTAAACGCCTTAATATGTTCCTGCGTTGGATGGTACGCTCGGATGATTGCGGCGTAGACTTCGGCCACTGGAAACACATCCGGCCCAGCCAGTTACTGTTGCCACTGGATGTACATGTCGATCGCGTAGCCCGTGACCTGGGGCTGCTCACCCGTAAGCAAACCGACTGGCAAACAGTGCTGGAGCTTACCGAAACCATGCGGCAACTCGACTCAGAAGACCCGGTAAAGTATGATTTTGCCTTGTTTGGGCTTGGGGTACTACAGTAGGGCCGGGAGGTTTCTAATGTCCATACCCTCCCCCACCTGGTGTTTCAATGATAATGCGGTCCCCCTTTGCGGCGGTAAAGTGCGAGATGCCCTCCAGCTTCTTTGTGGTGCCCTCCATTGACATGAGGATTTGTCGGCCAGTGGCACCGGGCTCGCCCCCCTGAAGCCCGTAAGGAGCTACTTTGCGGTGCTGGCTAAGCAGGGTGACATCCAATATTTCCAGAAATTCCAGCTCCCGGCGGATGCCATGTCCCCCCGGAAAATCTCCCCTGCCGCCAGAACCGTGCCGGATGCCAAACTGGTGTAAGCGCACGGGGTAGCGCCATTCCAGGATCTCGGGATCAGTCAGGCGGGTGTTGGTCATGTGCTGGTGTACTGCAGAGCGACCGGCAAAACCAGGCCCTGCACCCGCCCCTCCGCCGATCGTCTCGTAATAACCAAAGTGTTGGTTGCCGAAAAGGAAATTATTCATGGTGCCCTGGCTGCAGGCCGCCAGCCCTAGGGCTTTGAGCAGGGTGTCGACCAGGCGTTGGCTCACCTCCGTATTACCACCCACCACCGCTGGGCAGGCAGCCGGTTCATCCGAAAAAGGGGGACGCAGAAAACTGTTCGGTAGCTGGATATTTACCAATCGCAGCAGGCCTTCGTTAAGAGGAATGGGTTGGTCGCAAAGCAGGCGAAGTACGTACAGTACGGCACTGTATACGATCGAAAGATTGGCATTCAGGTTGCCGGGGTGAGGAGGGGACGTACCTTCGAAATTAAAATCAAGGCCCGTTTTCCCTACCTCGATGCGGACCTGGATGAGATGGCCATCATCCAGGGATTCCACTGCAGAGAAGCTAGACCCCTTCAAGGGCTGCAAGACATTTTGAAGTACCGATGCGGTATAGTCCTGGAGACGATCCATATAGTAATGCACCTGTTCGGAGCCGAACCTGGAACAAAGTGCCCTCAAACCACGCTCCCCGGACAGCAAAGAAGCCAGAGCAGCTTCTACATCAGCCAGATTTTCGGATACGGCTCGACTTGGATAGGGGCCTGTGCGCAGCAGCTCTTCAAATTGTTCCCACCTTGCCTGACCGGCTTTGACCAGATAAGAGGGAGCAATGCAAACCCCTTCTTCCTCGAGAGAATGAGCGTCCGGGGGCATGGAGCCTGGCCGGGTGCCACCGATTTCTGCATGATGGGCCCGGTTGATGACATAACCCAGAAGCCGTTGTTTTGTATCAAAGACACCGCTAAGCAAGCTCACATCCGGTAGATGTGATCCGCCGTATTTGGGGTGGTTGGTGATCAATACGTCGCCCGGGCCAATGGGCAGTTTTTCGAGCAAAAGCCTTGCACAAACGCCCAGGCTCCCCAGGTGTACCGGGATGTGTGGCGCATTGACCAGCAACTCTGCCCGGGGGTTGAGTAAGGCGCAGGAAAAATCGAGCCGTTCCCGGACATTGATGGAAAAGGCGGTGCGTTGTAGTTGAGCACCCATTTCATCCGCGATGGCCCGGAAGCGGTTGGTGAACAATTCCAGTGCAATGGCCTCTCCCTGTTTTTCTTTTTTCGATGAAACTGGTTCTTTCTTGCGTTCAAGGAACAGGTTACCGGCTTGCTGTACTTCCATTCTCCAGCCGGGGGCGATCCAGCCGGTGGCCTGAGCCCCGGCAATAACTATCGGTCCCTGCAGGATGGTGCCTTCCTGAAGCGCCTCCCAAACAAGGGCTACGGGAGCATTGCCTTCGAAAAGCGACCCGGGTTCTTTTGCGCGCAAATCCACTAAGGAAGTGGGAGCAGTTGCTGCCTGGACGCGCAAGCGCTCCACTTCTATGACCCTTCCCCTGGGGTAATGCCCAAAAAGGCTTTCGTATTTTTCCCGAAAAAGGTGCTCCAGGTACTGAGGTTGGTAGGGTACGTCCAGGCTACTCTCCTGCCCCCGGAAGCGCAGGTAGATCGTTTGGCTTTCGATCACCCCGGGTGTCGGAAGTGTTTTTAGTGCCTCCTTTGCCAGCGCCTCTACCCAGGAAGATAATCGCTCCCCGATCTCCTTTAGGGGCTGCAGGATAGTCCGTTCAGCAGATCGGCTTATTTGCGCCTGTCCGATCCCGTAGGCGCTTAACAAGCCGGCGTCTCGTGGTAACAGGATTTTACGGATGTTCAACAGTTCGGCAATACGACAGCAATGCAAGCCTCCGGCTCCCCCAAAGGCGACCAAGGTATAATTTGAGGGGTCAACCCCCTTTGCTACCGAAATTTTTCGAATGGCATCGGCCATTTTTTCGTCGGCGATCTGTTCGAAGCCCCGAAGTAATTCCCGTTCTGAGTAGTGCCGGCCGTATTGATCTTCGATGGTGGCTTTAAGATCGGCAAGGGCTTTTTGCGCAGGGCCCTTGTCAATGGGAATGCTCAGTACTTCTGGCTGGAGTTTGCCCAAAAGCAGATTAACGTCAGTAAGGGTCAGCGGGCCACCTTGCCCATAGCAGGCAGGCCCTGGCCTGGCCCCGGCACTTTTTGGCCCCACGCGCAGGCGAGCGCCGTCGAACCAGCAAACAGAACCCCCTCCGGCTGCAACCGTTTCGATAGCAAGGGTAGGGCTAAGGAGTTCTACTCCATCTATTTCCGTGACCAGGTCCAGGTCAAACTGGCCGTCGTAGTGGGCTGTATCGGTGGAAGTGCCGCCCATATCCAGGGTAAGAATGCGTTCGGACCCCAGTTGCTGACCCATCCGGGCAGCTCCTACGATACCCCCTGCAGGCCCGCTGAGTAGACTGTCCTTGGGGCGGAAGCTTGCTGCAGGTAACAAGCCGCCCTGGCTACTCATGACCAGCAGAGAGGATGCCGGATGGTCAAGGACCTTTTGAATTTGTTGCAGATAAATATTCAAGACGGGTTGTAAATAGGCGTTAACCACAGCCGTACGCGCACGAGGAAGCAGTTTGATAGCAGTACTCAATTCGGAGGAAACGGATACAGTGGAGAACCCGTTCGAACGCAGGTATTCGGCAAGCAATTGTTCATGTACAGGGTTTCTATAGGCATGCATTAGAGCAATCGCCACGGATTCGATCTCCTTTTCTTTTAAGTTTTCCAACAATTGGGGAAAGCATTTGGGATCCAAAGGATGCAGCACTGTACCATCGGCTGCGAGACGTTCATCCAGTTCGAAAACGGATTCATAAAGCAAGCGGGGCTCGGGGATGTTGAGTTGGAAGAGGTTAGGGCGTTGTTGATTCCCGATATAAAGCAGATCTCCAAAGCCTTTGGTGATCAGCAGGGCCACTCGAGCACCCTTGCGCTCAAGCAGGGCATTAGTGCCCCGGGTGGTACCCAGGCGCATGTATATAGGAGGAAAACTTGTTGTCAAGGGGGTTTGTGTGGCGATGCGGGCGGCCAGAATAGGAGCTTCTTCCCCAGCGGAGATAGAAAACCCCTGTGGAAAACTGACCTTCAGAGGACGGTCCAGTGTGATCGTATTCGAGACCGGGTCCAGATGTTTGACCAGGAGTGGTTGATCCCTTTGGGAAATTCGAAAGGAATAGCCCTCAAAAATGGGGGCAGTAAGAGGCCATTGGTGGGCGATTCGAAAGGAATTTTTCGTTAGTGGTTCCAATAGCCTTCCTCTCAGTTCTCCACTGCTTAAAACTTTTAATCGAAGCCAATCGTTGGCATGAGGTGCTTGGGCGATACAATCCGTGAAGGTGCCTCCGGTGTCCACCCAAATGGACCATTTCGGGTTTATGGTTTCTACAGCCATTTACAATGCAATCGGTAATGGTTATCTTTGATCAGTATGCTACCACAAGAACGCAACATACAGGAATTATTCGAAACGGCAACCGTATACGCCCGTGCGGGTGATGTGTATAATGCCGTAAAATTATTTAAACGCCTGGTCAGGTTGGCTCCTGAATGGTTGCCACCCTATCTCCAATTAGCCCGCATCTACAAAGACCGAAAGGAATGGAAGGCCGTTCATCACTACAATAAAAAAGCAGTAGCCCTGGATCCAAGTTTAAAGGATGCCTGGTGGGACCTGGGCATTGCCGCAATAGCGACCAATAAGCTCCGCCTGGCGCGTACCATTTGGCAAAAATTTGGTTTGGAAAGCGGGCAATATCCACAATTGGTTTCCATACGGCTGCGGCATAGCGGACTGGATGAAATGGTGTGGGCACAGCAACTCGATCCCGCAAGGGCGATCATCGGTAGTATTCCCCATCCGGGCTCCGGCCGGAACTACCAGGATATTATCCTGATCAGTCGGGAATTAAGCGGATATAATGTTGCCGGAGAAAGGCGCTACCCCGTTTACGACCAATTAGACTTGTATAAACGATCGACCTTTCAAACATTCTCCTGTTTTTTATACGAAGCCAATGAGCAGGCCCTGGAGCAGTTGGCTCAGCTCTGTAAAAAATATAAGCTCGGTTTTGAAGTTTGGTCGAATGCCACCCGAAATATGGCCGGAAAAAAGACGCTTCCGGAGTATTATGGTCAAAAAATGCTGCCCGAGCCTGAAGATACAGGTATTCAGGTCGCACTGGCCGCCCGTCGGCAGGAGCAGGCAGAGTACATCCTTTCCGCCTGGTGCGTTATTTCGCTGGCTTCCCATTCTGACCTAATTGCGCATACCTAGTGTATAGCTTTTGGAAACTAGTACGTCGGCGGGCAGGTAATCATACCTCTTTTACCGAGGGGTTTTTTATTCCGGCCGTTTTCGGTAATTTTGTGTGCTCAATCAGGAACCATTTTTTCGAATAAAGGGTACCGTTTGGTAAAAGTATTACATTGAAATGATCAACATTACTTTCCCGGATGGCAAAGTACGGCAATATGAAGCCGGGACCACTGCCATGCAAATCGCTGAATCCATTAGCTCTGGCCTGGCTCGCAATGTATTGTCGGCAAAGATCAATGGCGAGGTTTGGGACGCCACCCGGCCTATCGCTCAGGACGCAGAAGTCCAATTGCTCACCTGGAGTGATCCGGAGGGAAAGCAAACTTTCTGGCACTCCTCTGCTCATTTGTTGGCTGAAGCACTGGAGGCCTTGTACCCGGGCGTGAAATTTGGGATTGGCCCCCCGATCGAAAATGGTTTTTACTACGATGTAGACCTGGGCGACCGGGTGCTCTCTGCTGATGAATTGCCGGAGATCGAGGCCAAGATGAAGGAATTGGCTAAACAGAAAAGCCCCTACTTCCGGAAAGAGGTTTCGAAAAGCGATGCCCTGGCCTATTTCAAAGAAAAAGGCGATGAATACAAAATCGAACTCCTTTCTGACCTGGAGGACGTAGCCATCACCTTTTACGAGCAGGGAAACTTTATAGACCTCTGTCGGGGACCACACCTCCCGGATACCGGAAAGATCAAGGCAATTAAGTTGATGAGCCTTGCCGGTGCTTACTGGCGAGGCGATGAATCCCGCAAGCAACTCACCCGTATTTACGGCATCACCTTTCCAAAGGCTAAGGAATTATCTGAATACCTGGAATTGCTGGAGGAAGCAAAGAAGCGGGACCACCGAAAACTGGGGACGGAACTAGAATTGTTCATGTTCTCCGAACGGGTGGGATCCGGTTTACCCATTTGGTTACCGAAAGGCAACCAGTTGCGGGATCGATTGATAAACTTTTTGCGGCAAGAGCAGGAAAAGCGGGGGTATCAATTGGTGACCACTCCGCATATCGGGCATAAGGACCTGTATGTTACTTCCGGCCATTACGCCAAATATGGGGAGGATAGCTTTCAGCCCATCCATACCCCAAAAGAAGGGGAGGAATTTCTGCTGAAACCAATGAATTGTCCACACCATTGCGAGATTTATGCCCATCGCCCGCACTCCTATCGGGATCTACCTCTGCGCATTGCAGAATTCGGTACGGTTTATCGCTATGAACAAAGTGGCGAGCTGCATGGGCTTTCCCGGGTACGTGGCTTTACTCAGGATGATGCACACATTTTTTGTACCCCGGATCAATTGAAAGAGGAGTTCCTGAATGTGCTGGATTTGACAACAGTGGTGCTTAAGAAGATGGGCTTTAATGAATTTACTGCCCAGATCTCCCTGAGGGACCCGGATAACCCGGAAAAATATATTGGCACCAATGAGAATTGGGTTGCAGCGGAAAAGGCGATTATAGAAGCAACCGAGGAAGTAGACCTGGAAACGGTAACCGAATTGGGAGAAGCCGCCTTTTATGGCCCTAAACTCGACTTCATGGTAAAGGATGCCATCGGCCGCTCCTGGCAGCTAGGTACTATACAGGTGGATTACAACTTGCCTGATCGTTTCGAACTGGAATACATCGGCCCCGATAACCAACCTCATCGGCCCGTCATGATCCACCGGGCTCCTTTTGGATCAATGGAACGCTTCATTAGTATTTTGATCGAAAGTACTGCCGGGAAGTTCCCATTATGGCTGACACCCGATCAGATCGCCGTCTTACCGATCAGTGATCGCTTCAACGATTATGCAAGAGCGGTGGAAAAAAAGCTGGCGATACACGACATTCGCGGCTTTGTTGATGAACGCAGTGAAAAGATCGGTCGAAAGATCAGGGATACCGAATTGAAGAAGGTACCCTTTATGCTTATTGTGGGCGAACAGGAGGTGTCAGAAGGTAAAGTTGCCGTTCGCCGACAGGGGGAAGGTGACCTGGGAAGTATGGAACTGGAGGAATTCGCGAATTTCTTTCAAAAGCAGTTGGATTAAAAAGGTGCGCGAACTTTAGTTCGCTCAAACACGCATTGACGCCATTTCGAGCATCGCAATCTTAAACTTTTTTAAATGTATAAATTGGAGCTTGCATCCCTTTAGATTTTGTCGTACTTTTTGCAAGTGTTAAATACAATCTCAAAAACAATTTAATGAAGCACTATTACCCCCTGTTTTTTTTCCTGTTTTTCACCATAAGCGGCTTTGCTCAGGCGGACTGGCCCTCCGGGCCAGGAGATGAGGCGGCCGAGAAAGTAGATATACAGATCTACCCTAATCCTGCAACTTCTTATATAGGTTTAACAGATGCCTCTAATGTAGGTAGGGTTTTGGTTTTCAATTTAGTAGGCCGCCAGTTGAAAATGTTTGAGGGCGTTCAGTCTGATGAGCGTTTATACATAGGTGATTTGAATAAAGGCATTTACCTGGTACAGATCCTGGATGAAGGAAATAATGTAATTACCACCAGAAGAGTGAGTAAACGCTGAGCAGGCGACTTTTGAATCAGGAAAAAAAGTGCGTTTCACGAAAGAGGAACGCACTTTTTTATTTGTAATAGTTGGCTAAAAATTCGGGCAGATGTCTTAGGGCCGCTAATTCCCGGTATTTGCTGCGGGCTTCAGCAGCAGGGTAGCCAAAGTAGGCTTTACCTTTTTCGAGATTTTTGGAAACCCCGGCTTTGGCCTGAATAACGACATCGTCCCCAATGGAAAGGTTTTGGGCAATGCCCACCTGCCCAAACATTACCACGCGATCACCTATTCTGGTGTTGCCGGCTATACCGACCTGAGCGGCCAACAGGCAGTGCTCACCAATAACTACATCGTGTCCAATGTGCACCTGGCTGTCCATTTTGGTGCCCCGGCCAATAAAGGTATCGCTGGAAACCCCCTTGTTGATTGTACAGCCCGCTCCGATCTCTACCTCGTCTTCGATCACTACCCGACCACCGGAGCGCCACTTTTGGTACCCCTCTTCCGTTTTTTTAAAATAAAAGGCTTCTGTCCCGATAATGGCTCCTGATTGGATTAAAACATTATCTCCGATAATGCTGTGTTCATTAATGACAACATTAGCGTAAATACGACAATTGCGACCGATTTTTACATTTGGTCCGATAATAACATTGGGTTCGATGAGGGTACCGTGTCCAATGATGGCAGTTGGGTCAATGGGTTCAAGCTGAGTAACTGGGGGGCGATGACGCAGGACAATCGAGTTGTAAGCGGAGAAGGGATCTTCACATAGTAGTAGGGCCTTACCCTTAGGTGCCTTTACCTTTTCGTTCAACAATATGACAGAGGCTTCCGATCGCAGGGATTTTTCGAAATATTTTCGAACGTCAACGAAAGTGATATCTCCACGTTCAACATGGTGAATTTCGTTAATGCCGGTCGCGAGGATATTTTCATCTCCTATCAGCTCAGCCCCCAACTGCCGGGCCAGGCTGGTTACGGGTATGGGTTCTTTAAACTTCATGGGCAGGCAAGGGTTTTTAAACTGACCAGTAAAGGTAAGAAAGGATCGCCATTTAATTCCTTAGCTCATGGCCCAAAAACAAAAGGGTATTATTCAGTTCTATTTACCCGGCAAGGGGTATGGCTATGTTCGAAATCCCATTAGCCTGGAGGAGTTTTATTTTTCGAAAAAATCCTTATTGGAACCGGTTGAAGATAAAGAGGAAGTAGTTTTTGAGATCCGAGAGGGGAAACAGGGCTTGGTAGCCGTAAATATTTGTAAATGGGTGGATGGGACGGAGGTTTAGGCTTTTGCAATGCCTTACAAAAAGCTATTTTTGACTTTTGCACTGTGCAAATAGTTTAATTCCAACTGAAATTATACAAATGCAAGGAAAAACGGCTGTTGTGACCGGCGCCAATGCCGGGCTGGGGTTTGAAACCACACGAGCACTGGTAAACAAGGGTGCTAAGGTGTTGATGTTATGCCGGAACCCTGAGAAGGGAGAGGAGGCCCGCCAGCGGATTCTATTAGAAAACCCGGGCTCGGACCTGGAAGTCTATCAGATCGATCTTTCTTCCCAAGCGGATATCCGCCGGATTGGTAATCAGATCCGGGAAAAAGAACCCGTGATTGACGTACTGGTCAATAATGCCGGTACCTGGATCTCCAACCTGACTTTTACGGAAGAAGGGATTGAAAAAATGTGGGCAGTCAATCATTTGGCTTATTTTTTAATGACGCACCTCCTTTACCCTTCCATTCGAAAGGCAGATGACGGCCGGATCGTCTGCGTGGCTTCCGATTCCCACTTCCAGTGGAAACGCATTAATTTCGATGATGTATTCCTCCAAAAACGATACAATGGCCTTCGGGCTTATGCTCAATCCAAGCTGGCCAATATTTTATTTACTTATGAATTAGATAGAAGAAAACCGGACGATAACGTATCCACCTATGCCATTCAGCCGGGCTTGGTGAAAACGGACATCGGCCTTAAGCATACCAACCTTTTTCACGCCTTGGCCTGGAAGGTTCGTCGAAGTAGCGGCCAAACACCGGAGCAGGGGGCCCGTTGTCAGGTCTTTTGTGCTACTGCTCCAGAAGCAAAGGGGCAGAGTGGAAAGTATTGGGATGCTGCCAAACCCAAAAAGTCTTCTAAAACTTCTTATGAGCAAGATGCCTGGGAGCGACTTTGGGCCCTCAGCAAGGAACAATGCGGAATTGAAGACTTTTTCGAACCAAAGACAAATTAATTGGCGGAGGGCAGTGGTTTTAAATTTTAGTGGTATTTTTCACGCAACTCCAAACCAATGAAAAACTCTATGGAAGCGCGTGTAGGGGTCCGAGTAGCTAATCCGTCTGTAAGCCTGTTTTTTCTTATTCTGCTTTTGGGAAGTTTAAGCAGTTGTTCCCTTTTGACGATCAAATCTCCCATTGAGCCGCTGCCGGAGCAGGAAGCCAACGCACGCCGGGTTACCCGGCAGTTTGCCAACCGATTTGCCGGCAAGGTCCAAACCCAGGCAGATACTATTATTGCCCATTCCGATTCCAGTCTGCTCCAATCCCGGGCCCTGGAATGGAAGATCAATGCCATTGCCGCGAATCGGGCCGCTGCGCTGCAGACTAGCCCTACCTTGTCATTAGTTGATTCCTGGGCCCTTTGCCGACAGATGACCGAATTCTTCGAATCCGGAAACGGTAAAGACCTGTTCGAAGACGAACAGGAAGCAGTTATTGCTGTTTCAAAAAGTCTGGAATCCGACCTGGCTGGGCAAGCCCGTGCGATTTTTCCTGAAGGAGAGATGGAGGAGTATGTCGAGTTTGTAGAAACCTATGTGGAAGCCTACCCTATCGAAAACTTATCTTTTAGCCGGGAGCCGGTCCAATTTGTCTGGGAAGACCTCACCGGAGACCCTCCACCTTTTTTACTGGGTACCTTTGGAACTACGCCGGAAGTGGTCAACGACTTTTCGGATCGTCTCTTTTTATATGGAGAGCAGGTACCCCGGGAAGCGCGCTGGCAAGCCCAGTTACGCCTTCTACAATACCGGGCCAAGACCGACTCCCTGGAGTTACAGGCCCGCCTGGATAGCTTGAACGGCATTATGGGCCGGCTGGCGGATATTGCGCAGGGCTCTACCAGTCTGGTCGATACGGCCGCGGAGCGCTTTCATGAGGAAGTAGAGCTGTTGGTGAGCCAGATGGATGGTTTGATCAATTCACTGGAAGGAGCCTTCGGTAGCTCCATGGATGCCCTGAAAGCGGAGCGCGAAGCCGTCGTCTGGAGTATCGACCACGAACGGGAAGCCCTCACCCAATCCCTCAGTGAAGAGCGCATGGCGGTTATGGAGGATCTACGCACTATTTCCGAAGAACTCACCCAGGAAACCATGGTCCAGGTAAAGGGAATGATCCGGACGATCCTTTTCTATGGAGTGCTGCTGTCTATTGTGTTAGTAATCCTTCCTTTTGGAATGGGCTTTTTAACCGGAAGGATATTTACAAGGAAGAAGTAGCGTGGGGGAGACTTGAACTCCCGACCTCAGGATTATGAATCCTGCGCTCTAACCAGCTGAGCTACCACGCCAAACTGCAGTTATTTTTTATGCGAGTGCAAATGTAGGGGTTTTTGAAAACAGGCGCAATAGTTAATTCAGGTTTTATTTTTGCAAACTTGCCTGAAAAATATCAGGCTTGAAGGTATACCCCATCCGACATCACGGGCCGGGCTCGGCAAAACGACTGCTGCGGGCATTGAAAGCCCAGGAGCCGGATTGCGTTTTGGTAGAAGCGCCCGCAGATACCGAAGCTGCCCTGGAATGGATAGGGCATGCAAAGATGAAGCCGCCTGTAGCCTTATTGGCCTATGATCCCAAGGACTTGAGCCGGGCAAGTTGGTTGCCCTTTGCCCATTTTTCTCCGGAATGGCAGGCGATCAAGTTTGCGCTTAAAAAGCAGATTCCCATCCGGGCTATGGACTTGCCCTGCGGTATCCAATTTAATTTCGAACAAGACGAACAATCGAAGTTGGAATTCGCCAACCCGGATCCGGAATTATTAACACTTCAATACGACCCCTTGTATGTCCTGGCACAACTTGCGGGATATAGTGATAGCGAACGCTGGTGGGAAGCTGCTTTTGAACAGGAAATGGAAGATACTACTGTGTTCGAAGCGCTATTGGATATGATGAAGGCGCTGCGGGAAGAGGTGGGCCGGGTGGAAACTCCTGAAACTTTGATCCGTGAAGCTTTTATGCGGAAAAGCATTCGAAAAGCACAAAAAGACGGTTTTCAAAACATAGCAGTGGTCTGTGGGGCCTGGCATGCTCCTGTTTTAGCAGATTTGGCAGCCTATTCAAATAAAGCAGATAGTGAACGGTTACGTGGTCGAAAAAAGAGCAGCGTAAAAACAACCTGGGCCCCCTGGAGTTATGAACGCCTGGCATTTCAATCCGGTTATGGAGCCGGTGTGATCTCTCCTGCCTGGTATGAGTTGTTGTTCGATCAGCGGGAGGAGCTCACTATACAATGGATGATCCGACTGGGGCGGCTGCTGCGATCAGAGGACCTGGATGCTTCCGTGGCGCACGTTCAGGAGGCAGTACGGCTGGCCGATACCCTGGCCACCATGCGGGGCCGCCGCTATAGTGGGATCGAAGAGCTGGAGGATGCTGCCCTGGCTATATTTACAAAAGGGAATAGCACTCAGCTGGACCTGATCCATAACCGACTGATTATCGGGACCAAGCTTGGGAAGGTGCCTTCTGAAATACCTGCACCACCTTTGCAACGGTCGATCGAAAAGGCCATCCGGTCGGTACATTTGTATAAGGAGTATAACAGCGGGGAGCGCAGTACTAAGGTACTTGATCTCAGGAAGCCAGCCAACCTTGCGGCCAGCCATTTACTGCATCGCCTGCAATTGCTGGGTATTCCATGGGGAACTCCTATGAAGGTTTCGAAAGAGGCTAAGGGTAGTTTTTCTGAAAAATGGAAACTGTATTGGAAGGCAGAATTTACTATTCGAATTATTGAAGCCGGAATGCTGGGCAATACCCTGGAGGAGGCAGTAGTTGCCAAGGTGGAAAAGCTGATAAATGAGGGAATGAGCTTGTCTTCCCTTTTGCAGTTACTGGATAATTTGCTAAAAGCAGATATCCCCGGGCCGCTGGTCAACCTGATGGAAGCCCTGGGAAGCAGAGCAGCACAAAGTATCGATACCCTTGAGCTAATGCAGGCCCTGCCACCCCTTATTCGCATTTTGCGCTATGGGGATACCCGAAAGTCAAATCAGGCAGGGGTGAAGGCCCTGCTGCCCGAATTGTTGCCAAGGGTTGCCATCGGGCTGCCGCTCGCTTCTACAGGTATCCAGGATGAACCAGCTCGTTTGATATTCCAGGAAATATTGAATGTACAGGGGGCGCTGTCCGCTCTGGATGAGGATTGGAGTAAGGCTGCCTGGTTGGAATGCCTGGTTCGAATGCACCAAAACCCCGAAGTACATCGGCTTTTAGCCGGTTTAGCAACGCGCCTGTGTTTCGACCAAAACGCATTGAATAGTAATGTACTGGAGAAGTATTTTTCTTTGGAGCTTTCCGGGATCGAAACTGCGGGGGATTCTGCACAGTGGTTGGAGGGCTTTTTGTACGGTAGCGGCTTGTTGCTATTGCACCAAATGGAACTGCGCACCTTATTACAAGATTGGGTAGAACAGCTTCCGGCTTCCTATTTTGAAAAGGTTTTACCCGTTTTACGACGTACCTTTGCACGTTTTTCTCAAGCGGAACGCGGGCAACTATTTGCGCTCGCCCAAAAGAATCAGCCAAAAGAAATGGAGCCCGATATTCCCATAAATGCCCAACGCGCTAAACAGGCAATGGACAGTCTGCTTAAACTTTTACAGTGATCCCCGGAAATATCAATCCTCCTTCCTTTCCTGACTTTTCATCAATTTAACCAAAGCTTTATTTTCAGTTTATGTTTAATGCTCATCTTTGAAGCGACAGAAGATTACAAGCTTGTTGCTTAAGCTCTCTTCTGTTGTCCCCAAAATACCCATTTATACCTCTTACAAGAATACCTAAGATCTTTCCTGCAATCTAAAGTCGCTTTCTTGCCAGCGTTAAACCACTCCAGTTTAGCTCTGGCATTTTTTGTCGGGCAAGCTTGAATTTACAAGAAAAAGGAATTATCTTTGTCGCGCCTTTCGAAAAAGGCCTAAAAAGGTACGGTAGCTCAGTTGGTAGAGCACAGGACTGAAAATCCTGGTGTCGGCGGTTCGATTCCGCCCCGTACCACAAAAAAGAATTGACAAGCATATGAGTTTGCATAAGTCGTATCATCACCATCGTTTACTAACTTTGCCCTCATAGCGAATGGTGTGACTGTATGCGCATTGCAATCAAAAGAGATGTACCATTTGCCGGTACATCTCTTTTTTTTATCCAAGTCAATTAACCACGATCTAAATGTCCGATTCCCTTCGTATTGCCCTTCAAAAGTCTGGCCGCCTGCTAGAAGGCTCCCTCAGCATCCTGAAAGAATGCGGAATTCGCATTGATAATGGCAAAGGCCAACTCAAAGCTCAGGCTCGGTATTTTCCTTTGGAGGCGTATTATCTTCGCAATTCGGATATTCCTCAGTATGTATTTGATGGAGTGGCTGACGTGGCCATTTTAGGAGAAAATACGGTCATTGAGAAACAAAAGAAACTGGAGATGGTTCTTCCGCTTGGGTTTTCGAAATGCCGGTTATCTATCGCTACGCCAAAAGAGGTGGAGTATTCCGGACCTGAGTGGTTAAATGGAAAACGTATTGCGACTTCCTACCCGAATTCCCTAAAGGAGTTTCTCAAAACACACTCGATTGAGGCCGGCATACACGAAATTTCCGGTTCGGTAGAGATTGCGCCGAATATCGGTTTAGCGGATGCCATTTGTGATCTGGTAAGCACCGGGAGCACCCTGTTTAAGAATGGATTGGAAGAGCAGGAGGTCATTTTAAAATCTGAGGCCTGGCTGGTGGCAAAAAAGGGTTTGTCTGCAGAGAAGCAATTATTGCTTGATCAACTGGTCTTTCGGATGAAATCTGTGTTGAAAGCCAGCGACAATAAATATGTCCTGATGAATGCTCCTAATGAGTCAGTGAAAAAAATCATAAGGGTTCTTCCGGGCATGAAAAGTCCCACCGTGATGCCTTTGGCGGAAACAGGTTGGAGCTCTATCCATACGGTAATTACAGAAGACAGGTTCTGGGAAATTATCGACCAACTTAAAGGGGAAGGCGCTCAGGGTATTTTGGTGGTTCCTATTGAAAAGATGATCTTGTAAACCGTTTGCACATGAAAGTAGTTCCCTTTCCCCCACGGGATACCTGGGAGGAATTATTAGCCCGTCCTGCCATCGCCTATCGAAAACTTGAAGCAGATGTTCAGGCTATTTTAAACACTGTGGCGGAAGAGGGTGATGCTGCGGTGAAAAAATATACCCGGCAATTCGATGGTGCCGCAGTGGAGGAATTGCAGGTATCACAAAAGGAAATAGAGGAAGCAGAAGCCCTATTAAGCCCGGAATTGAAAACGGCGATCCGGACGGCTTATGCCAATATTGAGCGTTTTCACTCAGAACAGCGTATAGAGCCGGTCCAGGTGGAAACCATGCCGGGGGTCAACTGTTGGCGTAAAAGTGTACCTATTGAAAAGGTAGGGCTTTATATCCCCGGAGGAACGGCCCCTCTGTTTTCTACTGTCCTGATGTTAGGTATACCTGCGCGTATTGCGGGTTGCAAGGAAATCGTACTTTGTTCTCCTCCCGACAAGGAAGGGAAATTGTCTCCTGCCATCCTGTACACTGCCAACCTGATCGGGATCGAAGCCATTTTTAAAGCAGGCGGGGTCCAGGCTGTTGGAGCTATGGCCTATGGGACGGAAAGCATCCCGAAAGTATATAAAATTTTCGGACCTGGAAACCAGTATGTGACTGCTGCCAAGCAGCTTGTTAGCCGCCAGGAAACGGCTATCGATATGCCTGCAGGGCCCTCCGAAGTGTTGGTCTGTGCCGACCAAACAGCAGTGCCGGCCTTTGTTGCCGCTGATCTGCTCAGCCAGGCGGAGCACGGAGCAGACAGCCAGGTGATTCTCGTTGCTTTTGAAGAAGCATTTGTGGAGGAGGTGCAGGAAGCTTTAAAAGATCAATTGGCCGATCTGCCGAGAAAGGCTCTGGCAGAAAAAGCATTACAAAACAGCCTGAGCGTGATCGTAAAGACCCGGGAAGAAGCAGTTGAGCTCATCAATGTTTACGCACCTGAACATTTGATACTGGCAGTGGAAAATGCAGAAGGTCTTGCTGAGGGGATTGTTAATGCAGGCTCTGTTTTCCTTGGTAACTACACCCCTGAGTCGGTGGGCGACTACGCTTCAGGTACCAACCATACCTTGCCCACTAACGGCTTTGCCCGCACCTACAGTGGGGTATCAGTAGATTCCTTTGTTAAGCAGATCACTTATCAACGCTTGAGTGCCAATGGACTTGCCCTATTGGGGCCAACTGTGGAGATCATGGCCGAAGCGGAGAACTTGATCGCCCACCGTCGTTCGGTCAGTATTCGATTAAAACAATAGGCATGGCTTTTGAACTGGAGGCACTCATTCGGCCCAATATCCTACGGTTAAAACCTTATTCTTCTGCCCGGGCAGAGTTTAGCGGAAAGGCGGAGGTCTTTTTGGATGCCAACGAAAACCCATTTCCCAAACCTCTGGCACTCAATCGGTATCCGGATCCTTTACAGAAACAGCTAAAAAAAGAGATAGCCGGGATCAAGAAGGTTCGGCCCGAGCAAATATTCCTCGGCAATGGTAGCGACGAAGCGATCGACCTGCTCTTCCGAATTTTTTGCGAACCCAGAGTGGATAATGTACTGACTATGCCTCCGACCTATGGGATGTATCAGGTCAGTGCGGATATTGCTGACGTGGAAGTTCGAAAAGTATCTTTAATTCCCGAACTGTTCCAGCCGGATGTGGATGCTGTATTGGAACGGGCGGATGCCCGCAGTAAACTTTTATTTGTTTGCAGTCCAAACAACCCCACAGGAAATACTATGGAGGTGGAAAAGGTAGCCAGCTTGCTCAGGGCGTTTTCGGGCATGGTCGTAGTGGATGAAGCATATATTGATTTTTCCGATCAACCAAGTTGGCTGGATCGCCTGGAGGGGTTTCCAAACCTGGTGGTTTTGCAAACGTTCTCAAAAGCCTGGGGTCTGGCTGGGATGCGGTTGGGGATGGCGTTCGCTGCGCCCAGCGTCATCGATTGGTTTAACCGGGTGAAAGCGCCTTATAACCTTAATGCCCTTACGCAAAGTAAAGCACTGGAATATATACAGGATGTGGAAGGTAGCAGGGAACAGGGCTCCACTATTTTAGCAGAACGGGGCCGGCTATGGAAACAACTGGAGGCCTTGCCGTTTATTGAAAAACTGTACCCCTCCTCCGCTAACTTTATTCTGGTTAAATTGCCGGAAGCAGAAAAAATATACCGCTATTTGATGGAGGCAGGGGTGATCGTTCGAAACCGATCCCAGGTAGAACTGTGCGAAAATACCCTCCGGATCACCATCGGCAGTCGATCGGAAAATGAACGGCTAATGGCCTTGTTATCCGCTTGGGGAGTCAAGCCGGCTGCGGAAAAAGTATAGCACCAATGAAAAAGATTCTTTTCCTCGATCGCGATGGCACTCTGGTACTGGAACCGAAAGATTACCAGATCGACAGCCTGGATAAAGTGATCTTCTACCCGAAAGTTTTTCAATACCTCTCCAGGATCGTTAACGAGTTGGACTATGAACTGGTCATGGTGACCAATCAGGATGGCTTGGGGACGGAAAGTCATCCCGAAGCAAACTTCTGGCCGGCCCACCAAAAAATTATGCAGGCTTTCGAAAATGAGGGAATTACCTTCCTCGAGGTATTGATCGATCGAACCTTCAAAGAGGAAAATGCTCCTACCCGAAAGCCCCAAATCGGCATGGTATTACACTATTTGGGGGGAGACTTTGATATAGAGCACTCCTTTGTCATCGGCGACAGGATCACTGATATGCTGTTGGCGAAAAATATGGGGGCTAAAGGAATCTGGCTGAGAAACGAGCCGGATCTTGGATTGGAGGAGATACCGGTAGAAGACCGGGAGGAACTGGATTTAGCAATTGCTTTAGAGACCACTTCCTGGGAGGAAATCCATCGTTTTTTAACGGTCAACAGTAGAAGTGTCCGGGAGCTCCGTAAAACCAGGGAAACCGAGGTAGAGGTTACCCTTAATCTGGATGGGCAGGGGCGTTACAGGAATAGCACCGGCATCGGCTTTTTCGATCATATGCTGGATCAACTGGCCCGGCATGGCCAGCTTGACCTGGAGGTTTCCGTAAAGGGTGACTTGCATATCGACGAGCATCATACTATCGAGGATACCGCTATTGTACTTGGCACAGCATTTCGACGGGCTCTGGGCGATAAAAGGGGAATTGAACGCTATGGTCATTGTTTACTTCCCATGGATGAGACTCTTGCCCAGGTTGCTATTGATTTCAGTGGTCGGCCCTGGTTGGTCTGGAGCGCTCAGTTGCGGAGAGAAAAGGTCGGAGGGTTCCCCATAGAAATGGCGGAACATTTCTTTAAGACGTTCTCTGACCATGCCGCTTGTAATTTGAATATTCAGGTGGAGGGCAAGAATGATCACCACCAAATCGAAGCCATTTTTAAAGCTGTTGCCCGAAGCATTCGAATGGCCGTTGCCCGGGAAGCTGGAAATGCCGAACTGCCGACGACCAAGGGCTTAATCTGATCCAAACCTAAACCTGAAACTTCAAAGAACAAAGTGGTAGCTATCATCGATTATAATGCCGGAAATGTTCGATCTGTACTTTTTGCTTTAGACCGGCTGGGGGTAAAGGGTGTACTTACCAAAGACCATGAGCAAATAAGATCCGCGGATAAGGTCATCTTCCCCGGCGTGGGAGAAGCGGGTTCAACCATGGCTTACCTTAAAGAACATGGGCTGGATAAGTTGATCCGTACCTTAGAACAGCCGGTACTGGGGATTTGCCTGGGTATGCAATTATTGTGTGAACATAGTGAAGAAAGGGATACCCCCTGTCTGGGTATCATCCCCCAAAACGTTTTGCGGTTTCAACCAAAGGGTGGCGAAAAAGTACCGCATATGGGGTGGAATGCCTTGCATTCGGTCCGGGGAAAGGTTCCCCCTGTGGAGCTGCAAGGACAGTTTGTGTATTTTGTGCATTCTTATTTTGTGGAACAGGGACCCTACACCACCGCCCTATCTGACCATATCATTCCATTTAGTGCTGCTCTGCAAAAGGATAATTTTTATGCCACCCAGTTTCACCCGGAAAAGTCGGGTGCCGCAGGGGAAGCCATTCTCAAAGCCTTTTTAAGCCTTTAGTTTATGTATATCATACCGGCCATTGATCTGATCGATGGAAAGTGCGTGCGCCTCACTCAAGGGGATTACGATCGAAAAAAAGTGTATAATGAAGATCCGCTGGAAGTAGCAAAAGCTTTCGAAAACCATGGTTTGAAGCGGTTGCATTTAGTCGACCTGGACGGGGCGAAATCAGGCCATATTGTGAACCATAAGGTTTTAGAAAAGCTGGCCAGCCAAACTGACCTGCAAATTGACTTTGGGGGGGGGCTTAAAGCTGACGAAGATCTACGCATTGCCTTCGAATCCGGTGCAACCCAGGTGACCGGAGGTACTATTGCGGTGAAAGCGCCGGAAAAATTCCTGAAATGGTTGGAAGCTCATGGTCCTGAGAAGATCATACTGGGCGCTGATTTTCGGGACGGCTTTATCGCCATAAATGGCTGGCAGGAACAAAGCCAACGTAAATTACTTGACTTTCTGGAAGATTATGCCGGTCATGGATTGCGCTATGTTATTTCTACAGATGTCTCAAAAGATGGGCTGATGCAGGGAAGCGCAGTGGAAACCTATGCTTCTATCCGCTCGGCTCAACCCAATTTAAACCTTATCGCTTCGGGCGGAATTAGTAGCTTTACAGAATTGAAGCGATTGGCAGAGCTGGGTTGCTATGGGGCCATCCTTGGAAAAGCGATTTACGAAGGCGCCATAACACTTAAAGTTTTGCAAACCTTTCAGGAATCGCATTCGAATAACAAAAGCTTATGACGATTACGCCATTCAACCTTCAGCAGGAGTTAAAACCGACTGGCCCATTAAGTCAGGAAGTCCTTAAACGAAATATTCAAACCTGGGAAGAACTTTTCGATTATGTTCAGCACCTATCTTATGGTCGCACGAGCAGAAAGCAAGATCTCTCCCTGGTCCTTTCAGAACAAATTGGCTCTTGCAGTACCAAACACGCCCTTATTCGGAAAATCGCGATCGAGCAGAAGGTGGAGAATATCCGGCTGATTTTGGGTGTATATCAGATGAACCGTGAAAATACTCCCGAGGTCGATCGCCTTTTGGAGGAACATGGGCTGGAGTATATTCCTGAGGCACATGCTTTTTTAAGCATTGATGGCCAGGGCCTGGATATCAGTCGCCCCGGGTCCGACTTCAAAATCATTAAAGCGGTTTTGATGGAAGAGCAGGAGATTACTCCTCAGCAGATAGGTCACTTTAAGTACTTGCACCACAAAGACTTTATCCAAAAATGGCTGCGAAAGAATGATCTGCCCCACAGCCTGGAGGAAATATGGACTTTACGAGAACAGATTATTTCGAAACTTGACAAATAAAGGATGGTTATGGATCATGGGGCTTGAGTTAAGCGTTTTAGATAAGTACCATTAAAAACCCACATCACAAAACTCCAAGAATTGTTAGCCAAACGCATTATTCCCTGTCTGGATATAAAAGATGGTCGCACGGTAAAGGGAGTCAATTTCGTCAACCTTCGCGATGCGGGGGATCCAGTTGAATTAGGTGCCCTTTATAGTGAGCAAGGGGCAGATGAGTTGATTTTTCTCGATATTACAGCCACTCACGAGAAAAGAAAGACTCTTGCACGATTGGCTCATGACATTGCCGCTCACCTGAGTATCCCCTTTACCATTGGAGGGGGGATCAAATCACTGGAGGACGTAGAGGTGCTGCTGCACAGTGGAGCCGACAAGATCTCAGTAAATTCTGCGGCCGTACGCCAACCCGAATTGATCGGAGCCCTGGCGCGGGAATTCGGCAGCCAGTTTGTTGTGGTAGCGATCGACGCTAAGTTTGTAGATGGTCGATGGATCGTATATCTGAATGGAGGGCGCTTGCCAACGGAGATCGAGCTGTTTAGCTGGGCCCTGGAGGCTCAGGAGCGGGGAGCGGGTGAAATTTTATTCACCTCCATGGACCACGATGGGACTAAGAACGGCTTCGCTCTTCAGGCAACCGCCTGTGTCTCCGATGCATTGCATATTCCGGTCATTGCCTCAGGTGGTGCGGGTAAGGCCGAACACTTTCGGGATGTATTCACGCATGGAAAAGCAGATGCTGGTCTGGCCGCCAGCATCTTTCATTTCCGGGAGCTTGGTATTCCTGAATTAAAACATTTTCTAAAAGGGGAAGCGATCCCTGTTCGGCTTTGATCAATAAGCACTCATAAGCCCCAGCCCACCACCAACGAAAATCAGAATTAGGGTAAGAGGGTATAAAACGAGGAAGATAATGGCGACAATCCCATAGAACTTAAAAAATCGGCGCAGGTTATCCGCTCCTTTTTCGAGGGGGTGTGAACTGCCTAAGCGGGCTGCTTCCTGCCCGTTTATGGCAAACCGATAAAGAAACAGGGAGGGGATGATATAGATCAGGGAAAAGGCTGGGTATATCAGGGCAAATATCCAAATTGGGAAGTTCATACCCGTTTCATCCAGTAACATATTGCTCATTAATGCTGTTGAAGCCAACATGCCCAGGCCAGCCAGGATCATAAAGCCGCCCAGGATAAAGCCAAGAATGGCTAAAAATTTTGCTCAACCAGCGGCATCATTAATGTGAAATAAGGTGGCTTCCAACTGATTATTTTCCGGTTGATCCAAAATAACTTCGCTCATAATAAAAAGGGTTTTTATGAAAGATACGGAATTTATTGAACAAATTGATTTCGAAAAAGGGGATGGTTTGCTTCCGGCAATTGTTCAGGATAGCCGCACCAGAAAGGTGTTGATGTTGGGCTATATGAATAAGGAAGCTCTAAAAAAAACACTGTGGGATAAGCAGGTTACCTTCTATAGTCGTTCTAAGGAACGCCTGTGGACCAAAGGGGAGACCTCCGGCAATTTCCTCATACTGGAGCGATTTATGATTGACTGTGACCGGGATACGATTTTACTGCAGGTACAACCCCTGGGTCCCGTATGTCATACCGGTAGTGATACCTGTTTTGACGAAAAAAATCAGGGGAATTTTCTGGAACACCTGGAAGCGGTGATCCGCGACCGAAAGGAAAACCCGAGCGAGCATTCCTATACCAGTCGTTTGTTGAGTAAAGGGATCAATAAGGTAGCTCAGAAGGTGGGCGAGGAGGCCGTTGAGTTAATTATCGAAGCCAAAGATGAGGATAAAGGCTTATTCCTTAACGAAGCGGCTGATCTAATGTACCATTTCTTAGTCCTCCTCAGTGCTAAGGGGTATCGCCTGACGGAGCTTATGGATGTATTGCGGGAGCGCCATGAATAAAAGAAAGGGAGGCTGTTTCCCCAACCATATAAGGGTTTGGAACAGCCTCCCAAGCATCTTTTTCTCAAAAGACCTTAGGCCTCTAGTCCAAAAAGCCTAAACTTCGATTAACAAATTTCGATAAAGCGGCCCCTTTCAGCATGCCCTGGTTGAGGAGTGCCAGTTGATAAAGGTATTCTACCAGTTGTTGCTGATCGGCTTCACCTTTTGTTTGTAACAATTTGGAGGCTACGATGGGGTGATTGGTGTTTACGATCACCGAATAAGAATCCGGGAACGCGCCACCCATTCCCTGCATAGCCTGCATCTCCGTCATACGGCGCAGGTATTCCGGCCGGGTAATGGCAACAGGTTGATCTTCGGGAGATAAGGCCTTCAGTTCTACCTGAGCGCCGGAATCAGAGATGTGGGCTTCGAATAGCTTTTTTACCGTTTCCTGCTCTTTTTCACCGAGAACCGACTCCTTTTGCTCGTCCTTCTGAACAAGGTTGTCAATGGTGTCGGAATCCACCCGTACAAAGGAAATCTTATCGCCCTTCATTTCAAGTTGTTGAATGAAGTGATTGTCGATCGGATGGTCCATTAACAACACCTCATATCCCCTGTTTTTACAGGCTTCGATTTGCGTAAACTGGGTATCAGCATTGCTGGCATAGAGGAAAATTACCCGCTCGTGTTTATCTGTTTGCAGTTCTCTTACTTTTTCCCGGTATTCTTCCAGGGTAAAGTATTTTCCCTCCTCTGTAGAAGGCAGTAAGATGGTATCCTTAGCCCGATCGTAGAATTTTTCCTCGGATATGGCTCCATACTTGATAAATACGCCCAGGTCGTTCCATTTGCTTTCAAAGTCATTTCGATCCTCCTCGAATAACTCGCTGAGTTTGTCTGCTACTTTCCGGGTGATATAGCCGGTAATTTTTCGAACGCTACTGTCGGATTGGAGGTAGGAGCGGGAGACATTTAACGGAATATCGGGAGAATCAATTACCCCGTGTAGCAAGGTAAGGAACTCCGGTACGATCTCCTTGACATCATCGGTAACATAGACCTGATTGGAATACAGCTGAATTTTATTTTGCTGTATTTCGAAGGTGTTCTTTAGTTTGGGGAAATAAAGTATACCCGTTAAGTTAAAGGGGTGGTCAATGTTCAAATGGATCCAGAATAGTGGTTGTTCGAAGCTGGTAGGGTACAATTCCCGATAGAAATTCCGATAATCCTCATCTGAAAGGTCATTGGGGCTTTTTGTCCATGCCGGATCGGAATTGTTGACCATATTGTCTACCTCCACCGTTTTGGTTTCGGCCTCTTCCCCTTCTCCTTCTGTGATAGTTTCCGATTTAGTACCGAAGCGAATGGGAATGGGAAGGAACTTACAGTATTTATCCAACAGCTCCTGGATACGCTCCTTTTTAAGGAACTCTTCGGCATCCTCCGCCAGGTGTAAGACAATATCGGTGCCGCGCTCTGCTTTATCATTGTATTCGATCGAATATTCGGGGCTTCCTTCACAACTCCAGGTAATGCCCTGGGCATCAGCTTGCCAGGATCTGGAAATTGCTTCTACCTTGGAAGCTACCATGAAAGCGGAATAAAAACCCAATCCGAAGGCGCCAATGATCTTGGCATCTTCCTGATACTTTTCCAGGAATTCATGTGCGCTGGAAAATGCGACCTGATTAAGGTATTTTTCCGCTTCGTCCTGGGTCAAACCAATGCCCCGGTCACGCACGGTGAGGGTCTTAGCTTCTTCATCCAGCAGGATGTCTATGGTCAGGTCGCCTAATTCCTGGTCAACCACTCCTTTGCGGGCTAGAGTTTTGAGCTTGGTAGTTGCATCAACCGCGTTGGAGACCAGTTCGCGCAAGAAAATCTCCTGATCGGAGTAAAGCGCTTTTTTAATGATGGGAAAAATATTTTCAGTTTGTACCGAAATGGTTCCAGTCGGCATAAGTTATTTGGTTTATGATCAATGAGTTGGATATTATGTCAGAATGGAAAGGGCAAAGGTTGTGCCATAAGAGAAAATCCGAAATTTTGGCAAGTTCGGGCCTCAGTCGTCTCTGGAAAATCAATTAGGACTGTCATATTGACACAAAAAGGTTTTGTTAAAATTTGCTAAAAACGCCATTTTAAGATCAGGTGATGTTGTGTTATATGGCCGAATCCATTATATTTGTTGGCAGAGTTGAGCGGATTCCTATCCAGCCCTTAAAGGGCTGTCTACTTACCATTTTTTCCATTTATCTTTTCGGATTGATCTTTCACGGATGTTGTGCAACTACACGAACTTCCAGTGAGCGATAATTTCCACATTACTTGCATGATCTCCATGTCGCCATGCCCTCATTGGGCTTATACAGCACATGGTTAAGATAAGCAGATGTCGGCTACAGGGGGGACACTTGGCCGGCTCTGTCTTAGAACCTGAGCAGATTTAAAGCTGTCCAGGGGAATGCGCCGGCTCAACTGGGGGGTTAGGGTCGGCCATTTTTTTTATGATTAGCTGGTAAAGGGGTTGTCTTATCGTGTTTCGGTTAAATACGACCTTAGCCGGTGGTCCATCAAATTCCAGGCTTGCCATGCCTGAAAATCGATCCGTTGGGTAAGCTTGGCCCTTTTTTCCTCCAGCGCATCTTCCAGGCTCTCCAAATAATAGGTATCGGTATTAAACGCAGCATTTAGCTTATCCTTATGAAGCTCAAGCAAAGGAGTATTTTTGTCAGATATTTCGCGAATGAGGTAATAGGTATCCAGCCGGTCGGAGGGAAGGGTACTCAGGTTGTAGCGGGTAATGATCAAATCCCAGTTAAAGAAGCTGGCCACCAGAAAGGACAGGTAAACGACCCAGCTATTGGCAAGGATGAGATACCAAAAGGACTTTCGAAGGTAAATCTTAAAATAAAAAGTAACTAAACCAGCCAGTACAAGTAAAAGGAACCAAAAAACACCAATGCGTAAATGGGTCAGTCCATGTGCTCCGACATACAACAAATTGCGCATTCCTACCGAAAGCGCGAGGATACCATTTTGGATAATCCAAGCATACCTTAAAAGGCGAATATCCTTGTTATCCGGGAAGAAATTCAAATTGCCACGAAAAAACCAGCTCAATACTGCCATGGCTAAAAAAATGGCCAGCATAAGAACAGTGGTCCCCTCGTGTACGAACTGACTTAACTCTGCGGCACGCCTCGTCTTTTGGTGCCACCATACCTGAGGAACGTCCATAACGTTTACCACCAGTAGTAAAGCATTCAGCAAACAAAGGCTGACCAGGGCAGATCGAAACTCCCTTTTTAATCCCATCATCCTGAAGGGGATCCTGAAGTGGAACCATCCCCATCTTCGTCCTTTTACCAGTTGGGTTTCGAGTAGTTGATCCCATCTTTGCAAGGGAAGAATGGAATTGGAGGGTAACAAGAATGCCCCGCTTAATAAAAAGCCTAGCAGTAACATCCAAAACCCAGGCCCGGGTCCTTCCCATTTGATCTGCAGCCGGTCAATCATCCTGGTAAAATAGGGGCTGGCCTCGTAATACAAGCAGCCAAAAACCATCAACAACAATACTGGCAATATGGTATATTGCAAGCGGTACCATACCTGGCCACGAGAGGGAAGCGAAAAGGTCTGGGCCCAACGAAGAGGAGTGCCTATAAAGCTCTGTAAGGACAGCAGGCCAGCAAACAGGAAAAACCGCAACTGGCGCTCCTGAACGAATCCAATACAAAGGAACAAACTAAGCAGGTGTACAACCTGAGATAACACACTATGGTGCCAAACGATCATTATGGCAGAAAGAAAAACGCCCAGTACGGCCAGGCGTACCTGAAGGGTAGAAAACAACTCTTTTTCCAACCAGTACAGGCAGCCTATCAGCAAAACGGAAAAGATAAGGGTGTTGATACCCAACCCGCTCTTTGTGAAAAGCCAACTGTACAAACCCGCAAGCAATACCACGGCCAGGGATCGAAGCAATTTGAATTTCATAATTAGATATTTAAAGTACTTTGTTTTTCAAAGTTTAGAGTTAAAAAAATTATTATTCTTCCTCCTGCGGCTTTAGGCGGAGGAGTTGTTCTAAAGCGCTCAGGTGATCTTCAAAAGCTTTTTTACCTAATGGGGTTACCCTATAGGAAGTATTGGGCCGTCGGCCTACAAACCGCTTTCGGACTTCGAGGTATTGAGCATTTTCCAGTGCTTTAATATGGCTGGCCAGGCGTCCGTCGGTGAGGGCCAGGGTATCCTTTAGGTGATTGAAATCCACCCAGTTTTGAACGATGAGCACAGACATGATCCCCAGTCGAACCCGGTGGTCGAATTGCTTATCCAGGCGTTCGATCAAATTTTTCATCCGCGCTCATACTTAAAGTGCATGACAATACCGTAAAGTACATGTAAAACCCCAAAACCGACTGTCCAGCATTCCAGGCCGTAGGTGGGAAAGGCCATTGCCAGAAAACCCAGTATAATTTCACAAATACCCAGGTAGCGCACGTCATTCAAAGTATAATTTCCTGCATTGAATAAGCCCAAGCCGTAAAATATAAGGGTTGAAGAAGCAATGAGGGGGAGATGGCCCATACGCCACAAACCAATCACAAACACCCCCCCTACAACCAGGGGCAAAAGCAAATTGAACAGTAGGCGTTTACTGGCCGGCCCCCACATGGGTATACCCTTTCGCAAGGATTGCCTGCGGGTGAAGAATATAGCTGCAACAAAAGCAAGGATCAGTACACTCGAAAAAGTGAGTAAAAAAAACAAGGGGAAGGGAATACCCCATTTTGGGGACTCCGGATATTCATGGTAAATTCTTAGTTCGAAAGGCATCCGATCCAAATAGAGAAAAGTAACTGCAGCTCCCAGTAAGGCAATCGCTCCTGCTGCTACACCCGAAAGCCCACTAAGTGATATAAAGCGGGAGGAGCGCTCCATCATCTCCCGGATGTGTTGAAGCTGATCCAACGGTTGGTTTTGAGCCATAGTTAAAGAACTTTGAAACGCAAAGTAAATGGCTTTTTGGAACAGATGCAAGTAAAAAGCCGGCTAATTGCCCGCTTAATTTTGTATCTTGGTAGGTGTTGAGATTTGCCGTGTTTGAATATTTCCCGGTCAAATCTTCATTGGTTAAATTTTTAAAAGGTCTATTCGTTTGAGCAATTTTGTGGTTTCGGCCCGGAAGTATCGTCCTGTGCAGTTTAAGGAGGTGGTTGGCCAGCAACATGTGACCAATACACTGAAAAATGCCCTGCGCAACAACCAGCTTGCCCATGCTTTTTTGTTTTGTGGGCCTCGCGGTGTGGGAAAAACCACTTGCGCCCGAATTCTGGCCAAAGCACTCAATTGCCAGAACCCGGGTGAGGATTTCGAGCCCTGCAATACCTGCTCCTCCTGTCAAGCGTTCAATGAGAATGCTTCTTTTAACATCAATGAACTGGATGCGGCCTCGAACAACAGCGTAGAGCATATTCGGGCTTTGATCGAGCAAGTCCGCTTTCAACCTCAGCAGGGAAAATACAAGGTATTTATCATTGATGAGGTGCACATGCTGTCGCAACAGGCCTTCAATGCCTTTTTAAAGACATTGGAAGAGCCCCCTTCCTACGCGGTCTTTATTCTGGCGACGACTGAAAAGCACAAGATCATTCCCACCATTCTGTCCCGTTGCCAGATCTTTGATTTCAAACGCATTCAGGTAAGGGATATGGTCGAACACCTGGAAGGGATCTGCAAAGAAGAGGGCATTGGTTTTGAACCCGAAGCCCTTCATATCATTGCCCAAAAGGCGGATGGAGCCCTTCGGGATGCCCTTTCTATCTTTGACCGGATGGTTGCTTTTTCGAAAGATAGCATTCGTTATGAGGATGTTATTGAGAACCTGAATGTGCTTGATTACGATTTCTTTTTCCGGGCGGTTGATGCCTTATTACTGGAAGATGCCGGGGGCCTGCTATTGTTGCTGGAGGAAGTAGTCGAAAAAGGCTTCGAACCCGATCTTTTTGTCAATGGCCTTGCAGAGCACCTTCGGAATTTGTTAGTAGCAGCAAATCCGGATACCCTGCTTTTGCTGGAAGGGAGTGAACAGCTTCGCCAGCGCTACCAGGCTCAGGCACAATTGGCTCCTGCTGCTTTCCTGCTTACAACAATAAACCTGGCGAATGAATGCGATATAAATTATCGCCTGGCCCGGAACCAGCGATTGCATGTCGAAATGGCCCTGATAAAAATGGCTTATGTAAATAGGGCTCTATCCGGAACCCCTCTGGTTTCGACCCCTTCATCGCCTGAGCAGAAAAAAAAAACGGCTGACCTAAGTAAACCCACAGCAAAAAAAGAAATTGCCAAGCCCGCATCTCCTGAGCCTGAAGGAATTTCTTCTGACACTAAGCCAAAAGCCAAGAAGTCTGAACAGCAGGAAGTAACTTTTGATAAGGAACCAGCTGGACCCTCCCCCTCCGAAAAAAGGGGGACGACCCCTGCTGCTGGAGGGTTTAATCTGAGACAAATAAATCAAGCCGCTCTTCTAGAGGAGATCAAGAATAAGGGACAGAGGGAAGGATTGGTGCCTGCACTGGAGTTCAACAAGGATAATCTTCTTCAGACAGTGCAGGAGTATAGGGATAGTTTGGATCAGGAATCAGTGCGTAGCATTCTGACTAAAGTTGACTTTGTGATCAATGAAGATACGGTGGTCGCAAGAGTGGGAACCCAACTGGCTGCAGGTACGATCCAGCAGGATCGAGACCTGGTCGATCATTTAAGAACGACCTTTGGGAAAAAAGATTTAATGTTTAAAGTGGAGGTGGATAAATCTAAAGCTCCTGCAGCCCCCAAAAGGAAGGTCCCGTTAACGGATAAGGAAAAGCTACGGAAGTTGTACGAACAGAACAATCTCGTCAAGAAGCTGGCCGATCGCTTCGGGCTTCGGATAGATGATTAAACCCTCTTGTGGCCCATCCGGGAATTAAGGAAACCATAACGAGCCTTGCCGGTTTAAAGATAATAAGACCTTTATACGTTGTAACATACAACTTAAAATTCTTACGGAATGTCCAGGTGTTAAATGGTTGACTTTTTCCGTCTTCATTTGGTTACCTAATAACTGAGAACTCATGAGTAATAAAGCACTTTGGTTTCTGGAAAATATCGATGTCACTGGTATTTTTTGCCCGAAGAAAATCCGGCGGGGCGATCTGGATGACACTGATCAAAAAATGTATGAAAAAAGCGAATACATTTACCTACCCAATGAGCATGCCAACCGCATTTACTTTGTGACCGAAGGACGCGTAAAGGTCGGTACCTATAGCGAAGCCGGAAAGGAAATCACAAAAGCGATCCTGACGAGCGGAGAGGTCTTTGGCGAATTGGCTTTGGTGGGGCTGGAGGTTCGACGGGATTTTGCTTATGCTATGGAACCTACCAATGTTTGTATCCTTACTGCCGAAGAGATGAAAGGACTGATGCGGGAGCGTACTGACCTAAACCTCTTCATCATGCAACTTATGGGGTCACGCCTACTGGAGATGGAGCAACGGCTGGAGTCACTGGTCTTTAAAGATTCCCGCACTCGCATCATTGAGTTCCTTTACAACCTTGCCGTGGAAAAAGGTCAGCGTGTGGGCTTTGAGCAACTTGTCCGCAAATTTATGACCCATCAGGAAATCGCCAATCTGACGGCCACCTCCCGCCAAACGGTTACTACCATCCTCAACGAGCTACGCGCCAAGAATATCCTCACCTTCGACCGCAAAAGGATGCTGGTGAGAGATATGGAGCTTTTAAGGCAATCCATTATAGCGGAAGAGATTAAGGAAGACACATGAAGGAGGAATGATAACTAATTCCATACTATGGCTCTGTATAACATATCCAGTTCCTCTTTTGCAAAATTTGGAAAGTGATGGATGGTATCCATTACCTGAAGCCCGGTATCCTGCATTTTAAAGCGGGTATTTTGATAGAGTTCTGCACGGTATTGCCCCTCCAGGTCATAAGCCAGCGGCTGCGCTGCGGGTAGGAGTTCTTCCCTGGATTGATGACAGGAGTTGCAATGGTCGACAAATAATTGCAACCCACGGCTAACCTGGGCATTGTGTTGCGTTTGTACCTTTTGAAGGTATTTGCCGAAAAGGACCAGCAAGCTGTCGCGGTTTTCTATTTGAGGCCGGGAGAAAGGCTGGGCCAACATCGGTAAACCCGCCAGATCCATAACGGTAATCAGAGGAGCGGATAAGGTGTCCAAAAGTGTTTTGCCGAGCACAGAGCAGAGTTCAGCAGTGGAAAAACGGTTGTAAAGGGAGTCTGCTCCTGCAAGAGCCAGGCTTGCCGCGCGGCCGGTATCTCCCAAATGCAGAATAACAGGGATATAGCCTTGCAGGTGACCCTTGTTTTGAAGGTACTGCAGGTTGGCGTTGGCTTGTTTACAGTCTGGGCAGTTTCCGGAAAAAAGAATCAGCAAAGGCTTGCCACTTCGATGGGCGGCTTCCACTCCGGCCGAGTAATCCCGGTAAACTCCGTCTTCTTTTGAAATAACAGATAGACCAAGAGCGATCAAAAAGGCCATACCGGCAGCAGCCACACTCAGCCATTCTGTTCTCCAGGCCCGCTGTGAAGGTGATGGACAGGACCCTTCCACCGTTTGCCACACAGTAGCGGGCGGCTCCGGTTGGTAATCAGCCAGGGTACGTCGGATCAGTTCTTCGAAAGAATATTCTTGATGCTGTTTCATGCTCAGTGTAGTTTTAAAGCCTTGATCATTGCCTGTAGCGCTTTTTTGGCCCGCAAATACTGGGAGCGGGAAGTTCCTTCCGAAATGCCCAGAAGGTCGGCAATTTCTCCATGGCTGTATCCTTCCATGGCGTACAGGTTAAAAACGGTACGGTAGCCGCTGGGTAATTGTTGGATCAATTGTATGAGCTCTTCCGCCTGCATGTGGTCTATGGCATTGGGAAGCCCGTCATCCTTTCGATGGAGTTTGTCTTCATTGGAGAACTCCAGGCGACGTTTTCGGAGCTGACTAATGGCGGTGTTGACCATGATCCGGCTCATCCAGGCTCCCAGAGGGCCATCGGCCCGGAAATTTTTCAATTCTCTGAAAATCTTTATAAAGCCTTCCTGCAAGAAATCCTGAGCTTCTACTTCAGAACGGGCATAGCGCATACAAATGCCATACAGGCGTCGGCGAAAGCGGTCATATAATTCCCGCTGCGCTGCCTGATCACCTTGCAGACAGCGGTTCACCCACTTTAGTTCCAGAGCCCGTTCTTCCATTCAGCTTTTGCTTTGTGCGGCGTATAATATCATTGTCGGCAGCCAGGGTTTAAACGTTGCATCACCATCTAAATTTGCTTCCGGGAGAATTATCCGTGCTGGGTTAGGTGTCAAAATAGACCGGAACGCTTACCGTACTTGCTTATTCCCTCTGAAAGAAGGTTAAAAATAGAGCCCCATACAAAATCGGGGCAAACAATCTTTGGATTATACCAACCAAAGAGCTTATTTTTGCGTGAATTTTTGAATGCCTTCCCTTATTGGAGGCAACTAAAAGAGAATAGCGAAGTGCGCGATTGAAAGGGGAATGGCTTCTTCTTTTCCGGTACAACACCCGGCTTGCCTTCCCGAAACAAAACACAACAGTGAAACAATGGCTTTAATTGGACAAATCCGCCAGAAAGGATCGTGGATTTTAGTGGTGATGATTGCCCTCGGCCTTGGAGGCTTCATTTTCATGGATATGAACGCGGGGCCTACCAGCGTGTTCGGGAGCGCTCAGCCTACGGTGGGAAAAGTGAATGGGGAGAAGCTCGATCTCAATGAATTTAACCGGACAGAAAATATTCTGTATCAAAACTCAGCAGCTGACATTTATTCCCGCCGGGAGCAGCTATGGTCTTATTTTGTCAATAAGACCTTGATGCGACAGGAGGCAGAAGCCCTGGGGTTAGCGGTAAGCGATGCGGAGTTGGAGGATCTTCAGTTCGGTTCCAACCCCAGCCCCATTATCCGTCAGCGGTTCATGAACCCTACTACCGGTCAGATCGACTACAATCAGTTGAACCAGATACGGGATATGCTTACCACCGGGACCATGGAACCCAATATGATGGATTATTGGCAGGTCCAGGAGGGAGAAATCGTTGCCCAACGGCTTCAGGAGAAGTTGAATGGCATGGTTTCTAAAGGAATGTACATTCCTACCTGGATGGCAGAGGACATGTATGAGGAGCAGGCTCAGGTCATTGAATTTGCCTACGTAAAAATTTCGTTTGCAGACCTCGATAACTCAGAAGTTTCCCTGGGCGATGAAGATTTTAAGACGTACATAAAGGAAAATGAGGAAGCGCTTCGGGTAGATGAAGAACGGCGGGCGTTGAAGTTCGTCACTTTTAATGTTATCCCCACTGCTGAGGATTCCGCCTCCATAAGGGAGAAGATCACTGAGATCATTCCCGAATTCGAAAATGCCGAGAACGATACTACTTTCATTCAGCGCAACCAGGGGATTATGGAGGGTACCTATTTTAAGAAGGATCAACTGAGCGCCATCATTGCAGATACGGTGTGGTCCCTATCAAGTGGTTCGGTATACGGACCCTACCTGGAAGGAGCTACCTTTAAGGCGGTAAAAGTGCTGGATAGAATGATGATACCAGATTCAGTGGAGTCCCGTCATATTTTACGGCCGGTACAAACGCAGGAAGAATTTCTTGCCGCACAGCAGTTGCTAGACAGTATCAAGACTGAGATAGAAAGCGGAAATGCTACTTTCGCCGATATGGCTGCCCAGTTTGGAACGGATGCAACCGTAAGCACTGGCGGTGACCTGGGGTATGCTGCCCCTGGCCAGATGGTGGGGCCCTTCAATGATTTGATCTTTTTCCAAGCAGACCTGGATTCCCTGTACATCATTGGCACGCAATTTGGTCTGCACCTGGTGGAGGTTACCGATCGTCGGCATATTAATAATGAGGAGGGAATTCGAGTAGCTTATCTTTCTGAAGACATCAAACCCAGCGAAAATACCCAGCAGGCGGTTGCAGATCGCGCTTACGATTTTATGCGAAAGCACCAGGAGGATGGTTTGGCCGGTATGGAAAGTGATGCAGCGGGAATAGTTGATATCAGTATATCCAGTTCTGGCCTCCTCAATGAAAACTCCTACCAGATCTCCGGCCTGGGGACGGGCCAGGAGCCACGCGAAATGGTGCGTTGGGCATTCGAAGGGAAAACCAAGCCCGGGGATGTAGCCCCCAGGGTCTTTGCATTCCAGGACCCTGTACGGTACTTTAACAACAGGTATGTAGTAATTGCACTAGATCGAATCGTAGAGCCCGGTCTGCCTGCCGTTGAGGATATCCGTGCTGATATTGAACCCATCGTAACGAATCACAAAAAAGGAGAGGTGATCAAAAGTCGCATCCAAAGCGAGGAGTTGACCGCTATAGCAAGTGCTTTTGATGTGCCTGTGGATACCGTTCCGAATGTAACTTTTGCAAATGACTTCATCCAGGAGATTGGTGGCGAGCCAAAAGTCCTGGGAACGGTTTTCACAATGGAGGAGGGTGAAACTTCCGAACCCATCATTGGTGCCAGCGGGGTTTTCGTGCTAAAGATCACTGAGAAGGCTGTACCCTCCGCCCCCCTGGATCTGCCCGCCTTCCGCAGGCAACAAACCAGTAGCCAGCGAGCCACGGTCGGAAACCGCTTGATGACCGCAATTCGAGAGGAAGCAACCATCAAAGACAATCGAGCCAGGTACTATTAATTGGTAAGCTGTTTTCGAAAAACATCAAGGGGCCTTAATACCATTAGAGCATTAAGGCCCCTTATCGTTCATTTTTGTTTTTAAGCAAGCGGGGCCCTTTGGCCGTTCTGTTTTTTTTATCATCTTTGCTTGGGCAAAATGAACACCCCTTCATTTGCCGGTAGGGGTTAAAATACCCCATTCTCAAAAGGGCGCAATTGTTAAGAAAGCACTGATCAATAAATAAAGCAAACATGTCTGATATTCAAAATGCCGGTCAAAAAGGGTACTGCCTGATGTGGGGCATTATCGGGTTTATTCTTTTTCTGATCCTAGTGGTATATGTTTACAATTACAATTTTCGGTTCATAGGCTAATCGCTTTTTTACCCTGTAGCAGAGGAGGTTTTCTTCAATTTCTTGCCTTGTTTTTCGGGCAGATTCGTCAGACATGGTTTGGCACTTTCTGCTCTTACAGCCTTTTATCATGAAAGTTTCGGCCATAGCAGCAGTAGCCTACAACAGAGCCTTGGGAAAGGATGATGATCTTCCCTGGCGTCTTCACGATGACATGAAGTTCTTTAAACGTACGACCCTCCATCATCATGTGATCATGGGGCGAAAAACCTTCGATACCATGGGACGCCCCCTTCCTAAACGCACCAATATCATCATAACCCGTAACCCTTATTTTCTGGTCCAGGACAGCATAGTGGTTGGTTCAATAGAAGAAGCGCTGGGTTTTGCAGAAAAAAATGGGGAAAGCGAGGCAATGGTGATCGGTGGGGCCCAAATTTACCAATTGAGCTTACCTTATCTCGATCGCCTGTATTATACCGAAGTGCACGCAAACCCAGAAGCAGATACCTTTTTTCCGGAAGTGGACTGGTCAGAATGGGAACTGGTCGAAAGTACTCCATTTAAGGCAGATGATCGAAATGAGTACGACTTTACGATAAAAGTGTTCGATAGAGTTCCTTCTTAAAAATTTACCCTAAAAACACAGAGGCCCCGCTCCTACTCGAGCGGGGCCTCTGTGTTTTTAGGGTATTATACTTGCATGTTTGTATTTTAATTGTTATATTGTCTTTTCTTTTTGGCTTAAAATTGCCTCTCTATGAAGGAAGACTTTATACAGTACATCTGGCGTTTTCAGCAGTTTAACCCACTCGATTTAAAAACGACCAGAGGGGAACCTTTACAAATCATTCGACCAGGGAAGCTCAACCGGGATGGGGGGCCTGATTTTCTGGAGGCCCGGATAAAAATCGGGGATACCGAATGGGCAGGCAACGTAGAAATTCACCTTCGCACATCCGATTGGTTAAAACACCATCACCACCATGATCCAGCGTACGAAAATGTAATTTTACATGTGGTCCTGGAGGAAGATCTTACCATTGTTTACCAGGAAGGAGCATGCATCCCTTGTCTGGAGTTGCGTCGCCATATTCGACCAGGGCTAGCAGCTGCATATGAACAACTTCAGGCTGCCAAAGGCTGGGTACCTTGCCATTCCTTTTTGCCCGACTACCTGGATGCCCGCTTTAACCTATGGTTGGATCGTTTGTTGGTAGAGCGCCTGGAGCGAAAGACTACGGAAATGGAGCAACGATTACTGGAATTAAAAATGGATTGGGAGGCATGCTTTTATGAACAGTTGCTTCGGGGCTTTGGGTTGCGGGTAAATGCAGAACCAGCTCATGTCCTGGCAAGAACCTTACCATTGGGAATCCTTCGAAAACACAAAAACCGCCTCTTGGAAATTGAAGCCCTGCTGTTTGGGCAAGCGGGCTTCCTGGAAGAAACGTTCGAGGATGATTACCCTCGTATTTTACAGCAAGAATATGCTTTTCTTCGTAAAAAATATGACTTGCATCCCCTCCAGAGGAAAAGTTGGAAATTTTTGCGGATGCGACCTGCAAACTTTCCCACCATTCGCCTGGCCCAATTTGCACAGTTGTTCTATCAATCGGAGCACCTTTGGAGTAAATTGCTGAGCACCAGTGATATCCGGGAAATCGAACAGGCTTTTTCTTTAAAACTCTCTAATTATTGGCAGGAGCACTTCTTTTTCGATAAAGCATCTATTCGATCGGCAAAGTCTCTGGGGAAGGCCAGGATCCATGGCTTGATCACAAACGTTTTGGCCCCCATGGTCTTTCTCTACGGTAAGTATCGTTCTGAAGTACGTTTTCAGGATCGTGCACTGGGCTGGCTGGAACAATTGCCGGCCGAGAAAAATAAAATTTCAAGGGGATGGGAAAAAATCGGTGTAAAGGCAAAATCCGCTTATGAGTCTCAGGCCCTGCTTCAATTGAAAGATCAATATTGCGATCGAAAGCAATGCCTTGATTGCGCAGTCGGCAATCAAATGCTTAGGGGTGCGGAAGCTTTTGAATACGATCAAACGACCAGGTCAGCAGTACGACCACCGGAAGTGCAGGAAGTAAGTTTTCAAGCTGAATATCATCAGCTAGCTGTAGCAAACGAATAGCAATCCCGATAATCAAAACGCCGCCCACTGCGCTTAGTTGAGCTAAGACATTCTTGGTGAAGAAAGCCTGTATCCAACCTGCTGTCAAGGTAATACCTCCCTGTAAGATAAGCATGGGAATAATAGAAAAAAGTACACCAATGCCGTAGGTAGCTGCAAAAGCAATAGAGGAAACGCCATCCAGGGTGGATTTCACCAGTAATAAGTCGCGCTTTTTGGATAGGCCTTCTTCCAGGGCCCCGATCACGGTCATGGCCCCGACGCAGAATAGCAAAAAGGCGGTAATCAATCCCTGGGTGAATTGGTCATTGGAGCCCAGGGCAAAGGTAGTTTGTAATTGATCCCCCAGGTTTTGTAATGTTAAGTCTATTCTTAAAAGGACGCCAATGATCCCACCCAGGATCAAACTGAAAATAAAAACGAGTAAATAACCGGAGGGAATTTCCAAAGCCATTTTTATACCGATAAGCAGGACGCCCAAGCCAATAGCCTGAAAGACTATGGTTTCCATAGCTGGAGGAAGGGCTGACTGCACACCCAAGCCTACCAGGCTTCCAACGGTTACCGTTAGCATATTTATAAAGGTTCCCCAGGGGATGACCGGTTTTAGGGAGTTCTTTTCCACTTAAAACAATTTTTCAAGTATTTGCGGGGCCAAGCGCTTAGCCCGCTCTAAATCAGGAACCCGGCCGACATCTAGCCAAAAATCGGCATCATGGCGATAAGCATATACCGGTTGGCTTTTTGCTGCTTGCAAAAAAAGCTCAATAGTAGAAAAGATCTCCTTATCCGGGAAGAACTCAAATAATTTAGGGTCAATTACCTGAATACCGCTAAAGGCAAGCTGAAGTGGTGGACTATTAGGCTTTCGACTCCAACGCTCCTCTTTGGTCTTTGAGTTACGCCATCCTACCAATTGCGCGGACTCATCAAACAGCAGGTATCGAGAGGATTCCCGGTTTCTTACTGCCAGCGTGGCTAAGCTAGGAGACCGAAGGTGGGTCTCATATAGTGCCCCCAGGTCCAGATTGGTCAGTACATCCGCATTAATCAGAAAAAAAGGGGAACCTTTAAGCAGGGGGGCTGCTTTTTTTAAGCCGCCACCTGTATCCAGTAATTTTTTTCGTTCATCAGAGATTAGAATGGAGAGGCCCAGGTCGAGCGTATCCACATATTCCATCACCTGTTCGACCAGATGATGCACATTGATCACTACTTCAGTTACCCCAGCAATTTTCAGCCGCCTTAGGGCAATTTCGAGCAGAGGGACACCACCTACCTGTACAAGGGCCTTGGGAGTAGATTGAGTGATCGGATGCAGCCGGGTGCCTTTTCCGGCAGCAAATACCATAGCTTTCATGCTGCCAAGATAAGCAACTAAAAGTCCAATCCAATACTGAAATAAAGACGGGGATCCAGCACCTCGCGGGTTTCGATCCCCCAGGCATAATCCACTCTAACAAAATATCCAAATAACATAGTCCGGGCACCAAAGCCGTAACCGGCTACCAGCGGGTCTCTAAAAGAATCTACAGTGACTTTTACAATCCCCCCATCCTGTACAACATTGGAATTAAGGGGATTGTCATCGTCATAAGGGGAGCTTCCTTCCCAGGCAGTTCCTACGTCAAAAAAGCCAACGAGTTGAAAGTTCCGCAGGAAAGGAGAGGAAATACGTTTGCTAATATATCGGAATATAGGCACTCGTAGTTCACTGTTGATCAGAGCATAGGAGTTTCCGTTTCGGATATTAAGTGGAAAACCCCGCATGTGGGCTGCCAGGGTTTGGTAAACATAATTCTGCCCTTCCAATGGGATGGGTTCGCCCGTCTCAGGGAATAACCAGTTATCCACGCCTCCCAGATTGTATAAAATTCGGTCTTCTCCAAAGGAAGTGGCCGCTGCAAAACGAGCAGCAAATACGGAATACTTCAACAAGCGCTCATAACGTCTGGCATCTACTCCGACATTCCAAAGGAACCCATTAGAAAAGGATAGCCCTTCACCTTGCCCAATATTAAAGCCCTTCATCCCCTCGGCGTATATCTTTGCCCTGGTACCAATTTTTAAATTGAGGGCCATGTCCAGCGTATTGTCAAAAATGTATTCTGTACGTAAGCCAATTCGAGATTGAAGATCCACCGGCTCGTTAAAAGAATTAATATCGGTAGCTTGTAATTGTAAGCGATCTCTTCTTAAGGTTAGGCGGGCGGTAAGGGCATTAAAAATGTTGAATGGATAACGTACCCCAAACTGGCCCAGTAATACATTTGCCTCTCTTCGAAGGGGGGTAAACCCTGGGCCATCTTCGGAAAAACGTTGGTTTCTCAGATAGATGGCGTATTCTTTATCGAGCCTTCTTTTTTTGTCGCGGTAGATAAAGAAGTATTCTGTTCCATTAAATGTAGTAGGAATGCGCACCCCTCCTTCAAATTCGTAGTCTTCCAGCAAATCCTTTACATTGGCTTTTAGTAAAATGCCCGGAGGGGGGAACCCCAGGTTATCGGGCATAGCCGCAAAATTATTTAAACCATCAAAAAGGAGGCTGTTATCCAATTGAGAGGTTATAACATCAATTCGAAACTGAAGACGGTAAGGAGTCAGCCGCAGAGGATTGTATTTGTAGGCCTCTGCTTCCTCCTCCAGTTCCGGGCGCAGGCGTAAGGCAGGGCCAGGCGGTAAAATACGAACACTTTCCTCAATAATGGTTTCTTCTTCCTCAGGGGAGGTAGGGGTGGAGGGGCGAATTCTGGCTGAAGGGTTTCCAAATTCGCTTTGGAAAAACTGGTCCTGCCCTTTCTGTAAGGGGTCTTTTGCTTGTGGTTTGGCCTTACCCGATCCCTCTTCATCAGAACTGGTAAACTCGTTAAGGACATCCTGTTTCCCACCAAGTAGTTTTCCGCTAGATTTATTGAATCCGGTTTGTACCGGTCGGATTATGCTATCTGTTGTTAGTGGACGCCGATAAATATCGTAGGTCTCCTTTCGGAAAACGGCTGAAAATGTTTCCCGAAGTACCGGGGAGTAATCCTGGGATAAGAGGTTTCGATCCACATTGGAAATCCTCTTGTTTACAGATCGTTCTTTTATTACCGGCCTGGTATACATAGTATCTACATCCAGGCTATCAAGGGATTCGAGTACAGAGTCGGCGTGCATAACGATTTCTGTACCGTTCTCCAGGATGGTTACCACTTCGTAGAAAGCAACGTATTCTTCCAGGCGACCGATCTGTTGATTATAGATACCTGATTGGTCGGTTAACCAGCCCATCCAGGTAGTATCAATGGCAATTGGCCCCCTTTCATTGGCTAAAGGAGTGTTGGTAACCCGTACCAATTCCGGATCCTCTTCTTCTAAATTGTAGTAGAATATATCGAAGGTATTGATAGGCAGAATGGTATCCATCCGCATAGGGCGGATTAGCGAATCTTGCCGGTTAGAACTGAATAAAATACCCTTTCGATTACGTACATTTACTGGTACGGCATCCAGGTCATCGTAAAAGTCATTGGTTACCTGGCGTGATTGCCGGGTTTTGGGGTAGAAGAGGTAAACATCTGAAAAGCCACTAACTGCGCCGGTCAGGACCATGGTAAAAGGATCTAAGAATTCCAGGCTGTATATACGTTGGTATTGATCGGGCATGGGGATCTCCTCCTCTTTTTTCCCTTTGAGGACATCGATCAGGAGAAGGTTGATGTTATCATTCGTTTCATATAGAATAGCAAGACTTTGCCCATCAGGTCTCCAACTGATCAATGGATAGTTATAATCGGTGGCCTGAAAAGAATTTCGAAATCCTTTTTTGAAAATAACGGATGTCTTGTCTTTTGTGAAGTCATGCAAATAGACCTTGTAGCGTCCAATTTCATTGAGGACATAAACCATTCGGGTCCCATCGGGACTGATCTTCAGTTGAGTTATGGGAAGAGCCCTTTTATTTTTTATTTCAAGGGCCTGGCCAGGTGGTTCTGTAGCGGCTTGTTCCGCCTGGTATCGCAAGCGGAAGTAGGCTTCCATTTCGGCAATAACGGTAGGGTAGGAGTTGCCCAGTACATACAAAAAGCCGCTTTCAATACTGCGGTTGATCCGGGTAAGGTAGAGCAGATTGGAAACAGTTGAACGGCCGTAGTGCTCTGCAATATAGTACCAGAAGGCATGACCACTTATCCGGGGCTGGTCTTCGGCCAGTCTTTCGAAACCTCTGAAATCTTCACTTAAAAAGGCGTCCCGAAGTTCGTTATCCAGCTCTGAACTCCAGGGGGTACCCACGTATTCTGCCAGCCCGATCTGGAACCAGGCGGGAAGGTTTAGCAAAACGGCATTCTGTACGATTTCCTGTATATTGCCACCAAATAGCATAGCCTCCAGATAGACAGAGGCCACTCCTTCGCGGATGTCTCGTCGAAGGTGGGTATGGTCGCCGTCAAAATAGAGGAAGACCGTATTACCCGCAATTTTGGTTTGCCCCCCTGTATTGGTAAAAGCTTCCTCTGATCCCAGGTTACTTTGCTTAAGGTCTGTGAGGTCGGCATATACGATGATCTGGATCTTTTCATTCATCCGGTGCTCCAATACACTTTGAATTCGGGAAAAGTCGTATTCTGCAGCCTGCACCACAAACTGACCGATATTTCTGGACCTACCGTACCAGTAAATTAAAAAGTTATCGCTTTCATATTGAGACCATTCATCGAAAAAGTTGTGATATTGTACCCTGTTTTTGCCAAAGGTTTGCTGGATACCCTGCGCGAAAAAAAGACAAGGGAGCAGAACAAAGAAGCCGATAAAGACTATTCGCATAATTTTGGATAGGTTAAGAGCCCATATTGCTTTTGAAAATACTATTTTTTACAAAGCCATACAACGATTAAAACCAGGAAACCATGGCAGAAGTTGTGCAGCTTACATTTAATCCTTTTCAGGAGAACACCTACCTTGTTTTCGACGAGAGTAAAGAGTGTGTGATTTTTGACCCAGGGTGCTATCACGCCAACGAAAAAAAGGCACTTTCGGAGGCAATAGAAAATAGAGGATTGCAGCCTGTGCGCCTGGTTAATACCCACTGCCATCTGGATCATATCTTTGGGAATAAATTTGTTTCAGAGACCTGGAACCTTCCTTTGGAGATCCATGCCGGAGAATTACCCCTGCTCGAGCGGGCTGTTGAGTCGGCAGCCTTTTTCGGAATCCCTTATCCCGAGCCCTCCCCCAGTTCACAATCCTTCCTGGAACCCGGCAAAAACCTGACATTCGGCAATACGAAATTAGAGATTCGATTGGCTCCCGGGCATTCACCAGCCAGCCTGGTTTTCGTAAACCTTAAAGACAATTTTGCAATCGCCGGGGATGTTTTATTTCGGGAAAGTATTGGACGTACAGATCTGCCAGGAGGTGACTATAACACCCTGATCAAAAGTATTCATGAATCCTTATTGACCCTTGACGATGAGTGTGTTATATACCCCGGTCACGGACCAGAGACGACCATTGGCTGGGAGAAGGCACACAACCCCTTCTTAAAATAGCTTCTTATTTGTTAAAAAAATATTTGTAAAAGTTGCTTCACTGTTTTTTTTATCCTAGATTTAACATGCAAACATTAAAGAGCGGTTCGGGATACTCGGTAAATTTCAAACGGGAAAACTTCTTCAACAGATCCGCTTAGATACATATCTCAATAATATAGCCAGTTTTAAGCTCCGTTTCTCGGCATGTTGACGCCTCATCATGTTCGATTCAGATCACTTAAGAAGGTTGGTCCTTATAACTTTTTCCTGGAAAATTCAACTTGTTAAAATGAATCGCTCCTTTCGGGTATTCAACAGTTGGGTTATGTTGCCTTTTGCCATAACCTTAAGCGAAAAGTATTTCAATTAAACCAAAGGACTTCAACCCAAATCCGATGTTCGTTACTAGAAAGTCGTATGTATTGCTGATGCTGGCTATCCTCTTTTTAGGTAGTTGCCATCAGGAATCCCAAAACTGGCAAATCGCTGCCCCTCTACAGTCCGATTCCTTTACAGAGGGGGACTCAGCCGATTCTATTTTTCTGGTTCAGATTCGAACCCAACCCAGTCCCCTGCGAATGGCCAAAAACCAGGCTGCCAGAACATCAGGCCGCCAAAGTTTGGAAGATGCCCTGATACAGGTAGGCGTTCACGATCCAATTTCCAGGCTTATAAGGGAATACGACCAATGCTTTTCGGGCTATGCTGTGGCCCTTAAACCGGAGGAAGCAGCATTATTGAGTGGTCTTCCCTCGGTGGTCAGTGTGGAAGCTGACCAGGCATTTGTCTTGCCGGATCATCGTGTACGCGTCCAAACCCACTTGCGAAGTCAGGAAAAATCCTGGGGCTTTGAGCGCTTGCAAGTTCCACAACACGATTGCGGATCTTCAACTGTTTGGGTAATGGATACGGGTGTGGACCTGGATCATCCGGACTTGAATGTAGATTGCAGTCGCTCGGTTTCTGTTCTGCCCTGGTATTTTTATGAACGCTCGGCGGAAGATCTTAACGGCCATGGGACGCATGTGGCAGGCATTATTGCCGCAAAAGATAATGCTATCGGCAGTTGCGGTATTGCCTCCGGCGCAAGGATCGTCGCCGTGAAGGCCTTGAATCGTCGGGGAGTGAGTCGTACCTCTATCCTATTAGATGGCCTGAATTATATTGCTGAGCATGCAGCCCCTGGAGATGTCGTAAACCTCAGTTTTGGAGGGGGGGATTCTCCCATGCTGGATTTCGCCGTAGAAAGTCTGGCAGACCTTGGATTAAAAATCGCAATCGCTGCGGGAAATAGTGGACAATCGGTAGAAAGAATATCGCCTGCACAAGTAAATCATTCGAATATTTTCACGGTATCAGCAATCGATAGTAACGACCGAATTGCCTTTTTCTCCAATTTCGGCACCCCCGTAGATGTTGGAGCTCCAGGTGTTGACATTCCCTCCACTTATAAGGAAGGTCAATATGCTGCGATCAGTGGAACCTCCATGGCAGCCCCCCATGTTGCCGGATTATTACTACTCGAACAACAAGGTTATGAACTCGTAACAGATGGAGTGGTTCGCTTCGATCCAGACGGCTTCCCAGATAAAATCCTTATTGCAAAATAAGGTGCATTCTTTTTGGAGGACCGTGCCGTACAGGCACGGTCTTTATCCCAATTTTCTTATCGGGCACAGTTACCAATTTTATTATAAAAAAAGGGGGGCTCCTTTGTCGTTGGAGCACCCCTTTCGCTATTTGTTAAAGGTCTAATTGTAAACCTCTTTTCATTCCCGATCAAACCGGATCTCCTGGATATAGTAATCCAAACCTTCCAGCTTAACATAAATATAGACCCGGAAGGATCCGTTTTGGGTATTCAGGTTTCCAATACTATAAAGAGAATCCTTACTTCTTGAGGCTCCCTTGTGGACCTGATTAAAGGACCTGGCCGGGTTACTCTGGAAAAAGCCGGTCAACTGCTCCAAAGCTTCGGATTTATTGCAGACCTTGGTCTTGTCTAAAATGCTAATTTCAACAGTATTGTCCAGAAAAGGCTCGATAGATTGTACGTCTCCGCTACCAATGGCGCGGGTTATTGTACTGAGGTTTTCCTGACCATAGACCAGACAAACCGCCGCAAGGAAAACAAACAATAAGCTTTTCATAATCATTTAGTTGTACTTCTTGTACTTCTTCATTTAACGGGAAGTGCTTCATATAATTACTTTGGCAATGTTAAAGTTCCTTTTACCTTATTAAGGTTTTTGCCATAAAGAACTTTCCCAGGCAGGCTTTCTCTTTCCATTTTACCTGCTGGATTGAAAGGATTACCTGCGTTTTTCTGTACTTTAGACGCAGAAAAAATCGAAAGTATCAATGCAGGATTTATCACTAAAAATAAGACGAGTAGCTTAACTTCCTGCTAATTCCCAGAGCTACTCATTTGGATGACAAAAAAGGAAACCCGACCAATGAATAACAAACGTGCCTTTCTCATCATACTGGATGGCTGGGGCCTCGGCCAACAGCCAGATTCAGATGCCATTCTCAAAGCGGACACCCCTTTCTTTGATACATTGATCAAGAAATACCCCCATGAAACCCTGGTGACCTTTGGGGAAGATGTGGGGCTACCAGAAGGCCAGATGGGTAATTCAGAGGTCGGACATCTTAACATTGGAGCAGGTCGGGTAGTATATCAGGAATTGGCCAGGATCAATAAGGCTGTCAAAGAAAAGACTTTACACGAACATCCCGTGGTTTTGGAAGCCATGAAGTATGCAAAAAAGAATGATAAAGCACTGCATTTCATCGGCTTGGTCTCTGACGGTGGTGTTCATTCCCACATTAACCACCTCAAGGCACTTTGCGATATCGCTGATGAACAAAAGGTCTCAAACACCTACATCCACGCCTTGACTGATGGCAGGGATTGCGACCCCAAAAGTGGTTATGGTTTTTTGAAGGATTTTCTGGATCATATTGATGGCAAAACACCTCAGTTAGCCAGTGTAATAGGGCGCTACTACGGCATGGATAGAGATAAACGCTGGGAGCGGGTAAAATTAGCCTATGACCTGTTGGTAAAAGGGGAGGGAGAACCAAGCAAAGATGTTTTGGCTACCGTTAAAAAAAGATATGAGGAAGGCGAAACGGACGAATTTCTTAAACCTATCGTCCTTACGGGCGAGAAGGGAGCCGCTCTTTCGACAATAAAGGAAGGAGATGCCGTTTTCTTTTTCAATTTCCGGACGGATCGCCCCAGGGAGTTAACTACCGTACTTAGCCAGCAGGATATGGAGGAGTTTGGTATGGCTAAATTGACGCTCCACTTTACCACTATGACGCGCTACGATGATACCTACGAAAAGGTAAATGTAGTTTTTGAGACCGAAGATATAGTAAACACCCTGGGTGAAGTCATGGAAAAAGCAGGTAAAACCCAGGTTCGAATTGCGGAAACGGAAAAGTACCCTCATGTAACCTTTTTCTTTTCAGGAGGGCGTGAAAAGGAGTTCGAAGGAGAAAAGCGCATTCTTATCCCTTCCCCTAAGGTAGCAACATATGATCTGCAGCCTGAAATGAGTGCTCCGGAAGTGACAAGCGCCATTTTGGAAGAAATGGAAACCGGAAAGCCAGATTTTATTTGCCTGAATTTTGCCAATACCGATATGGTGGGACACACTGGAGTATTTGAAGCAGCTGCCAAAGCGGCAGAAACAGTAGATCAGTGCCTTAGAAAAATAGTAGAAAAGGGGCTGGAGCAGGACTATCACTTCCTAATTATTGCCGACCATGGTAATTCGGACTATATGATCAATGAAGATGGAAGCCCGAATACGGCCCATTCCAAAAACCCGGTACCCGTTATTTACGTTTCCAATGATGCAGAAAAAAAGAAGCTATTATCCGGAGGTAAGTTAGCGGATGTGGCACCTACTTTGTTAAAAATTATGGAACTTCCGATGCCGGAAGAAATGACTGGCTCGGTTTTAATCGAATAAATAATTGAAGCTACAGCAATTAGTAATACCTGCCTTGTTCTTCTTGATCTTTTCGGGGCCTGCCTGTCAACCTTCGGATGCAGATGGCCCGGTAGGTCCATCCTTTTTTGACATTAAAGGTTACTTTGAGGGGGAAATACAAAGATTACGAAACAACCAGCAACTCGCCAATAAATACTTAGAGGTCAATAATTCCAGTGAGCAACTCGAAGGGGTGGAGCTGGATTATGAAAAAGAACTTTCCAGCTTTTTGAAGGCAGACATCAATAAGGTCTCCTGGCAAGAAAAGTATCAGGCGGATACCCTACTGTCCGGGGAGGGAAGGCCTGAACAAATCACCTATAAGGCCTTGGATCCCGATCTTCGTACGCAGTCCGTTCAGATAAATTTTAAAGAAGAACAGGTGGCCAATATTCAAATTTCCAACAGAACAGAAAATCCGGTTCTCTATAATAGTCAGGAACTCAGGTATGATCCATCAAAGGGTTACCGTATAAAAAGCCATCAAAAGTTGAAACTATCTCCTCCGCAGGAGATAAAGATCGAAGTACAATTTGTGGATAACAATTAAAGAGTAATTCCACCTCGCCTTGTCCATGAATGGTATCCAGTTTTAAAGCATTAGAGGAAAAAAAGAGGTAGCGCCACCACAGCACTACCTCAGCCCTAACCAAATAAAACCAAATTATAATTTCTTCACCCACAAAGATAAGGGCTTATTGTATTATTTACAATTACAAAAATCCCAGTGAAAACTGCCTTGGGTTGCGTAATAAAAAAAATAAAAAGACCTCGGTTAGAATATTCAAAAAGGCCAAAATGACCAGAGGAACGTAGAAAGAAGAGAAAAAATAAAATTGGGATAAAAAGCGCTTCCGCTGGTTCTTGTTTCATTTAAATTTTATTGTTAAGCTATTTTATAGAATAAATTTCCAACATTGACCGGGCGAGTCCTTCGTGCCAAATACTAATGGAATACCGGTTTCAAAAAAGACGGAGCGTAAATTTCAACGCGTTTTTTTTAAATCACAAACTTGGGCGTTCCACTTTCATTAAAATTGAAGCATTTTCAGGTTAGGAGCTATTAAACCTTCTAGACCTACTTACCGGAAATTTTCAAAATCTTTAGAAAAAACAGGCTGCAAGGTGTGGAATCTTCAGAAAAAACGACTCTGAAAGTTGAACCTCTTCACTTCAAAGAGCCAGAAAGACTTTATTTCTCTTTTACCAGAGGTTTTGGGAATAGGAAGTTTGGTTGCCCTGGAAATACCTGAAAGGGTGTTCCGGGCAACTTTTTTGTGTTTTGCGAAAAACAAATTAAAATCGGGAACAGGTTTCTAACTTTCCCGTTTAAACGTTATATTTTACTTATGAACCTGCTCTTCGTCTGCAAAACATTTTCCCACCGATACCTTGGAGGAATTCCCTGGTACACCTGGAAGCTATCCGAGAGTATGATTCGGAGAGGCCACAAGGTCACTATTCTCACAGCCGGCCATTGGCGAAGGGGAGAGGTGCACAAGGCTATTGGCGGAAGAATTATCGTGGAGATTCCTTACTTGCCGGGTGGGGCCAGTCCGGTATTCCCAAATTTTTTAGAATCCTTTCTTTTTAATCAAGCCGCATTGAAATGGCTGAATAATTATGCCCCTCTTTTCGATCTGGTACATTTACAGGGACAAAGTGGTTTCTTATTCCCTAAGTCGAATAAAACCGGTGTTCCTGTTATCAGTTCTATTTACGACCTCACCCGCCTACGGTGTGACCAGAGTGTTAGCGGCCAACTCCAACCGCTTGAAAAACGGCTGATGCCCTGGGTTAGGGCACGCTATGGAAAGTCGCAATTGACAGATTCCGATGCACTTCTGGCCATGAGTCGTCGGGTAAAACTAGAATTGCGGGATCAATTCGAAATAATGACCCCAACCCACCTGATTTATAATGGCGTTGATATTGTTCCAGACGCTAAATCTGGAAAACCTACTGAGCCGATCGCCTTGTATGTAGGGCCACTGCATTCCAAAAGAAGTATTGAAACACTACTCCAGGCCTGGACAAGGGTGAGAAAGCCATACCGTTTGATCATGATCGGAGAGGGAGTAGATAAAAAACAGATTCTACACCGCATTGAAGGATTGGGGTTGGCGCAGCGGGTAGTGATAACCGGTCGGTTAAACCAACCTGAGGTACAGCGTTGGATGAAAAGGGCAGCCTTCTTATTGTTCCCTGATTTTTGCGATATGCAAATACCTACCCTGCTGGAAGCAGGAGTTTTGGCAAAGCCCTTAATAGCGGCGGACCTTCCAGCTGTGAAAGAATTCATTTTACACAATGAACGGGGCTGGCTGTTTGAAAGAAAGGCACCTTCACAATTGGCGGGGGCTGTAAATTTATTGATCGAAGAACCTGAAGAAGCAAAGCGCCTCGGAGAGAACATGCGGCTCTACGTAGAAAAGCATTTTTCCTGGGATAGGTCAGCGACCAGGGTAGAAAAGGTATACAAAGAAACACTAGAACGCCCGAAAGTGGTTAAAGGCGCTCGTAGATCTAGTCCACGATAAGAGCAGCACGGTCCAGGTCTTGTTGTTGTATGTTTTGTGGCAATGTTCTGAATTCATACTCCTGGTTCCGTAGTTGAGGCTGAAAGCCTGCTTCACGAATGGCTTCCTGAATGCCATCGGCCGTAAATCGGAATCGAGCCCCAGCCGCAGAAACCACGTTCTCCTCTATCATGATGCTTCCAAAGTCGTTGGCTCCGGCATGTAGACACAACTGCCCGATTGCTTTTCCAACTGTCAACCAACTTGCCTGGACATTAGTGATATTTGGCAACATGATCCTGCTCATAGCGATCATTCGAACATATTCATCACTGGTACAGGTATTCCGCGCCCTTTTTAATTTTCTTAAAATGGTTTCCTCATCCTGAAAGGGCCAGGGGATGAAGGAAATAAACCCTTTGGCATGCTCCGGTTTCTCAGATTGAACCTGCCGAATATCTGCGAAATGTTGCATGCGCTCCAGGTTGGTTTCAATATGTCCGAACATCATGGTAGCTGAAGTGGTCAATCCGACCCTGTGTGCAGCTCGCATTACATCCAGCCATTCCTGCCTTCCGCATTTTCCTTTAGAGATTAGACGACGGACACGGTCACTCAAAATTTCCGCTCCTGCACCCGGAAGGGAATCTAAACCAGCTTCTTTTAATGCCGATAATACTTTGTCATGAGTAGACCCCTCCAACTTGGTGATGTGAGCAATCTCCGGAGGCCCAAGCGCATGCAACTTCAATGCAGGGAACAATTCTTTTAACTGCCTGAATAGGTCGACATAGTAGGAGAGGCCGAGATCAGGATGGTGCCCTCCTTGAAGCAATAGTTGTTCTCCTCCTAATCGGAAAGTTTCAGCGATCTTTTCTTTGTATTGCTCAATGGTAGTAATATAGGACTCCTCATGGCCGGGACGCCGGTAGAAATTGCAAAATTTACAGTTCGCTATACAGACGTTGGTGGTATTTGCATTTCGGTCAATAATCCAGGTAACTACCGAACCAGGTACATGAAATTGGCGTAATTGATTTCCAACGTACATTAATTCGGCAGTTGAAGCCTGCTCGAATAAGAAGACCCCTTCTTCAGGGCTTAAAAATTCCCGATCTAGAGCGCGTTGGAGTAAATCCGACGTTTGCATATATTTTATAGTTTCAAGTCTTTGCTATCCGAAGGAAGCTTTGCGCAAAAATATAAATTGCTTTTTCAAGCTATACCGTGTTGCTAGAAGAACGTCGCAAATAAACAGATAGTTCTTACTTTTCGATTTTTTCAATAAAAATTGAAAATGGCTAAAAATCCTTTTCCCTCTTTACCCGCTTGCCTTTAAGGAGTAATTTTTGTATATTTGTGAAAATTTGAATAAAGATAGGGAGGGAACCAATCGGTTCCCTCTTTTTTATGTCTATGGTCGAAGCAAAAATAAATGATCTACTGGATCGAAAGTTTACAGAGGAGGATTTCACTAATTTCTTTCTGATTGACATCCAGGTATTACCCAATAATAAGGTGCAGGTATTCCTGGATAAGGATGAAGGAATAACCTTCTCGGATTGTCGTAGGATCAGCAGATACCTTGAAGAATATATAGATGAAGAGGGCTGGTTGGGAGAGCACTATGTTCTTGAAGTTAGTTCACCTGGACTTGACCGACCCTTAAAGCTAGCCCGACAATATCCAAATCAGATCGGAAGAAAACTGGAAGTTAAGATCGAGGGCGGGGAAATGAAAACCGGGGTTTTGAAAAGTGTTGGGGCCGAAGGGATCGTCCTGGAAGAAAAGGTTCGAAAAAAAGAAGGAAAAAAGAAAACGACTGCGATAATGGAAACTTCAATTCCCTTTTCGGTCATTAAGCAAACTAAAGTAATAATATCTTTTTAATATGAATCTGGTAGATACCTTCTCGGAATTTAAAGCCGGGAAAAATATAGATCGCCCAACCATGGTGCGTGTCCTGGAGGATGTTTTCCAGACCTTGATCCGAAAGAAGTACGGCTCCGACGAAAACTTTGATGTGATCGTCAACACCCAAAAGGGGGACCTGGAGCTCTGGCGGGTACGGGAAATTGTACCGGATGGAGAGGTAACGGATGACCGGGCGGAGATCTCCATATCAGAGGCTCTTTCCATTGACGAGGATTATGAGATCGGGGAGGAGTGCTATGAACAATTATTTCTGGAGGATTTTGGTCGTCGGGCTATTATGGCTGCCCGACAAACCCTGATCTCCAGGATTATGGAACTGGAAAAGGACGAAATACATCGCCGTTATATGGACCGGGTGGGAGACCTGGTCGTTGGGGAAGTCCATCAGGTCTTGAAAAAGGAAATTTTAATCCTGGACGATGCGACCGGTAATGAATTGGTATTGCCCAGAAGCGAGACCATAAAAGGGGATTTCTTCCGTAAGGGGGAGATTGTGAAAGGGGTGATTAAGAGTGTAGAAATGAAAAACAATAACCCCGTTGTAATCGTTTCCAGAACGGATAATATGTTCTTGGAAAAGTTGATGGAACAGGAAGTTCCGGAAATAGAGGATGGGTTGATCAGTATAAAGAGAATTGTACGCCTTCCTGGAGAACGAGCGAAGGTAGCTGTTGAGTCTTATGATGATCGGATCGATCCTGTAGGGGCTTGTGTGGGTATGAAGGGTTCCCGTATCCATGGCATCGTACGGGAACTGAATAATGAAAATATTGACATTGTCAACTTTACTAATAACATAAACCTCTTCATTACTCGCTCCCTTACGCCAGCCAAGGTTACCCGTATCGAACTGAACGAGGAAACCAAGCATGCCAATATTTTCTTGGAGCCGGATCAGGTTTCTCTTGCTATTGGTAAGGGTGGGTCAAATATTAAACTAGCCAGCCAATTGACGGGCTTGGAGTTGGATGTTTACCGGAATACTGTACAAACCCAGGAGATTGAGGATATCGAATTGGAAGAATTCGACGATGAGATCGAGAGCTGGATTTTAGATACCCTTAAGGGCATTGGTTGCGATACGGCCCGGAGTGTTTTGGCGCTTAGCAAGGAAGAATTGCTTCGACGTACCGACCTGGAAGAAGAGACAATTGATGAGGTAATGCGCATCCTCGCTTCCGAGTTTGAGGATGCTTAAAGGAAGAATGGTTGGAGGTAAGTCAGCTGTTAATTGGAAATCGAATAGTGTCGATTCGCTTCCAACCCCTTGATTATTAATCTTTTTAGGAAAGTCAGCGAAAAACGAACTCTTTTCTTTAAGTTTGTGTTCGATTCCATAAGAGAAATACCAAAGTCAACACACTCGCAAAAGAACTCATAATCAGTTGCCTTATCATATTTGGGCTTTATTAACCAAGGTAGGCCTTCTAACGGCAGACCCTTCTAAAAATTTGCGACTAGCCTTTTGATAAAAGTAAAATAGGTTCTGGGTTCATTTTGAAATTCGATTTACCTTTTGGATTTTCCCAAAAACGCAAAGCTGAATCATCATTTCAGAAACTGCGCCAGGCTGCGCTTAACCGGTAAGCAATAATTCATTCATTTTTAATCTTAAACAAAGAAAAAAGCAAACACAAAAACCTCAGGCAAAAGACTCTAAGTACTAAAAATAACTAATGACGAAACGTTTAGTAAAGATTGCCAAGGAATTAAACGTGGGTACCAGTACGATCGTACAGTATCTGAATGATAACGGATACGAGATCGAGAACAAGCCCACTGCCAAGGTGTCTGAAGAAATGTATCAGGCCTTGCTTAAGGAATTCCAGCGGTCTATTGACATTAAGCAAAAAGCCGAAAACATTAATATTGGATATCGGATAAAAAAGGAAAATGCCGATGTCGAAACCAATGTAGAAATAGCCGAAGCAGATCCCCCTGCTTCTACTTCTGATCAAAATACTAAAGAAAAGAAGGAAGAAGTTCCGGAAAAGAAGCAGGAAGAAGAAATAACTGAACGCCCGAAAGTTCAGGGCCCGAAGGTATTAGGGAAAATTGACCTCAGTAGCCGGTTAAGTAATCGTGTGAAAAAAGAAAAACTGGCCGAAGAACCCAAGGCAAAAGAGGAGCCCAAAGTACCAGAGCCGGCTAAGGCTCCTGAAGCTAAGGAAGCTAAAGTAAAAGACTCTCCGGAAGAGGATAAAGGGGCCAAAACCTCTTCCAAGGAAGAAGAGCCTGCAACTTCCACTAAAAAGGAACCAAAAGAGCCCAGTAAGACGCCAAAACCTGAAGCTTCCAAAGAGCTAAATAAGCCAAAAAGCGATGCGGAGAAGGTAGAAAAAGGTGGAAAATCTGGTAAAGATACACAAGAGGAGCAATCCAGTCCGGCAGTCGATGCAGGTGCACCGAAAGAGCAGGAAGATAAGCTACTTCGGGCAGAGACCCCGGAACTACGGGGCTTGAAGATTCTTGGCAAGATCGATACAGAGAAATTTGATCGCCCTAAAAAGAAGAAAAAGGAAAAAACCGATCGTCCTTCTGGAGGGGGTAACCGCCCAGCAGGGGGGAGTAACCGTACTGGCAATAAACCACAAGAGGGCAATCAAAGCAAGGATGATCCAAAGGGTGGTTCGACAGCTTCGCAGAACGACCAGAATAGTGAAAAGCGCCGCAGAAGAAAGAGGAAAACGGTCACAGTTACCACTAACCGAAAAGGTTCCGGTGACGGGAAGGTTAGTGGAAGAGACCGAAAGGATAGAAACCGTCGGTCTGCCAAGCAGGATGAAATAAAAGAAGTTTCCCAAAAGGAGATCGAAGATAAGATCAAAGCTACGATGGCCCGTATCCAGGGGACGGGTAAGAAAAAGCGCCAACGCCTGCAGCGGGATAAAAGGGAACGAATGAGAGAGCGGCAAGAGCAAATTGAGCAGGAAATGGAAACCGGTAAGCTTGAGCTTACTGAGTTCATCTCCGTTCAGGAATTAGCAGGTTTGATGGATGTAGACGTTACAGACGTTATTATGACCTGTTTGAACCTTGGAGTGATCGTTTCTATTAATCAACGACTCGATGCTGAAATTATCGAGCTGGTAGCTGGCGAATACGGTCATGAAGTAGAATTTATTAGTGCAGAAGAGCAGATTGAAGAGGACCTGGAGGAAGAGGATGATCCCAAGGACCTGAAACCCCGTGCTCCGATTGTAACTGTTATGGGACACGTTGATCATGGAAAAACCTCTCTGCTCGACTATATCCGCAGTGCAAAGGTGGCAGAAGGGGAAGCCGGGGGGATCACCCAGCACATTGGGGCTTATGAAGTAGAGGTTGGAGAGGAAGAAGAGAAACGGAAAATTACATTCCTGGATACTCCAGGTCACGAGGCTTTTACTGCGATGCGGGCCCGGGGTGCCAAAGTAACCGATATAGCCATTATCATCATAGCTGCTGACGATAGGATCATGCCTCAAACGAAGGAGGCCATCAGTCACGCTCAGGCAGCAGGGGTTCCCCTGGTTTTTGCCATCAATAAGATCGATAAAGCAGGCGCCCAGCCCGAAAGGATCAAACAAGAGTTGGCAGAAATGAACTTGCTGGTTGAAGAATGGGGCGGGCAATACCAATCACAGGATATTTCGGCAAAGAATGGTGAGGGTATTGATGAGTTACTGGAAAAAGTTCTTCTGGAGGCTGAAGTACTGGAACTAAAAGCTAATCCCGATCGCCGGGCTACCGGTACCATCGTTGAAGCATCCCTGGACAAAGGGCGGGGCTATGTTACAAAGGTTCTGGTACAGAACGGTACCCTTCATATAGGTGACCCTATCGTAGCAGGGGAGCATTCAGGCAAGGTTCGTGCTATGCTCAATGAAAGAGGAGTCCGGGAAGAAAGTGCAGGACCATCTACGCCGGTATTGATCCTTGGACTTGGAGGAGCACCCCAGGCAGGAGAGCGCTTTAAAGAAACAGAATCTGAACAGGAAGCTCGTCAGATAGCAACTAAACGTAGTCAGATCGCCAGGGAGCAAACCAACAGAGCGACCAAACGTATCTCTCTGGATGAAATTGGTCGACGCCTGGCATTGGGTAGCTTCAAGGAGTTGAACCTTATCGTAAAAGGTGATGTAGATGGCTCTGTAGAAGCACTTTCTGATTCCTTGATCAAGCAATCGGTAGAATCCATTCAGGTAAATGTTATCCATAAGGCCGTTGGTCAAATCATCGAGTCAGACGTTCTGCTGGCCACTGCTTCGGATGCGATCATCATAGGTTTCCAGGTACGGCCTTCCATGGGAGCCCGTAAGCTGGCTGAGCGGGAAGGTGTTGAAATTAAAACTTATTCCGTTATTTATGAGGCCATCGATGAGATTCGTGCAGCTATGGAGGGAATGCTCGAGCCTACGAAGGAAGAAGAGCTTAGGGCTGAACTGGAAGTTCGGGACGTCTTTAAGATCAGTAAAGTAGGAACCGTTGCCGGCTGTTATGTAAAGGATGGTAAAATCTCTCGAAACAATTTCGTTCGGCTTATACGGGAAGGTATCGTTGTCTACCCCAATAAAGAGGGTGTTCAGGGAAAGCTAGCCTCGCTCAAGCGGTTTAAGGATGATGTTAAGGAAGTAAAAAGTGGCCTGGAATGCGGACTTTCCATTGAGAACTTTAATGATATCAAGGTTGGTGATACGATCGAAGCTTACGAAATTGTCGAAGTAAAACAAACCTTGGATTAAATCTTCCGGATCAGGATTTCGATACGGCGATTCAATGCCCGACCGGCTTCTGTTTCATTATCTCCGATGGGGCGGTCAGCACCGTAGCCGCGAGCATTGATTCTGTTTTCCGGAATACCTTGGGTCATCAGGTAATTTTTCACTGCTTCCGCCTGACCCTGACTGAGATTTCGGTTTTCACCGGCATTGCCATTATTATCCGTATGTGCAGCGACCTCCAATTCGACATTCGGATAAGCCTGAAGGACTTCAGCCAGATTATCCAGCTCGTTTTTCATAGCCTCGGGGATATTGGTTGAGCCGGTCTCGAAATCGGCATTTTTGAGCTCGTAAACTTCCCGGCTAAAGTCCTTTTTACCAGATTTTAAAAAATTATATAATTTATCTGCAGCTGAATTTCCTTCGAAGGAGATTTCATTTAGTTTTTCGCGGGCAGCTTTGGCAGCCGCATCCAGCGATTCAGAAGTGGATTCGGCCACAGCTTCCAGTTCATCTGCTGGAGAGATGGGACCTTCGGGGGGGGGACCTCCTTTCCTCCAATCGAGGAAATATCCCAACAACAGAAATAGGAGGATTGTACCTGCGACCCATGGTAAGAGTTGGAAGCCTTTGTTTTTCTTTCCTTCGGGTGCATATTCTACCGTGTTTTGTGACTGGTTAACAGTGGTGCCCAGGGTGCCGAGCTCTCCCTTGAATTTCAGTAAATCTCCTACTCCGCTCATGGCAGCGGGCATGGCCGATTTAATATGTCGACTTTGGCTATTCAAGAGGCTCTGGACATCCTCTGTATCGAGAGAATTGGCTTGTATGTGTTCTCTTAAATGATTTAGCAGAAAAGGAGTTGTCAGGGACATGAGGCTATGCGCCGAAGATTGCCTTATGCCTGCAAAGTTCGCCACCATTTCTGCAAGAGCTGGTGTTTTGGTGTCTAGCAAAATGTCCAGATAACCAGATCCTTTTTGTAGCAGGTTTTCAACTTCAATTTTTTTCGAAGCGAGCGTGGAAAGATCAACCTCCGAAACTTCAGCAATTCCTTCTTGATCGATCTTTTGTAACAGATAGGTAAGCCCAGCTCTTTCTTCTCCATACTGTACTACACTGCCAAAAAGGGATGGAGCGATGGCATTCATGGCTGAACGGAGGTCTTCGGGGGACTCCTTCAATATATCAGTGGCTTGGTTAAGCAGGTTAGGGACTGTTCGCTGTTGAAAGCTTTCTAGAAGATCTGTTGCCATTTATAATTGGGTTTTCAGGGAATGTAAAGCCTAGAGGTTATCATGGGGTATGCCTTGATCTAGATAATCCAATAAGTCGAAAATTAGCACTTTATTGTTACGCAAGTATTAAAAGCACTCTATTTATAAGTTGCGATCAGGTAAGGAAGGCTGCGTCTACCTTGATTTTACTGATCAGTTTCTGGTTGCCTTTTATAACTGATGTCCAGATCATTGAGGACGGCATCGAGAATAGGGTCAGCTTTGGGAATATAGCCTTCCTTAAGGTCATAACCGTACAACCTGCTGGCGTTGTTCCAGTAACTAGCGGTAAGACCATTTCGAAGGTCCCTGATCAAAAAATACATGGGTGTATCTAGCTCTTTTTCGATCATTTTGATCAGTATCATTCCTTGGGTTCGGGTCAATCTTTTTAAAGGATCTTCAAATTCCTCCTTTAATTCCTTCTGTAATCGTTTGATATGCTTTCTACGCTGGCGGTTGTTCATCTCTTCCGTGCTTGCCTCCAACTCCCGAAAAATCCGAATAGCCTCCACTGCGTAGGGATAAACCTTTGCAGCATACTGGCGATACCGCCGGTAACGTCGAAACTCATCAGGATCTCCAAAGGATCGAAGAGAGGAAATAGATACATTCTCCAGATCTGCTACGATAAGCGTATCACCGCATTCGTCAATAAGGTACTTATAGAGGTTCCCATTAATCAAGACGGAACCTGCAGCCCGTTCCTGACCAAAAAGGCTCAGGGAGATAAAAAGAAGACTTATAAAGAGCAGCCCTTGCTTCATGGTTAAATTTATTGGGTAGAGCTTCTGCTAAAGGTCGAGTAAACAGGTAGTATTCGAATGGAATTCACCTTATTTCTCTTGGGACCATTGAGCTGCATAAACCCTTCCAGGTTTTAGAATCACCTCTTTCCTCTTAACGTCAAAAGCGATTAAAAGGTCTAGTTTTAATCACTTATTAACGTCTTTTCGACTTAAGATATTTAAAGGACAAGCCCTCTGAAAAGGAAAGTAAGCAGCGCCGAATAGCTACTGAATAATAGCTTCTCTGGCAGCCTTCATGGGAATACCAATACATTTTTTCTCCATATAGACCAACATGCGGGAGACCAGCTCTCTGGTGTTTTCGTCCAGTAAGTCTACTTCTTTGCGAAAAACTTCGGTCATGACTTTTTCCCGAACTGCCTTGATCTCAACCGGCAAATTGCGTAAAGCGATCTCTAATTGCCGCTGTTGATAAAGTGAAGGAAATTCAAAAAGATAATCCTGGAGCAATTCTTTTGCCCGCTGGACTTCCTGCTCCCGAAAGCTCATGTTTTCCTTAGCCAGGTTCCGCAACCCTTCGATCTCAATGAATTGAACAGGGAACTGGTCTACCACCTCTTCGGAGGTATTATGAGGGACAGAAAGATCTATGATCGTTTTTGGACCCTTTTCATTAGCCAGAAGCTGCTGATAAAGCTGAGGAGTGATAATGGGAGTTGTAGACCCAGTACAAACCACCAGCACATCAAAGCCCTGATCGTATTCCTGGAGTTTAGAAAGGGGCTGGGCTTCGGCACCTACCAGCTCGGCAACCTTTTTCGCCTTTTCCAGCGTACGGTTAAAAACAGTGAGCTTGTGGAAGTGATGTTTAGCCAGGAATTTAGTGAACAGCAGGTTCGTTTCTCCTGCTCCTATCATTAAAATACGTGCATCCTTTGTCCACCTGCTTTGCAGAAGCTTCTGGATCGCAAGGGAAACAACCGAAACTGGTTTATCGCCGATACGAGTATCAGAGTATATTCCCTTTGCCACCTTGACCGCTTGCTGCATAGCGAGACGGATATGGTCTCCACAGAGGCCCCAGGAATAACATTGCTCGTAAGCTTCGCGCAGTTGTCCCAGGATTTGGCGTTCTCCTATAACCAGGGATTCTATCGAAGCAGCAACGGAGAAGAGATGTTCCAGGGCGGATTCTCCTTCGAAGAACCGTACAGTATCTCCCAGCTTATCCAGTCGCTCGTCAGAAATTAAAGGGTTGATATGTTGGAAAAACTCCAGGATGAAGCAATCATCAATGGTTCGATCAGTATCAAAAAAGTACATGACCCTGTTACAGGTAGCCAGATACATGAACTCCCATAAACCAAACTGTTCTTTGATCTCTTCAAGGTGCACCCTCAATCCGATTGGGGAATCTGCCCTTACGACATATTGGCTAATGTCCTTAAGGTTAACCCTTTTATGCGTTACGGTCAGTATTTTATAGTGATCGAGCATAATTAATTTCCATTCAATGCTACTGTATACTCCTGGTTGCCATTGTTATAGCAACAGCAACAAAAATAGAAGGAAAAGAAAACCCAGGCGGTGACATTTGACTCCATCTCTTTTGTCGCCCTATGCAAAGGTAATTTGGGGTAGAGGGAATAATGTCACGTTTCTGTAAACTAGGTTCAACAAAAATAATTTGGACAAATTCTATGGATTTGAACATCAGCAATTTAAAACACTGAAAGTCAGTATAAAGTAAAATAAAATTGATTGACCGAGCCACTATTCCTTTTCTACACAAGTTTAAACAAAGCTAAATTCAGGATCAGACGAAGCAAATAATAAAAAAGGTCCCTAAATGACCCAAATGTGACTAAGGCCTGCTTATTTGATGTTTTTCTGACCTGCTGCATTAACAAAGAGGGTATTCCCAATGGATTCATAGCCGGCAAAAACGGCAGGGCCGTCGTGCTTAACCAATTCATCCCGGATACCCACTATGGTGAGGTCCGCATCTTCTGATTTTTCGTTGATGATCTGTCGCACCTCAATGTCCTGTTTGCGGGCAATCAGTTTAATATTATTGGGAGAAATAGGCAATTGACCATCTGCGATCAACGTACGGATCTGGGCTTTCCCATCCTGCAATTCCTCTTCCGGGAAGACGGCGAAGATCTTTATATCACCTGATTTCCACTCCTTATGGCCCAGTAAAATGTAACCGAGGAGGATCATGAGGTTAGCATTGATGAAATCATTGGAGGTGATCCAAATGTGGATATGGCTTCGAAGGCCGTATCCTCTTTCTGTACTCCCCAGGATGAGGAGGTCGAAATCGACGGATTTGATTAGTTTAAAATTGTCGACAATATCCTGGAGGTTGCCGGGTTCGTGTTTCGAAAACTCTAGTAAAAGCAGGTTATTTTCCGTACCGGAAATCCCTGGGAGTTGGATCACCTGGGCAATAGCAGAGGTATTAGAAGGGCTGATCAGGGTATCGATATAAACCTTGCTATTAGTCGTTTCAGCCATTTTTATCAGGCGCTCCCGGCTTTCGATAGCCTCCAGGTGAGTATTTCTGGATAGGTAGCCGTCAATCTTGTGAATATAGGTCCCGAAACCATAGCGTTGGGATAACCAGCGCAGGAGTTCAAAAGCACCGATCCGCTCAAACGAGTGCTCGGAGATACAAACTGCAGATGGGCGCCAACTAAAGGTTTGTTCCTTATCGGCTTTTTGAAGAAAAACCCGCATCTGCCGGCTAAATTGAAAAATAACCCCCTGGAAAATGATCGAAAGGTTGCGCTTCTCAGGATTAAAGTATCGAATCAGGTTATAGAACAGGATCATTAAGGCCAGAGCCAGAATAGCATATCCTGCATTCATAAAGAACATCAATCCAAAACAGGCAATAGCTCCGAACAGAGAGATATACCATCGCGATCGAAAGGTGGGGCGATAACTGGGGTCTGCAGCAAAATGCTGAAGAAAAGAAATGAGGCAAAGAGTCCCGTAAGTGACCATAAAGAACATGGAAATAATTTCGGCCACAAAGTCTAATTCGCCTAAAAGGATGACTAAGAAGGCTACTATGACAGTTATCAGGGTGGCATTGAAGGGCTCGTCTCCCTGCCCACGCCCTCTGGAAAGCCAGTAATTGATACCGGTAGAAGGAAGAACGCGATCCCGGGCAATAGCTTGTAAAGTTCGTGGAGCAACCAGGATGGAGCCCAGGGCAGAGGAAATGGTAGCGGCCGCCAGGCCCACCGGGATGATCCAAAAGCCCTGCCACGCAATTTCAGCCATGACCAACTTACTGGTATCTGCAAGGTTCTCTGGTGAGGCCGAGGCGGAAAGCTTCAGTGCAATTATCACATATACGATCATTCCGGTGATGGTAGCAGATAGGGTCCCTAGTGGAATGGACCTTCCGGGCTCCTTTAAATCTCCTGAAAGCCCCACCCCAGCGGTCATTCCGGTAAAAGCCGGGAATATGATCGCAAATACGGTGAAAAAACTGATGGGGAAACGCCCTCTGCTCCTGTTATCGTCCCCTGAAGTACCCTGATTACGCTCAGTGGGGAGGTCTGAAAATTCTATTGCCTCTTCATTTTGATTGGGCAATTCACTGACATGGGTCAGAGGGTCAATGGTATGCGTACGGTTGTATTCTGTATCTCCAAGGAAAAAGGCGATCAATGATAAAAACAAGGTGACTACTACCACATAAAGGGTTTTGACCCCCAGATCAGCACCCTTGGTCAACACAATTGCCGTAAGGAGGAAAAGGACTGGTATACTAACAGTTTGCTTTTTCCCTAACAGCCAGATCACGGTGGGATGTAACTCGTAGTTGGTTCGCAGGAATTCGAACAAACTGGAAAAGGCTTCCGAAAAGGCAATGATGTAAAAGCCAACACTGATTGCCTGAGAAAAATAAAGAGCAATCCCAATAGAGGACCCAATAACCAGGCCAAAGGAACGCGATATAATATAATATTCCCCTCCTCCTTCCACCCGCTGATTGGTGGAGATCTCTGCGATAGCCATTGCAGTCGGGATGGTTACAGCATGGCCGATCAGCACTATTGCAATGGTACCAAGTAAGCCAACGGTACCCACTGCAAAGCCAAAGCGCAAAAACATTATAGCGCCAAGGATGGTCGAGATCGCGGTGAAAAATACCGGAGCTGTACCAAATTTTCGGGTGTTATTTTTCATGGTCAGTTTAGGGAAACCGTTTTCAAATTCCAATGTACAAACTTTCTATCCAAGTGGTTACTCGAAATTTGAACGGCTTAAAAAACGGATCTTAATCCTTACATTTGCGGCACCATAAAAAATAAATACCCATGTACCGAACCCATCATTGTGATGCATTGCGACTGGAGCACCTGGATCAAAAAGTAACCCTGAGCGGGTGGGTGCAAGCCAATCGGGACTTTGGTTCCATGACCTTTATCGATCTGCGGGATCGCTATGGGATCACTCAACTGGTCTTCAGTATGGAAGCAGACCCCAGTTTATGCGAACGGGCCCGCAAGCTGGGGCGTGAGTTTGTCATCCGGGTGGAAGGGATCGTACGGGAACGCAGTAATAAAAACCCCAATCGGAATACCGGCGATATCGAGATTGAAGTGCAGCAGATGGAAATTCTGAATGCTTCAAAGGTCCCACCATTTACCATTGAAGCAGATACAGACGGCGGGGATGACCTACGAATGAAATACCGCTACCTGGACCTGCGTCGTCCTCCCGTTAAGGAAAATATCATCTTCCGCTCCAAATTGGCTTTGGAAACCCGAAAATACCTGGACAGCAAGGGTTTTGTCGAAGTGGAAACCCCCTTCCTGATCAAAAGCACTCCCGAGGGAGCCCGTGATTTTGTGGTGCCCAGCCGTATGAACCCCGGAGAGTTCTACGCCTTGCCTCAGTCTCCCCAAACCTTCAAGCAGATCCTGATGGTAGCCGGATATGATCGCTACTTTCAGATCGTGAAATGCTTCCGGGATGAAGATCTGCGGGCAGATCGCCAACCCGAATTTACCCAGATCGACTGCGAAATGGCCTTTGTTACCCAGGAGGAGGTACTCCAAACCTTCGAAGGGATGACCAGGCATTTGTTTAAAACTACCCTGGGGGTTGACCTTCCGGAGTTTGAGCGGATGTCTTACGATGATGCCATGCGGCTATATGGGGTCGACAAGCCTGACAAACGGTTTGGTATGACCTTCACCGAACTAAATGAACTGGCCCAGGGTAAAGGCTTTAAGGTCTTTGATAGTGTAGCTCTCATCGTTGGCATTTGTGCAAGTGGTCAGGCTGATCTAACCCGCAAACAGCTTGATCAATTGACCGAATGGGTTAAACGCCCGCAGATCGGAGCCAAAGGGTTGGTCTATGTAAAGTGCAATGCGGATGGCACCTTCAAGTCTTCGGTAGACAAGTTTTTCAGCCAGGAAGATCTGAAGGCCTGGGCGGATAAAATGGGAGCTCAACCCGGAGATTTACTGCTCATTTTGGCAGGAGAAGCGGAGCAAACCAGAAAACAGCTTGGAGAGCTTCGATTGGAAATGGGGCGTCAGATGAACCTAATGGATCCCGCTGAATTTAAACCCCTTTGGGTAGTAGATTTTCCCTTGTTGGAGTGGGATGAAGATGCTGAGCGATTCTATGCTATGCACCACCCTTTTACTTCGCCCAAAAAGGATGATATTCCCAGGATACTGGACGGAGGGCATGAAACAATGAAAAGCCTCCGGGCGGATGCCTACGACCTGGTTATCAACGGAGTGGAGATCGGAGGAGGATCTATTCGAATACATGACCGGGAGTTGCAATCCAGGAACTTCAAATTGCTGGGCTTTACACCCGAAGAAGCGGAAGCCCAATTCGGTTTCCTTCTGGGGGCTTTCGAATATGGAGCGCCCCCGCATGGCGGGATCGCTTTCGGTTTTGACCGCCTTTGCGCAGTGATGAACGGACAGCAGTCTATCCGGGATTTTATCGCTTTTCCAAAAAATAATCAGGGCCGCGATATGATGATCGATGCTCCTTCCCCTATACATAAGGAACAGTTGGAAGAGTTGGGCCTGGAGTTGGAAGACCAGAGCGAATAGTTAGGTATACTTCCTCGTGCGTAATAATCTCTTAGGAGTTTCCGGCATATGGAATTGGATTTTAGAATAAGCATCAACGGATTAAAATATAAAGCCGACTTGGCTTCTCCTTTCGATATTGCCCTTCCTTTGGAAGCTGGTTCTACATCCGTTCGTGCTTTTTGGGCTCCCCCGCTGGAGATCGAACCCGTAAGAATGGGAGCATTTATCGGGTCTACTCTGGAGGGAGGAGCTGTAAATTTTAAGAATGTAAAGTTAAATCCTCATGGAAACGGAACCCATACAGAATGCGTAGGCCACATTGCTAAAGCCCCTATTTCGATCAATAAATGCTTGACCAATTTTCATTTTCCAGCTAAATTAGTGAGCATGCTGCCTCAAAAAGCTGTTAATGGGGATAGGGTCATTACTCGGAAAGAAATGGAAAACATTTTGGAGCCGAATGAAGTTAAAGCACTGATCATTCGAACGTTGCCCAACGATGATCTCAAAATTCGAACTAATTACTCAGGAGCCAATCCTCCTTATTTGACAGCAGAGACCGTCCAATTTCTGGTAGAATGCGGCATAGACCATCTACTTCTGGACCTGCCATCGGTGGATCGGGAGGAGGATGGAGGTAAATTGGCTGCTCATAAGGCATTTTGGTGTTACCCGGATAATATTCGATACCAGGCTACCATTACGGAACTCATTTACGTTCCCAGTACTGTTCCGGACGGGTATTATTTGCTAAATCTGCAGATCATTGGCCTGGAGATGGACGCAAGCCCCAGTAAACCTGTTTTATATGCTTTAAATGCTGTATAATGTCCCTTTTTCAGTCTACTTATCATTCAAAGGTTTATCGCGAGTTTCGATGTATCGACCCCCAGGCTTACCGGGATATCGTACGGTATTACGAGCGCTGGGAAGAAAAAATCCGAGGACTGGATGAGGAGGAATTCTTCGAATTGCTAACGGCCTACGTGGATGCCCTCTTTGAGATCGGCGCCTATCAGAAGCATTTGCTTATGGTAGACCTGGTTATTGAGAAAACTATCCTGGAAAATATTACCCTTTACAAAGGGCGTGACCTTTTTCGTGAATTGTTGTTTCGTAAGGCTGCCTCCTTTTATAACCTTCGGGAATATAAAAAGGCTGACCACATCCTTCGGGAATTGATCCGTATCGATCCTTACCGGAAAGATGCACATTCCCTTTTGCGTAAAAACCTCTCTCAACAAAAACGCCAACCCATAAAACTAGCCCAGGCTACGGGGGTATTCCTGTTTTTAATGGCCGCTCTGGTTATTTCACTGGAGGTGTTGTTGGTTCGGCCTTTCTATCCTATGCACGCCAGTTTGATCGAGGGCTCCCGAAACAGTATCTTCCTGTTGGGTTGCCTGGCATTGGGAACCGGTTATGCCTGGCGCCGTTGGCAGGTGGAGCGAAGCCTGCAGCCCTTCCTACGGGAGTGCATGCACAAAAAGTAAAAGCAGCAAGTTATTTTTACTTCAAAAATAGAACCAATGAAACCCACTCTACTCATTCTTGCTGCCGGCATGGGCAGTCGCTATGGCGGACTCAAACAAGTTGATGAACTCGGACCCCACGGAGAAGCCTTGATCGAATACTCTATTTACGATGCGGTTCGTGCCGGTTTTGGAAAGGTCGTTTTTGTTATTCGAAAGAATATTGAGGATGTTTTCAAACAGAAAATCGGCGACCAGTTTACCGGTAAGATCCAGGTAGAATACGCTTTTCAGGAATTTGACTCTTCTATTGAAGGGATAACGGAATGGCCCGAACGGGAAAAACCCTGGGGGACTGCTCATGCAGTACTGGTAGCCCGGCATCTCATTAACGAGCCTTTCGCAGTGATCAATGCAGACGATTATTACGGAATTTCCGGTTTCGAATCCATGGCTCGATTCCTGGAGGAAAAATGCAGTCCTGACCATTATTCAATGGTGGGTTATCAATTGGACAAAACCCTTTCTGACGCCGGGCATGTCAACCGGGGTGTTTGCAGTATGGACGAAGATGGCTTTTTGACCGATGTGGAGGAACGTATGAAAATCCAGCGCCACGAAGATGGTTCAATTACCTATCAGGGAGAGCAGGGAGAACGGCCTTTCTTGCAACCCGAGACCTTGGTATCTATGAACTTTTGGGGTTTTCACCCTAAAATATTCGAATATATGCACCACGACTTCATAGCATTTGTGGAGGCCCATCGTGACCAACCGCGGGCGGAGTTCTTCATTCCTCTGGTTGCCAACCGACTGATCAAAGAAGGCAAGGTAAAGTTTTCCGTTCTGCCCAGTGCAGATAAATGGTATGGTGTTACCTATCAGGAAGACAAGCCCATGGTAAAGGAGGCCTTCGAACGACTTACGGAAGCCGGACGCTATCCGGAGCAATTGTGGACGTAGGCACCTAATTTTTCCACAATTGCCCTTGCACGGGTTGCGGAAGTAACCGAAAACTCTGGCGGTGATGAACACATGGGCCGTGCTGCTGAATAGCGATGCGGTGAGCCTTGGTTGGGTATCCTTTGTTTTTTTGCCAGTCATATTCGGGAAAAGATTTTGCCAGTTCCATCATATGGGCGTCCCGGTGGGTTTTTGCCAAAATGGAGGCTGCAGCTATGGAGGCAAATTTACTATCTCCTTTGACTATACACTCAAAGGGTAGGTCGCCGAACGGTGTAAAGCGATTACCATCGATAAGTAGAAATTGGGGAGGCGTCTTTAATTGTTCCAATGCTCGGTGCATGGCCAGGAAGGATGCATTGAGGATGTTGAATTGATCAATCTCGGCTGGGGAGAGTGCAGCTACAGCCCAGGATATGGCTTCCTGTTCGATAAGGTTACGGGCCATCAGTCGCTCTGAGGCGTTCAATTGTTTGGAGTCACGCAATAGAGGGTGGCTGAATGTTTCCGGCAAAATGACAGCAGCAGCAAAAACAGGACCCGCCAGGCATCCCCGGCCCGCCTCGTCACAGCCTGCCTCTATTCGGCCCGTTTCCTTTGAGGCAGGTAAAGGTTTTGTTTTTCTCATGGAAGTCATTCGAATCAGGAATAATCCCAATTATACAAAACCCGCTGAAAATTCCTCTCCACCAGATCCCTTTCCCGAATAAAAAAGTTGGCAATGCCCATATCGCCCCATCGAATGTCCAGTGTGGAGTCAGAGTCCAATTGAAATAAAAGTACCATGGGGGCCTCTACATTCCGGGGATCCTCCTGAGTGAAAAAGGCATATCCTCCGATCTTATGGCCCGCATTGTGACCTAATTCGTAAAAATAATCCCAAACATCGTTTGCTTCATCCTTGAAGCTTCGAATAAAATCCGGTCCGAAGTGTTGTTCAAATTGGTAATCTCCGGGCCCCATCCACTCGGTGGCGAGGTCAAAAGACATGGTATAGGTTTGAAATGGTTCTAAAGGTAGCCTGCCATAGCTCCGCTTAGGAAAGCTGGCCTGCTCTAAAGCTGCAGGTTCTCTGAGGATTTCCGGAAAATACAGCAGCCGGAAACCTTCCTGCTTTTCAGGCATCCCGGGCTTCAGGCCGAAGAGTTGGTCATCGTTAATGTAAAATTGAAGTATACCGCTATCTGGAAAGGGGGGAAGCGCGGGCGTTTCCCCGAAGTTAATTTGGGCCAGAAAAAATAAAGGGCGGCCCTTGGGATTCATAGGAAATAAAACATTTTTGGGCAAGTAGGGTTGGCCACCTACCTCACTGGACCAGGGATGGTCCGGTAGTGATTCCTCTAAGCTAATTCGAATAAAGTCACAGCGGGCCGCATAAATTTTCTCCCGGTACGGGACAAGAGGGTCAGGTATTTGCAGCAATCGATCCATATACAAAAAGCTGATGAAAGGATTTTAACTTAAAGCCTGATCATTCAGGATTCCCGAAATATAATAATCCGGGATAGGGATTGCCAAATATCATCCTTGATCCCGGACAGCTAAAAGAGTAAAAAGGAAGTCAAAAGAGCAGTTTTAGGTCTCTCCCGCCAACAATTTTAACAAACAGCTATTGGGTATGTGCAAGGAAACGAAGGAAATACTATGCCTCATTTCATGCCGTTTAAACTGAGGTGGAGAAAGGTTCGTAAGTCGATAGGAGTCCGGTCGTTTCCTCTTGTTTATCCTGGATTTCGTTCAACTCTTCAGCCTTAATCACACATATGACTAAGTCATCTCGCCTTTTGATCATCGGTCTTTTTACAGTTCTTGCCGCAGCAAGCTGTTATTTTCTTTTTCACTTGAAGTTTTCCTTTGATTTTGAGCAGTTCTTCCCGGAGAACGATGAAGACCTTGCTTTTTTCCAGGAGTTCATAAAGGAGTTCGAAACGGACGATAACTTTATGCTGATCGCCCTAAGGCGACCGGAGGGAGCTTTTGATCAAACCTTTTTGCAGGAGGTTCACGATTTCGCCCTCGCAAGTCGGGATCTTCCCTATGTGGAAGACGTCCAGTCCCTGACCAAACTCAGGTATCCGATAAAAACGCCCTTTGCCATTACCAGCGTTCCGGCTATCCATATTGACCAGCCGGATCGCTACGATAGGGATAAGCAACGATTATTGCAAGATGAACGATTTTCCGGTTACCTGATCTCCAAAGATGCAACTGCCCTGGTTGTTTACCTGAAAGTTATTGATGCCATCCAGTTGGATCAGGCAAAAGAACTGATGGAGGAAGTAGATGGCCTGGTTACTGAATATGCTTTTCCCGAATACTATTATTTAGGCCGCCCCTATTTCCAAACCCAACTGGTGGCCATGCAAAAACGGGAGATTACCTTTTCGGCTATCGTTTCCGGGATTTTGGTGTGCATCATTATGATTTTTCTCTTTCGGAAACCCTGGGGGGTAGGTGTGGCCCTTTTCTCGATTGGGTTGGGGATGCTTTTATTTATGGGTTTCATGGGTGGTTTTGGCAGGGAACTAAATGCCATGTCGGCCTTATACCCCGTTTTGATGATCATCGTGGGGACTAGTGATGTGATACATATTATGTCGAAATACATCGATGAGCTTCGAAAAGGCATTGACCGCAGGCAAGCTATTCGGAGCACCATCAAGGAAATTGGCCTGGCGACTTTGCTCACTTCGGTTACTACCGCCATAGGTTTTGGTTCTCTGATGACCAGCCGGGTAGGTCCTATTAAAGATTTTGGAATCAATTCCGCAGCGGGTGTTTTGATTGCCTATTTCACCGTTGTATTGTTTACTACCGCAGTTTTAAGTTGGTTTCGAATTGACCAGATCATCAGGCTAGGGCGCAGCCAGGAACTTTGGGAAAATAGCCTGGTTCGGCTTAATAAATTCACCCGGAACAACAGTCGCGCCATAGCCTGGGGCAGCGTGGTAACTCTTGGCCTAAGTTTATGGGGGATCTCTATGATCTCTACTAATTATTCTATCCTTAATAACCTACCTCGAAATGCAAAGATCTCGGAAGATTTCCGGTACTTCGAAAAGGAATTAGTTGGTTTTCGTCCTATTGAGTTTGCGGTGTTTGCTCAGCCTGGGTATGAGGTGAAGGATTATGCCTTTATGAAAGAACTGAATAAGCTGGAAGAGCATTTGAGGAGTTTTCCCTATGTTGAAGGGATCATTTCTCCGACGGCGGTATACAAGAGTGTCCGGCAAATGTTTCGGGCCAACCAGATCGCTGAATACCAATTTCCAGAGGATGAAGCGACCTTTGAGCGATATCAAAAAACAGTGGACCAAATTCCACAGGCCAACATGAATGTGCTGGTTAGTAAAGACGGGAAAAAAGCAAGGATCAGCTCGAAAATAGCAGACATCGGTGCCGATAGTATAAAGCAATTTTCCCAGCGAGTGGATCGCTGGGCCGCCAGTAACCTGGATACTACTATTGTAGAGGTGAAGCAAACGGGAACCGGCATGATCATCGACAAAAACGCGGAGTATATTCGGGCTAATCTCTTAGAGGGCCTGGGTTTTGCGGTGATCATTGTCAGTTTGTTGATGGCCTTGTTATTCCAAAACTGGAAAATGATACTCATTTCCCTTATCCCCAATGCGTTCCCTTTAGTAATGGCTGGGGCTTTACTCGGTTTCCTGGGCATTGAACTGGAGGCGGGCATTTCCATCGTTTTTGCGGTAGTTTTTGGAATTGCGGTAGATGATACTATTCACTTTCTAAGCAAATTCAAACTGGCTCGAAATAAGGGAAAGAGTGTGGAAGAATCCCTCCAAATCACCTTTACGGAGACGGGTAAAGCCATTATTCTGACCTCCATTGTTTTATTTTTTGGGTTTTTGATCATGTTGTTTTCTGTTCACCCCCCCAGTGTCTATGTTGGTTTATTGATCAGTTTAACCCTTTTTAGTGCTGTGGTTAGTGATCTTTTACTGATCCCGGTCCTTATACGCTGGCTGATCAAGGATGAGCCTGTGAAAGAAGAATTGATGGCAGAGCCCCCTGTAGTACTGGAAGAAAATGCTGTTTGATTTTTTATCTTGCGGTAAATCGCAGGAATTATGCCGCATCGAGTTTTGGCCTTACCCTTTGGTTTAGCCGTTGTTCTGTTCCTGGTTTTAGCCTGGCGGTATGAGGAGTCCTATGCCCTTTGGGCTATCCCACCCGGTATCATGCTCGGAGCGATCATTCCACTGGGGCCTCAGATCGACTGGTGGTGGTACAAGCGGTTCCCTCCTAAACTGGACCAGGTAGGCAGACACTTTTTGGAGAAGTTTGATCCCTTTTTTCAAGCCCTGAATGCAGAAGAGCGGAAAAGGGCTGAAAGCCGAATACGGCTTTGGCAGTTTTCCCAAAATTTTAAAAGTCAGGCAGAGGATGAATTACCCGAGGAAGTTTCTCTAGCATTAGCCGCCAGTGCTGTTCAACTCACCTGGGGTATGGCAGACTTTCAGTTCACCCCTTTCGAAACTATTGTCATATATCCAAAGCCCTTTCCCTCACCACAGTATTTACAATTCCACGCCTCGGAACTGTATGAAGAGGATGGAGTCCTGTTATTTTCAGCTCAACATGTATTGAAAGGTTTTACTCAATGGCAGCATTTTTACGATTTGGGCATGCATGAATTGGCCCATGCCCTGATACGGATCCACCCTGAAATCTCCTGGCCTGAATTACCTGAAACAATCTGGGAGCAATTACAAATGGTTAGTGGGTTTCATAAGCAGGCAATAGTTGACTGGATCGGTCGGCCGGATGTAGAGCCCCTCCCTGCTACCATCGTCCATTTGTTGCACTTTCCCGATAAATTTCAAACGGTTTTACCCGAACTTACCGAGCAACTTACCCGTGCACTTCAACAAAATCGAACGATCGAGTTATGAACGAGACCAAGAACAAAAGCAAACTGCGCAGGATCCCTTCCCGTGGTGCTTATGACAAGGAAACTATCTATAACATACTGGATCAGGAATTCCTCTGTCATGTGGGCTTCGTTTACGAAGGATACCCCGTTGTTATCCCTACTATGTTCGGCAGGCGGGACGATACGATCATTTTGCATGGATCGGCCGTAAGTCGAATGCTGAAAACCCTAGAGGAGGGTATTCCGGTTAGTATATGCGTAAGCCGGCTGAACGGATTGGTATTGGCGCGCTCAGCATTTCATCACAGTTTGAATTACCAGTCCGTAGTGCTTTTCGGAACAGCCCTGGAAATTGAGGATCCTACAGGAAAAATGGCCGCCTTGAAAGTGGTGTCGGATCAAATGCTGCCCGGTCGCTGGGAGGAAGCTCGTCACCCTACTGAAAATGAGTTGAAAGCGACCAAAGTCCTGGAAGTAAAGATCGAGGAAGCCTCATCGAAAGTGCGGACGGGGCCTCCCGGCGATGATGCTCCCGATTACGAATTGGATATCTGGGCAGGGGTTGTGCCGGTACGGCAGGTTTTTGACCTGCCAAACCCAGACCCAAACCTAAAGGAGGGAGTGGATTTGGCAAGCTCTTTAAAAAACCTGGTGCGCGATCTTTAGGTTTTTAGGAATTACTCTATGCGGCGGATCATTGCGACCGCCGCGTAAAGCAATATTTTCAAAAGGGAAGACTGCTTTTTACAAACAACGTGCATTGTTTTTATTGGGAGCTATTGTACACTTCATGTGGCGGTGGTAGTGATGATCCAACACTACCACCGCCTGCGATCAATACGCTCGTTCATTGCGGCCCTCCATATAATAGATGAAAGATCGATTGACCACGCGATTACCACCGGGCGTAGGATAGTTGCCGGAGAAGTACCAGTCGCCGTTGTTTTTGGGGCAGGCAGCCTGCAAGCCTTCCACGGTCTGATAAATGATCTCCACCTCCGGCTCCAGATCGGGCGGAGTAAGGATCTCAGCGATCTTTTTAGAGACCTCTTCGTAAGAGAATTCTTCGTAGAGACGCTTAACTTCGTTTCTGATCTGTTCCTTGGGCAAGTGATCTTGGGCTTTACAACATTCGTAGACCTCTTGTAATATACTTTCCTTACCGTTCTCCTTCAGCAGGGCCACCAAAGCACGAAAGGCGGCAAACTCTCCCATACGAGACATGTCAATGCCGTAACAGTCGGGGTAACGGATCTGGGGTGCTGAAGAAACGATGACGATCTTTTTGGGCTTCAGGCGGGCAACGATCTGGAGAATACTATCTCGGAGGGTGGTGCCGCGTACAATGGAGTCATCCAGCAAAACGATGGTATCCACATTATTTTTAACAATACCGTAAGTTACATCGTAAACATGGGATACCAGTTTTCCACGGGCAGTGGTATCGGCGATGAAGGTGCGTTGTTTGGCATCCTTGACGATGATCTTTTCCACTCTGGCCTCCAGATCAAGTACCTTTTGCACCTTTTTGGCTTTAAACTTACCTTCGTCATGCAGTTTGTTAATCTTCTTGTTGCGCAATTGGGAAAGCGCTTCGATCAGTCCGTCAGTTAGGCCGAGAAAGGCGATCTCAGCGGTATTGGGTACATAGGAAAATACAGTGTTTTCGAAGTCGTAATCAATGGTTTTGAGCACCTTATCGGTAAGCTGGGCACCCAACTGTTTGCGTTCAAGGTAAATATCCCGGTCATTTCCACGGGAAAAATAAATGCGTTCGAACGAACAAGGCCGGGGTGGGAGTGGATCGGTATAGGGTAATTCTGCAACGGTCCCATTTTTCTTAATGATCAGTGCGTGAGCCGGTTGTAATTCCCTGACCTTATCAATATGAACATTAAAGGCGGTCTGGATGGCAGGGCGTTCGGAGGCAACCACCACTATTTCGTCGTCATAGTAATAAAAAGCGGGCCGGATACCTGCTGCATCCCGCATCACGAAGGCGTCGCCGTGGCCGATCATGCCTGCCATGACATATCCGCCGTCAAATTTCCGGCTGGCTCGCCTTAACAAACGTTGAAGGTCGAGGTTTTCGAAGATCAGTTCATTGATCTGCTGGTTGGTATATCCGTCCGGTTTGAACCAGGTGTGCAGCCTTTGGACTTCGTCGTCCAGGAAGTGGCCGATCTTTTCGAGAACGGTTACGGTATCAGATTTTTCCTTGGGATATTGACCCAGTTCAACGAGTTCTTCAAATAGCTCATCGACATTGGTAAGATTAAAGTTGCCGGCAAGCAAGAGGTTACGGGTGATCCAATTGTTTTGCCGTAAAAAGGGGTGGCAGGTTTCGATCGAATTATCGCCATGGGTTCCATAGCGAAGATGCCCCAGGAGTACTTCTCCGGTATAAGGCATATTTTCTTTCAACCATTTGGCGTCGTTGAGTTGTTCTGGTGAAAGGTCTGCAAAACGTCGCCAGACCTGATCGAAAAGATCATCCAAATAGTTGGAAGCTACACTGCGTTTGCGACTGATGTATTTTTTCCCTGGTTGAGGATCGAGTTTGATGGTGGCCATACCGGCACCGTCCTGTCCGCGGTTACGCATTTTTTGAAGGAGCAGGCGCAATTTTTCCAGGCCGTAAAGCGCTGACCCATATTTTTCCTGGTAGTATTCCAGGGGTTGGAGTAAGCGAATGAGGGTAACCCCGCACTCGTGTTTTATCAGTTCACTCATTATGGCGTATTAATGTCATTCAACGTTTAGGCCGCGTAGCCAAAAAATTATTGTCAAAGGTATGCATTGCATTACAACCAAAGAGCCGTAAGGGTTGAGATCGAATACGGGAAGGATAAAGATACACCGGAACAAAGTAAGTACCTTCTACAGAACTGCTTAAATCGACTTTCTTTAGAAAGCCAAAAATCGTATTTTATTCGGTAAGCCCCTCCAAGACCGAATGGTTTATTTTTTGCCAAAAAAAATTTAGCATGGCTTTATTTAAAAATCTATTTCGAACGCCCAAGCATCAGCGGTATGATTATAAACCCCGGTACTGGGACGAGGAAAAGGAGCTATTAGAAAAGCGACTCAAACGCATCGAAATGTTGCAACAAGACGGAGCGGAGGCCATGAAGGCGCGCATAGCCAGCGGAATGCGACGCGGATATCTGGCGGATAAAGGCTATCGCCGGAAGCAGGTGCGCAAATCAAATCTCTTGCTATTGGGCATTATGATTGTGTTAATCGTTTCTGTTCTTTTATTTTTATACGAGATATTACCCGAACTTTCACAATTTATGGGTGGGGATTCTCCCGTTTCAAATTAAAGCAACTGTTACTTTATGGCTGATCTCATTCAGCTACTACCCGACCATATTGCCAATCAAATCGCAGCCGGTGAAGTCATTCAGCGGCCAGCTTCTGCTGTAAAGGAATTACTTGAAAATTCGGTTGATGCTGGTAGTGGTGTTATTCAACTAATTGTTAAAGATGCCGGGCGTACCCTCATTCAGGTGATTGATGACGGCTGCGGGATGTCCGAAACGGATGCTCGGATGGCCTTTGCCCGGCACGCTACCTCCAAGATCCGAAAAGCAGAAGATCTTTTTGCCATTCGAACAATGGGGTTTCGGGGTGAAGCAATGGCCTCCATGGCGGCAGTAGCTCAAGTTGAGTTGAAAACGCGCAAACATGCTGAAGAAATGGGCGTCCGACTGATTATTGAAGGGTCAGAGGTCAAAAAGCAGGAGCCTTGCCAAACCGCTCCTGGGACAAGCATAGCGGTGAAAAATCTATTCTTCAACGTACCGGCCCGACGCAATTTTCTAAAGTCCGATAAAGTGGAATGGCGTCACATTGTAGATGAATTCAATCGTGTGGCCATCGCAAATCCGGACATTCACTTCAGTTTGCACCATAATGGGGCAGAGCAGGCACATTTACCCGCAGGTAAGCTTCGCCAGCGACTCGTAAATCTGTTCGGACGACACATTAACACCAAAATACTGCCCGTTTCAGAAGAAACGGACGTCCTGCGTATCCGGGGCTTCGTAGGAAAGCCCGAGCATGCCAAGAAAACCAGAGGGGAACAGTTTTTCTTCGTTAATAATCGATTTATAAAAAGTGGTTATCTGCACCACGCACTTATGGGGGCCTATGAAGCCCTGCTTCCCGAAGGAGCTTATCCACTTTATGCGATCTTCCTGGATATAGATCCAGCGCATCTCGATGTAAATGTACACCCGACCAAGCAGGAAGTGAATTTTGAAGATGAACGGCTGGTGTACCACTATTTGCGTGTTGCAGTACGGCATGCGCTTGGTCGACATGGAGCTATGCCGACCCTGGATTTTGATCAGGATCCCGGGCTTATGGCCATACCTCCGATAAAGCCAGACCAAAACAAGGGCCGCCCTCCATCTTCAGGTAACCCTACGGCCCCAAATTTCGATCAACAACGCCAAAAAAACAACCTCAAACATTGGGAAAAACTATATGAAAGCCTGGGAGCAGAGCCAGTGAACCCTACGCCCGATATACCCCGAACGCTCACCATCGAAAGCCAGTGGGAAGAAGAGGAAGACCAATCGCTACGAACAGATGCGGAGCAAACCTATAAGGCCCCTTATCAGGTACACAACAGCTATATCGTCAGCCATATTAAATCGGGCTTTTTACTGATCGATCAGCAAGCGGCCCATGAAAGAATTTTGTACGAAGAGCTACTTCAGGCGCTGGAGGAAAACGAAACGCGACCTCAACAACAACTTTTTCCTGTAACCCTTGAATTTGGGGCATCCGATGCCGCCCTGATGGAAGAAATTTTAGAGGATATCAATCTGTTGGGGTTCGATCTACAACCTTTTGGTCGCAATACCTTTATAGTCAATGGTCTGCCACCCTACCTAAAAGGGGGAAGCTCAGAATCCGACTTGATAGAAAACCTGTTGGAACAGTATAAGAATGGACAGGCACTACAATTGGAACCAAGAGAGAACCTGGCGCGTTCACTGGCTAAGTCAGGTGCCCGAAAGCGGGGAGAGGCCCTTACAGTTAAAGAAATGCAAACGCTGATCGATAAGCTTTTTGCCTGCACTCTTCCGCAAAAAAGCCCAACTGGTCGAAATTGCTTTATGACCTTTGAACTGAATGCCCTGGAAAAACAGTTTCAGGCTTAAATCAACTTTTTTATGTACCGAATCACCGGGGTGGTGCGCCACCTTTTGATTATCAATATTTTGGCCTTTTTTGGAGCTGGTCTATTGGGAGAACCCAATTACCGAATGATTCAAGAAGGAGCAGGGAACCTGAGTCTGTGGGGTAGAGATATGTTTGCCATGTTTTACCCAACTTCGGTTTTCTTTCAACCTTTTCAGATCGTCACACATATGTTTATGCATGGGAATTTTACCCATCTATTTTTTAATATGTTTGCCCTTTTCATGTTTGGCCCTCCAGTAGAGGCCGCATGGGGCCCACGCAAATTTTTGTTTTACTATTTCTTTACAGGTTTCGGTGCACTAGCCTTGCATATGCTGGTTACTTATATTGAGTTTCAAACTGGAATGATGTCCAGTGCGGATTTATCGGTTCACCGGGTTCTGGGTGCATCCGGAGCTGTATTCGGGCTCTTACTAGCCTATGGATGGTTGTATCCCAATAGCAGGATCATGTTACTCATCCCACCCATTCCGATGAAGGCGAAGTATTTCGTAATGATCTATGCCGGCTTGGAGTTGTTTTTGGGCTTTAGTAGAACAACTTCAGGAGTTGCACACTTTGCCCATGTAGGAGGAGCTTTATTCGGGCTATTATTGATTTTGTATTGGAGACGCTACGGTAGCCGCTTCTAGATGTTTGTGGTTTATTGAGGAAGGTGATAACTTTGTTTTAGAAAACTATCGGATCATGTTGCAGTCGATTTGGGAAGATGTCAAACGGGAGTTTAGCTACGGGAATATGATCACCCGCATTATCCTGGCAAACCTGGGGGTATTCATATTTTTTGTGCTGGTTCGGGTGTTTTTACCGCCGGAGGTGTCCGGAGGGTTTATTAAGTATTTTATGGTATCCTCGGATTGGAAGGAATTATTATTTCGACCCTGGACCTTGCTTACCAGTATGTTCCTGCACCTTGGGGTGTTTCATATTCTGTTCAATATGTTAATCCTGTATTGGTTTGGCCGGATCGTAGGTGATTTTATCGGGAATCAGCGGGTGCTTCCCATTTACTTATTGGGGGGCTTGGTTGGCGCATTGGTGTTTTTCATTTCAGCTAACCTTCTTCCATATGGAGCAGACGGTACCCATTATGCATTGGGAGCCTCAGCCGGGGTAATGGCCATCGTTGCTTCCGCAGGTATCATTGCGCCGGATTATATTATGCGTTTGCTGATCATTGGTGACGTGAAATTAAAATTTATTGTCCTGGCTTTGATCGTTCTGGATTTATTGGCTATTGCTAATAATAATAATGCAGGGGGAAGTTTTGCACACCTGGGCGGAGTGGCCCTTGGATTTTTTCTGACCCGGCAATTGCAGGATGGTAATGATTGGACCCGGCCGGTGAATAACTTTCTGGATAGCATTTTCGATTTTTTTCAAAATCTGTTCTCGGGGAATCGGCCTCCCAAAGGCCCGAGGCCGGTTTACAAAAACCCGCGTCCAAAGGCAACAAAGGCCGCTCGCAGCGGGCGTGGCCAGGCAGCTCCGCCTGATGCTGGAAGAAGTGATGACCATCAGAATCGGCTGGATACCATACTAGATAAAATCAAGGATTCCGGCTATGATAGTTTGTCAGAAGAAGAAAAGGAATTTCTTTTCAATGCCAGCAAGAAATAATGATGCGATGGCTCACCCTGATAGTGATAGTCCTGACGGCCGCAGTTTACTTAAGCACACTGATAGCACCCTCTATTTTTTGGCCGGCGAGTTTGTTGGGCCTGGCATATCCAGTTTTATTGGTCTTTAATGTTTCCCTGATCGCCTATTGGTTTTTAAAAAAAAAAATGGTATGTATTGCTTCCCCTGGGAATAATTCTTATGGGTTTCGGTTATGCCAAGTCTATTTTTACCTGGCAATTATTTTCCAACAGTGTTGTAAAAGTTTCTTTAAATGGCGAGCCATTCAGGGTAATTACCTACAATGTGCACAGTTTCCGTTCTCCCGATTCCAAGCAGGAGCAGACCCCCCTACCGAATTTTGAGGCATTTCTGGATGACTACCATCCCGATATTCTGTTTTTGCAGGAAGCTGGATCGAAGGTCAAATACCGACAAGAGGTGGTAAAGGCGCTCCGGGAGCGGGGACTGGAATTTAATTTTTGGGAGGCTGACCAGCGATTGGCCATCTTTTCCCGCTATCCCCTTGAACCTAAAACGGCAAACTATTTTAATGGAACGAATGGGTTCCTGATTGCAGAAGCTACTATTCAGGGAAAACCTGTACAGCTCGTTAATTTCCATTTACAATCGAATGCGATAACGGGTTCTGCAGAACAACTCTGGGAACATCCCGACGTGCAGGATAAAGAAACCTGGCGCACCTTACGGTCTGTGTTAGCCAGGTATAAAAGGACTACGATCACCCGGGCCGATCAGGCAAGACAGATTTTGGCCCGGATACAACAAGAAAAACCCCTAATTCTTGGCGGAGATTTAAATGACCTGCCCACCTCTTTTGTGTACCGGAAATTTGGACAACCTTATTCAGATACTTTCCTTGCTGCCGGTAAGGGATGGGGACAAACCTACAGAGGGGAAATCCCGGGTTTGCACATCGACTACCTTTTTGTCAATCGCGCTTTTGTACCTTTGGGTACTAGAGTGGGAAGGATTGACCTTTCGGATCACCAACCGGTCATCAGCGACCTTGGCTTTCGAATAGATTAACCTATTCTCGGCTTTCCGGTGGGGGATAAATTGTCTTTCTTTGCATCGGATTTTGAAATAAGCCATCCCAAATACTTTGCAATGGAAAACTTGCACCTTTACAATAGCCTCAGTCGGAAAAAAGAATTGTTCGAACCCCTGCATGAAGGGCGCGTCGGTATGTATGTTTGTGGTCCCACTGTTTACAGTAATGTACACCTTGGGAACTGTAGAACTTTCACCAGTTTTGATGTGATCTTCAGGTATTTGAAATACCTGGGATATGAGGTGCGCTATGTACGAAATATTACGGATGTCGGGCACTTATTGGATGATGGAGAAGACCGAATGTCCAAAAGGGCAAGATTGGAGGTTATGGAGCCTATGGAAGTCGCTCAAAAATACGCGAATAACTTCCATGAAATGATGCGTATTTTCAATGCTCTACCGCCTTCTATCGAACCTACAGCAACCGGTCACATTCCCGAACAGATCGAAATGGTGCAACGCATCCTGGATAATGGTTTTGCCTATGAAATGAATGGTTCGGTCTATTTTGATACGCTGAAGTTCTATGAAGACAAGGGGATCTATGGAGAGCTTTCCGGTCGAAAAATGGAAGACTTACTGGCAGAATCCAGGGATAACCTGAAAAACCAGGGAGAAAAACGCCACCCGGCAGATTTTGCCATTTGGATGAAGGCGGCTCCTGAGCATTTGATGCGGTGGAAATCCCCCTGGTCAGATGGTTTCCCGGGTTGGCACCTGGAATGCTCCGCCATGAGTACCAAATACCTGGGAGAACAATTTGATATTCATGGGGGAGGAAATGACCTCAAGTTTCCTCACCATGAAAATGAAATAGCACAGAATGTAGGCTCCTGTAACTGCAGTGGTGCTCGATACTGGATGCACACCAATATGCTGTTGCTCAATGGCGCTAAAATGTCAAAAAGCGATGGGAATACGATTTCGCCTACCCAATTATTTAGCGGAGATAGCGAGCACATTTCCAAGGGCTATAGTCCGATGGTGGTACGCTTTTTTATGTTGCAATGTCACTACAGAAGCCCACTGGACCTTACTGACGAAGGCTTGCAAGCGGCAGAAAAAGGCTACCGCCGCTTGATGGAGGCTAACAAAGTCTTGCAGGGAATGGAGGCCGTAAAAGAAGCCAAAGCCGGGGCGCTGGACAAAGAGGTCAGAGCATTGATCGGACAGGTAGGATCCGAAATGAATGACGACTTCAACACGCCCAAAGCACTGGCCCGTCTGTTCGAACTGGTAAGCCGGATCAATGGTCTCAAAGATGAGCACCTTCCCCTGAAGGAGATCGAAGCCGAAACCCTGGCACTGCTTAAAAAAACATTCAAAGATTACATCTTTGATGTTCTGGGCCTTCTGGATGAAACCACTGCAGAAGGAGGAACCGGAGAGGTCCTGGATGGTGTTATGCAACTGATCATCGATCTTCGGCGGCAAGCCCGTGCCAATAAAGACTGGGCCTCGGCAGATAAGATCCGCGATACCCTAAATGAGCTTAACATCATGCTGAAAGACGGAAAAGAAGGCACGGAGTGGACCATTGAAAACTGAGGTACAGGCTATTTGTTCGCAAGTTGACCGCAAGCTGCATCAATGTCTTTACCCCGGCTGCGCCGAACGGTTACCATGATATTTCGATCCAACAGATACCTGGCGAAACGGTTGATCTGATCTTCCTCCGCTCGCTCGAAATCGGCACCATCAATGGGATTGTATTCAATGATGTTGATCCTTACCGGGAAGCGGGTACACCAACGTACCAGCCTTTTTGCATCCTCCAGGCTATCATTAAAATTGCGGAAGGCAATGTATTCATAACTTATCCGGTTGCGGGTCTTTCGGTAGTAATATTCGAGCGCATCCATTAATGCCTCAAGATTATTGGTTTCATTGATGGGCATGATCTCATTGCGTTTTAGATCATCTGCCGCATGCAGGGAAAGCGCAAGATTGACCTTGCTGTTATCTTCTGCCAGTTGCCGGATCATTTTCGCGATTCCCGCAGTACTGATGGTGATACGTCGTGGCGACATATTCAAACCATCTTCTGCCGTTATATGGTCGATGCTGGCCATAACGTTTTTGTAGGCGAGCAGGGGTTCTCCCATGCCCATGTAAACGATATTGGTTAAAGGGTGGCCAAAGTGTTGTTCAGCCTGTTGGTTCACCATAACGACCTGATCGAAAATTTCAGCTGCATCCAGGTTGCGAATGCGCCTCATCTTTCCGGTTGCACAAAAAGTGCAGCTAAGGCTACAACCTACCTGAGAAGAAACACAGGCGGTAAAGCGTTTATCCTCCGGGACGGGAATCAGAACAGATTCGATAAGGTGGCCATCATAAAGTTTAAATCGGGTCTTTATTGTTCCATCCTGACTGAATTGTACCTGGTCTTGCTGCAGGGCTTTTATACAAAAGCGTAGATCCAACTGCTCCCGTAACTCTTTCGAGAGGTTGGTCATTTCCTGAAAGGAATACGCCCCTTTTTGCCATAACCATTCGAAGACCTGTTTGGCCCGAAATTTCTTTTCGCCCATTTCCACGAAAATGGTTTGCAGGTCTTCCAGGCTTAGTTGCCTGATATCTTGTTGAGTGCTTTCCGTCATAAAGCGTAATTCAGATCTTCAATTAAAATAAACTCCATACTTGGGAGGAAGCCTAGAGGCCCTGGACACTTCCCGGTATGAATTTACGGTTACAGGACCGGCATACAATGTTCGCGCAACCAGTTAGCTTCTTCGGGATCTGCTAAAGGGCTTAATTCTTCAAACACCCGGAGATTATAATCGTTTAACCATTCCTTTTCCTCCTTGGTGAGCAATTTTGGGTCCACCAGTTTTCGGTCTATCGGGAATAAGGTAAGTGTTTCAAATCTAAGAAACTGACCGAAATCGGTTTTTTCCCCTTCCACGCAGAGGAGCAGGTTTTCAATTCGAATACCGTAATTGTTTTCCCAATAGAAGCCCGGTTCATTGGAAGTGACCATGCCTGCCTTAAGCATGGCGCTGCCCCGGCTACCGGAAGGATTAGGGGCAAACCCCTGTGGCGGTTCATGTACATTCAGGAAAAAACCGACACCATGTCCGGTTCCATGCCCGTAATTCAGCCCTGCTTTCCAAAGGGGCATCCGGGCAAGAATGTCCAGTTGCCCACCCCTTGTTCCAGCCGGAAACTGAATAGTAGCCAGGGCGATGTGTCCTTTTAAAACAAGGGTGAAATGCTCTTTTTGCTCATCCGTTGGGCGGCCCAAAGCCAGCGTTCGGGTAATATCGGTGGTGCCATCAAGATACTGTCCGCCACTATCGAGCAACAAAATTCCTGCCCGGCGTATGGAAGCTGAACTTTTAGGATCGGGCCGGTAGTGCACAATGGCTCCGTTCCCGTTATATCCGACAATAGCCCCAAAGCTTTCTCCCTGATAATGGGCTTGTTCAGCTCGAAAAGATTTTAACTGCTCTCCAAGTTCATACTCCGTCACGGTGCGCTGCTGCAGGTCGCTTTCCAACCAGCGGAATAACTTAAGCAAAGCAATACCATCTTTGCGCATGGTTTGTCGTAAGTGGGCGATCTCAACATTATTCTTTACTGCTTTTAGTGCCTGGACAATATTTCGACCCGGATAGGCCAGACCATCAGGGATAGCCTTGTAATGATAAATACTGGTCGAAGAAAGGTCGGTAAGCAAAAACTGCCGTTCTTTTAACGTTTGAATAAATTCAACCTCCTGACCGTAGGGCTTTATAATAATCTCTTCCTCTTCCAGCAGCTTTTTTAGTTTAGGGCTAAACCTGCTTTCGTCTACGAACAGCAAACAGTCATCCAGGCTAACGATCAAATGGGCGATAAATACAGGGTTGTATTCGATATCGCCTCCTCGTAGGTTTAACAGCCAGGCGATATCATCCAGGGCGCTGATCAGGTAGTATTGCATTTCCAACTGCTCCATTTCTCTGCGTACCTGGTGCAGCTTTTCCTGTCGACTTCGCCCCGCAAAGTGTTGTTCGTGTTCGAATACTGGAGCCTGTGGTAATCCGGGGCGCTTGGTCCAGATCGATTGGATCAGGTCATGATCGTAGTTGAGATGTAGGTCTTCCGGGTCCAGGACCCGCTGAAAGTAGCGGATTTGCTGAACGGAGAACAGACGTCCATCGCAGCCAACAGTTGATCCCTCCGGTAAATTACCGATCAACCAGTCGATATAATCCAGACTGCCGCTTGCCCCCTGCTTATGTAGCGTAAACCCGGAGCCCTTTAACTCTTTTTCCGCCTGGATAAAGTATCGGGAATCTGTCCACAGGTCTGCAGCCTGGGCAGTAATGACCAGCGTGGCTGCAGAACCAGTAAATCCGGACAGCCACTCCCGTGACTTCCAATGGTCGGCAGTGTATTCGCTTTGATGAGGATCACTACTGGGTACGAGATAGGCATCAAGCTCGGCAGCCTTCATGGCCTCCCGAAGAGCTGCTAATTTTTGCGTTGCTTTCATAATACACAAAAGTAGGGATTTGGACCGGTAAGAGCAGGGGTAAATTCAAGCTGGTTTTGGCTTTTCAAAAACCTTGCCACTTTTTGGATATTTTTCTATCCTGGGCTTATATTTTTCCATCAACTGAAACTTGCCTTTTCCAAAGCCGTTTAATAAATGGTTTAGTTGGTACCTTTACGGGGTGCCCTTTGTTGCTTTTTTGGAGTATTGTTCTGATATATTGTGCGAAAGTCACTGCCATGAAGGCCAGAATAGGACAAACACAGATCCAGGCCCAGAAGTTATCTCCTCAACAAATTCAGTTGATGAAATTGTTGCAGGTGCCTACTGTAATGATGGATCAACGCATAAAAGAGGAATTGGAGATCAACCCAGCCTTGGAGGAAGGACCAGCCGAGCAGAATGAGCAAAGCGTGGAAGAGCGGGAGCTGGAACACCCACTTGATAATGACTTTGAAACCTCCGAAGAAGGCCAACAGGAAGATGCTTTTGAACTGGACGATTATTTAAATGATTACCTGGAGGATGACCCTTCCAGCTACCGCTCAAAATCAGGGAATTATGGAGGGGAAGAAGAGGACAAACAAGTCCCTATTGCCCTCGAATACTCTTTTCGGGAGCATTTGGAGCAACAAATGCATCTGCTGGAACTGAATTCGGACAAACAGGAAACTATCGCACTGCAACTGATCGGTAGTATTGACGAGGATGGCTACCTGCGCAGAGATCCGGTCGCCCTGGTAGATGACTTGCTGTTCGCACAAAACATTCAAACGAATGAAGCCGAGATACTGGAGGTGTTGCATCAAATCCAGCGGTTGGATCCACCCGGAGTGGGAGCAAGAGATCCTCGTGAAGCACTCCTTTTGCAGTTGGAAAATAAGTTAGAAAACCTCCCCTCCACAGAGAAAGAAGAGCGCAGTCGTCTTCAGCTTGCTCATCGAATGCTGGGAAAATACTTTGAATCCTTCTCCAAAAAACATTTTGATCGTTTACAACGACAGCTGGGTGTTAAAGAAGGTCAATTGAGGTCGATCGTGGAGGAAGTCCAGAAACTCAACCCCAAACCTGCCAGCGGATATGCCGGGGGCGCGAGTTCCAGGAACCAGCAATACGTTGTGCCCGATTTTATCATTTACAACCGCGATGGAGAATTGGAGTTGGAACTCAATACCCGCAATACCCCGGATCTACGTATCAGCGACAGTTACCGGGATATGCTTCGGCAATATGCCGGTAAGGATGCTATAAGTAAACTCCCCTCCCGGGAAAAAGATACTCTGCGCTTCGTCCGGCAAAAAGTGGAATCGGCCCGATGGTTTATTGACGCTATCCGGCAGCGCCATGACACCATGTACCGAACCATGCAGGCTATACTCCATTACCAATATGATTATTTTCTGACCGGCGATCCCAAAAAACTGAAACCCATGATCTTGCAGAATATCGCAGATATCACTGGCTTGGATGTGAGTACCATCTCAAGGGTTGCCAACAGTAAATTTGTTCAAACGGAGTTTGGGACAAAACCATTAAAAGATTTTTTTTCTGAGGCAATGGTTAACCAGGAGGGAGAAGAAATCTCTACTCTGGAGATCAAAAAAACCTTGTCGGAGATTGTAGAATCAGAAAATAAGAAGCGCCCGTTCTCTGATGAAAAACTGGCTGAACTACTAAAAGAAAAGGGTTATGCAATTGCTCGACGAACCGTTACGAAATATCGGGATCAGTTGGGGATTTCCAAAGCCAGTTTACGGAAAGAGTTGTAGCAACAGAATAAAAAAAGGGATCGAAAACGAGCCTCGATCCCTTTTTATTCAAAAGCACACCGTTATTACATATTCAACTTTGCTTTGACCAATTCGCTGACATCGCCCTCTGGGTTGGAATAAAGCAGTACTCCCTGATCAAAGATATACTGATAGCCATTTTCCTTAGCCACTTCTTCGATGGCTTTATTTATTTTTTCATAAATGGGTTCCAGCAATTCATTCCGCTTTGTTTGAATTTGCTGCATCATTTCCTGCTCGAAGGTTTGCAAGGCGCTTTGCTTTTGTTCCAGCCGGGCAGCTTCTGTTTCCTGTTGTTTGGGGGACATTTCGCCCTTCGCTACCTTATCCTGCACCGCTGCATAATCTGCTTGAAGATCCTGGACCATTTCCTGCCCTTTTTTCTGTAATTGGGTTTGCAGGGCTTCCAGGTTTGCTTCTGCAGCCTTAACATCCGGTAATTCTGCAAGGATGGCTGCAGAGTTAATGTATCCGAACTTTTGAGCCTGTATACCGGTAACGGCCAAGGTACAGATTGCCAGCACGACTACTGCTTTTATAAACTTTTTCATTAAGGCGTTAATTTACTTCTTGAAAAAACGATTAAAGTCGTTGACCGGATACGGCTTTTACCGTATCGCGGCGCAAAAATACCATTTTATTTGAACAATGGGCAAGGCGGGTAAGCGATTATCTCTGGCTACAATCGTTTTAGAATATCCTCTGTTTTATCGTATTGAGGATTAGTAAAAATCATTCCTACCGAGCTGGCCTTGTCAAAAATGAAATCATACCCCCTCTCCTGGGCATAGGATTCAATTGCGCTGTACACTTTATCTTGTATAGGCTGGACAAGCTCTTTCCGGCGTTCGAATAATTGCCCCTCCGGACTAAACCGGGCGGCTTGCATATCGCGAACCCGCTTTTCGGCATTCATGATCTCTTCTTCCCGTTGCCTGCGCGCATCATCACTCAAAAGGACTTGTTCAGCCTGGTATCGGTTGTACATACTTTTGATTTTATCGTATTCCTGAGCGATTTCCTGGCGCCAACGGGCAGCAAGCTGATCTAATTCATCCTGGGCATCATTGTATTCATCGATGCTTTCCAGGAGTGTATTGACATCTACATATGCAATACGTTGTGCCTGAATAGATAAGGCTAAGGCAAAGGTGAAGAATAAAAAAGTAGTTATCCGTTTCATGATCATTTTTTTAAAATAACGCTCAATGGCATGTAAAATCAAAGCCCAATAAGGTCGTTTAACACCATCTTATAGTATTGGTTAACGAATTGCAAATAAAACAATTATAACGGATGGTTTAAAGACAGTCCGTCTTATTTCTTTTCCTCCTTTAAGGTACTACTGTAAAATGAGAATAGGAATATGGGTAGGTAGTTCTATCATTCGTATAGTGGTGCTTCCCAAAAGGACATTTGGAAGGTTATTTCTTCCTTTTCTGCCCAGAATGATGAGATCGGCTCCCTTTTCCAGGGCATACTGATAGACAGTGGTGGCCACAGAGCGCCCAGCATTTGGCGTCATTGTGCACTCCAATTCTTCTGGCAGGTTGTTTTTCTTTCGAAATTTATTCCAGCTCTTCTCCGCATCCCTAGCCATGGATTGAATAACGTCACCTACCGGCAAATAGGGAAAATAAGTTGCGGGCACCTTCAGGACGTGCTGGCATAAGAACCGTCCGTTTTGGAGGCGGTTACTAAGGTTAAGCCCCGTTTTGATAGTTGGAAGGGAAAAAGAGGAAAAGTCGATAGCTGCTAAAAAGACCTCAACTTCCAGCCGGGCGATTTCAGGAACGAGCAAAATGTTAGCTTTAACACCCCCTACTCTAATCATCTTCTTTGCCACTATCCCGGTACCAGGATAGGAACTCTTTTTTCCCACAATGACCAAATCGGCATTAACTGATTTGATTGTCTTGCTCAGTTGTTGGGCGGTAAATGTATGCTGGGTGACCTTTACTGCCGCTTTCGCTTTTCCGGTTGTCAGTTGGAAGTGATCCTCCAGGTCCTCTTCTATGGATTTTTGAATAACCGTTTCCAGGGGCTGATCAAGGCTTTTCACAATGGCTGCGGCCTCTGCTTCGTATTCGAAGTTGATATTGTGAGTGAATAGCACCTCTTCTACTTCCGGGAGTAAATCGCAAAGGTAAGCAGTGTACCGGATGAGGAGAGTGTCCATTTCCGTAAGGTCCAGACAGATGACCAGAGATTTAGTATTTAGCATGGCGGTAAAAGTTTCAGCTGGATTTTTGTTCTTCCTTGATTTTGCGTTTGGCAAGGTATTCGGCGATAGTTTTTTGATAGGATTGGCGTTCTCGTTGCCGCAGCTTTCGGTCTATTTCCGCTTGTTCACTTTTAAGTCCCTTCCAAAGGCTGTAACACATAATCAACAAAAGAAAGGCAAATGGTAGGCCGGTTACCTGTACTCCCGCCTGTAGGGCTGTTAATCCACCTCCCAGCAAAAGGGTAGCAGCAACTGCCCCTTCCATCAGAGCCCAAAAAATGCGCTGTCCAACCGGAGCGTCCAGCTTTCCTCCTGCTGTTAAGCTATCTACTACCAGAGATCCACTATCCGAAGAAGTTACAAAGAAACTCGTGACCAGAATAATTCCGATCAGGGAGGTCACGGCAGATAAAGGAAACTCCTTGAGCATTGCAAATAAAGCCGTATCAATACTGGCGTTCACTGCCGCTGCAATATCTCCGATGCCCTCCAGTTCCATGAAAATAGCCGTTCCACCAAAAGTGCCCATCCAGAAAAAGGTCAGGAGGGTAGGAGCCAGAATGACGCCAAGGATGAATTCCCTAACTGTTCGTCCCCGGGAAACCCGTGCAATGAACATGCCTACGTAGGGAGACCAGGATATCCACCAGGCCCAGTAAAGGAGGGTCCATGCGTTTTGCCAGTTGGTTTCCGTATAAGTCTCCCCCCAGGTGCTGATACTGAAAAACTCTTGTAGGTAGGCACCTGTATTTTGAAGGAAGCCGTTGATAATAAAAAGGGTGGGCCCTATCAACAAAACAAGCACCAAAAACAGCAGGCCCAGCCGCATATTCATCTCACTCAGGACCCGAACACCTTTGTCCAGACCCAATACTACTGAGGTGGTCGCTGCCAGGGTGATCACGGTGATCAAAATGACCTGTAAATAGACCGTATTTTCCCAGCCCACAAGGTATTCCAGGCCCGCGCCGACCTGCTTAACTCCGTAGCCCAGTGAGGTGGCCAGGCCAAACAAGGTAGCTACTACAGCTAACACGTCGATGGTATTCCCGATGGGGCCGTGAATCCGTTCACCAAATAAAGGGTAGAAAACGGAACGAATGGTGAGCGGCTGATTCCGGTTAAAGCAAAAGAAAGCAAGACTGAGGCCTACTACCGCGTAAATAGCCCATGCGTGAAAGCCCCAATGCAAATAGGTAAACTTAAATGCATTATTAGCTGCTTCTGCCGGGCTTGTTACCTCAACCGGAGGGTTGGTAAAATGAAAAACCGGCTCCGCAACACTAAAGAACAGTAAACCGATACCCATTCCTGCCGAGAATAACATTGCAAACCAGGCAGCCGTGCTAAATTCCGGTTGGGCATCTTTACCCCCCAGCCGGATCTTCCCGAATTTGCTAAATGCAACAATGAAGCTGAATATCACGAACACATTTACGCTCAGGATCAAAAACCACCCGGCATAATTGGAAACCATGGTTTGAAGCTGCACAAAAATAGCTTCCATGCGGTCTCCAAAACTAAGGGATAGGCCAATAAATAAAACGATAACAATTGCAGAGGGAATGAAAACGGGAGGATAGAAATCAAAGTATTTCTTCCAGCCAGTTCGCTTGGTTTCTTGAGAGGCACTCATGTCCTTTGAGGTATTTAATTACCCCAAATCTACTAATCATTAATTTCTACAGAAAAGTTTTCTATAGAAATTAATGATTAAACCTTTTTAACAGATACAAAAAACCAAAATGCGGGGTCCTTGTTAGTTTATTATGAATTCAATTAAACGTACCAAAGAATATTCCAACGGTGAGCTAACCATCGTTTGGAAGCCAGGGCTGTGTTATCATTCCGAACGATGTGTAAAAGGTCTTCCGGATGTTTTTAATACTAATCAACGGCCATGGATCAATGCGGAAGGCGCAGCTTCCGAAGCGATTATTGATCAGGTTCGACAATGTCCGTCCGGGGCGCTAAGTTATTACCTCAATGCTACAGGCGAACCACGGGTGGAGGACCAGCAAGGAGGCGCAAAGGTGGAAGCCTTGCCAAACGGCCCATTAATAATCCAGGGTCCTGTGCAAGTTAAAAACGCTAAAGGAGAGGTAGTGGAAATCGAGCAAAATGCAGCACTTTGCCGCTGTGGTGCTTCTGGCAAGAAACCCTTTTGCGACGGAAGCCACAAGAAAATCAAATTTAAAGATTAGCACCATGGACCCTTCAGCTCCAGATTTTGAAGTGAACCAGAATACAGAAAAAAATGCTTCGAAGTCATCTTAGATGGCAAGTTGGCAGTTTCGGAATACATTCTGCTCCCTGACCGCATTATTTTCTCTTATACCGAAGTTCCAAAAGTCTTTGCAGGACGGGGAGTGGGAAAGGCTTTAGCGAAAACAGGCCTCGACTGGGCGCGGGAAAATAAGTTAAAGGTCATGCCCCTTTGTCCTTTTTTTGCGCAATACATTAAAAGGCTTTCGGAGTACCATGACATGCTTATGCCCGGGTTTAGGGTGAAGTAAGCCTTCCCTTTGTTTTTTTACAGGTTTACAGGACTTGCCTTGTCTTCATCGATATTAAAAATATCCTCTGTTTCTTCCAGGAATCGAATATTGGATATGGTTGCGTAACCGATTTCGTCAAGGATTCCCTTTTCCTCTGTCCACATCCAAACTTTCCATTCTGTGGCAATGGGGATGCCCTCCACCAGTTGATAGTTGGCATAGCTGATGGCATGAGGTTCTTCTTCCGCTTTTTCAACGGATTTATTCAGGGTTACGATATAGGCCATAGCCTCCACAAGGCCATCCTCCGGGTCCTGGTAAACGATGTACCAATCTTTAGGAGCATCTCCAACCCCTGCCTCAAAGCTCAGTTTTCCACGCTCCATTGAAACAGTATCTCCACTGGTAAGGGAAGCTTTATTCAGCATTTCCCATTGAGTACCCGGGTCACTTAATTTAAAAGGGGCCATAAAAAAATAGTGCCAGGTAAAAATATCGAAACGAGCCCCTGAATATTTTGCATCAGCAGGCATTAACATAACGCGATCACCGTCAAATACCACTGATGGGCCGTCCGCCTTATCCAGGCGGACCTTGCTAGAATTAGTTGTACTGTAAAGAGACCCTTCCAGGCGTTTTTTCCCCCGAAAAAAGAAGGTGATATCAAAAGCAATGTTATCTTTTTCTAAAAAAGCGTCTACTTTATGGGCCTCTTCCAAACTGGCAACCAAGGTATTGGCAGGTTCGGGGCGCTGAGCTGTCGAAGAGGAAGCAGGGGAATCTTCCGTACCTGACTTGTCGGTCGAATCACAGGCTATTAGTATCAGGAAGGAAAAAAGGCCGATAAAGCTCTGGTTCATTTTAGAAAGTGGTTTGGATATATGATTGTTTTTTCAATTGTTTGCCGCTCCATCCCGGCCCTGCATTTTATAAAGGAGGTCATTGAGGTGCATTGCTTCGGATTCCGTCAGGTTTTGAACCAACCGATCCAGACGGGGGAGTGCCTGATCGATATCAGCCAAAAGTTCCAGACCAGCCCTGGTGATACGGACCCGCGCATGCCGACGATCTATGACACAAGGTTCTTTTTCTACCAGTCCTTTAGCCTTTAAGCGATCTACCAGGCGGGAAGCATCAGACATTTTGTCGATCATCTTTGACCGGATCTCTTGGATAGTTAAACCTGGACCCTGACGGGGTTGACCACGAAGGATGCGTAAGATATTAAATTGTTTTTGGGTAATGCCGAAGGGTTCGACAAATTCACGAATTCCGCTGCGCAACCAGTTGGCAGACTGCAATAGATTTACCCGAAGATGGTGCCATTCATTCTGGAAATAGGGTTTCCTTAACTCCTCGTCTGGGTCCATGTTCTCAAATTTTCGAAGCTAAATACTGCCTCTTTAAAATACCTGTATACAAGCTGTATTGTTAGTAATTAATTGATTTTTCTATAAAGGTCTAACCACTGGCGTACGGGATTAGTTGATACTCCACGACATTACATCAAAGCAGGCAGGGTTGGAGACATTTCCGTATTTTTGAAAATAGTGTTATTCCAACGACCTTTTTTCCATTCCTAGCCCCCTATCATCTAATGATGTTGAACACACTAAGTAAAAATGAAGAGGATTATTTAAAGGGCCTGTTTTACCTCTCTGTTGAACCGGAGCGTACCAGGGTGGGGACCAACCAACTGGCAACCCACCTGCAGGTAACTCCCGCTTCTGCCAACAACATGCTGAAAAAACTAAAGGCGAAAGAGCTGGTAGATTATGAAAAATACGGGAAGGTAAAGTTGACAAGCCTGGGGCGCCAACTGGCCTTACAACTGATTCGTAAACATAGACTCTGGGAAACCTTCCTCTACGAAAAGCTGGATTTTACCTGGGATGAAGTGCACGAGGTCGCTGAGCAGTTAGAACATATCAAGTCCCCAAAATTAATCGAAAAACTGGATCAATTGCTCGATTACCCCCAATTCGATCCTCACGGTGACCCTATACCAACAGCAGCGGGCGAGTTACCCCCTCAGAAAAAGGTTACTCTGGCGGAGATCCCCCCCGCCCAATCCTGCCGCTTAGTGGCAGTGCGTGATAATTCAGCTGCTTTTCTTCAATACCTTACTGAATTGGGGCTTGGTTTAAAAACACCCATAAAAGTGCTGAATAAGCGCGAGTTCGATCATTCCCTTTCCATCGAAATTGACGGTCGCGAGGTACAGGTTTCTGAAAAATTTTCGTTGAATGTGTTTGTACGCCCAGAATAAGGTGGCTTACCGATCTGTGTGAACATTTAGGATGGGGCTTAAAAAAGGATGAGATGCGCGAACGAATGGCTGACGTCTTTCAACGGATAAGAACATTTGCTTTCCAGTGCTGGGAACAAGTTAAAGCGCTTTCAATAAGGTTATGGAATAACCGGCCCAGCTGGAAGAAATGCTTACAGTACAGCCTTTTCACCTTGGGGCTGCTACTGCTGGTAAGCCTTATTTTCATTCTTTCCGTCTATCTGGGCGCTTTTAGTCCTTTGCCGGACTATTCCTCTCTGAAGAATATTCGAAACGATAATGCATCGGAGCTATACTCGGAGGATGGGGTGCTGTTGGGGCGTTACTTTATTGAAAACCGGGTTAATGCGGATTTTGAGGAGATCAACCCTGTGGTGATCGATGCACTTATCGCTATCGAAGATGCCCGGTTCTTTGAACATGGAGGGGTGGACATTCGGGCTCTAGGCCGGGTATTTTTGCGCACCTTTTTATTGCGGGATGCATCCGGAGGAGGAGGCAGCACCCTAAGCCAGCAATTGGCTAAAAACCTGTTCGGGCGGGAAGATTACGGGCTTTTTACTATTCCCGTCAATAAAGTTCGTGAATTATTTACTGCCCGTCGCCTGGAGCGTGTATATACAAAAGAAGATCTACTTCGGCTTTACCTGAATACCGTGCCGTTTGGAGAAAATACCTTTGGTATTAAAACAGCGGCGCAGCGATTCTTTGATAAGTCCCCGGCTGACCTTAAGGTAGAAGAGGCTGCTGTACTGGTAGGTATGTTAAAGGCAACGACTTATTATAATCCGGTTCGAAACCACGATCGTGCCCTGGGTAGACGCAATACCGTAATTCAGCAAATGACCAGGTACAAATACCTTTTGCCTGCAGAAGCCGATTCGCTTCAGCAATTGCCTTTGGAGGTGCAGTATCATCCACTGGGAGAACTCGACGGACTTGCCGTTTATTTTCGAGAGCATCTTCGACCCCAGATCGAAGATGCCCTGGAAGGCTTGAAAAAGGAGGATGGTAGCGGGTACAACCTGTACACTGACGGTTTGCGTATTTTTACTTCTATTGATGCGCGCCTGCAACGCTGGGCGGAAACAGCGGTAAGTGAACAAATGCAGGAGAACCAAACCCGGTTTAATAAGGAATGGGAAGGCCGCGAGCCCTGGGGAGGTAAGAAGGGGCTGGAACGCCTGCTTTCACAAACCCACCACTACCGGCAATTGAAAGCAAATGGATTGGAGGGTAAAGCCCTGCAGCAAGCTCTCGAAACCCCTCGCCGTATAACCGTTTTCGACTGGGAGCAAGGAGAAAAGGAAGTGGAGTGGTCTACCGTTGATTCTGTTAAGTTCTATGCCAGTCTGTTGCGCTCCGGTTTACTTAGTGTAGAACCCCAGACAGGGTTGATCAAAGCCTGGGTAGGGGGGATCGATTATCGCTTCCTTAAATATGATCATGTAAAAGCTCGGCGCCAGGTAGGGTCTACCTTCAAACCGGTGGTGTATGCTCAGGCCCTTCGAACAGGCGTCAAAGCCTGTGATTATTACCCCAATCGATTAACTGCATACCCGGAATATGAAAACTGGGAACCTCGCAACTCAGACGGGGAATACGGAGGTGTGTACTCGGTAATAGGTGCATTGAGCAATTCGGTCAATACCATCACGGTAGACCTAATCATGAGTACTGGTGTGGAGCCCGTTCGACAACTTGCAAAAGATATGGGCTTTTCATCAGAGATCCCCAAGGGTCCTGCTATTGCCCTCGGTGCCCTGGATGGTTCTCTGCTGGATATGTGCAGGGTGTACAGCACGATCGCCAATAATGGACGAAGACCAACGTTTCACGCACTGGACCGAATAGAAACCAGTGAGGGAGATGTACTTGTGGAATTTGAACGTCCAAAGCCTTATTCTTTCGAACCGGTCTTGGACAAGGAAACCGCTTTGCTCACCCGTCGGATGCTTGAAATGGTGGTGGACAGTGGTACAGCCCGCCGCTTACACTATGAATTTGGCCTCTATACGGGTGTTGCCGGAAAGACAGGAACCACTCAAAATCAATCGGATGGTTGGTTTGTAGGGATCACTCCAAAATTGGTCACTGCAGTATGGGTGGGGGCGGAGGTACCTTCTATACACTTTCGGACGATGTCAGGTGGTCAGGGTTCAAGTACAGCCCTTCCCATTTTTGGAAATTACATGAGAAAGGTGAAAAAAGATGAGCGCCTGCGTCACTATAGACCTGGCCAATTCGAACCTCTGGCCGATACCCTGGCTTACCTGGTCGAATGCCCTCACTACCTGGATTTCCCGATGTTAAGCGAGGATCTGTGGGTGAAGTATGACGAAAATCCCGAGTTTTTTCAACGATTATTTAATGAGTTGGGTGGTAACCCTGAGCTTCCTATTGATATTAAGCGCAGGCGTAATAATGAAACTGATGAAGAATATTTTGAAAGAATGCGACGATATAATGAACGCCTTCAGGACCGGGAGCGAAACCGGGAAGAATTGAAAAGCTTTTGGAGCAAACTTCTTTTCCCAGACAAGTCTAAAGAGGAGGGTGGGATGTAGCAGAGCCCCCTAAATATTTAGGAGCCGCTGCTACATCGAATTACATCTTTTCTTTTAAGAAACGCACGGCTCCTGCATTAGCCTGTGCCGCTGCCTCTTTGTCGTAGTTTGGATTAGAAGGGTTGGCAAAAGCGTGATCGGCATCATATGATTTAACCGTTAGATCTTTTCCGGTCGCTTTGGCTAAATCCTGAAAATTAGAGGCTACTTCCGGAGTGATCCAGGCATCTTTTTCGGCAAAAATTGCCAGGATATCGGCCTCTAGAGGAGCTAGTTCGTCGGCCTTTTGGACCGGCATTCCATAGTACATGACGCAAGCTTCTCCCTGATCTCCAGCCAAGATAGAAGTGCGAAGGGACCACCCTCCTCCAAAGCACCAGCCAATAGTAGAAATATCAGCTTCGGGCCCTACTTTATCAAGGGCTCCCCGGACAATGGCCTCAGCCCTTGAAGGATCAACGCTTTGCATAAACTCACCTGCCTTGTCCGGATCGTCCGTTACCTTTCCGTCATACAGGTCCAGGGCAAAGACCCGTACATTTCCAAGGCTTTCGGCCAGTGCTTCAGCCTCCGCTTTAATGTGGTCGTTCAAACCCCACCATTCGTGAATAACAAAAAGTACGTCTTCGGTCTCGGCGCTGGTATTGAGGGCATAAGCACTTCCTTCTTTACCGTCAGCAGTGGGGAAAGTGATCATTTCGCCCTTCCCTTCGAAAGAAATGGCACCCGGTGTCTGGTGTTTGTCCTTGAATTCCGGATCCTCTACAAATTGTGCCATGTCGTCTTTGGATTCTTCGGAGGCCTCTGTCATAGAATCCTTGTTGGCATCACCACAGGCCCAGGGAATAGCCATGAGTAGGATAAAAACAAGGCTTTGTAAGTTTCGCATCTGTTTTATTTTTGAAAGAAGTTGTTTAAAAATGATTTGTTTAGATTCTGAGGAGTATGAGAGCAAATGCCAGATAATGTAAGCTCAGCCAATTTTGAGCCTCTGTTTCAAAGCGGATCAAAAGAGCTCTGAATGCATCGATCCATGCATTTGTTCGT
>CAYZMS010000012.1:0-70204 GCA_964479625.1 uncultured Saprospiraceae bacterium
AATGAATAGTTATTCTTGACAAAATTAATCGTTTTGCAATGTTAAGATGTGTATAGTGCATAACTAACTGAAAAATATGAATACAGACATTAAAAATAAGTTGATAGACATAGCAAAAGATGAAATTGGATTGAACGACCCTTCTCATGATTTCAGTCATGCGATGCGTGTATTAAAAAATGTTGAGTTAATAGCGAAGGATGAAGATGATGCAGATTTAGAAATATTAATACCCGCAGCAATTTTACACGATATAATAATTTACCAAAAAAATGATGAACGTTCAAAAAATGCGCAAAACGAAAGTGCGGATTATGCAAGAGAAATTTTAAGCAAATTTGATGATTATCCAAAAGAGAAAATACCTGACGTAGAATATGCAATTAAAACTTGTTCATATTCTAAGAATTTGGAACATAAAACTATTGAAGCAAAAATATTGCAAGATGCTGATAGCCTTGAAGCAACAGGAGCAATTTCAATAATGCGAACATTTTCTTCAACAGGACAAATGAAAAGACCTTTTTACTGCGAAACCGACCCATTTTGCAACAACAGGACACCTAATTCAAAAAAATATGGATTAGATTTATTTTTCAACCGCCTATTAATTGTAAAACACAGAATGTATACAAAAACAGCGAAAGAAATTGCAGAAAGGAGAAACGAATTTTTAATATCTTTTCTTGATGAATTAAAAATTGAATTGAATGAAACTTAAACACTTGTAATGGGCAAAGAATGGAGTTTCCCTAAAATACTTGACCTTTGGAACCATTAATAAAGACATTGAATTTTCTGAAAGTGGGACTCGGGATTTGGTTAATTTGATTTCAAGAAAAAAAGTATTGGAAAGATTTTTATCGAACCACATTTAAAAAAGCGAATGAATTTGACTAACAAAAAAGTCAGGTTTCACGGATTTCAAGCAGTAAGACACGATGACCATATTCATTTCCAACTGAAATAAAATCCAGCCTGGCCAAAAAATTATTCCCCTTATGCGGGTGCTTCCCCATTATTGGGGGCAGGTCTCGAAGTTCGTGGACAGGGTTTGGTGGGATGCCATGAACCCAATCAAAAGAGAAGAAGTTTTTTAGTTTCCCAAAACGGAAAAGATCGGTTTCGCTCCGCTTTCTGTAGTATCCAGATCCAAAAAAATAGTAACTTTCTTCTTAAACCTGAAGAACTGCTTGCCAAAGCCGGGTTATCAGTTTTGCGAAAGAAGCTGAAACCCGCCGGGAATTGGAGCCCCAGCTACCTTGCCCCACGTTCTGTAGCAAATAGGGTAACCCTATTTTTGAATCGGGTCTTTGATCCCCATTTTTTGGTTCTCAAATAAATCTGTCATGCGAAAAAAACAACTTACCTTATTTTTCTTGGCCCTCCTTTTAGTCTTCGATCTCCAGTTGGAGGCGCAAACAGATCCTTCCGCCATTTATGAAAATATGGAATGGCGCAATATCGGTCCATTGAGAGGTGGCCGTTCGCTGGGATGTTCCGGAAGTCCTGGGCGGCCCAATGAGTATTATTTTGGGGCAACTGGAGGGGGGCTTTGGAAAACGGTGGACGGAGGAACCAATTGGTTTCCTGTGACGGATGGTCAGGTGACCAGTTCATCGGTTGGAGCAGTTACTGTTGCGGAAACCAATCCGGACGTAGTGTATATCGGTATGGGAGAAGTCCAGTTACGTGGAAGTATTACCCAGGGAGATGGCGTTTACAAAACAACAGATGGCGGAAAGACCTGGCGGCATTTGGGGCTGAAAGAAACGCAGGCAGTAGCGAGGATCCGCGTACACCCTACCAACCCGGATATTGTCTACGTAGCAGCCCTTGGCCATCCCTATGGCGAAAATGAGGAACGCGGCGTGTTTCGATCCACTGATGGAGGGAATACTTGGAAAAAGGTATTGTATGTCAGCGATAAGGCCGGTGCGGTTGACCTGGTCATCGACCGGACCAACCCAAAGGTGTTGTATGCAACCACCTGGCAGGTATATCGAAAAGCCTGGAAAATGTGGGGAGGCGGCCCGGATTGTAAACTATGGAAATCTGTAGATGGCGGGGATAACTGGATCGATCTTACCGAAAACCCGGGCATGCCCGAGGGGCCTATTGGAAAGATCGGTGTCACTGTTTCACCTGCCGATCCCAACCGGGTCTGGGCCATTGTAGAAGCCAACGAGGGCGGTGTTTTCCGCTCCGATGACGGTGGGTGGACCTGGACCCAGACGAACAACGAACGCAAATTGCGACAGCGCGCTTTTTATTATTCAAGGATCTATGCTGATCCCTGGGATAAGGAAACGGTTTATTGCCTGAATACCGGGTTTTACAAATCCACCGATGGGGGTAAAACCTTTGATACGGTCATAAGGGTCCCACATGGGGATAACCACGATCTATGGATTGACCCCAACAACCCCATGCGGATGATCAATTCTAATGATGGAGGGGGAAATGTTTCCATTAATGGGGGACAGACCTGGACAGAGCAAGACTTTTGTACTTCCCAGTTCTACCATGTAATGACTACCAGCGATGTTCCCTATCACGTAGCTGGTGCCCAACAGGATAATAGCACATTAGCTATGCCAAGCGATGGCTGGGACCATATGCAAGCCCGTGGGCACAATAAAGGTTGGTATTATGCCGTAGGTGGAGGGGAAAGCGGTTGGATCACCCAGCACCCAACTAATCCGGAAATCTTTTATGCCGGCAGCCAGGGGGCGCTGCTTACCCGTTACGATCGAAGCAATGGACAGATAAGGGACATTCAGGTTTATCCGCGCTTTTTCTCCGGGGAACCCGCCAGTGCTTTGCCAGAACGTTGGCAGTGGACCTTCCCCATTATGTTCGCTCCTCAGGACCCTTCCATTATGTACACCTGTTCTCAGCACGTTTGGAAAACCACCAATGATGGGCAGACCTGGGAGAAAATTAGCCCCGACCTAACTTATGCAGATCCGGAAACCCTGGGCAAGACCGGAGGGATCATTACCATGGATATGAATGGCCCGGAGATCTATGCCACTGTCTTTGCGTTGGCTCCTTCTTATCATGATGTGAATACCATTTGGGCGGGATCGGATGACGGTAAAATGCATATTACCAGAAATGGAGGTAAAAGTTGGAAAGATATTACCCCACCCGATCTACCGAAATTTTCCAGGATCAGCATAATTGAGGAATCCACGCACCAGGAGGGAACTCTATACCTGGCGGCTAATCGTTACCAGGTAGATGACCGCCAGCCCTATGTTTTTAAAACCACTGATTTCGGAAAAACCTGGACCAAAATTATCAATGGGATCGAAGATGGGCATTTTGCAAGGGCGATCAGAGAAGATCCTATTCGGGAAGGCTTGCTGTTCCTTGCGACAGAGCACGGTGTATATGTTTCCTTCGATGCCGGGGAAAACTGGAAACCCCTCCAGTTGAATCTGCCGGACACTCCCGTTCGTGATCTAGTGATCAAAAACGACGATGTCGTTCTGGGAACCCATGGAAGGGGTTTTTGGATCCTCGACGATATCAATCCCTTTCGGCAAATAACCGAAGAAAGTTTGAAGCAGGAGGTGGTACTTTTCGAACCTTCCAATGCCATCAGAGGAGTCTACGATGCGGTCATTCAGTACTACTTGAAAGATGAGGTGGATACGGTCACCATTGAGATCCTGGATGCTGAAGGAACGTTAATTGATAGCTTTTCAGGAACGGAGACCGAATGGAAAACGGACCCCAATGTGCCCTGGTGGCGACGCGGAGGTTCTACAACCCCTACAACAGCTGCAGGGCTTAATGAATTTAAATGGGACTTGCGTTATCCCGGGGCTACGGATTTCGAGGGGATGATCATTTGGAGTGCCCACCCGACCAGAGGGCCCAAAGCACCAATCGGGGATTACCAGGTAAAGCTTAAGGTCGGAGATTACACCCAAACTTACCCGTTTAAGATAGAAATGAACCCCAACCTCAAAGGCGTATCGGAAGCTGATCTAAAAGAACAGTTTGATCTGGCTATAAAGATACGCGACAAGACAAGCGAGGCTAATGAAGCAGTCATAAAGATTCGGGAGATTCGGAAATCCGTCAATGCCCACTTGGAAAAAACGGAAGATGAAAACCTGGAGAAGCTTGCAAGTGACCTGCTGGAAAAATTGGGCGCCATTGAAGAAGAACTTTACCAGGTGAAAAACCGGAGTAATCAGGATCCTCTCAATTTTCCTATTAAACTAAACAACCGCCTGGCTTCCCTCCGAAGGAGTATAGAAAACGGGGATGCAAAACCCACGGATGGGGCTTACAAAGTATTTGAAGAACTCAGCCGAGAATTGTCGGGCCATATGCAGCAATTGGAAATCATACTCGATAGCGACCTGGCACAGTTAAACGAACAATTAGAAAATAGGCAAATGGATAAAATAGGGGAGGAGCGCTAAGTCCTTTTGGTTTTTCTATTCAAAAAGGAAACCTTTTTGAATAGAAAAACCAATCCATTTTCCCCAGCTAAGGTACGGTTTGGACCGATCCTACTTGCGAAGGCTTAGTTGCTCTGCCTACGCTTTACATCAGGATATTTTACCTGCAGAAATTCATAATATTCCGCAAAGCTGAGGTAATACCGGTACGTATTGCTGACATAGGTGACCGGCTCCTGGCTAACCTCCCTGCCTACGAGTAATTCCATTTCCCCGAACCAGACATTCGGGTTAATATCATATTGTGGGGCAGCCAAGCGCAGTCGGCTGATACGACTGGGGCCTGCGTTGTATGCAGCCAAAGTAAAGAACAGCCTGTTGAGGCTATCCACTTCCGGCTCATTAAAATAGTTATTCTTTATCCAGCCCATCATTTTAGCCCCGGCGTGGATATTGTTTTCAAGTAGGTGAATATCAGGAATATTAATATAAGGGTCCCGAGCGGTGGCTGGCATAACCTGCATGACCCCAATCGCTCCTGCCGGACTGACCTGGGTTTGGTCCAGGAAGGACTCCTGGTACCCCTGAGCGACCAGCAAAAGCGGGTCTAGACCATACTGTCGGGCAAATTTTTCGGCCAACGGCCAGACAGCCTCAAACCGTTCACGCGCTACTTCCCCCGCACCGGCCTCCAACTGATCCGGACTAGTGAAGTATCGTTCAACCAAAACGTTACCGATAAGGGTCCCTATCCTGTATTCCTCCATGAACAGATCGACTTCGCGCTTTAGATCAGTAGCTTCCTTGCTCATGGCCCAGCCTATGGCCCCATTTTTTGAAAAAACGATTTGATGATTGATCCGAAGGTTGGAATCTACCTGGCTCCAAGCCTGGGCAACGTGCTCATCCAAAATAGTTAGGGGATAAACATTATCGGAAACCATATGAACAATATCATCTAGGCTGAGTAATTCATCGATCAGGTAAACCGGTATGGTGTCCTGCCCGGATGTACTTAGGCTATCATTAAAAGTGTGCAGGTGTTCCAGGTAGCTGCTGCTGTATTGTAAGTACACCCCTTTTTCGACCAGAGTTTGGAGCTCGATACTATCCAGGGTGGCATTGTATACCAGCAGCTCCCGGGCATTGTCAAAAATTGGAAGGGAGAAAAGCAGGTGTTTTTCCCGTTCTGGGGTAATGGTTAGGTTTGCTGCGGCCAGGTCTCCCCTTCCCGCTAATAAATAGCTAAAAAGCTTATCTCTGGAACTGGGGATGAAGACGAGGTTGATTTCCACCCCTTTCCGCTTTTCCAACCAGGTCTCAAACTGAAGGAGGATCTCAAATGTTAGCCCTTTCTGCTCCACGCCGTCGAAATAATAGAACAACCTGGATGGAGGTACCAGGACCCGGATTTGTCTGCGGGCAAGCATACTATCGAGGTCGCCGAATTCTTGCTGAGCCGTCGATAAATTTTCAGGAAGTGCAATACTATCCAGGGGTTCGAAAAGGGAGGGGAGGTGCACGACAGTATCTATTGGTGTTGTTGGGTCAACGGCCGTTTGTTCCTGTTTTTGACAGGCAAAAACAAAAAGCAGCAGGAAAAGAAGGGTCAGTTTCATTTGGCGATTTGGATTCGTGTAAAAGATAAGTAAAAAAGTAATACGAACCCAAAATGCCAAATGCCGGTTTAATAGAGGCTGTCTATGTCAGTAGCTGATTGACCTAGCGGCCCTTTAAAACCTCCCGGGAGATAACCAACTTTTGGATCTCACTGGTGCCTTCCCCTATGGTACACAGCTTTGCGTCGCGGTAGAATTTTTCGACCGGGAAATCCTTTATGTACCCATAACCTCCATGGATCTGAATGGCATCGGTGGCTACTTCAACAGCCGTTTCGGAGGCATAGTATTTAGCCATGGCAGAGGCCTTGGTGGTGCGTTGCCCTGCAGTTAACAGCTCCCCGGCTTTACGTGTCAATAATTCGGCAGCTTCAATCTTGGTAGCCATATCGGCCAGTTTAAAACTGATCCCCTGAAAAGAGGAAATGGGCTTTCCGAATTGTTCACGTTCCTGAGCGTATTGAACGGAGGCGAGATAGGCCCCCTTGGCAATACCGAGCGATAATGCAGCAATAGAGATTCGACCTCCATCTAATATTTTCATGGATTGGATAAAGCCTTCTCCTTCCTTCCCAAGCATTTGACTTTTGTGGATGCGGCAGTTTTCGAAGATCAGCTCTGCGGTTTCAGAAGCCCGCATCCCAAGTTTATCCTCTTTTTTTCCAGGTCGAAAACCAGGACTTCCTTTCTCTATGATAAAAGCGGTCATACCATGGCTATCGAGTAGTTCTCCTGTTCGTACAATGACTACTGCCACGTCGCCCGAGGCACCGTGGGTAATGAAATTTTTTGCGCCGTTGATGACATAGTAGTCGCCATCTTTTTCGGCAACGCACTTCATTCGGCCGGCATCACTTCCGGTGTTGGGTTCGGTAAGTCCCCAGGCACCGATCCACTCCCCACTAGCTAATTTGGGAAGGTATTGCAGTTTTTGTTCTTCATTTCCGAATTTCAGGATGTGGTTAGTGCAAAGGGAGTTATGGGCTGCAATGGAAAGGCCGATACCACCGCAGACCTTGGCGATTTCTTCAATAATGGTAACATACTCGGCATACCCCAACCCGGCACCATTGTATTTTTCCGGTACGAGTACCCCCATGAATCCGAATTGCCCCATTTGGTGAAAAAGGTCAACCGGAAAATGGTTATTGGCATCCCACTCCATAAAGTGGGGTCGAATGTAAGTTTCTGCAAAGTCTCGTGCACTTTCCTGAATGAGTTGCAGGTCTTTTAAAATGTCAGTTTGCATAGGTTTTATTGATTTGAGCCGTTAAGGATAAAGGAATGCTCCAACCCGGTTAGGGATGGGTGTAAGGCTTCCCATCTAAAGGTAACGAATCGGAGAAGAAAAACACCCTTTAAGCATGCTGCTCGAGGAATCTTCTCTAAAGCGCGTACCACTTGAACCACCATTCTCTTAAACGAGTAGAACAACAGATGGTTTTGGTAGACAAGGAAGGGGAATAATTACTTCCCGGCATGTGTATGGGGGGGGATGGATTTACTAAACCCCAGAAGGCGGTGTAGTTTCTGATAAATATCGGTATTCTGATAGATGCCGGAAAATTGTTCAGCCCCTGGTCCGTAAGCGAAAACAGGTACAAGAGCCGCTGTATGGCCGTTTGTGGTGAATTCAATCTGCAGGTTTTTTTTATCTGAGCCAGGGTTAATTGCAAAGCCCCCGGTTTCATGATCCGAAGTGACAATCACAAGGGTTTTTTTATCCCTTCTGGCAAAATCGAGGGCAGCCCCAACAGCCCGGTCGAAATCCAGGATCTCTTTAATGGTACCGATACCGTCATTGGCGTGGCCAAACCAATCGATCTGAGAGCCTTCGATCATAAGAAAAAAGCCTTCATTAGATCGCTGGGAAAGATGCCGTACGCCCAACCGAGTGGCATACTCCAGGTAGTCCCGTCCAGCATCTACGGACAGCGGGTGCTTGTCAGCAGTGAAATAGGCAAAATTGCGGGTAATATCCGGGCGAATTTCCTGTAAAGGCGTTTCCATATAATGGCTTAGCTGATACCCCTTGTTCTGAAGATCCTCATACAGGTTTTTATCATCCATTTCCCTGCGATCAAAATACCGCTTACCTCCTCCAATGAAAAAATCAATACCGGAGTGCGTGATATCTTCGGCTATTCCCTCATACATAGAACGCAAAGGGCGGTGGGCGATAAATGCTGCTGGGGTAGCGTGTACTATGGTGGAGGTGGCGATCAGGCCTGTAGCCATGCCCTGGTCTTCTGCTTCTTCTACAATGGTTTTACAGGCGGTAGTGTCCAGTTTCATACCAACGGCACCATTATAGGTTTTGATCCCACAGGAAAAGGCAGTAGCCCCTGCTGCTGAATCGGTGATCAGGTCATTTTCTGCATGGGTCTTGTGAAAGCCAACCACCGGGAACCGCTCCATATTCAAGGCACTATTATTGGCATACATGGCCGCACTGATCTGACTGACCCCCATACCATCTCCAATTAAGAAAATTACATTCTGTGGTTGGGCGCCAGGAGAAGCTAGTGCAGATGTATGGTAAACCTCTTTATTGCTTTGACAGGCCAAAAGGCCAAGGGAGAGGAATCCAATAAGTAGTCGTTGCTGTAATGTCATTTCCGTGTCAATTTTCTAAAGGCTGCTTTCACTTGTATGGTACCTGATGAGAACACAAGGGAAAAATATATAAAGAGGACTTATGACGGAATTATATTTTGTGGTCTTTTCTTTTTACGCGGAAATCTGGAATTTTATTTGGATCCAGCATACCTTTGTGTTTGCTATTGGGTAAATTAACCATTCTTGGGCATAAATCCCTAATTAACTGTAGGTTAATTTATAAACAGCATGCAACCTCCGACTGTTGTATGTATCCTTGTCATGAGGAAAAAAATTCGAAAAAATAACTGTATGCGATTTGTATTTTGCTTTTTGTTTAGTGCGTTGATTATTAACGGTTTATCCGCCCAGGTTGCCGGGCCGGAAAGCGTTTTTGATCAGTTGTATCAAAAAGGCGAATTATTGGAAATAGAATTGGAAACCGACCTGGAATTCTGGATCGAGAACCGGAATTTTCCCGAGGAAAAGGAAGCTATTTTACGGTACCAGGATAAGGAAGGCCAAATCCGGGAATGGGAGATAGACCTTAGCCTACGCGGTAGGTTTCGACGTACTATGTGCGAATTCCCACCACTCAAGATCGATTTTGACAAGAGTAATCTGCGTGATCAGGGACTGGCGGAATATGATAAATGGAAACTGGTCACTCATTGTGTGGATGAAAAGGGGATTGGCAATAGCTACCTGATCAGGGAGTATCTGGCCTACGAGCTTTACCAGGTATTAACAGACAATGCCTACCGGGCACAACTTGTAGAAGTAACCTATAAAAATAAGGACTCCAAACCCCAACTGAAGCGTTATGGCATTCTGTTGGAAGGCGGCCGGGAAATGGGCGACCGCATCGGTGGGGAAGAATGTGAAGAGTGTCTGAACCTTGCTGCAGAACAGTTTGATCTTCAGGCCGAGAACCTCCTTGCCGTGTTCCAATACATGATCGGGAATGGTGATTGGAGTACAAAAATGCTGCGTAACGTCAAGGTGGTCACTTTCGAAAATAAAAAGGCAGTACCTGTTCCCTACGATTTTGATTTTAGCGGACTGGTTAATGCTTCCTATGCTATTCCTAATGCCGATTATCAATTAGCCTCCGTAGAGCAAAGGGTTTTTCTGGGGACCTTGCCAAAAGAGGAATACCTGGCCAATACGGTAGAGCTGTTTAAAAGGGAAAAAGGCGATTTATTTGAATTAGTCGAAAACTTCGAATACTTACCTAAAAGGGACCGGAAGGATATCCTGAAATATCTCGAATCTTTTTACGACGAAATCGACGCTCTACCGGTGGAAGAGGCTAAGAAAAACCCCTTATACCACGGAAAATAGACCTGTCGGTTCAAAAGTTCAGTACCGTTTTTTCCACCATGCCCTAAGGCGGCTGAGTAAGTTTTGCTCCTGCTGGTTTTGTTGTGGGTGGTAAAACTGCTGCGCTTTTAGTTGGTCTGGAAGGTACTGCTGTTCGATAAAATTCTCGGGATAATCATGGGCATATCGATAGGTCTTGCCGTAGTTAAGGTCTTTCATTAATTGAGTAGGCGCATTTCTGAGGTGGAGGGGTACAGGCAGGTCGCCGGTTTTCCTAACAGTATCCTGGGCTTTATTGATGGCCTGGTAGGCGGCATTACTTTTAGGGGAAGCAGCCAGGTAAATGACTGCCTGCGCCAGGATGATCCGGGCCTCCGGCAAGCCTACTGCCTGTACCGAGCGAAAGGCTGCCTCTGCCAGTAAAAGCGCATTGGGGTTGGCCAGTCCAACGTCTTCTGCTGCGGAAATGACCATTCTACGGGCGATGAATTTAACATCTTCGCCGCCTTCGATCATACGGGCTAACCAGTAAATCGCCGCATCAGGATCACTCCCCCTAATGGATTTGATAAAGGCAGAGGCAATATCATAGTGTTGCTCTCCGGCTTTATCGTATCGTCCGGGATTTTGTTGGGCTATCCGACTTACCTCTTCGTTATCAATAATAATCGAGCCTTTCGACTCGCCTCCTGCGATCAATTCTAACAGGTTGTACAATTTTCGAGCATCTCCTCCCGAATACAACAGCAAGGCGTCATAAGCTCTGATCTCTATTTCTTTGGATTTCAGGTATTCATCTTCTTGCACTGCTTTTTGTGTTAACCGGATCAGGTTTTCTTTACTTAAAGGCTGGAGTACGTATACCTGAGCCCGGGAAAGCAGGGCCGGAATAACCTCGAAGGAAGGGTTTTCTGTAGTTGCCCCGATCAAGGTCACCACGCCTTTTTCCACCGCACCCAGCAGGGAGTCCTGCTGGGATTTGTTGAAGCGATGGATCTCATCGATGAAAAGCAGGGGCCCAGCCTGATCGAAGAACCTTTTACTTTCTGCTTTTTTTAAGGTTTCCCGAACATCTTTCACCCCGGAATGTACTGCACTCAGGGTGTAAAAGGGACGCTTGCTTAAGGTGGCAACCAATTGGGCCAGGCTGGTTTTTCCAACTCCCGGTGGGCCCCATAAAATGAAAGAAGGCAAATTACCGCTTTCAATAGCCAGGCGAAGGGGCCCGTCAGGGCCTAGCAAGTGATCCTGGCCAAGGTAATCGTCTAGGCTTTTCGGGCGCATGCGTTCAGCTAATGGAGGCATACCAGTTTTTTGCTATAGCTTTTCAGCAGTTAGGCGGATATTTTAATAACTTCCGACTCCGCCAATTTTTTCGATCATGCAGGCAACAGAATATGTAGAACAACTCTCTCAAAGGTACGCCCAAAATGGACATCCTGAAAATGCAGGTCAAATGGCAGCCTATATGAAGCATAAGTTTGCCTTTTTTGGGATTAAAACACCAGAAAGACAACAGTTGTCCAAACAGCACATCCAGCAATATGGAAGACCGGAGGGATCCACTTTGCATCAGGTTTGCCGGCTTTGTTTCGAAAGGGAAGAGCGGGAAATGCACTATTTTATAAGAGATCTGCTGCGACCGGTTATTCGAAAGCAGGAGGCATCTTTATTGCCCCTATTGGAAGAGTTGATCCTTAAAAAGCCATGGTGGGATTCAGTTGATTTTCTAGCCCCAAAGCTTGCAGGGCCTCTTTTTCAAAAATATCCTTCTACCTTTGAACCTTATGTCAGGCGTTGGATCACAAGTGAGAATATCTGGTTGCAACGTTCGGCAATTTTAGCGCAGCTGGATTATAAAGAGGCCACCGATGCTGACCTTCTTTTTGAGCTCATTTCAATACGAGCCGATAGTGAGGCGTTTTTTGTGCGAAAGGCTGCTGGCTGGGCCTTGAGGAGTTACAGCAAAGTGAACCCGCAGGCGGTCTGCGAGTTTGTTGATCGAAACCAACTTTCCAAACGCACAGTTCGGGAAGGTAGTAAATACATTTAAAAAATCTATATGAAAAAAGTTAGTGTTATCGGCGCTGGAACCATGGGGAACGGGATAGCACATGTCTTCGCCCAGAATGGATTTGAAGTAAGCCTGGTAGACATTGCTCAACCTGCCCTGGATAAAGGCTTAAATACTATCGAACAGAACCTTGGGCGAATGGTCAAAAAGGAAAAAATCACAAAAGCTGACAAATCCGCCACCCTTCAACGATTGAGGGCCTTTACCGACCTTAAGAAAGGGGTAGAGGAAGCAGAGCTGGTAGTAGAAGCAGCTACCGAACGGACAGAGCTGAAATTTAATATATTCGAACAATTGGATGCAGCAGCCCCCGCCCATGCTATCCTGGCTACCAACACTTCCTCTATACCGATCACTCAGATCGCGGCAGTAACCAAGCGGCCGGAGCAAGTTGTGGGTATGCATTTCATGAACCCGGTACCGATCATGAAACTGGTTGAGGTTATCCGTGGGTATAGCACCAGCGATGAGGTAACTAAAACAATAATGGAGCTTTCTATCCAGCTCAAGAAAACACCCGTCGAGGTAAATGATTACCCAGGTTTTGTATCGAATCGTATCCTGATGCCCATGATCAACGAGGCGGTGATCACCCTTTTCGAAGGAGTAGCAGGAGTGGAGGAGATCGATACGGTTATGAAACTGGGGATGGCACACCCTATGGGGCCCTTACAACTGGCCGATTTCATAGGCTTGGATGTCTGCCTGGCTATACTGAATGTATTGAATGAAGGGTTTGGTAACCCCAAATATGCTCCCTGTCCGCTTCTGGTGAATATGGTCCGGGCCGGTAAATTAGGGGTTAAATCCGGGGAAGGCTTTTACAGCTACATTGCCGGCAGCAAGGAACATGTAGTCGCCAAACAATTTTCCTGATGCCCCGGCCATAGGATAGAATCTTGCCGGCCGGGTTCGATGAGGTTTGTATAAATAGGAGAATAATTGTATTTTTAAGCAAAATCCAACCCTTCACTTACTGCCTCTTTCTTAAGGGGTAAACCATTGAGCTTAGGCTAATAACAACATACCTTTATCTGCATGTCAGGGGTTGGGTCAGCTATGATCCTCCACACATGCGTTTTATACATCCTGTACTTTTACCAAACCTGGATTAGAAATATAAAGCTGCAAGGGCAGGGTAGTGCTCTCGTTGCAAAAAGCCAGTAATCCGCAAAACTGAAAAACTATGAAAAGACTGCTTTTACAAAGGCAGGCCGGGCCCTTGTGGCTTGAGATATTTCTTTATTGTATTTTTTTTGGCACTAACCCGCTGTCCGCTCAAGAAGGAGAGATCCCTGACTTCTTTACCCGTCCGAGCAGTATCACCGGAGAAGAGCCTTACCTGTTTCCCCTTGACAGCACCTATCAGGATTCTATCAGGCGTTCGAAAAGAAAATCCATGGCCATAGGAATTAGCTCGGGTACCAAAGGGTTTTTTGGTCTCGATGTGGCTATGCGTATCATCCCAAATGTCAATGTTCGCCTTGGATACAATAACCTGAATTATAAGGCAGAGGACTGGCAGGTCAACCTTTCCTCACTGGATTTTGGCGAAAATGATTTTTTGGTAGATGCAGAGGTTCATCAGGATAATATAGAGTTGTTAGTGGAATATGCACTGCTCAATGATCACTTGCGGGTGGTCGGGGGAATCGCCTACCATTTATCCAACCAGTTAAGGGGAAACGGCATTCTGGCAGAACCAGTGAATTTCCAGGATGTGGTAGCGAGCCCTGATGATGTAGGCTATTTTGAGGCTGACCTGGCTTTTGAGAACGCTATTTCCCCCTATATCGGCCTTGGCGTGGGGCGGTTGATTCCCCATAAATTCTTTACGGTAAATGCCGATTTTGGTGCCTATTACAGAGGAGTTCCACAGGTGGATCTGGAAGCCACCAATCTGTTGAGCGCCAACGTGCAAAATGAGGAGCAACTGGAAGAGAACTTGGCATTTGCCAAATGGTGGCCGGTCGTGGCGATCCGCCTCGGTTTTAGAATCCTTTAAATCCCAAGAATAAGAAATAATGAAACCTATACATTACCTTGTTTTATTCCTTTTACTATTTGGTGGTTCTTCTTGTTTCGAAGAGTTTTCTAATCTGGAGGAAACCTTAACCCAGGACCTGGATTTTTATTTGGGCACTGATTTGTTGGATAACCCCATGCTCATTCAGATCCTGGATATCCAAACCGGAGAACCTTTGAACGATGTAACCGTAGAGAAGCTGGAAGCTGATTTTTCAGAGGTGTACACAATTGGTGGGGCTTTAACATTGGATGCTTCTGGCGGTGTTCTTCTACTTGGTGTCCCGAAAGAAGAAACCCCGACAGATGGAGCTGCAAAGAGTATTCGCTTGCACTTCAATGCTCCCGGGTATTTGCCCATGGAGCAAACCTTTTTCGTGGTAGATTCTTCCACTTCCGAATACCTTGTCTTCCTGAAGAACCCTTCCACTGCGGAGGATATTGGTCAACTGGAAGAACGGTTTTCCAGTAATCTGACCGATGAAGTCTACAGTAATCTACCCAATGGGTTGGGAACCTTTCGAATAGACCGGAATACCGTTTTTCGGGACGAATTCGGCAATGTCCTCAATGGAAATGGCCGTCTGAACGTAACTTTTTATCAGGGAACCGAAGAAAATAAGCAGATCTTGCAGGAATCCCTCAGTGGAGCTCCGATAATGCTGGATGACGGTAATGTATCCGAATTGGAACTGGATGCCCTGGCGGTAATGGATATCGATCTTACTGTTGGGGGGACCGCAGCAGTTGACCTTAGCTATCCCCTGGAGGTAAGCGTTCCCCTTGATAGAGGCATGGAAAATCCACAGACCGGACAAGCAATCAGGGCTGGAGATTTCATTCCGGCCTATAGCATGGATGAAAATGTGGAAACCTGGGAGGAAGATGGCTTCGCCATTGTAATGGAACGCAACGGGCAACTGGAAGCCGTACTGGATATTCCACACCTATCCCGCTGGGCCATCGGCTTTAGTAGTTTAAATCAATACCAGGGGCAAACGGATAAGGTCTGCCAGGCTTTTATCTATCTGAAGGCAAATGTGACCGACACCATTAGAGGAGAATATTATGTCGAATCAGGAAGAGATACCTTCCAGGGTACTGATATGAATGGAATGCTTTATGATTCCATAGTCATAGCGTATGATACGGTCCAATACGAATACCTTAAGCGCCCAGACCGGTGCATTATCCGCCATTACCTTCAGTGTGAGCTGGACCTCTTCAAGGAAGTTGAAAAGCAAAAAGAACTGGCAATTGCCTACTATCAACGACAAGACAACATACTGTTTACCGACCTGGACTACCAGGAAGAGGTGCGATTATACGTCCTGGAAAACCCGCCTTGTCCCAATCATGATCCGACAGCAGACTTTTTGATCCCCATCCGGGTACAATCCCAGCATTTTATAGAGGGCTTTCTTGCCGGTTCTTATCCCGGTGGGTACCTGTACCAGGGGGCACGGCTGGAACCGGGGACGAACACTTTTTTTGTTAACAACCCGAATAGACCCTTACTACAAGAAGGAGCTTATTTCCACTATCCAGTTCAATTCTACTTTTATTACTATAACCCTACTGAATGCCGCTGGGAATTTGAATTTGTACAAAGCTCTCAATGTGCTTTTGCAAATGGTATGGACCTTCTTGTTGAGGCTCCTGCTAACATTCCGGCCATGACCCAGACCCGGGTTAACGTGGTTGCCAACTGCCCCGATAATCCCGAGTTGCCGATCCTCCCAACCATCCCTGTTCAGTATCGACCATCTTGCCCAGATAATGACGAACTGGCAGTTTTTTATTCTATCCTGGGAACGGTCTATAACGGCATGCTGGAAGAGGAATTGCCCCTTCGAGTAGGAGAGACTTATGACTTCAGGGTGAAATTTGAAGGCTTACCCCTGGAATTCGAAAATATTACAATCCCCGTGGACCGGGCAGAATACCAGTTTGGAGAAACTACGGTAATTGTTGAAATTATTGACGGGGCAATCCATCTTGATCTGGGGACAATTACTGTTCCAGAAGGCATCTGTGATGCTTTTTAGTTGCAAGCTCAGGTTCAATTGCCTACTAAGCTCTCTATGATAAGGGAAAAAAAAGGGTGTTCAGGCTGAAATAGTCTTCGATTCAGCTTGAACACCTCCAAAAAACGTCCTGGCAGGGTAAGTAATTCCTTTTGGTTAACCTTACCCTACTGTTTCTACAGGAACAGATTAAGTCTTACCGGGCTGGATTTTTAAGAGGTTCGGAGATAATTTCCTCGCCTGCAGGTTTCCTGAAGCCGTGTAAATTTTGATGAACAAAGTCTTTTGGGAATGTTTCGACACCGGGGAAACCCAGCCGAATATCCCTTCCATTATAAGGTACATGGGCTGTTCCAAAAATATAATCCCACATGGCCAGGGAAATCCCGAAATTGATCCCGTTTTTGTGCTCTTCTGGCAATTCATAACTGTGGTGCCAGATGTGCATTTCCGGACTGTTGAAAATAATTTTCATGAATGGCCCCAAAGCCAAGGCACCAACTGCAATGGAAGCTGCCACTACTCCTGCCTGGGTCAGTATACCAGGATCGTTGAGCAGGTTAACATCAAATCCACCCGTGGCAATGATCAACCCGATCAAAGCTCCTAAAACCCCTCCTGTAACCCAACCCGGAACGCTAATATTTGAGTGGTTATAATGCCCGATCGCCAGGGTGAAAATATGTATGATGAAAAAGTCGTAAAGTCCGATCCCTAGCAATGCAAGGGGAATATACTCCAACGTACGATAAACTACATTTTCCATCCAATGGTACCGCAAATGCGCAGCAAACCCCATTTCCTGTACGGAATGGTGCACCTTATGGAACTCCCAAAGGGCCTCATGGGAGTGTAACAGGCGATGGACCCACCATTGTACGAAGTCACGAACCAAAAAACCAACGATCAGGATTATCCATGTCGGGGCACCATTTAAGGGGTTATTCGCCTGGAGGTCAAATCCGGTTAAGGACTTAATCCCGTCGTTGAACAAGTCTACCACCACAGAGGAAGCAGCATTGTAAATGATCAGGGAAAACAGGAAAAAGTTGAAAAACATGTAAAAAAAGTCCAGCCAAAAATCCTTTCTAAACTTGGCCTGGCCTTTTCTCCAGGGAGTCACCACCTCCAAAAAGAAAAAGAAAGCCGAAACGATTAATAACCAATAGAAATAGTTATGCCATCCGGGATGGGTGATTTCATACCAAAGGTATTCTGCATACCCTTTGTACCCTTCAAGGAAGATATTCCAGTACTTCATGATCTATTTAAAAATTTTATAGGTATTTACTAACTTCGTTTTCCTTAACTCGTGCTTATTCCAGGTATTGATGGTAACAGGTCTTGAGGGGCTGCTTTATAATTCCAGCATGTACCACTCGATTGCAGCAATATCTAGGTTTGGACGTCGTCCGCTTTCCTCGGGAGCGTAATTGGCAGCCAGGTAATCCAGTATTTTGGCTTCATTGTCGCCCAGTTCCCAAAGGCCCTGGGTTTCCTGCATCCAGCGGATCATTTCTTTCCATCCTTCTCGCGTGGCTTTGCTTTGAGTGATCATCCCTGCGGAATGACAGGCAGTGCAGGTAGAACGAACAAGCTCCCAGTTAGTATCCACTTTAAGTCCGGTGCCAAGATGTATACCGTTTTCAATTTTATCATCTGCTATTTCGTCCTCCATTTTACGCTCATGCGCGGCCCGCTCTTCTGGCGTTAAGGGTTTAGGGCGTTGAGCAATGGATTGCTGAATAGAAGGGCCAAAAATTCCATAAACGACAAGGCCTGCCGCCAGAAACAGGATGACCTTCACGGAATTTAGAATGATTGAAAAAAGGCGGTACCAGGTCCGTTCATATTCCTTTTTTTGGCGTTCATTCAAATTCTTTGGTATATCGAAAAGCATAAATTTTATTTTATTGGTTCGGTCTGCGTCAGTCAAGCTCCGTGGACCGAAACCCAGTTTTAACCTACCTTCACAGCGATGCGGTGACAGGCATTGTTAAGATAACCTCTTGGGTTCCAGCCCGGCAGGATCATAGGTTGAGATTTCCCTTCACTGTCTACAGCCCGGGCCCACACTTCGTAATAGCCGGTTTGTGGGAAGTCGATCTTCGCAGAAAAGTGCTGCCAGGCGTGCCTGTTTACTGGCGGATCCAGCTTTGCAGCCTGCCAGGTTACTCCGAAATCATTAGAAACCCAAAGCTCTTTGACATCCAGGTCACCAGCCCATGCGTGCCCGCGAATGGGCAATTGCTGCCCCAGCTTGATGGTGGCCCCTGACTTAGGATAGGTGATTACCGATTTTACCGGCATGGATTCAATGATGCACATATCCTTGTCGGGTACTTTTGCACCCGGTTCGACTGGTTTACAGGGTACTCGGTAAGATTGGCCAGTCATCTTCGGGCCATCGTGTACCTTATTTCGAACTACTATTCTGCTCAGCCATTTTCCGGAAACGGATGCCGGCCAACCTCCGATGACGAGCCGAAGTGGGTGTCCATGTAACAGGGGAATATCCTGGTCATTCATAGCCCAGGCGATCAGGGTTTCCTCTTCCATTGCCTTTTCAATGGGGACACCCCTGGATATCACCACATGCTCGGGATCACCGGAAGCATGAGTATCCTTGCCATAATAACCGATGTAGACAGCATCTGATTTAATACCAACATCGTTCAGTACATCCCTGAGGCGTACTCCAGTCCATTTGGCACAATGGATCGCTCCAACTGACCATTGATTGCCTTTTGCAGGCGGGTTGAACTCGGCCCGGCCATTGCCTCCACATTCGATAGCGAGCTGATAAGTATGCTTTTCGAATTTGGATTTAAGCTCAGCTATGGTATAGGATTTTTTCTGTTTGACGGATTCCCCATCGAAGGTAAGTGTCCAGGTGTTCACATCAATGGTATTTGCCTCTGGTGGTATACCATTGTTGCGAACGAACATTTTTTCAAAAGGAGTTACTTTGTCATCCATCAGATGAGCGGGCGGTTCGGCATTTAAAGGACGATCATTCAAAACCACCAGTTCCGGATGTTTACCAGGTATTGAAAAGGGGGTAGTAGCATTTGCTAAGCCAGCCGGTATCATACCAGCCGGAAAATTTTCTGCAAACACCATTTTGGAACCAAGGGCTACTCCCATGGCAGCAAGAGCACTTTTTTGCAGAAATCCACGCCGAGTGTGCGGGTTTGCTTTTCGACTCCACAATAACTCCTCTGCCTTTTCCGGATCTTGACTGTAAAGCTCATGGATCCCAATTTTCTTTTTTTCCATTTGTACGTCTTTTGGTGATTGATTCAAGCGAACGGTACTAACGAGCCATTCCATAAACATAGATACCGAAGGCTGCTGAATTGACCATCACCATTCGTTTTTTTACTCGGAAAGGGTCGTTTCCAAAAGGCTTTTTTCCAATAGAGCAATCTGTTGTTTTTGCTCCTTAGCTGTTATTTCCTTTTCGATGGGGATAGCAGGATTAAGATTGTGTTGATAACTCCACTCGATCCATGACCCATCGTAATTCTTCACATAAAAAAAACCTAATAACTCTCTTAGTACAAAGGAGGTATGGGCCGATCGTACGCCTGACTGACAATAAACGATGATCTGCTTATCTTTTTTTAAACCGACCTTTTGAGCGTTATAAGCCAGATCCTCTATACTTTTAAAACAATGATCATCTTTCAGATCAACTGCTTTTGACCAATTGAGGTGAATGGCTCCGGGAATGTGCCCATTAGTGTAGGCTCCCGTTTTCCAAAGCAGGACGGTATCCTTATCCAGATATGGAGCGCCTGAAAACTCTTCGGGTTCCCGTGTGTCCAACAAAATGGTATTGGTATCTTCCAGCGCAATGAGGACTTCCTCGAAAGTGGCAAGGGTTTCCAGGTTAACCGGACTGGGAAATTGATAGTTAGAAGGCTCAGGCAGGGGCGAAGGAACCTTACTAAGGGCAAATCCCGCCGATTTCCAGGCCGTTTTTCCTCCGTCCATAACGAAAACCTCAGGGTGTCCATACATTTCCAGTAACCAGGCAAAACGCAAAGCATCTACGCTTCCTTTGCAATCATAGAGTAAAATAGGTGATGATGGCTGCACTCCGAATTTTCGAAGAAGATTGGCCACGTCTCCTCTTTTAGGACGCATACCTCCAAAGGGATAGTCCGTTTTATTTTCGTAATCTGGCCGCCATACCTGAAAAGCTCCTTCCAAATGTCCCTCCTGATAATGCTCCGGCTTGCTTACTTCAATAATGATGGGTTCATTGCTGTTAGCCTCCAGTAGCAGCTGAGCCTGAGCTACACTCAATAATTTGTTGGATGGGGGAGTCCCGGGCATCTCTGAGGTGTCTTTCTGACAACTTACCACTAGGAGAGTCATCAGGAGACTAAGCAGGAAAAAAAAAGGCTTCATCTATTCGAACGATTCTATTGGGAATAAAGATATATGAAAATACTTATAAGTGTTTATGTGTCATCAGCAAACAAAGGGCTTCCTGTTAAGAAGCCCTGCTTTGTGTCAATTATTGCAAACTTAAAGCCTGAAGTGGTACTTTTTCGTGATCTACATCACAAAACGGAAGAATCTTTCAGGGAAAGTGTTTTTTCCCGAAGAAAATTCATCATTTCTTTTTTTTCTGTTAGTGCTGCCATTTCAGAATAGGGGATGGGGGGACCGATCCGTGCTTTTACCACCTTATTTCTTTTGTTCATGATTTCGTGCAGCAATAAGCCAAGGCGAAGGTTCATACTCAGTTTGCTTACGAATTGAAAAAGCGCACTATTTTTTCCGTAAAAATAAATTGGTAGGACCGTGCATTGAGTTTCGTGTATCCGGTTGGAGATAAAACCTCTCCAGGGCAACTCTTCTACCGGGCCGAAGAATTTGAGCTGAGTGGCTATCGCACCGGATGGAAAAATGACCAGTGCTTCACCATTTTTTAATCGTTCGGTAGTGTTGGCCTTAGTTTGAAGATTGGTTTGGAGGGCAGCTTCATCCCCTCGGAAATCGATAGGCAGTAGGTGTTGCTTCAAAAACTCGTGGTGGCTGATTACTTCATTGATCAAAATGAAGAAATCTTTACGAACACGGGTGACCAGGTGTAATAATACGGCACCGTCCACTACTCCGAAAGGGTGATTGGCTACAAAGATCAGCGGACCGGTTTTGGGGATTTGTTCAAGGGCTTCCTCATTGTAATCCATGGAAATGTTCATGATGTCGAGCCCTTGTTTCCAAACATCAATGGGATTGGGGTCGTTGGCCATCAAAAGATCATACATGCGCTGTATGGTCTTGCGGCCTGTAAGGTGTTCTACGGTCATAATGACCTGTCGCTTGAACCAGGAGTCTTCCGGGCTGGCATAGGTGAAACGATTTTCCCATTTTGCGGGGTAACGGGCTCGAATTGCTGGACGAACCATATGATTGGGTTTAAATTGGAAATTGCTACAAGTTTACGGAAAAAGAGAGAGGAGAGAAAAAGGAAAAGACGCTACTGCCCGGTATAGTAAGCATTCCAGATCAAATTTACAGCGTTCAAATTGGCACGGCCTCCCCCAAGTGATTAAGGTTTAAAAATAAGTTTTCTTTTCAGGAAGACCTATTGATTGTAATCAATAAAACGAACATTATTAGGGTCCAGGTATTGCTGTCTGATCCGGCTAAAGGTTTCAGGTGCCCTATTCAGGTAGCTGGCCAGGTACTTTTTAGGGACCCTTTGTAACCAATGTAAACGATTGTCCTGAAGGAGAAATTTAAATCGTTCATCTGCCTCCCGTATCACCAGGAGCGACTCCCTGATAAATTTTTCAATCATCAAGGTCTCTGTAATTTTTCGACCAATAAAGTTCCCAATGGAAAATCGCTCGTAAAAATCGTAAATCAATTGCCGTGGTAAAGTGATCAATTCACAATGTTCAATGGCTTGTACATACACTCTGGAGGGACGTTGGGTCAAAAAGGAGACATAGGAATTCATGAATTCATTTTCGAACCGGATAGAAATGGTATATTCTCGTTCTTCTATTTTATAATAAGCTCTCGCACAGCTCTTAACAATCAGATAAAGGTTGTTTTCGATTGCGCCTTTATCTGAGATCAGTCCCTTTCGTTCAACCGTTCTACCACTCAAACCATTAGACAAAAATTGCCATTCCTCCGGTTTAAGTGGTTTAAATTGATCAAGGTATGTTCTCAAAGCCTGGGTCTTCATTAAAATCGGTTTATGGATTTGGGAAACTAGGCAGATGGGTTTATTGTATAGCCATTTAAAAAATCTTTTGTTTTCATTCGTTTTCGCCCCTGTAGCTGGAGGTCAAGTACTTCGAGGTAACCATCCTTACACGCTATTTTCATTTTATCCCGGTCTCCGGAAATTAATACTCCTGGAGCATGATCTACCTTACCAGGGTAGGCTACTGTTTCAAATAGTTTTAATTTTTTCCCATCCAGTATTGTCCAGGCAGTCGGATACGGACTAAGTCCCCGGATGAAATTCCGTACTTTTTCTATAGGTTGGTCGAAATTAATACGGCAATCTTCTGAGAAGATTTTTGGGGCTTTGCTCGCCTTCGATTCCTCCTGTGCCTGGACCGGAGGGTCTCCTTTTTCAATTGCCTGTACTGTTTTGAGCACGACCCTTGCGGCTACTTCCATCATGCGATCATGCAGCGTTCCTGCGGTGTCATTGGACAAGATCGGAATGGTTTCCTGGAAGATAATGTTCCCAGTATCGATCTCATGCTGCAGAAAAAAGCTGGTCACTCCCGTTTGGTTCTCCCCGTTGATGATGGCCCAGTTGATCGGGGCAGCCCCTCGGTATTTCGGTAGTAAGGATCCGTGAAGGTTAAAGGTCCCATACCTGGGCATTTCCCAAACTATCCTGGGCAACATTCGAAAAGCGACAACTACCTGTAGATTGGCCTCTAAAGCCTTCAGTTCTTCAATAAATTCCGGTGCTTTCAGGTTGGGAGGTTGCAGGAGAGGCAGGTCATTTTCCAGAGCATATCGCTTTACGGGAGACTCAAGGAGTTTTTTGCCTCCGCGACCTCCGTGTTTATCCGGTGTGCTTACTACTCCGGCGATCCGGTAACCATGATCTACCAGCACCTTAAGGGAAGGAACTGCAAATTCGGGTGTCCCCATAAATACTACGCTGAGTTGTCTTTTCATGTTTGCTCGCCCAAAGTTTTTATATCCAGCCAGCGAATGTACAGAAGGCTGGTAAAATCGCTGTATAAAATTTATATTAAAAATTTTCCTAAGATCCATACTGCTTGCATATTTCTTTAATTTTGGGTTATTAACAAAACCAAGTATGAAAACAATTTCCTTACTCTTCTTGCTAATTTCCCTGACTGCGCTTACAGGTATATTTTGCCAGGAAACGATCGTAGAGGGATATGTTTATGAGGCCGGGAACGGAGTTTATCTAAAGGAGGTATCCATTACCATCTTAAATGCGGAAACAAAGGCAGTTGAAGCGGAATCGACTTCTAATGATGAAGGTTTCTTTAGGCTTAGCCTTTCGCCAGGATCAACCACCACTATCTTCGTAATAAAAGCGAAAAAGGAAGTGTTCAAAGATTATGAAGAAAACATACAGTTGACAACTTTTGAGCAGGAAAAAATGCAGTATGTAAAGATCCCGATGGTTCGACAGCCGGGTTATATTTTCGAACTGACCCTGAGTGAAGAACGGGAGCAAGCTGATATAGCCGCCGTAGCCCTAGACAGTGCTCGCATTGAAGTGTATAACAATACCACCGGCATTTTGGAAGCAGATATTCCTGTTCACCCAAGCCCCACCTACAACCATACCCTCAAACAGGGTAATCATTATACTTTTTTAATCCGGAAAAAAGGGTTTATGAATAAACTGATCGATGCGTATGTAAACATAGAAGGTTGTATACTTTGTATTGATGGCGTTGACGACCTTAATCCCGGAGAACCTCCGGTATCGGACGTCCTTACTGCCGGAAATTCGATGGGTACCCTATTAGCTAATCTGGAAATGCCCAGGGCAGCTGTAGGTAAGCGGATTCTGGTGGATAATATTTATTATGATCTGGGTAAAGCGACCATCAGGCCGGATGCAGCCTCGGAATTGGACAAAGTTGCTTTATTCCTTAGGCAAAACCCGCACCTGACTGTGGAGTTGGGATCTTATACTGACAGTCGTGGGAGTGATGCCTTCAATCTGGATCTATCGGAACAGCGAGCGCAGGCTGCAGTGGCTTATTTGATCGAAAGGGGAGGATTAAGCCCCCTGCAGATCACCGCTCAGGGCTATGGAGAAACCCAACTGGTGAACAATTGTGCCAACGGAGTAGATTGCCCGGAGGCCCAACATGCAGAAAACCGGCGTACAGAGTTGAAAATCACTGGCTTCTCAGAAAAGAATCCTTTCGATAGTTTGAAACTACCTGAAATTCTTGAATTGGAGGAAAAACAACGTACCTTGTTAGAAGAGGTTCAAAATAGCGAAGTCTTGGAAGTAAAATCCTTCGAAGACCTGCCCGAAGCAATTAAAAAACAGATCCGGGAGCAGGAAGCCCGGAAAAATAAAAAATCCGGAAATCAGGATGCCTAGAACATTTGAATGGAAAAGCTCGGACGGCTTGATCATCAAAGGACGCCATTGGCCGGTTCCTGCGGCAAGGGGCGTAGTGAATCTGTTGCATGGTTTTGGAGAACACTCGGGTAGATATGAGCACGTAGCAGAGGCTTTTAATAAGGAAGGCCTGGCAGTGGTTGCCTACGATCGAAGAGGTCATGGAGGCTCCGAAGGTAAACGCGGCCATACCCCCGGTTTTTCTTATTTACTGGAGGAGATCGATCTGTTACTACAACACAGCCGGGAATGGTACCCCGAAGAGGCTCATATTCTTTACGGGCACAGTCAGGGCGCTACACTGGCCTTGCATTATGCCATTCACGAAGCCTCAGAGGAGCTTGCAGCTGTTGTTGCCACCTCTCCCTGGATCCGGCTGGCGATCAAGGCCAATCCGCTTAAAATAAGACTGGGAAAGCTGTTTCGAAAGGTCCTTCCTGCAATGGCTATGTCTAACGAGCTCGATCCCGTCTTGCTTTCGAGAGACCCTGCGGTAGTTCAGGTGTACAAGAATGATCCTCTCGTACATGATCGAATTACACCGGGTACCGGAATCGATATGTTGGCCTATTCGAAAGAGCTGGATGAATTTACCGGGACCTTTCCCCTTCCTTTACTGCTCGTTCATGGAACTGCCGATGGCGTAACGGACTTTGAAGCTACCAAATCCTTTTCAGAACGGGTACAGGGCGACATAACGTTTAAAGCCTGGGAAGGCCTTTTCCACGAAACTCATAATGAACCCGAGCAGGAAAAGACCATTGGCTTTTTGATCGGATGGATACTGGAGAAGATTTGACCATCCTACGGTATTTTAGTTCTATAGCATAAAATACCATTATTTTCGTATTTTTATACGATGATAAGGCAATTCCCTTTTTATGAGCAGATGGAGGAAATGGATTGTGGGGCGACCTGCCTGCGTATGGTGGCTCGCTACCATGGGGTACACTATTCGCTGGAAGACTTAAGGGAATTGACTTTTATGGGAAAACAAGGGGTTTCACTCCTGGAAATCAGCGACGCTGCTGAAAATATAGGGATGGAAACGCTGGCGGTTGAAGTATCCTATAAACAATTAAGTGAAGATGTCCCGCTTCCCTGTATTATTCATTGGGGGGATTTCGAACATTTTGTAGTCGTTTATAAAATAAGCAGGGATCATGTCTGGATCGCAGACCCCGCCCGGGAGCGTTTTAAGTTAAGTCGCCAGGAATTCCTCTCCCGCTGGATCCCACCGGAAGGGTTTGAGCAAGACCCTCCGGTATCTCTGGCATTGGTGTTACAGCCTACTCCAGACTTTTATGAAGAGGGACGGAAGCCGGATAAATCCCGATGGAGCTACCTTTGGGCTTATTTTGCCCGCTATCGCCAATTAGTTTACCAGCTTTTTATTGGATTATTCCTGGGAAGCCTGCTGCAATTCGCTTTCCCATTTTTGATGAAATCCATTGTGGATGTAGGGATCGTAAACTATGACCTGGGTTTCATTTGGTTGGTGATTTTGGCCCAATTTGTATTATTTGCTACCCAAATAGGTATCGAATATGTACGTTCTTGGATGCTTTTGTATATTGGTGAACGGGTAAACATCAGTTTGATTTCCGATTTTTTGTCTAAGCTTACCCGGCTTCCCCTTCGGTTCTTTGAGAACCGACTGACCAGCGATCTCATCCAGCGAGTACAGGATAACAGTCGTATCCAACAGTTTTTAAGTTCAACCAGCTTGATGGCCTTTTTCTCTCTGGTCAATTTCATCGTTTTTGGTCTGGTCTTACTTTGGTGGAACCTTGGGGTATTTGTGGTATTTCTTGGAGGAACCCTGCTGTACCTGGCCTGGCTTTTTTTTGCCGGTCGCCGAAGACGGGAACTGGATTACCGCCGATATGACGAATCTGCTGAAAACCAGGGGAACCTGCTGGAGATTATTAATGGAATAGTTGACATTAAACTCTATTCTGCTGGTCGCCAAAAACGCTGGGCCTGGGAACGGGCGCAGGCCAGATCCTTTCGAACAAGCCTGCGAACCCTGCGGGTGGAGCAAATCCAACGCTCCGGAGCCCTTTTTATTAACGAATTTAAAAACCTGGTGATCATTTTCCTGGTCGCAAGGGCCGTAATGAACCAGCAAATGAGCCTGGGAATGTTGGTAGCCATTCAGTATGTCATCGGTCAGCTGAATATACAGGTAAACCAACTAATCTACTTCATGCGTGCCCTACAGGATACAAAGATCAGTCTCGAACGGCTGAACGAAATCCACCTTAAGCCGGAAGAGGACCTTAGCAGGCAGCAGGTGCAAATTCTTCCGGATATCCGGGATATTTACCTGGAGAATATTCACTTTCAATACAATGGGCCCAATTCGCCTATGGTGCTCAAGGGGATTAACCTGAAGATCCCAAAGGAAAAGATCACCGCTATCGTTGGCCGGAATGGCAGCGGGAAAACTACCCTGCTAAAATTATTAATGGGCTTTTACCCGCCTGTGGAAGGGGCGGTTCGCCTCGGCAAAACCAACCTGGACCATTTAAACCAGGATGTTTGGAGGAGTCATTGCGCCGGTGTTTTACAGGATGGTTATCTTTTTGCAGATACCATTGCACGCAATATTGCTCTTGGAGAAGAAGTGATCAGGCCCGATCGCCTACTACAGGCTGTAAGGGCTGCCAATATTAAGAACTTTATCGAATCCCTTCCGCTGGGTTATGATACCCGGATTGGTGAAAATGGGTACGGCTTGAGTCTTGGTCAGCGACAAAGCATTTTGATTGCCCGGGCCGTTTACAAAAATCCCGATTACCTTTTCCTTGATGAAGCCACCACCGGTCTGGATTCCTATAACGAAATGGTGGTTATGGAAAACCTTCTGGATGCTTTCAAAGGGAAAACTATAGTGGTGGTAGCCCAACGACTTAGCACCATTAAAAGCGCAGATAATATTGTCGTACTAGAAGACGGAGAGGTTGCAGAACAGGGGCAACACAATGAACTTACTTTCGTTGGTGGAGCCTATTATCAATTAGTTCGCAATCAAATAGAGTTAGGAGCATAAGCTTGCTTACCTTTGCCAGAATCTTTAAAAAACCCAAAAATGAACAAGCTTTTTCTCCTCGTGTATTTCTTTTTCTTCCTGTTTCCTTTCAGCCTTTTTGCCCAGCTTAACGGGAAAATTACTGACGAATCAGGGGAGCCATTGCCCTTTGCCTCCATTTATCTGGAGAATAGTACGATCGGTACTACCTGCAATATTGAAGGGGATTATGAACTACGTCTTCAACCAGGTACCTACAGAGTGGTTTTTCAATTCATTGGGTATCAAACGCAGGTAGAAACCGTTCAAATAGGAGGAACCCCGCTTGAATTGAACGTAGTGCTAAAGGAGGCTTCCCTGGAATTGGATGAGGTGGTTGTGCGGGCGGATCAAGAAGACCCAGCTTATGCAGTAATTCGAAAGGCTATCGAAAAAAGATCCTATTACCTTCGCCAGGTGGAAGCTTACACCTGCCAGGTTTACATAAAGGGAAATATTAAATTCCTGGAAACTCCTGAAGCCATTCTGGGACAGGAGCTTGGTGACCTTGGCGGATTATTGGACTCCAATGGCCAGGGAATTATATACCTTTCCGAATCCTTGTCCAACCTATCCTTTATGCAGCCAGCCCGGTATAAGGAGGAGATGGTTTTCTCAAAGGTAAGCGGAGACGATCAGGGTTTTGGGTTTAACAATGCCCAAAGTATGGACTTTAACCTATATGAGAACTTCTCTGAGGTGGGGCGCCGGATTATCTCTCCAATAGCTGAAAATGCACTGGCCTACTACCGATATCGACTGGAAGGAGTGCGATACGATGAACAAGGCAGGCTAATAAACCAAATACGGGTCATTCCGAAACGCGGGGAAGACCCTACCTATTTTGGTACGATTTATATTATAGAGGATCTATGGAATATCTACGGCAGTGATCTGTACCTAACGGCTGCTGCCATGAAACAACCTGGGTTGGATACATTGAATTTCCAACAGACTTATGTCCCGGTAGTAGAACCGGATCTTTGGCGACTTTTTTCTCAGGTTATCCGTTTTAAGGCCGGCGCCTTGGGCTTCGAACTGGGTGGTGCCTTTTCCGCCGTTTATTCAAATTATGACCTGGAACCTGCTCTGAAAAAAGCAGATTTTTCGAACGAGGTCTTTAGAGTAGAGGAAGGGGCCAATACACAAACCCAGGAATTTTGGGATAGCCTTCGTCCTATTCCTTTGACACAGGAAGAATCTGTGGATTACGTTCGCAAGGACAGCCTGGAAAAATTGTGGGAGTCAAAGACCTGGTTAGATAGCGTGGACCGGGAGAACAATAAATTCACCCTGCTTAATCTATTGGGGGGGTATACCTACGATAATTCCTTTCGGAATAATTCCTTCACCTTTGAATCTCCCCTTACTTCCGTACAGTTTAATACCGTTCAGGGGTGGAATGCAGATATCGGGCTTAACTATTATAAAGGTTACGATGATTATAATGACCGTTGGTTAAGGCTGGATAGTCGCTTTCAATATGGATTTTCAGATAACCGACTTCGGGTTTCGGGCAAAGTGGAAACACAGTTGGATCAGCCCACTAATACGGAGGTCTCCCTGAGTGGAGGGGTGGAAGCCACCCAATTTAATGATGCCAATCCCATCACGCCGACCCTAAACAGTCTGTATTCCCTCTTTGGGAGGGAAAACTATATGAAAATTTACGACCTGACCTTTGTAGAAGCCGGAGCTCAACGGGAAATCCTTAACGGCCTGACTTTAAACGGTGCCCTTTCCTGGAATCAACGGTCGGCCTTAACCAATAACTCGGATTATAGTTTTAGCGGTGACGAAGAGGAGGACCCTTACACTTCTAACAATCCCCTGAACCCCAATGACGATAGCCCCGCCTTCAACAACCATGAGGCCTGGCTGTTGCATTTAGGCTTGCGATTAGTCTTTAAGCAAGAGTATGTACGCTATCCCGATCGCAAGTTTGTATTAGACACCCGGGGCCCTGTATTTTCCGTGGATTACACTAAGGGTTTAGCCTGGGGGAATAGTGCCGTTAATTTCGATCATCTCCGGTTTCGGCTTCGGGAAAGCTATATGCCTATCCGGGAGTTTGGTTATTCCGACTGGATGCTGGAGGGCGGGTGGTTCCCCAACGACAACCGCCTGTTTTTTATGGATGCCCGGCACTTTATGGGTAACCAGACCTTTATCGGGACTCCTTCCAACTACTATTATTCCTTTTTCCGCTTACCTTATTACGATTTTAGCACCGTGGGCTCCTATGGGATGGCTCACTTTCAACATCGCTTTGACGGATGGTTGTTGGATCGGGTACCGGGAATTCGAAAGTTAGGGTTTAAAAGCGTGGTCGGTGCAAAGGTGTTGGCTACTGAAAATCGCGGTCCTTATTGGGAATTGCATTTTGGCTTGGATAATATTGGTATAGATGTGTTCCGGGCATTCCGGGTAGATGGGATATGGTACCGCAAACCCGGTCAGGAGAACTGGCAGTTTGGCATTCAACTTGGGATCGGGCTTTAACCTCGCCCCTTTTCAACCGGGCAACAAGACCAAGACCAAAGGCTTGATAGCCTAAAGATTGGGTGAATTTTTGTTTGCCCAACCCTCAAACTTAAAGGCAGTTTAAAGATATTTTCAAAATTTTTGGTTTTTTTGGGTCCAATTCCCTTATATTTGAGGTATGAATGGTTGTTAACAAATTCATTCACTCCTCCTCGTTAGAAATTTGGGAAAATTTTTAGCTACTCCATTTCAACTTCACAAAGTTTATTTTGGTGTATTTCTGCAATTGATCAGGTCTTTCTTCCTTTTCAATAAACAGAAATGGCTGACGTGTTATGAGACGACCTTAAGCAGGTTGAGGATTTAGAGTATCTGTAGCTGCTCTTAAATACTCAGGCTTTGTTTACCTATGTTTTCTATCGTGGATAGTTTGCATTTTTTCAATTTATATAATCTTATGAACATGAGTACATTTACACTTAATCCCATTTGTTGGGGCAAGCGCTTCTGCGCTGTAATGGCCTTCGCCTTGTTGGCCATTCCACAAATCGGGTTTTCCCAATCCTGTATTAGTTTTGCCGAGGTTGCCCTGGATGACAATTGCCAGTTTGAGCTGACTTTGTCCAATGTCTGCACGGGTAATTGTACGGGAACGGTACGTTTGAAAGGGCAACCCGATGCCATCATCGATGGCCCGGGCATATACGGATATGTCGTCATGAACGGCAATACCAAAGTATGCGAGGGTCAAGTGGAGGCTAAAGACAACTCTGCACCTGAAGTAGAGATCTGCAACTTTTTCGAGGACCTTGACCCATTGAATTGTTTAGAAATGGGCAAGTACACTGCTGATAATTTCGCTTATATCCGTTGGGCGAATCTTGGAGCAGATGAAACCTGCGAGGAGTTTCAGTTGACCGATGAGTATCTCGAAGATGAATGCTGGTATTTAACTGGTATCACTTACGAGGACAATTGCCTGGGGGATGATCTTTGGGTAGATGTCAACTACGTTGTTATTAAAAATGATTGTGAAGATAGCCGTGGGTTCGGCGATGATGTACACAGCATTATCCGCCAGACTTTTACGGTTAGCGATGGGAATCTTTCTACCTCTAAATCTGTCGATATTCCTTTCAAACGGGTAGAATCCTCTGACCTGGATTGGGGGAAGTGGGATGATGGCCAAACCATCCTTTGTGGGGTGGATTGTGGCACCGATCTAAGCAACTACGACCCCTTTAACTGTCTTGACCTGCCTACATTCACTAATTGTGATGGAGAGGAAATTACCGTTACTGATGAGTTAGCAGGTGATTGCGGTTTATTCTACCAGCGGGAGGTATTGAGCAAAACACTGATCTGCAACAACACTGTATTGAAAGCACGCATTCGCATTAGCCTTCTAGACTGGTGTGGTGAGGAATTAGACGCCTACACGGTGAATGTAGAGGTTGGTAACTTCACCGAACCCGATCTGAATGTTGAGCCAGTGGTGATCTCTACAGGCGTGATGGACTGTACTGCAGCCTTTACCCTACGGGATGCCGAGGATGTAGAGGACGTTTTCGATGTTGACTTCGGTGAACTTTGCGGGGAAGTTAAAGTGGTTAGTGTTCAGTTTGAGTCTTGTCTGGATGGGTTCCCCGGAGATTATTTTACAGGAGACCGTTACCAAACCTTTAACTTTCCGAGTGTAAATGGAACCTATTACAACATTTCGGTAGGTCGTCACCGGGCGATCATCACGCTTGAATACGGCTGTAAGAATAATATTGATATCGAATTGCCCTTCATCGTTAAAGACCTTATTGCACCTAGCATGGCCTGTGACGATGAGATCAATTTAACCCTGTCTAACGATCCAATTTTCGGAAGCCTCTATGGCTTGATCCAGGCAGAAGATGCACAGGAAGGGACCTGGGATAATTGCCACCTGGGTCGTATTTTGATCCGTAGAAATCTATCGGATAACCTGGATGCTTTAAATAGTGATCCATTATTCGTTAATAAGTATGACCACAATAATGACGGAGTTGTAGATAAGGATGACGATGTAGACGGCGATGCATTCGAAACCCTTTCTGGTAAGGATGAAGTTTACTGGGACGGCGAGCAACTGTTTACCGAGTGGCGGGAATTCGTTGATTATTTTTGTGCTGACCTGGGTGCTGATGTCAAAGCTGAGGTTTATGCCGAAGACCGGGCCTATATGCCGGGCTGCTTTGATCCTACCCAGGAATCTGGGATTATAGAGGACATGCCGATGCCTAATTCAAATACCTGTTGGCTGGATGTTAATGTAGAACAAAAATTAGTGCCGCAATGCGCCGGAAATACCAGTGAAGACCTGGATTGTAATGATCCTGCATTGGATGTTTTGGTGGAGGGGACCTTCGAAGAAGGCAGCCCGGAATACGAAGCAATTGTTGACGAGTTTGGATTTCCATCCTTTATCGGTCTGTCGGATTGCGTTCCTGCGGAAAGGACGATCACAGTGGTTTACGGAGAAGATGCAAGCTGTGGTGATGGAACCATTCGCATTGATTACACCGTGACCACCGCCAATTCGAAAGATGATGATATCACTGTTACCTGTTCTCATACCCTTAATCTAGTCGGGCTGCGTAATTACTCTATTTGTTTCCCTGCCGATCTGATCACTGAATGTTTAAGTGGCGATGCGGATACAGCTGTGCAGGTAACCGTACTGGATGGTAGTTGCGGAGAAATGATCGGTATTTGGGCAGATGTTATTGAATTTTCCCAAGGATCTGACGCCTGTAACAAGATGGAAATTACCCATTATGTTGCCAACTGGTGTGAACTGGGGGAACTGGATATCCCACTTAGCCGTAACCTTTGCGCCATTGAAGTGCCGCGTCCCCAGGAGGTTGCCGGCTCGAATTACCAGGAGGGAGATAAAGCAGGTATTATACGCAACACCAACGGCAATTTAGGATACGACTACAATTGTGACGGCTACCGGCCATTCGTTCCCGGAAGCGGTGGGAAAGGTGGATCTGGTTCGAGCGGTGACATTTACGATGGGCTGATCGGTACAGGTACTCTGGACAACGATGGAACATGGCCTTTTAGCTTTACTGTTTTTGGCTTGGATTACAGCTATTACCAGTGTAATGCCTCTAATCTTGGTAAATGGGATTACGATGATTCCGACGAGGGGTACAAGTTGGGGTACTATGCTTATACCCAGGTAATCAAGATCATTGATAACGATGCTCCTTTGGCTTTACCTTTGGAAAGCCTGGATTGCTTCGAGGCCGTAGATGGTTGCCAGGCAGACGTTCAGATTCCTTTCTGTTTCGATGATTGCGATGATAATTCCGGCTTGGAATTGGTAAGTATCATCCTGGTAACGGAAGGTGGTGCAACCTTGGATCAGACGGAACTGGAAAGCTTATTTGGCCTGCAACCCATCGTTAATGACGGAAGTGGCTGCTTCCTGATCGACGCGGAAGACCTGCCCGTAGGTGCCCACCGGTTTGTTGTTCGGGTAAAAGACCCCTGCGGTAATATCTCTTCTCCATTGAACGTACCCTTCGAGATCTGTGATGTTAAAGCACCCGTTCCGGTCTGCTACAATGGCTTGACCGTAACCTTAATGCCCACTGCTGATAGCCTGGGTATGGGAGAGATCTGGGCGAATGACTTCGTAAAAGAAGTCCAAGGAGGATGCCCGGGTGAAGAAGAAGAGATCACCTATTACATGATCCTGGATTCATCGCTGTTTGGAACTCCAGGTTTCGAAGATGATATTCGTTTCGATCCTGAACGGGAAGATCCTGACGGCATGTTTTTCGATTGTAATGACTACAATGCTTTGATCGAAAATTCCGGCACCCCTGAAGGTGTGGTAATCCCCATTCAGGTGTATACCGAGGATGAAAGTGGAAATACAGACGCTTGTTTGACTTATGTATTGCTACAGGAAGGAGTTGACAATATATGTACCGAAACTTTTGCAGCCAATGATATAGAGGGAGCGATCAGTACCGAGGGCAATGAGCCGGTCGAAGATGTGGATGTAGAATTATCCGGGGATAGTGAAACAATGGTGGAGACCAATTCAGAAGGTACCTTCCAATTTGAGGGCTTGCCTGTAGGAGGTGACTACACTGTAAAGCCGGTTAAACAAGACGACCTGTTGAATGGTGTTTCCACTTTTGACCTGGTCCTGATGCAGAAGCATATCCTGGGCGTCCAATTACTGGACAGCCCCTACAAAATGATCTCCGCGGATGTGAACGGATCCCAATCCATTACGACCCTCGATATGATCAACCTGCGCAAGGTTATCCTGAATATCGATACGGAGTTCTCCAACAATAGCAGCTGGAGATTCATCCACGAAGATTATACCTTCCCAGAAGTTAATGACCCATGGCGTGATTTGTTTCCCGAAGTTTATAGCATCAATAACCTTCCGGAAGGAGAAGCTATGACTGCCGGCTTTATTGCGGTAAAGATCGGTGATGTGAACGGCAACGCCATAGTTAACAATGCAATGATCGAACCACGCTCTGTTAGTGGTTCCCTCAAACTGCAACTGGAAGATGCTACATTGGAAAAGGGAGAAGAGTTCACTGTAAACTTCAGTGCCGAGGATCTTCGCAAAATTGACGGGTACCAGTTTGCCTTGCAATTAGGGGATGGATTGGAGCTGATCGACCTCATTTATGGTATTGCCGGCGAGGAAAGCTTTGGTATTTTCACTGATAAAAACCTGATCACCACTTCCTGGGTGGGTGAGGCCAATGATGGCGTCCTGTTCAGCCTGGTCGTTCGGGCAACCCAGCCCGTTCAGCTTAGTGAGGCAATAGGCCTTAGCGATCGCCATTTGCGTGGAGAAGCCTATACCAAGGCTGGTGAACTTCAGGATATCGCTATTGCCTTTGATGGCAAGGTGAACAGTGCTACTGATTTTGCCTTGTACCAGAATACGCCCAACCCGTTTGCAGGGGAAACGACCATCGGGTTTGATCTGCCTGAAGCCGGAACGGCTACCCTGGTAGTGCAGGATGTGGCTGGTAAAACACTGCAGGTCATCTCCGGTGAATTTGCCAAAGGATACAATACCATCACACTGGATGCCAGTGATCTACCCGCTACTGGTCTGTTGTATTACAGCCTGAAAGCAGGTGAATTCACCGCTACTCAGAAGATGATCATTGTAGAATAAACGAAGCAATTTGCTTGCTCCTGATTTAGAGGGGGTAGCTGTTTGAATAGAAGCAATGAGTCCTTTCAATGATCCGTCCCGGATCGAAAGGGCTCATTGCTTTTTTTGTTCTTTCTGGGTGGTTTGAGTCTTATTAAAGCCGTAGGGACAATGCCTACAACTGTTTTCACAGCAAAAGCCTCTTTCCTTCAGGAATTTTTCGGTTAAAACAAAAAGACCGCTGAGGGGGTCCATATAGTAGTCTTCTCCTTCGACCAGTTTTGGGCTATTTCTTTCCATATTTAATGAACTTTTTGTTTTTTAATGAACTTTTCGAATTCAACAACCAGAAGGCAAAATCTTTCAAAAGGATTTTCCTAACTGAATATAAATTAGTGCGTAAATGAAAAAAACAACTTTGCTAACCTACCTGCTTCTTCCGGCCTCTTTACTTTTTGCCCAGCCCGACCGCTGGCAACAGTCGGCCGAATACAAAATGAATATTGATTTTAATGTAGATAATCATCAGTTTACGGGAACTCAGAGCCTGCGGTACTTTAATAACTCACCAGATACCCTGGACAAGGTATTTTATCATCTTTACTTCAACGCCTTTCAACTGGAAAGTATGATGGACGTGCGGTCAAGGATTATTTCAGACCCGGACCCCAGAGTTGGAGATCGGATCAATGCCCTTTCGGAAGATGAAATAGGATACTTACGTCCCGGAAGTTTAAAAATGAATGGTAAAGCGGTCGCTTTTGAAATCGTGGGGACCATTCTTGAGGTGCAACTTACCGAGCCGATCCTCCCGGGCACAGTAACTGTTTTTGAAATGGAATTCGAAGGACAGGTCCCCTTGCAAATACGACGTTCGGGGCGTTTTAATGAGGAAGGCGTAGATTACTCCATGGCCCAGTGGTATCCCAAAATGTGTGAGTACGATTACCAGGGCTGGCATGCTAACCCCTATGTGGGAAGAGAATTCTACGGGATCTGGGGAGACTTTGATGTTACCATTAATATCGATAAGGAATATGTGGTGGCGGCTACCGGTTACCTGCAAAACCCAAATCAGATCGGATACGGTTATGAACAAGCCGGAGCCAGCGTGGATCGCCCTTCCGGAGATAAACTCAGTTGGCGGTTCAAGGCAGAGGATGTACATGACTTTGTCTGGGCTGCCGATCCTGACTATCAGCAAATTGTGTTAGAACGAGACAATGGGAACGTTCTTCGATTTTTCTATATCCCGGGCGAACGTACTACAGATAACTGGGAAATGTTACCAGGTATAATGGATCGGGCTTTCGATTTTATCAATAAAAATTACGGTCAATATCCCTACAAGGGATATTCCTTTATCCAGGGGGGAGATGGAGGTATGGAATACCCCATGGCAACGCTGATCACCGGTGAACGTAGCCTTGGCAGTTTGGTAGGCGTTTCTGTTCACGAATTGATGCACTCCTGGTATCAAATGCTCCTGGGTACGAATGAAGCCTTATATGCCTGGATGGATGAAGGCTTTACCTCATTTGCAACCAATGAGGTAATGAATTATCTCCGTTCGGAAAAGCTGATCCCGGGTGACTACAACGATCTTCCACATTTGCGTTCCTATGCCGGGTATCTGGCTCTGGCACGAACGGATATGGAAGAGCCCCTAAGTACACATGCTGATCATTTTGAGACTAACCGGGCCTACGGAACTGGGTCCTACAGTAAAGGAGCAGTATTCCTAGCTCAATTGGAATATGTTTTAGGGGAACAGGACTTCCGGGCAGGCTTACTACGTTATTTTAATACCTGGAAGTTTAAGCATCCGAATGCCAATGATTTCATTCGGGTGATGGAAAAGGAATCCGGCCTGGAATTAGACTGGTACAAGGAGTATTTTGTAAATTCTACACACAATATTGACTATGCCATTGTCAGTGTAGAACAAGCCGGTGAAGAAGCAAGCATCAGCCTGGAACGCACAGGATTAATGCCCATGCCTATTGACGTATTAATCACTTTTGAAGACGGCAGCTCCAAAATGTATTCCATACCCCTTCGGATCATGCGTGGAGCCAAGCCTGCACCAAAGGGAATGGAGGATGCTTATGAAGAGGCCGAAGACTGGCCATGGACTAATCTCAGTTACCGGCTACAGGTAAAAACTGATGGAAAAGTGATCTCCAAGGTCGAGATCGATCCCAGTAAATTATTGGCAGATGTCGATCAAAGGGATAATGTTTGGGGAGACAATTAACTAAAGGAAAGAACCTTTACCTCCTCGGTACAAATCCACATTCAAGTTGACTTCCTATTTGCGGTAAAATTCTAACTTTACCGTGTGCTTATGCAGTATAAAGAGCCGAACGAGATTTAAAAAAGTGAATGGTAGCTCAAAACCGCCTTGGGTTTTGGGCTGCCTCTTACTAATCGTGCCTCTACAACCCAATAGCTCCAAGCCGCCTGTATATGAAAATACTTCAGCTGAGTAAGAAGTTTCCCTATCCCCTTAAAGACGGCGAATCTATAGCCATCCAAAACCTTAGCAAATCCCTTTACGAATCTGGCGCGGAAGTTAGTTTGTTAGCTATGAATACCAGTCGGCATTTTTATCCCTATTCAAAAATGCCTGGAGCCTTGAACCATTATTCATTAGTCAAAACCGTCAAGGTGGATAACCGGCTGCATTGGTGGCAGGCATTGAAGCACCTGCTTACTGATGAATCTTACCATATCGGCCGTTTTATTTCTTCAGATTACTCAAATACCCTGAAGGAGTTACTCCAAAAACATTCATTTGATATCGTACAGTTGGAAACGCTCTACCTAGCCCCTTATATTCCAATTATTCGGAAATATTCCAAGGCCCTGGTCTGTATGCGGGCACATAATGTGGAATACGAAATATGGGAGCGGGTGGCCACGAATACCCCCCTTTACCCCAAGCGCTGGTACCTGCAACTTCTTGCAGAGCAACTCAAGCGTTTTGAAACGAATCAGCTTAAAGATTATGACCTATTGGCTGCTATAACTCAACGTGACCTGGAACATTTCAGAACACTTGGCTTCATGGGGTCAGAAGTAGTTATACCGATTGGTCTTGACCCGGGCGAGTATTCTGCGGAGTCCTGGGATTCGCTCCCTTCAAAGCAACTTTCGTTTATTGGTTCTTTGGATTGGGCACCCAACTTGGAGGGCTTGAACTGGTTCCTGAAAGAAGTTTGGCCTTTATTGCGATCTCATTTCCCTGACATGGAGCTTCATATTGCCGGCCGAAATCCTCCTCCACGCCTTAGCCGATTAGTCATGCCTGGGGTGCAGGTTCACGGAGAGGTCCCTTGTGCAAAAACCTTTTTAAAAAAATATCCGGTAATGGTAGCTCCTCTGCTATCCGGAAGTGGAATGCGGGCCAAGATCCTGGAAGGTATGGCCCTGGGCAGGGTTGTTTTAACTACTTCGCTGGGGGCGGAAGGGATAGAAGCCAGAGACGGGGAACACTTTTTTCTTACAGATACTCCCGACGCCTATCTCCAGGTTTTAAAGAATGGGTTTGAGCAACCAGACCAATGGAGGCAAATAGCAAAACGGGCGCAAGTGCTTGTTCATCAGCATTATGATCGACGCAAAGCGGCTCAACAGCTATTAAAGCTATATGAACATACTTCCATAAGTATCGCCTAACCTATGTGGGTATTTTTCTTTTATGGTTTGTTCTTTACAGGCTTGGCTGCATTAGCCCATACCTACCTGATCTATCCTCTTCTACTTCGATTTTGGTCAAAAGGGCAACAACTAGCGGCACCTGTTCTGCCTCTCAATAAGTCTAACTGGCCCCGGGTCTCTATTATTATGGCAGCCTACAATGAGGAAAAAGTGATCCAGGAAAAGCTGGAAAGCCTGGTCCAGCTTAATTACCCTAAGGATCGGCTTCACTTTTTCCTGGGATCTGATGCTTCAAGTGATCAAACAGAGGAATTGTCCAGTCCATTTGAAAAGAACAATCCCTGGATGGAAGTCTTTGCTTTCAAACAAAGGCGAGGAAAACCAGGAGTTATAAATGACCTGACAAAACGGGCATTAGATTCTTATGGTGCTTCCGATCAGCACATTCTTTTATACACTGATGCCAGTGTTATGCTGGAAAAAGAAACCCTTGCAAGGCTTGTACGTCACTTCCAACGACCGGGGATAGGCCTGGTGGATGCACATCTGGTACATACGGGTATGCAGGAAGCAGGCATTTCCCAGGCGGAAAACCAATACATAACCGCTGAGGTACTACTAAAACACCGGGAAGGTCAACTTTGGGGTTGTATGATGGGGCCATTTGGGGGCTGTTTTGCCCTGCGCTCCGATTTTTTCGAGCCCATACCCGGGAATTTTCTGGTGGATGATTTCTTTTTGGCCCTCACCACGCTGAAAAGGGGAGGAAAGGCTATCAGTGATCTGGAAGCGCGATGTAGGGAAGCCATCGGCCAGGAGTTGAAACAGGAATACAGGCGAAAAAAACGGATCTCCAGTGGAAATTTTCAGAACATGCGCCATTTCAATCAGTTGTGGTGGCCTCCGGTTTTTCCATTGGGGTGGTCTTTTTTTTCTCATAAGATCCTGCGTTGGCTGGGACCCATCTGGTTAATAGCCATGCTAGCTGGAGCCGGAGGGCTTACATTAACTGGCAACTTATTTTTTCAGTTGCTGTTCCTATTGATGACTGCAGGAGTAGCACTAGCCTTTCTTGCTGACTATTTGCTTCGGTTGGCCGGTTTGCATTTTTTACCTTTACGGGGATTGACTTATTTTTTTTTAATGAACCTGGCCTTAATTGAAGGCTTTGTTGAATTCGCAAAAGGAATCCGAACCAATGTCTGGGAACCTACTCAACGAAACTGAAATACAACTGAATACCATTGAGGAAGCTATTGAGGCCATTCGAAAAGGGGAGGTCATCATTGTAGTGGACGACGAAGACCGGGAAAATGAGGGCGATTTTATCTGTGCCGCTGAAAAGATCACCCCGGAGATCATCAATTTTATGGCTACTCACGGGCGGGGCTTGATCTGCACCCCTATAACCAAAGCCAAAGCCCAGGAACTCGACCTGCCAATGATGGTGAACTCCAACACAGCCCTACATGAAACGGCTTTTACCATTTCCATCGACCTGATCGGGCATGGTTGTACTACCGGGATTTCTGCTTATGATCGGGCCACTGGGATTCGGGCTTTGGTTGACCCGAAGATAAAGGCTACTGACTTTGCCCGGCCAGGGCATATTTTTCCCTTAATAGCCAAGGAGGGGGGCGTATTACGTAGGACTGGTCACACCGAAGCGGCCATTGATTTTGCCCGACTTGCCAGGTTTGAACCCGCAGGAGTGCTGGTGGAGATCCTCAATCCGGATGGCAGTATGGCCCGCTTGCCCCAACTCATAGAAACGGCCCGGAAATTTGACCTCAAGATCGTTGCTATCAAGGACTTAGTTGAGTACCGGATGCGCACCGAACGACTCGTCCGAAAGGTTTTATCGCTTAATCTGGATACCCGCTACGGTAGTTTCGATCTGTCCGCCTACGAACAACTTACCACAGGAGATACCCACCTGGTAGTTCGAAGGGGTAAATGGGATCCCGATGATCCTGTTTTGGTCAGAGTCCACTCCGCTTCAGAAACCGGTGAAGTACTGGGGTCTCTGTTTCAAGATTATGGGGTGAAATTACAAAAGGCTATTTCGACCATTGCGGAGGCTGATCAGGGTATTTTATTGTATATGCGACATGGGGAAAAGGCTGATGAAAGCCTTCTACTGGATAAACTAAAGGAAGCAAAAGAGCGGGGCCTGCGCCAGGTTAGTGATGCCATGAAATCCGATATGCTACAACGCGATTATGGCATTGGCGCCCAGATCCTACGGGAGGAAGGCGTTCGAAAATTGCGCCTTCTGACCAACAACCCAAAACGTCGAATTGGTATTCTTGGCTATGGGCTGGAAATCGTTGAAAACGTGGAATTTTAAGCCTGAGCATTCATTAAACCATTACTTACCACCGCCAATGTATGCTACTTTATTAAAATCCCTGAAGTCCGGTAAGTATAAGCCCACCTATTTTTTGCATGGGGGAGAAGCCTTCTTTATTGACCAATTGGTGGATTTTTTCGAAAAGGAGGTTCTTCCTGAAGACCAGCAGGCATTCAACCTCACGGTATTATACGGGAAGGAAACCGAACACAAACAAGTGGTCGACGCCGCCCGCCGGTTCCCCATGATGGCGGAGCGACAGCTTGTGATCCTTAAGGAAGCTCAGGAAATGAAGAGCCTGAAAGAGTTGCAATCCTATGTAGAGCAACCCTCCCCAACCACCCTTTTGGTAATTGCTCATAAGTATAAAAAGTTCAATTTTAATTCTAAACTTGGAAAGGCGCTTAAAGCAAAGGCGGAAGTGTTTGAGTCCAAACCACTGTATGACAATCAATTGCCGGATTGGATCGAAAGTTATGTTCAGGGCCATAAATTGAAGATCGAACTGGCGGCTGTTGCACTGCTTGGAGAGTACCTGGGGACAGACCTTGGAAAGGTGGCCAATGAATTAGATAAACTGGCCCTTAATCTTTCACCCGGAGCGCTGATCAACACCAAGACCATAGAAGATCAGATTGGCATCAGTAAGGATTACAATGTGTTTGAACTACAAAACGCCCTCGGGAGGCGCGACCGGGAAAAGGTACAGCGGATTGCTCAATACTTTGCCGCGAACCCCCGTAAAAACCCAACTCCTGTAGTTCTGGCTTCGCTCTACACTTTTTTTAGTAGACTATATCAATTAGCCTTTTTACGAAATGCACCAGAGAAGGAGATACTTGCCGCCCTGGGGCTACGGTCGGCTTTTTTTCTGAGGGATTACCGAATGGCCCAGCGCCAATTCAACCGCCGGCAACTGGAGGAGGCTCTTGGCCTTCTCCGAGAATATGACCTCAAAAGTAAAGGGGTGGATTACGTCGCTACCGGTAAGCCGGAAGGTGCCTTATTACAAGAGCTTTTTTGGAAAATCCTCCATCTATAGGCAAACCTTTCTTTTACCTCAGCGCCTGTTCCATGTCTTCGAGGATATCCGTGTGATTTTCGATTCCACTGGAAATACGGATCATGCCATCTGTAATTCCGTGCTGTTCCCGTATTTCGCGAGCTACGTTCCTATGAGACATACTAGCCGGGTGCAGTACAAGGGTGTCTACATCTCCAAGCGTAGGGGCAAGGTGACAAAATGTTAGGCGGTCCATGAATTGCATCCCGGCTTCCAGGCCTCCTTGTAGTTCAAAGGTTAACATCCCTCCGTAACGCCGCATTTGACGTTGGGCCAAGAAATGATCAGGGTGAGCGGGTAGTCCTACATAACCAACGCGCTTGACCTTGGGGTGGTTCTCGAGAAAGGCAACGATGTGTTCGGCATTATCACAATGACGCTGCATCCGGATTTCCAGGGTTTTCAGGCCATTGTTTAGCATCCAGGCATCAAAGGCATTGGAATTGGTGCCCATCCGTTTCATCGTCTGCCAAACAGGACCCTTCATTTGGTCCTCTTTTTGACTTACAATCACCCCACCGACGATCGTTCCGTGGCCATTGAGGTATTTAGTGGTTGAGTGGAGGACGTAGTCTACCCCAAAAAGAAGTGGTTGTTGAATGAATGGGGTGCAAAAGGTATTGTCGACCACGGTAATGCGTTGATTTGCCCTGGCCAGGTCGGCTACAGCTTTAAGGTCTACACAGGCAAGGTTGGGGTTAGCCGGGGTTTCGAAGTAGATCATCTTAATGGAGGGGTCCATTTTTAAACGTTGCTCTAAACCTCCCAGGTCTTTGAGGTCCGTAAACTGGATCCCGATCTTTAGTGGGTCCAATACCTGGCTGAATAATTCTGTGGTACCTCCGTATAGATTTCCTTGGGTAAGAATGCTGTCACCTGGTTTCAACAGCGCCAGGCACAGTGTAGAAATAGCGGCCATCCCGGAGCTTAGCAGTAAGCCGTAAGCCGTTTGTTCTCCACCATGATTTTCCAGGCGGGCGATCTTTTCAGCCACCAGCTGAATGGTGGGATTATCAAACCGACTGTAGATATATCCGGATTCCTTTTTAGAAAAAATATCAATTCCCTGTTGGATAGATTCAAAATCAAAGGAAGAGGTGGCATAGATCGGAAAAACATGAGGGTCATTTTGTTTGGGTAGCTTTGGATCATGGACGCAAGTCGACCCGAAACCTTTAATTTTATTCATTGTTTTTTATTAAAATTGTTTTTTTTATTGAAATTCTGGCATGAATTTGCGTACAGGCAGCAAACGGCCTTCTTTTTCATCCTTAATATTTGGCCGACTGCCTTACCTTTGTATATTATACCAATTTAGTATAAATCAGCACAGGGAATGGCAGACGAGCAATTAAATCCTGAGCAAGATAATTCCAATGATGAATTTTACGAGCATCAGACTATTGTCATTGATCGTGGGCAAGAACCCTTGCGTATCGACAGGTTTCTAAAGGACCGGTTGAGGAATATCTCCCGAAACCGGATTCAGGAAGCCATTAGATCAGGGTCCGTAAAGGTAAATGATCAGGAGATCAAGCCTAATTTTAAGGTAAAGTACGGACATGTCGTAGAATTAATCTTACCAAGATCTCAAGATCCATCCAACAGGCTTGTACCCGAAGCCATGGCCCTTGACATTGTGTATGAGGATGAGGAATTATTGGTAGTCAATAAACCTGCAGGCATTGTGGTTCACCCTGGAGTAGGGCATCCCCGAGGGACCCTTGTTAATGGCATTGCCCATCATTTAGGGATCAGCGTACAGGATGTTGGAGATGGAAATTATCAAGATAGGGTAGGCCTTGTCCACCGTATTGATAAGAACACCTCCGGTTTACTGGTTGTTGCTAAAACGGATTATGCACTTACCCACCTTGCCAAACAATTTTTTTACCACACCACTGAGAGAACCTATTACGCCTTGATATGGGGGGAACCGGAATTGGAGAAAGGTAGTGTAGAAGCCCATGTGGGAAGGCATCCCCGACATCGGAAGCTGTATACTGCCTTTCCAGAGGGGGAAATGGGAAAATGGGCAAAAACGCATTATGAAGTAACGGAACGACTGCATTATGTCTCCCTGATAAGGTGTCGTCTGGAGACAGGACGGACCCACCAGATCCGGGTACATATGAAACATCTGGGCCATCCCTTGTTTAACGATGAAAAATATGGAGGCAATGAAATCCTCAAAGGGACAGTGTATAGCAAGTATAAACTATTCGTAGAGCGAATGTTCATTCAAATGCCCCGGCAAGCCCTGCACGCCCAATCATTAGGCTTTGAGCATCCGGGCACAGGCAAGCGCATGTTGTTCGAAACTGAGCTCCCTGATGATTTTAAAGGGGCACTGGATGGATGGCGGAATTATGTCTCGGGACGTAAAGCTGCCATGAAAGGGAATCTAAATGGATGAGGCAAGGGAGATTCAGTTGACAAAAAAGTGGGTGGAAGCATTTGTCATTCATTTTGGCCTTTGCCCATTTGCAAAAAAGCCAGCTCTACAGGGCCGTATTCATTATGTACTCACGAAGTGCCAAGATCTACCGAGTCTGCGACGATCACTGCTGCAGGAAGCTTTCGAACTATGGCATCGCTCAGAATTCGAACGGGCAACTACTATTTTGATCCACCCCTGGGTGTTAACGGATTTTGAAGACTACTTGTCTTTTTTAGAAGAAATGGAGTTGCCCTGGGAAAAAGCCGGTTTGAGCGGAAATATTCAAATTGCCGGTTTCCACCCAAATTACCAATTTGACGGTGCCAACCCGGAGGCGGCTCAACACTACACCAATCGTTCCCCTTTTCCGATGCTGCACCTGATTCGGGAGGATCAGCTCGAACAAGCCTTGAAGGAACATCCCGCTCCAGAAAGTATACCAGAAAAGAATATTGAATTACTTGAAGAAATGGGGAAGGAAAAGGTAATGAACCATCTAAAAAAAATTTTGCAATAACGTACAAACCGCTTGTTACCGGATAGGAACTGGTTTGAATATAAATTCATTGCGCTTAGTGAAACTTAGTCAACGATTAAATGCTCTAATTCGCCTTGGAAGGCATCTGCGTACGGGTAATGATGAATACCTGGAAGCGGTCATCCACCGAACAGCGGTAAATAACCCCTGGCTTACAAAAGCGAACCAGAAACAGGCTATACAATCTATCGCTGACCACATGCTTACGGCAGAGGCATTGGAAACCTGGGTCAAAGCCTATTCCATCCCTGAAGACCATCAAGAAAGAAAGTTAGTTGGCTTGGTGCTGGCCGGGAATATTCCCTTGGTAGGGTTTCATGACCTGATCAGTATTTTTATTAGCGGCCATCGTGCCCAGGTAAAATTATCGGATAAAGACCCGTTCTTGACCCCCTACCTTATTCGGTTGCTAGATGATTTTCAAGCGGGGTCGGCAGAATATTTTCAGATAGATCAGCAATTAAAAGGATACGACGCTGTTATTGCCACGGGTAGTAACAATTCTGCCCGCTATTTCGAAGCCTATTTTAAGGATAAACCCCACATCATTCGCCGCAATCGGAACGGAGTCGCCATACTGAATGGGACTGAAAATGAGAAAGATCTTAAAAATTTGGGTAAGGATGTTTTCCAATATTTCGGACTCGGGTGTCGGAATGTTTCCAAGATCTATGTTCCGAAGGGTTATGTTTTTGAGCCATTGCTGGAAGCCTTTCATGAATACCGGGAAATAATTCGACATACGAAGTATAAGAACAATTTTGACTATCAATATGCCGTCCTTTTGTTAAACAAGGAATCCTTCTTGGCAGATGGGTGCATCATTTTACAGGAGCATCCGGCCATACCTTCGAAAATCGCTGGCCTGCATTATGAGTTTTATGAAGAGAAAGCACAACTTGAAGCGCAATTAAACGCCCATAAACAAGCCATTCAATGTGTAGTGAGTAAACAAAGGGATTTTGGGAATTTAACTACTATTCCCTTTGGGCATGCACAACAACCCGGGCTTTTCGATTATGCTGATGGGGTGGATACTATGGCCTTCTTGCTTGGGTTATAATTCAAAAAGGGTTTTCCGGTTGTCCGGAAAACCCCTTTTGAATTAGTTCGATTCTGTGAAAACTAGTTAAAGATCAATTTTTTGGTAACGATCCCCTCCTTAAATCGAACCTGCGCCAGGTAAACCCCTTTCGGTATATTGGGTGTTCTGGCGAATTCATAGGTGCTGGCATTGGCGTTCATGCCTACCTTCATCAGTTTTCCTTCTATATTGTACAAGGCTATGTCGATCATTGGGTGTTCCGGGCTGGAACGGAAGAAAGCGGTGTTGGTAATTGGATTAGGTCCAACGGTCAATTCCACATCTGCTGCAGAGATCACCTCCTGTACGCTGGTAGCCAGGTTAAGGGCATAAAACGCGCGCGGGGCAAAGAAATTCATGATAGTATCGATGTAGGATCTGGCAAATTCTGCAGACATATTAGGGTTGGTTGCCAGGCCATCTTCATGCAATTCATCAGCATCCAGGTTTTCAAAACCAGGGATCATATTTAATTGACCAATAATGGCATCCAGGGTAGCCTTGTCCCACCATTCCCAAGGTCCGGAATAAATATCGTCAAAGCGGAAAGGAAACATATTCGAGACCGATAAAGGGATCATATCGGTTGGGTTGGCTGGATCCGGGATCATGACCTGGGATAGCTGTTTATTGAGTTCGGTGAGCGGGTCATCACTCTCATTGGCAATATCAAAAACAGCATTTAGGCCCAGTTTGTTAGCAGTATCAGTTACGTCCAGTGTCCCAGAAACGTCCACCACGAAATCTCCGGTGGTTGGAACGATGACTGCGCCCTCATTGAAAGGGGCAAAGGGATCAGTTACTACGTGAAACCCAAGAACAGGTACTTCATCGGTAGCTTCCATCCAGGAAATATCCCCCAGAGCTCCGCCCATGTTCAGAGCAAGGGCAAAGTCGCTGCTGTATTCCGGCCAGTTAGGGATATTTAAGACCGCAGAGTCAACACCATTAACATCTCCGTGAATTTCTTCGACGACAAAAGGTAGTCCGGTAGTAGGATCAATGAATTTATCAATTACAACTTCCTCGTACCGATCGAGGAAAGCACAACCATAGGAAAGATAGCCTCCGGTACCAATACCCCACAGGGTGGTTTTGTCAGGATCAATCCCGTAGGAATTGCCATTAATGTCGACATCTCTGCGCAGGAAGCGAATTAAGGCACGGGCATCCTGAATGCCCCGGTAAGCTGCTTGTATAAGGGTGGAGGTACGCACATTCTGATCCTGTGCTACAGGGTTCCAGCCGGCACGGTAATTGGCCGCAATGGCTACATACCCTTTGGCCGTAAGCCGACGGCAAATCTCCACCACCACCGAATCGGTGCGGGATCCTGTAATTTGACCATTGATGTACTGAGGAAGAAAACTTCCTGTGTGGAATACCACTACTGCCGGACGATCAGTAATGGTATCACCTGCTGGTTGATAGACATCCATTAAAATGGAAACCGTGTCCGGAGCACCTGATAAAACAGATATGTTTGTGGCATAAGGAATATCTTGCTCAACGGTAAAACCTGTGAAAATATCGTCCAGGTACCGCTCTTGAGCAAATAATGCCCCGCTAAACAGGAGTAGGGCAAGCGAGAATAAAGTGTTGAATTTTTTCATAAAATAACGCTATTTGAGATGAAATACAGAATCAATTAGGGTACGGCATTCAATGTTTAAATGATCTGCTTTTCGAAAATTACCGATTTATTTTTTTTGCCATTCATAGGTGGCCGATAAATAGGCCAGTCGACCGATTCTGGGCCCGCCATACGTTTGGAAGGTTTGGTTATCCAAAATATTGGAAGCACCCAGTTTGAAAGTCGTATTGATACTGGGCACCCGCCAATTAACCTGAGCATCCAGCAAATCGTATTGGGGGATAATGCCGGTAAACTGTGGCGAACCTTCAAAAAGGAAAGTATCGATCCATTTGTAATTGACGTTAAACCCAAAGGAAGGAACTCGAAGACCAAATAGATTCATTGGAATATCCCGACCGGAAACACCAAGGTTAAACTTGTGTTCTGGGGTATTGAAAGCAGGGATAATGGGATCATCCGATTCCGAATTGAGCTTGTTCCAGGAATAATTACCATTAAAAACGAAGTATTGCCCAAAGTAATAATTAGCTCCTATGGAAAAACCCTGGGTAGTGACATTATCAGTAGCATTAGCGGATACCCGATATACCTGCAGGAAAGTAGGTAATCCGGTGATCGGGTCAAAAGTGGCATCAACTCCCAAGTTAAATCCGATGAAATTATTGTAAAAGCTATAGTAATAGGTAGCATCCAGATACAACTTCTCGAAGAGGGTCGTTCGATACCCGGCCTCAATAGTACGTACCTGTTCGGGCCGTATAGGGGCCACATCGAAATAGTCCAGGACACCTTCGTCCAGAGTGTTCAGGTAATTGGTAGTAGATTCAACCGTCAATAGGTTTTCGAAGCCATCCAGGTTTCCTATTAGAATTGCTCTTCCTACGTTGTAGAAAAGGTATTGATCTGCCAGAGTGGGGTTCCGAACGGCTGAGCTAAAAGATACCCGAAGGCTTTGGTTAGGATCCGGAGAATAGACCAGGGAAGCTGCAGGGGAGAAGAGAAAATCAAAGTTCTGGTTTTTATCTAGTCGGAGGGAAGCACTTATTTTTAAGCGGTTATTAATGGTGAAAACCCCACCTCCATAAACACCATATTCGTAAGTATCAATATCTCGACCGGCCGTATCCAAGAGGATAGATCCTCTGGAGTCTGGTGTGTACAAGCGGTAATTGGCACCTACCAGTAAGTCCAAATCTGTCAGACCGCTGGAATTTTGTACTACATCATTGAACCGATACTCTCCATGTGCGTGATATAAGGCAGAGCGATCGAAAAAACGGGTACCATCTTCGCTGAATCCGATCCTGGAGGTAATATCGTCAAATTCTTCCTGAAACCTTTCGGTTCCCGGTTCGAAAAAATCTACGGTATTTACGATAGGATTTCCCCGATTGGAAGCTATTTGAGTTTCAGCATGCCAAACCACCAGAGAATCCATGATGCCTTCCTGAGCGAAAAAATCGTCCAGGGAAGCTTGGTACTCTTCTGGCATTCCAATAAAATCGGAAAGTCTGGGGAAGCCCTCCGTAGCTCTGATCTGAGGGGAAATATTTCGCTGCCAATAGTTGATGTAATCGCTACGCCACTGATTATCCGTCTTAGAGGCTTCCTGTAGCTTTAAGGCAGTAAAGTAGGGGTCGTAACTATCGCCGGCATCCTCATGGGTTACATAAAATCGCAGAAAATAATTATCTCTTTTTCGAAACTCCAACCGGTGTTGAAAAAACTCAATATTTCGGAGACTGAAGCGATTGTCCCCTTGGTAAACGGTGGTTCCGGTGGAATAATTGGATGCCAGGATCAACTCCGGGGAACTTTCGTTTAATTCCGGATTGAAACGAAAATGGACGGCGCCACCAAGTTTTAGGTTATCTGAATCGTAATCCACCAAATCGACCTCTTCATAGCCCCTGCGATGAAAGATATTTAAACCGGGAGCTGTGGTCACTCCTTGCAGGTCATTTGCGGCATTGTACTCGTCTCCGTATTCGTTTACAGCATCGTACCCACCTGGATTATCCCGTGGATCCGTTACGTTTTCGTAAAGGGTGTCGGTTTGGAAAACAGGATCGAAGTTGTCTGCTTCCCAATCATCTGCCCGGAAATAGGAAAAGTTGAGCTTGTAGGCGATATGCTCCCGACCATTTTTATTCTTAAAGGAATCGGCCCAGCGAATGCCGGATTCGAAAAGATTGCGATCCCCGCCTTTCACCATGGCGCTCAAGCCTTTTTGAAGGAAAGGGTCTTTAGTCTCCATGGCGATCACTCCATTAAAGGCACTGGGCCCGTAAAAAGCAGAGGCAGCACCAACGATAAGGTTCACCCGGTTGACATCCAGTTCGGAGGCCCCCAGGAAATTCCCAAGGCTGAAGTTCAAGCCGGGGGATTGGTTGTCCACACCATCAATGATCTGTAAGGATCGAACCGGGCTCGTACTGTTGAAGCCTCTGGTATTAATGATCTTGAATCCTAGGCTGGCAGCTGTCAGGTCGACATCTTTGAGCGACCCCAGGCCGTCATAAAAATTGGCAGCGGGGGTTTCCTTGATGGCTATGTTGTCCAGGGTTTCGACCGTTAAAGGGTTTTGGACCTGTTTTTCGGAAATCCGACGCCCCTTTACTTCAATTACATCCACCATCACAGCATCTTCCACCAGGCGAATGACAATATCTTTGTCAACGGAGGTAACTTCTACCTCCTGCCCGCCAAAGCCGGTATAGGAAACAGAAAGGGTTAAGGGAAGGCTTTCTGATGTGGTGATTTCAAAATTTCCATCCAGGTCGGTAACCTTGCCTTCTCCGGTCTCTGTAATTATAACCGTTGCATACAATAAGGGGGAGCCGTTACCAACTTCGACCACCTTTCCTCGAATGACTGTTTGACCCGCAGCTAAATGAGAGAAAAACAGGAGCGAAATAATAATTATATAATTGCTATAATTTGCAAATTTCATGCTAGGACAAGGTGATGTTGAGATAACAATATTTGCGATGCCGTTGCAAATTAACGAAATTTCGCTAATTAGTTAATCTTTTGTAAATAGATTTTAAGTAGAGTATTATCCAGTTGACCAAAATAACCTTTACAGGCTAGGGGAGCTGACCAAAAAAATAAAATGAATGATCTGCACAATTATGCAATTAGCCTGGATATCCGAAAGTATTTCGATAAGTCTTAATGGAGGCCGAAGAGAGAGAGGATAAATCCAATTATGATGGCGCTAAGTTTGTGAAAGGAAAACCTTAGGTGATTTGGGCTATCTGCTTCGAATATGATAGTGGCGGCAATGTGTAAGAAGGACCCTGCGACAACTGCGGTTAATCGGGCATTCCATAAGGTTGGAAGTTGCAACCACTCCCCCAAAATAGCAGCAGTAGGAGCCATTAAAGTAAAAATGGCCAAAGCGGAGATAATTACTATTTTTCGAAAACCAGAGGCGGCAAGGAGAGCAGTTAGTGCAAAGGCAGCCGGAACTTTATGGATGAGCAAGCCAATTAGAAAGGTGTGTCCAAAATGATGGGAATGATCAACCGCTAATTCTTTATATCCGCCTAGGGGCAATCCCTCCAGAAAAGCATGCAAACACAAACCAATGAATAAAGAAATAGTGCCATTCAACTGAAGCGATAGGTGGGTATGGCCATGCTCCAGCCCCCCGGTAAACCTGTCTAGGAGCAATTGTAATAAAAACCCTCCAAAGATCCACAAACCCAGATTAGGGTACCTAGCCGTTAATAGTTCCGGTATGAGATGCACCAGAGCTAATCCCAGCAAATAGGCACCACTCAGGTTTAACCACCAGCGTACTGAGTCAGGGTAGCGACCTCTGAGTATTAAAGCTAGCCCACCACCCAGCAGGGCGGCACCAATCAATGCCAATAGGCCCAGAAAATCATCATTTATCATGCTTAAGTATACTGATTGAAGGAATCCAAAGATATGTTTTTGCAACAATGTTGCCAATGATAAGCCCAAGAATAGTGCCTCCCAAAATATCCAGGGGATAGTGCACGCCGACGTAAACCTGACCAAGGGCAATGGAGGCCGCCCATAAATAGAGCGGAATGCAAAGCCAGCGGTAAAGCGCCCCAAGGGTAAGGCTTAAAAAAGCCACAAGCGCAAAATGGTTGGTGGCATGGGAGGAGGTGAAACTATATCCACTGCCACAATGAATGAGCAAATGGACTTCTTCTTTGAATTCGGGATCATTACAGGGGCGCAGGCGTTCAAAGGTTGGTTTGATGACCTTACTGCTGGCGGTATCAGAAAGGCCGATGGTTGTCCCGATGGCGAGCAGCAGGTATAAACCCCTCCATCGAAAGCGGTACAGAACGAAAACAGCAAGGAGTAAATAGAGCGGTATCCAAAACTCTTTTTCCCGCCAATAGGGCATGATTGCATCCAGAAAGGGGTTTTGCCAACCTTGGTTGATCCATTCAAATAGCCATTGGTCGAGGGTTATCAATTGTTCCATACGCTGGTTTTTTTATTACATTTGAATTCAAAGAACTGCATTCATTTTACAGGAAAACAGGTGGTGTGCCAAAATTAAGCATTGATCCGGAACGCTGCCAATAGTAAACTTTTACCCTTTGACACTGATTAAATCAATTTCAGGCATTCGTGGTACCATTGGTGGAAGCCCGGGTACAAATTTAAGTCCGATCGACATAGTAGAAAACACGGCTGCCTTTGGTAGTTGGCTCCTGCAAAAACGAGTCCCCAAAAAAGTAGTACTTGGACGAGACGGGCGGATTTCCGGCCCGATGGTCAGTAGCCTGGTAGCCCAGACCCTGGTGGGAATGGGGATCGATGTCCTGGATATTGGCTTGTCGACTACCCCTACCGTCGAGATCGCCGTCCCGGCGGAATCTGCTGGAGCGGGGATCATTTGTACGGCGAGCCATAACCCGATGGAATGGAACGCATTGAAATTTCTTAATGAAAAAGGGGAATTTATTTCGGCAGTTGACGGGCAAGCCCTCCTGGACATTATTACCAGGGGAGATTTGACCTTCGCTCCAGTTTTGGCTCTTGGCAGGTATCAGACCCAGACTGGGTATATTCAAAAACATCTGGATGCCATACTAAAATATCCATTGGTCAAAGGGGATGCGATTCGCTCAGCAAAATTCAAAGTGGTGGTGGATGCCATTAATTCTACAGGTGCCCTTTCGGTTCCCCACTTACTGGAGGCCCTGGGCTGTGAAGTAATTCTCATCAACGGAGAAGTAAACGGCCGCTTTGCTCATAATCCTGAACCCTTGCCTCAAAACCTGATCGACCTTTCGGAGGCGGTGGTCCATGAGCACGCCCATTTGGGAATAGCCGTGGACCCAGATGTTGACCGTCTGGCATTGGTTTGCGAAAATGGGGCTATGTTTGGAGAGGAGTATACATTGGTTGCAGTGGCAGATTATGTTTTACAGAACAGGAAAGGTGCAGCCGTTTCAAATTTATCCTCTACACGCGCCCTTCGGGAGGTAGTAGAAAAGCGGGGAGGAAAATACTTCGCCTCCGCTGTTGGTGAGGTCAATGTGGTGGAGGAAATGAAATTTAGAAAGGCAGTAATCGGAGGGGAGGGAAATGGTGGCGTGATCGTACCGGACTTCCATTATGGACGGGATGCCCTGATCGGCATCGCCCTGTTTTTGTCTGCCCTGGCCAAGTTCGGTAAGGGAATGACCGCTTTTCGGGCACGGTTTCCGAATTTCAAAATGGTAAAAGATAAGATCAGCCTGGAAGAAGGTCTTGACCTTGATAAGGTCTTAAAAAAGTTAAAAAAACAATTTGAAACGGAGGAATGCAATACTATTGATGGATTGAAAATCGACTTTGACGACCGATGGGTACATCTTCGAAAATCCAATACGGAGCCCATCATCCGGGTTTACGCCGAAGCACCTACGGCAGAGGAAGCTATAGATCTTGTTCGAAAAATGAAACAGGAGGTGGCCGCCCTCAGCTAATTTTTATTGTACTATTCAACCGGAAAAATATGGAAACCACCCGAATATTTCCAGGAGAAAACTTTAATCCACGTTCCGATCTGGAGCGAAAATTCGAGCCTTTTCGAAAGGGGGTCATCGGGATTGACCAAACCTTTCCGACTCCCTTCGGAGAAAAACCAATTATCTATGCAGATTGGACTGCGAGCGGCCGGCTATACCGGCCTATTGAAGAAAAACTGGCCTTCCAAATAGGACCTTTTGTGGGGAATACTCATACGGAAACCACTATTACCGGCTCGGCAATGACCCAAGCCTATCACCGGGCCAAGAAAATCATTAAGGAAAGGGTAGGCGCTCATCCTAAAGATGTTATTATTTCTTCTAATTCGGGAATGACGGGGGTGGTGAATAAATTTCAACGCATCCTTGGCTTGAAAGTACATGAACGGTATCGCTCACTCGTTCAACTGCCCGAATCCGAACGGCCCATCATTTTTGTAACGCATATGGAACACCATTCCAACCAAACCAGCTGGTTGGAAACACTGGCGGATGTGGAGGTCATTCCTCCTACTGCTGAAGGCCTGGTCGACCTGCACGGATTGGAAACCCTGCTCCAACAATACCAAAACCGCAAAACAAAGATCGCAGCAGTGACCTCTTGTTCCAATGTTACCGGGATCATTACGCCCTATCATGAAATGGCCGCGATCATGCATAAAGCAGGGGGGCTCATCTTTGTAGATTTTGCCTGCAGTGCTCCTTATATTGACATCAAGATGCGGCCTGAAGATCCTGCCAGGCATCTAGATGCCATTTATTTTTCCCCTCATAAGTTTTTAGGTGGACCCGGAGCAACGGGAATCCTGGTTTTTGACCCGAAGCTTTACAAAAATCGTATCCCTGATAATCCTGGAGGAGGAACAGTTGATTGGACCAATCCATGGGGAGGGCATAAGTATATCGAGGAAATAGAGGCCCGGGAAGATGGAGGAACGCCCGCCTTCCTTCAAACCATACGAACAGCTCTTTGTATTCAGTTGAAGGAGGAAATGAGCCCTAAACTCATGCAAGAACGGGAAGAAGAATTACTAGAAATTATCTGGCCTGGTCTCGAATCTATTCCCGGACTACACCTGTTAGCGGCCCAACACCGGAAACGACTTGGGGTGCTTTCTTTTTACATTGAAGGCTTGCACTATAACCTCGGCGTTCGTTTGTTGAATGATCGGTTCGGAATTCAGGTGCGTGGAGGGTGCTCTTGTGCGGGTACGTACGGGCACTATCTGTTACATGTTTCTCTGGAGATCTCCAGGGATATAACGAATCGTATCAACCAGGGAGACCTGGGAGGTAAACCTGGCTGGATCAGGCTATCTATACATCCGGTCATGCGCAACCACGAGGCGGAATTTATTGTTCAGGCCATTCAGGAAATGGCCGAACAGCATTCCAGTTGGGCAAAGGATTACGTTTATAACAAAAGAACGAACGAGTTTTGCCACAAGGAAGATAAGTCAGTGGAAGAGGCCCTCCTTAGCCAATGGTTTTAATTAAAGAAATCCAATTTTACGTCTACTATGCGTGTTTTTTTTGATAATGCGGCAACCACCCCCCTGGATGGAAAAGTGCTGGCAAGCATGATGGATTGCATGCAAAACCTGCATGGTAACCCCTCTTCTATTCACAAGGAAGGCCGGGTTGCACGGTCTGTGATCGAAAAGGCTCGTAAAAAAGTTGCCGGCTACCTAAATGTTTCCGTTGGAGAAATCTTTTTCACCTCGGGTGGAACGGAATCAAATAATATGGCGCTTAAATGTGCAGTAAGGGATCTGGGAGTGAATCGAATTATTAGTAGTAAAACAGAGCATCATGCTGTCTTACATGCCATAGAACGACTGAAAAAAACGAATGGCATTGAAGTAGACTGGGTGCAACAAAATGAAAGAGGCCAGGTAGACCTGGATTATTTAGAAAAGCTTCTGCAGAAAGGGGAGGCCAATACAATGGTCGCGCTTATGCATGCCAATAATGAGATCGGAGTCCTGCTGAATTTTGAACGAGTCAGCCAATTATGCCAGGAATATAAAGCTCTTTTTCATTCAGACACGGTACAAACAGTAGGGTATTACCCAATTGACCTGCAACAAACGCCGGCTTCTTTTATAACTGGCTCCGCCCACAAATTTCATGGCCCAAAAGGGGTCGGGTTCATTTATATAAATAATAACAATCTGATCGACCCCTTTATTGATGGAGGGGCACAGGAGCGTAATATGAGGGCCGGAACAGAAAACACCTGTGGCATTATTGGGCTGGCGACTGCACTTGAAGCTTCTTATGAAAACCTGGAAGACAGAAGGTCACATGTTGTTGACTTGCAAAAATATTTGTCAAGTCGCTTGAAGGAAAGCTTCCCGGATATCTCCTTCAATGGCTTACCACTTGAAAAAGAAGGGCATTACCGGATCTTAAGTGTTGACTTCCCACCAGGACCAAAAACAGACCTGTTGTTGCTAAACCTTGATATCGCCGGTATTAGTGTATCCGGAGGTAGTGCTTGCAGTTCAGGGGCAGATGCAGGTTCCCACGTGATCCAGGCAATAAAACCGGATTCCAAACACCAAACCGTTCGATTTTCCCTTTCCTACAAAAATACCCGGAAGGAAATAGATTTCACCATAGATAAACTGGTAGAAATTTTATCTTAAACTTACATGAAAGGATTCCGTCTGACCGATTTTTTGGTAATGATCGTCCTTTCTTTTTGTTGGATTATTCTGCCTGGTCAGGATTATGACTGGTGGAGTGACAATGTAGATTGGGACGGCATTACCCCTTGGCGTGCCTATTTAATTTCCTCTCCTGGCCGCCAAGGACCAAATGCTTTGCCTGTGCCACAACTTACTGATGCCCTAGTAGAAGAGGGGTGGTCATTTAGCCTTCAAACCCGATATCATTGGATGCCTGGAGATCAAACCACAGACCTGCAACTGGAGACTTATTGGGGGGTGGAAGGAGGGAAGGTCGGCTTTCATTTGTTATGGGTCGCATCGGAATGGTTCCAGACCAGTCATGAATGGAAAACAGAACGAAACGTTTTTTGGCATAATTACTATAGCGATCAGGCGGTAGGCGATTTGCGCTTACAATCGGAAATACAATTGCTGCAAGCTACTGATCACTTTATGGACGCTCAATTGAGAATTGGTTACCGTTTCCCCTCCGGCGGCCAACAAGGAGCTGCACGATATACGGATGCCCCTGGATATTTTTTCGAATTGAGTGGTGCCAGGCCAATTACTCTTTCAGATCGTTCCCAAATTCGATTAATGGTGATGGCAGGCTTCCTGGCCTGGCAAACAAATCGCTTTGACCAGTTACAGAACGATGCTTTCCTGGCTGGCATTGGAAGCCAGTTCACGCTTGATCATTGGGTAGGACAAATCGATTTAAGAGGATACTCCGGTTATTTGGATAATGGAGACCAACCCATTCTACTATCAGCTGTAATCGGGCACCGGTTTACCCATTTTTCATTGGAATTTCAGTATCAACACGGGTTTGCTGATTGGTTGTATCAAAACCTGGGAATTCGAATTACCTATTCGCTGGGCCAATAATGAACCACCTTCCTTATTTGGAGTTTCAATTTGGAATCAGACTTCTAAGGTATGACCATTCTTGAATCCTATGTCCAGAGCAATTTATTGGTAGAGACCGAACATCAACGCCTTCCCCTTGAAGTGGAGGGGAGGATACCCAAAGCCATAAAAGGTCGTCTATTTCGAAATGGCAATGGCCGTTTCGAACACAAGGGCGTTCGGTATAAGCACTTGTTTGACGGGGATGGTATGATCTCCGCCTTTTATTTTGAATCCGGGGGGGTATATTACAGCAATCGCCATATCCGGACAAGAGAATTGGAAGAGGAAGATCGGAAAAACAAGATGCTGTATAGAAGCTTCGGCACCAATTTACCCGGAGGCTGGAAAAAAAATGTGCTTAAAATGCAGTTCAAGAATGCTGCAAATACCAGTGTGATCTGGCATGCCGGTAAATTATTGGCCCTTTGGGAAGGGGGGCTTCCCCACGAAATAGATCCGGACACCCTAGAGACCCTTGGGCGGTTCGATTTTGATGGTACACTGCTCAACCCTTATTCTTTTATCGACCGGCAAATTAGCCCCGAGTTACCTTTTTCAGCCCACCCAAAATTTGACCAAACAGAAGGAGCTTTATACAATTTTGGGACCCTGGCCGGCATTAAGCAGCGGTTGATGATCTATAAAGTGGATAGCGAAGGAAAGGCCTCCATTGAGCATGCCATTCCCATGGCGGGGGTAGTTTTTACCCATGATTTTATTTTAACCGCTCAAAAGCGAATGCTTTTCTTCTTTACACCTGTAAAATTTCAGTTATGGCAAGCTTTTTTGGGGCTTAAACCCCCGGTCGAATCATTAAAGGGCCAACCCGGAGCTCCGGCGGAGATTGTATTAGTGGACGGTTCCGAAAAAAAAATCTTTCAGACAGAGGCTGGTTTCATTTTCCATTATGCGAATGGGTTCGAAAGGGAAGACGGCACCCTCGTTGTCGATGCCTGGACCATGGATAGTTTCCCCGAAATTGATATAGATGAAGGAGAGGGAAGCGCTCCGAGCGGTACTCTAATGCGCTATGAGATAAAAGCCGAAGAAGGAAAGGTCAAACGGCAGCCCATTTCTGATTTTCGGGGTGAATTGCCCTATATCAACCAGTCTCGCAAAGGAAGGCCCTACCGGTATGTCTGGAGCATAGGGGATCCATCTGACAGCCAGCGGGCGCTCCTGCACAGCCTTTTAAAAACTGATGTAGAAACGGGGAAAGTTATGCGTCGGGATTACTTTCCCCACCTGCCAGGAGAACCCGTTTTTATTCCCAATCCCGAAGGTGCCGAAGAAGATGATGGTTGGATCGCCTTTTTGTTATTCGATTCCAATCACCGGAAAACTCAACTTCACCTGCTGGATGCCAGCCGGCTGGAAACCGAGGCCGTAGTAACTTTGCCACATAATATCCCACTTGGTTTCCATGGTACCTGGGTGGGGGAGAAGGGGTGAATTATTCCTGAGCGCTTTTGGCGACATACCGCTGAATAGCATAATATGCTTCTGTTTCTTTACCGTCACCGTCCCAGTCGATGATCCCTGAAAAATGGGCGGTACCCGCCTCCAGCTTTACTTTAAACTGCTGGGTGGAATTGGGAGTGATCATTACCAGGGTATCGCCAAAAACATTCCACATCCCCCTTTCCTCGCTGATCATTTGACCGCCGAGCCCACGGTGTGCGGTGCGAAACCGATGATCAGGTCCAAAATAGGTGCGGTAAGGTTTTACGGAATATTTTCGTTCCCAGAAATCCTCACTCACTTCAAAGACATAGGCCGTATCGGGATTATCCACCTTAATCTTTAAATACTTCATTTCCCAGGTACCCGGAAGCTTCTCTTCTAGAATGCTGGCTGCCGCTTTCTGTTGTCGCTTGTTTCCGGTATTTCCCGGGTCATCCTTACAGCCTGACAACAGCATCAGGCCTATCGCAAAAGCGAGAAGGTAGATTTTATCCATTGCGCTTAATTTTATTTTTTAATTTAATTTATTGTAGAATGCAAAAATGCAAACATACGGTGATTGGATCCAGGCTTATGTTTAAACTTCGAGGAAACAAACAGCATGTTCCAGACTTCTGGGGGGGGTATCAAGCCCTTGCCAAGGAAGAGTATAAACGCTCTAGTCCGATCGAATCGGTGCGCTTTGTGGTTTTTGATACGGAAACAACAGGTTTGAAGTTTAAAATGGATAATTTGCTTTCGATTGGAGCTGTTGCAGTGAAGGGGCGAAGTATTCTTGCTTCCGATAATTTTGAATGTTTTCTTGAACATAGCAAAGGGGAAAGGGGAAAGGAAAGTATTCCCATCCACGGTATTTTACCTTTAGGTTCCGAGCTGAAAACCACTCGAGAAGCGGCCTTGGCGGCTTGGTTGAAATATCTGGGAACAGGTATTTTGGTGGCACACCACCTAGACTTTGACCGCAAAATGATCAATCGTACCCTTGTTCAGGTAGGAGGGGGCAGGATGTGGAATGCAGGCTTGGATACCATCCGGCTGGCCAAACGGGTGCATCCCGAGGGCCCTTATCAGCAGACAGGCGGGTATAATCTGGATCGATTGCTGGAAACCCATGGAATTGCTCCCCATGACAGACATACCGCAGCGGGGGACGCCATGCTCACGGCTATTTTATTCCTGAAACTTTGTGCGCGTTTGCAACAGCGGGGTGCCAGAACCCTGGGAGACTTGCTGGCTCGTTGAAAATTTGTTCTTTTGTAGTATGAAGCACCAACTGCTGCCCGGGCAGCCTTTCGCCTGGTTCCTGATCATCTGGACTCTCCTTAACGCCTTTACAGCAGCCTTTCTGGAGTTAGATCCAGATGAAGCTTATTATTGGGTGTATGCCCGGCAGTTGGATTGGGGGTACTTTGACCATCCTCCTGCCATCGCTGTGCTGATCCGGTTCGGATCCAGTTGGATGGCCGGAGCATTAGGGGTTCGATTGGGGGCAGTTATTTTGCAGACCCTTTCTTTCTGGTTGGTCTGGGTGCTTTGTGATAAGCCCAAAGAAAAACAGCTGCAATGGGTCCTGATCGCCCTGCTGGCCGGCGTTCCCATTCTTCAGTTGTTTGGCTTTATTGCCACTCCAGATGCTCCGCTCTTGTTCTTTACAGTTTTGTTTTTTGTGGTTTACCGTTCATTTTTGAGAGAGGCTAAGTGGATAACTACTTTGGCCCTGGGCTTGGTGATGGCGCTTTTGCTGTACAGTAAATACCACGGAATTTTGCTGATCCTGCTAACACTTTTTTCGAATCCTCGCTTATTGACCCATCCGCGGTTTTACCTGGCATCCATCTTTGGCGCTTTTTTATTTTTACCGCATCTTTACTGGCAATACCTGCATGATTTCCCTTCTTTCCGATACCATTTGCAGGGACGGGACGACCCCTATGAATTGAAGCACACAATTACCTATATTATCAATCAACTGGTAATATTTAGCCCTTTTTTATTTCCCTTTATGGTAAAAGCTCTTGCTCGGCCGGCTGTTAAAAATCAACTGACCCGGGCTTATCTATTCGTTTTGACCGGCTTTTGGTTGTTCTTTTTATTGTCGACTCGTAAGGGGCATGTAGAACCCCAGTGGACTGCAATACTTAGTATTCCTTTGATCGTAATGACCTTTCAGTATGCTAGAGGAAAGGTCATTTTTACCAAATGGGTTATTCGAAAGGGGCTGTTGAGTTTTGTTCTTTTACTCGCCTTTCGGATCTTGCTCATTCCCGATTATGATCCCCCGGAGGTCCTGGATGACCTCCATGGTGCCTTTCACGACCGGGAATGGGTACAAGCTCTGGAAACCGAAGCGGGCGATTTACCGGTGGTTTTTCAAAACTCGTACCGCGATGCTGGTAAATACTGGTTCTATACGGGGGATACGGCTTACACTTTTACGGATGTTTATTATCGAAAGAATCAATTTGATATTTGGGATTGGGAAAAAAGCCTAAATGGGAAGGACGTCCTGCTAGTAGGCAATGTAGGCTGGAATTGCACGGATTGCCTTGTCGTTTACCTTGATTATCGACAAAAGCGCTTAAAAACCTTTCGAAACCTACCCATCTCTCAAAAGGTAACCATACAATTCGATCCGATTTCAACCACCTGGCAGGCGGGAGGTACAAGGAGCTTGGAGGCAACGATTATCAATCCATATGACCATAGCATTGAACTCGAATCCCAAGAACTTCCCTTAGCCTTTTGGGCTATTTTTCAACAAACCAATACGGTAAAAGGCCTGGTGCCCATGAAACCCGAATCGGAATTACTTCAATTATCACCCAATTCCGCTACCAGCGTCCGGTTTCAGTTCCAGGTACCGGATGAGTTGAATGGGAAGTATGATTTTGGCCTGGGGATCTCCACTGGAGATTTACCGACTGCTGAAAACAGCAAAAAAGTGCAAGTAGAAGTATATCGTTAAGGTTAAAACTGGACTAGGAGGCCGATACCCTGTCCATCACCGTATAAATGGACCTTGCTAAGGAATTGTTCCATTTTCGGGTTGTCTGCGGCAATAATGAAGTTCATCGCAAGGTCGAACACAAAAAGAAAAGCGCCTTGTAAAACAATGGATTTTCCAAATCCCTCCAGGCGTTCGGCATTTTTCTCTGCATTTTTACTCCGTTCGATCAAATAGGCGCCTCCTAACATATATCCTACATCCAAACCGGCGTTGAGCAGCAGGATTTTTTGAAGATTGTTTTGCTGTTGAACACTTTCGAATAGACTTAATCCTGCCGGGTCGATCTTTGCCGCTGAGTAATACCCAAAAGCTGCGATACCCAGATTTACGGCATTCCAGGCGATGTTCATCGTGTGGAAATGCTTGTCTACTCCTTCAGCTCGTCCCACCAGGGCTGATCCCAATGCAATATTGCCAACCGCCCAGCCCCCCAGGATCAGCATTCCCGTCTGTTGTTTGTCGATGCGTTGCTGGTTAAAGGCGGTTAAGGCATCATCCTGGGCGAGTAAGAACAGGCCGTTGAAAAGAAAAAAGAGTAAAAACAGGCTGTGTTTACGCATCATGTCAGATGTTGGGTATTTGGTAAGAAAAGTTATCCATTACAAAAGGTCCAACCTCCAAAAATGTTTTCAATAACCTTGTGCGTCATCATCCGGGTTTCGAAAATCAGCTGCTCCCTGGAGGCTCCCGTCTTCCAGGATCTGAATAGCTTTGATCACTGCCATGCGGTCGATTTCCCTGAATTCATGGCCCATATTTTCCAATCCGGCCCGGGTAGAGGGAGGAAAGGCGTCTTTTTCAATAGTGATCATATCCGGCAACCATTGATGATGGAAGCGCCCGGCACTAACGGCATCCGCAAGTGGCATATTGAATTCAATGACATTGATCAGCGTTTGAAATACGGCTGTTATGATGGTAGAACCACCGGGAGCTCCAAGAACCATGAACAGCTCTCCGTCCTTTTCTACAATGGTAGGGGTCATAGAACTTAACATGCGCTTGCCGGGTTGGATGGCATTTGCCTCAGCGCCAATAAGGCCAAACTGGTTGGGTACACCTGGCTTGACGCTGAAATCATCCATTTCATTGTTAAGGAAAAAGCCAGCGCCATGGACCAGGACCTTGCTGCCGTAGTTGGAATTCAAGGTGGTGGTGAGGGAAACGGCATTACCCGCATCATCAACAATGGAGGTATGGGTAGTCTCATAGCTTTCTGGAAGAAGCAGGAAATCACCGGCCAAAATGCTGTCACTTTCGGTTGCAGCGGTCGCACTGAAGTCGGCCATTCTGTTCGATAAATAAAGGGAATCAAGAAGCCGATCGCGAGGGACCTCGTAAAAATCACTGTCCCCTAAATGTGCTGCGCGGTCTGCATAAACGCGGCGTTCGGCTTCTGCCATCAAATGAACGGCCTCTATGCTATGGAAACCATATTCATGCAGTGGATAAGGCTCTACCAATTGTAGTAATTGAGTAAGGGCGATCCCTCCACTGGAAGGAGGTGGCATAGAGATGATGCGGTAGTTGTCATATTCAGTGGTAATGGGTGTTCGCCATTGAGGCTGGTAGGCCGCCAGGTCTTCCAGGGTGATGAGGCCACCACCCCGTTCCATTTCTTTTGCGATAAGTGCAGCGGTTTCTCCTTTGTAGAAACCATCCCGTCCCTGGTCTCGAATACGTTCTAAGGTTTTGGCCAGGTTTAATTGTTTTAACCGATCTCCCGGCTTCCATGGTTGAGGCCGGATGAAGGGGCTATCCTCTGAATTGTACTGTGCAAAGGCTTCTTGGTAGGTGTTCAGGCGATCTGCTTCAGATTTAGAGATTTCAAACCCTTCGCGGGCCAGCCGTATTACCGGTTGAAGCAGATCTGCCAGGGGCAGTGAACCATATTGACGATGGGCTTCCAGTAACCCGGCTACCGTCCCGGGTACTCCTACTGCCAGATGACCCTTTGTGCTCAGGCCTTCAATTACAGCCTCCTGCTCATCCAGATACATATCCCTACTGGCGGCAACAGGAGCCTTTTCCCTATAATCAAGCGACGCGATCTCCCCTTTTGAAGACCGGTAAACGAAAAAGCCCCCGCCTCCGATATTGCCTGCTCTGGGCATAACCACCGCCATGGCAAAATGAGTGGCCACCGTGGCATCTACCGCATTTCCGCCGGACTTTAGAATGGCTAAGCCCACTTCCGTAGAGAGCGGATGAGGGCTTACCACCATTGCAGTGTCTGAAGTAGCGGTTTTATGGGCTTTATAGTCAGGTCCCTTGGTTTGAAAACGGCATTGGAAAAAGGAAAAAACAGCAAAAAGGAAAAAGAACAGGTAGCGAACTCGCATTTTGGTATAATTGTTGAACAAATTGGAAAAAGGTTGGTTTTTTCCGTCTTTTGGAGCTTAATGATCAGGCTAAAATACAATTTCGGGAATTTACCCGAAGTAAATGGTTTTTTTCTACCTATTGGTTGGGGTGCAACACCTGAGGAGTATAAATCCGAGGATAGCTTATAAAAGTTGCACCCTTTTTTTCTTTTCTCCGTATACGCCCTCCAAGCCAGTAAATCTAAGAATGACCGGGCGGATATCCATCTGCCTTACTTTAATGACTTGGGTTGTATTCTTCAGCCCGGAAGCCTGTGTTGACTCAAATTGAGTTTGTTTATATTACTGGCTTATTACTTTGAGCCCTGCTCCGATCTTCGGGGTGGGGCGTTTTTTAAATAGGGACAATTGATGGTCAAAATAAGTTGGTAGCAGGGATCACTCCTAATCAGCCTTGCATTGTTTATTCTGGGGTTTTTTTGCGAATTTTAGGCCAATCAACCCTTTTGGGTACAACAAAAAAGAAAAATCATGGAGGATGAAGCTCCTTTTCTGTTTGAGAATTTGCAGGTGAATCTATCCCAGCTACCCAGGGTGGCAGCAGTTGATTGGCAACCGCTTGAACGCCGGTATCTACAGGTAGAATTGATTAGGATGTGGATATTTAGAGGGCTGGTTTTGCTTGTCCTCGGCGGTGTGCTTTTTTTTAACCCGGACGTTCCCCGCTGGGTTGCCTGGAGCGCTACTGGTTTTTGGTTGCTAATGGCCTTTCTTTCCCACTTGTTACATGTTCTGGGTTTTCGAATCAAAGGGTACGCTGTGAGGGAGCACGATATTATTTACCGAACAGGCTTATTGTTCAGAAGATCTACCGTAATTCCCTTTACCCGGATCCAGCATAGTGAAATTCAACAAGGCTTTATCGAACGCCAGTTTGAATTATCCCGGCTGGCGGTTTTTACTGCTGGAGGGAGCGAAAGTGACCTGGTAATTCCCGGTTTAAATCCACAAACAGCAGAACAGATCCGCCGTTTTCTTTCGAAAAAAGTAGAGCATGAAGCTTGATGAGGTCTTAAAAGAACCGCAGCGACAATCCCGCTCGGCCATAGTTCTGTTTATCTATAAGTTTCTTATTCGAATGTTGCGGGGTTTTTGGCCTATCATACTGGTAGTCGTACTCAATTCCGGTAATGAAAAGCAATCCTGGTATGAAAATTACCTCAACCTAACCGTAGCCGTAGCCGGTTTATTTTCATTGGTTGTTTCTATTGTTTCCTATTACAAGTATTTCTACCAGTTGGATGAAGAACATCTTTACATCCGACAGGGGGTGTTTAATATCAAACAAACCACTCTTCCATTCGAGCGCATCCAGAACATTAATATCCAACAGCAGATCATCCATAGAATGCTGAATGTGGTAGCTTTAAAGATTGACTCTGCGGGTAGTTCCGGCTCGGAGATCAGTATTGACGCACTGGAGCGGGGGAGAGCAGAATATATTCGACAGTATGTACTGACTAAAAGACGGAGTATCCGGGAAGCAGAAAGCCCTTTGCCAGATTCCTCAACAACAGCAACCGAAGGAAGTCTTCCCATTCGTTCTACCATTATTTCTTTAAATCTACCTGCTCTGATCCGCGTGGGGGTCAGTCAAAATCATTTACAGACCGCAGGAATAATTCTCGGATCAGTCTTTAGTTTTGTTTTCCTTATTGGAGATGCCCTTAATTACAATTTTGTAGATGAAGTTTCTAAGCTCTGGCCGGGTCGCCAACAGGCCTACCTGATTTCATTGGTTTTAACTGTCATGCTGGTGATCTCTGCATTTTCGCTGACGGTTTTTAGAGCGATAAATCGGTTTTATAATTTACACCTCTACGAAGACCGTGAAGGCTTTCAGCTCATTGCAGGATTGACCGACAGGCGGGAAACCGCCATGCGTAAGGAAAAAATACAACTGGCGTATTGGGTAGATAATCCCATCAGAAGATTATTTAAAATTTTCACTCTTCATATAAGGCAGGCTAAATCGGGAACCGATACAGCATCAGAAAGGGTGGAGATCCCCGGCTGCTCCATAGATCAAGTGGAGGATGTAGTGAACAGCAGCTTCCCTGAACTAGCTGGAGCTTCTTTTGTCCAAAAAAGGATGGATAAGGCTTACATCAGCTGGAATTTCCGTTTTACGGGTTTAATACCCCTTCTTGCCTTTGGGGTGGTTTTCGGGTTTACCCTGGAGTGGAAATTTCTTATAGCCTCCATCCTGTTCCCCCTGATCGCTTACTTTCTCCTTCGTACTTTTTACCAGAGATATCGGTGGTGGGCAAGCTTGGAATTCATTAAAATAAAATCCGGGATCTTTAGTTCCAAAACAGTTGTCCTTCCTCTTTATAAAATCCAGGCAGTGGAATTGCGTTCGAGCTTTTATCAACGCAGGCGAAAACTGGCTAACCTGGTCCTTCATACAGCCGGGGGAAGCGAGACGATCTTGTTCATTCCCAGTCAGCTGGCAGATAGCCTAAGGGATTATATCCTCGCCAAAGTCGAAATGAACAGGCGTGCCTGGATGTAGTTTATATCCATTTCTTTTGTTTGAAATACCGTACCATAAAGACTCCGCAGGTGAGTATTAAAATGATAAAAATGAAGTAACTGTATTTGAAACTTAACTCCGGCATATAAGAGAAATTCATGCCATAAATTGCTGCCAGAAAGCTAAGGGGAATGAAAATGCTGGACACAACCGTTAGGGTTTTCATGACCTGATTGAGGTTGTGACTTTGGAGGGAAAAGAATAGATTGGTAGCACTTTCCAACCGGTGAAGCTGGTAATCCAATTCCTCCTGTATGATATTGGTGGTGTCTTTGAGGTCTGCGAAAAACTTGTGTGCCTCCCTGTCCAGGTTTTTGTGTTGGATATGTTCCAGGTTACTGATGGCCTCCCGAAGGGGGATCAAAGCGCGTTTCATTCGATGCATTCGACGTTTTTGTAACTCGATCTCTTCCAACAGATCGGGATGCATATTGTCTTTGGAGTTTTGGAAATCCATTACGGCATCGACATGAGGTTCGAGAAAATCGAGGGTACGATAGAAAGAATCTAAGGTGCCGTCGATCAACAGGTAAAGGAGGAAGTAGGCAGGTTTTTGGCGAACGAGGCTGCTCTCTCTTTGAACACGTTGACGGATAAGGTTAAAATGACCGCCGCCTTTTTCTTGAAAGCTGAGTACATAATTTGGGCCTAGTATGAAACTAATTTGCTCTACTTTAAGCAATTTGGTTTCGGGTGGCCGCATGGTCTTTATCGTAAAGATAATATAAGTATCATAGATCTGGATCTTGGGCCTGGAATCTTTATCGAATATATCCCTACAAGCCATAGAGTCAATCTCCTGCAATTTACAGATCCGACGGATCAATGCCTCATTTTCCAGTCCGTAACAGTTTAACCAGTGTATATTCCCATCTCTAGGTATATAAATGATATCCTCCTCAGTGAGGGATTCTTTTACATAAATTTCTTCTTTATTAAAGACGATTAGCTGGGCTTCTGTACTATTGCGGGGCTGGCTGTCCATGTTTCATTTGGTTTGTGGATGATTTTGGATAAAAAAAAGATAATGCGCATAGAATAATAAAAAAAGAAGAAAAGTCGATTTGAGCAGGCCCTTAACTATAAAAATTGTACTTGCCCGGGCCCACTCAAGAGTGTTGGTTTTTGACCGTTCGTTTAATATTTTGCCGGCTCTCCTTTTTCAGGAAGGGAAGCCATTATAAATTCCCGAATATGCTCATTTGCGCTTTGGAGGTCCTCCCTTCTCAGGTACATCATATGACCTGATCGGTAACCTTCAAACCGGAGCCGGTCTTGAAATTTCCCGCTGGGATCCATTTGCCACATGGTGTATTTGGCATTGAAATAGGTAGTGGCCCCATCGTAGTATCCACTTTGGATCATGACATTCAGGTAGGGATTTTGGGCCATGGCCTGCCTAAGGTTTCTGCCCGTATTATCCCCAGTCCGATCCCAGGGCCGAACCGGGCCAAACATATTATATTTCACATCTGTATCCCAATTCAGATAGTTCTTGAAATAATAATTGATGGCAGGGGTAAAGGAATGCAACCAAGAGGTGATCTCTGAATTGTAATCGGGACTGTCGCCGGCCTCTTTTACATCAATCCCTTTATAACGCGAATCCAAACGCCCCACCGTGAAGCCTCCTTTTTCCCGAAGCAGATCTTTCCAGAAAAACGGATAAGGAACATCCAGGTTGTGTTGTAGAATGGTCTTTTCCGAAATCCCGGAAAAGTAGGCCATTTTCTCTGCCATTTCCCGACGTTTTTCTTCCTCCAAAAACCCGCCCTTGGCCATTGCCGGCAATAAGTCATTTATGGTAAAGGTTTCGGCTTCTGCCAGTACTTCCGGGAGGTCTTTTTGTTGAAGTTCGGCGGGGAGTACTTCATGGTACCAGGCGGTGGCAGCAAAATAGGGGAGGCGGTTGGCAGCATCTACAGGGCCATCCCGTTCAATGCCAAGGTCGGTAGGGGAAACGAGAATGACCCCGTTCAGATACATCCACTGAGCATTTTGTAACTCCAGGGCGAGACCGGAAACCCGGGTGGTTCCATAGCTTTCTCCGATCAGAAACTTTGGTGAAGCCCAGCGGTTATTCCTGCTAACAAAGGTGTTGATCCAGGCTGCCAGGTATTCAATGTCGGCATTCACTCCAAAAAAGGTTGAACGATCCACCTCCATGTCCAGGATGCGGGAATATCCTGTATTAACCGGGTTTACGAATACGATATCCGCCACATCCAGAATAGAATAGGGATTATCCCGAACTCCGTAAGGTTGAATAGGGTAGCCTTCATCATCAATGGTCAAAATTCGGGGACCCGTATAGGCGAGGTGCATCCAGACCGAAGCAGAGCCAGGTCCCCCGTTAAAGGAGATGACCAATGGGCGACTATTCCGGTCCTGAATATCAGTGCGTTGATAGTAGGTATAAAAACAAGCTGCAATAGGTTTGCCCTGTTCGTTCCATATAGGTTGAGTACCGGTGGTGGCTGTAAAGGGAATCTTCTTTCCCTTAATGGTTACAGTATGCTCGGAGGTAACTGTACTATCTGCCGGGAGTTTTACCATTTCCTGAGCAGAAAGGCTGCTAAGCAGGCAGATCAACAAAAGGATAGGGAGTTTTTTCATGTTTTTCTCCCGAATATACAAATCTCGTAGGGCTCATAAGGCAGGAATGGCCCTCACCTTCGTTTTTTAGGGGAACCCAAGTTTCTAAAGTAAAGCCTACCGGAGATGCCTGTTAAAATTTTCGAACATATATTGGGAATTGCGCCATTTGATCGGGGGTTAATAACTCTTTCACTTCCTGCAGGTAACGCTTAACCTCCTTCAGGGGTTCGGTATCAGATTCCTGGAGCAGTCGTATATAATCTTCCTGTAATTGTGGATCGGAAGCAAAGGAGGCAAGCAGGTCAAAATATCGTTTTTTGGCAAAAGAATGCTCCTCGTTTAAAGAACTCATTTTAGTTTGATGCTTTAGCTTATAGCTATTCACTGCCCGTTGCTGTTGTGGATTCCGTTGAAGTATCGTTTCGAT
>CAYZMS010000012.1:70304-115337 GCA_964479625.1 uncultured Saprospiraceae bacterium
ATAGAAGACAAACAGGAGCAGGGCAATGTATAGCAGCATGAAAAGGATTGCGAGGACCAAATTGATTCAGTTTTATTTCAGCGCTTCAAACACCATTTTGGTGAACGTTCCCATTTGTCTGGGCTCTAGCCAGCGAGTAACAATCACCAGCTGCTGTTCTGGAGCTACCACAATATAATTTCCGCCAAAACCTGCGGCATAGAAAACCGATGCTGGAACTGCCTCCCAATACCTGGGCCCTTCGGGATTATTTAACCACCACATATAACCGTAGTTCAGATTGGTGGAGGAGTGGGTAGTTGCTGCTTCGATCCAGGCAGGATCAATGAGCTGCTCATTCTCCCATCTTCCATTGTTTTGGAATAACAAACCGAAGCGGGCATGGTCTTCTGTGGAAATGAAAAGACCACCGCCCGAATGCCCTCCACCACTAACGGATTGCACCCATTGACCATCTAGGTTGGTCCAGGAATTGTCGTATCCAAACCAGCGCCAGGTACTGGAAGCACCGATCTCCTCCATGATTTCCTCCAGGAGCACTTCCGGCAAGGGGGCACGTAGAACCTGAAGCAAGGCGTAGGCAAGAACATTGACGCGTACGTCGTTGTACTCAAATACAGTTCCCGGTTCCTGTAATGATCTCGAACGCCATTCATCGATACCACCTTCCTGTGGCGGCCGATCTGCCCAATCCTGACCGCCCCATAGCGTTCCGGACCAATCCGAAGATTGGTTCAACAGGTGCTCCCAGGTGATTTTGCTATTGTGTGCTCCCTCAAAAGTGCCATCCCAAACGTAATCGGCTACTTTATCCTCCAGGGATCGAATAACTCCCTTCTGAAGGGCAATACCTGCAACGGTAGAGAGGTAGCTTTTGGTTACGCTGAAGGTCATATCCACGCGTTTGATATCGCCCCATTGAGCGATTAGGTATCCCTTCTTTAAGATCATTCCCGCTGGTCCGCCACGGCCCTTAGTGGGCCCAAGGATCTTGTGGTACGGTTCTCTTTCAAATCCCTTTAGAATAGCCTGTCTCAGATCGACTGCCCCAGAGTACTCATTCTCCCGGGCAAATCGCACGGCTTCTTCTAAAAGCTTCGCATCGAATCCGGCTGCTGTAGGATCCAAAGATGCCCAATCAGCTCCATACTCAGGGAAATAGGATGCCTCCTGAGCAGAAAGAAGAAAGGGTAGGGTAACGGATACCAGAGCGAAAAAGGGGAAGAATTTCATTTTTTCTGGAAAAGGTAGGGAAAGAAAATTAATTGTTTATCCTTGAGAACGTTGGCTGCGCTAAAAAAAGCAATCAAACCCAGTTAATTATTTTACTCAGTTAGAATTTTCATTTTATTTAAAAAATAAAAAATTTACTAAAAGACCATAAAAGTGAAAGTGAGATCGTCAAAAGTTCTCATACCCTTTTAATGTAGTATCCTTATATTCGAGAAATGAAACGTCCTATTGAAATGCCTGATGCTTCCATTAGCCTCAACAAATACATAAGTTCTACCGGGCTATGTTCTCGACGGGAGGCAGATCGCTGGATAGAAGCCGGCAGGATAGAGATCAATGGAGAAAGAGCTGTCAAAGGGAACCGTGTAACTCCTGGGGATACAGTCACTCTGGACGGGCAAGTTCTGCTGAGTAAACCCAAGCCAGTTTATTTGGCTCTTCACAAACCTCCAGGAATCACTTCTACCACAGATCGACGGGATCCGGATAATATTATCGACTTTTTAGATTATCCCAAACGCATTTTTCCTATTGGTCGCCTGGATAAGGCTTCCTCGGGACTGATCCTGCTAACGAATGACGGAGATATTGTCAATGAAGTATTACGGGAAGAAAATGAACACGAGAAGGAGTATATTGTAACCGTAGATAAACCCATAGACAAGGGGTTTATTCGAAAAATGGGGGAGGGGGTCCCTATTTTGGGAATGGTCACTAAGAAATGTAAGGTCGAAAAAATTAACAGAACCACTTTTCGCATCATACTTACCCAGGGACTTAACAGGCAAATCCGTCGGATGTGCGAACATTTTGGCTACAAGGTACGTAGTTTGAAGCGCATTCGGATCATGCATATAGAACTGAGTGTTTTGAAACCCGGACAATGGCGACCATTGACCCCTCAGGAAATAATAAGCCTCAAAAGTAAGTGAAGCCAGCTCATGGCAAAACTGCTTAATATCCAAAGGGGCTTTTAATTAAATTAGATCCCCTAATCTATTTTGTTTTGCATGGGTACCCGTTTCAGTTTAGCACCATTACTCTCCTTGCTCTTCCTTTTTGGTGGGAATATCCTATTGCCGGCAAGGGAAGTCCCAAGAGTGATCAACCTGGGACAAAGCCTGAACCCAGATCAGCGCCAGGTTTGGTCAGTTTCACAAAATGGAAAGGGGTTTTGGTATATGGGGGCTACCGGAGGCCTGTTGGAGTTCGACGGGAAATGGTGGAATACCTTTCACCTTCCCCATGACCAAACAATTAGAGCCGTTGCTATCGATAGCATGGGGCGGGTTTACACCGGTGGGTTTGAAAGCTTTGGGCACTGGACGCCAGACGTAGAAAAGGGCCTGGTTTATAAATCCCTTTCTGATGGATTACATCTGAATAAGGAAGAGATCTGGAATATTGAAATTGGCCCTGAGGGGGCGATTTACTTCCAAACCTTTTCGAGTATTTACCGGTACAAGCAAAATAGGCTGGAAGCATTATATCCCCCGGGAAATATTTTGTTCATGCGATCCATAAGAGGCCAAATGGTCATTCCCGTTCTGGATGAAGGATTGTATACGCTAGAGCGAAACGGAACCTTTAAATTTATAAAGGGAAGTGAATTCTTTGCAGGAAGCGAAGTGAAATTATTGACGCCCCAATCCGATGGAACTTTCCTGGCGGGCACGGAGGATCAGGGGATCTTCGAATATAGAAACGGCCATTTTGAACCCTGGAATGAAGCCCTGAATGACCAACTTACCAACGTTCAACTAAACACGGGTTTTTTGTTGAGTAATGGGGATTTGGCACTAGGCACTTTGCTTAAGGGGGTTTTAATCGCAGACAAAAATGGAGCTGTAAAATATCATCTCCATGCAGGAAACGGACTCCAAAATAACACAATACTGGCATTAGATGAAGACGAAAAGGGTAACCTCATTATAGGTACAGATAACGGGATTGACCTAGCTGTATTAAGTGATCCGCTATTGTATTATTTTGACAAATTAGGAACTATTGGAACCGTCTACGCTGCAACGGTTTTTGAGAACGACCTTTACCTTGGAACCAATCAGGGTTTATTTAAAAGGTCCTTAGGTACGGAGGGCAGCGATTCTCATTTGATAAAGAGTACCCAGGGTCAGGTTTGGAGTTTGAAAAAAATGGGAGATCAACTGCTCTGTGGTCACAATATTGGCACCTTTGCCATCAAAAAGGGCGAAGCCACCTTACTGTCCAAAATTAATGGAGGGTGGTCCTTTGCCTTACATCCAATAGACAGCAACCTGCTTATCCAGGGTACTTACACCGGCCTGGTGGCTTTCCGAAAAGGGCCCGATGGGGTGGTCCGATTACTGGGGAGAATACCTAATTTTACTCAATCTTCACATCAACTTGTTTTTGACCAGGATGGTTCATTATGGGTTACCCACCCCAACAGAGGCTTGTTCAGGCTTCAGTTAACACCGGATGGAACTTCAGTGCTTGATGCCCGGGAATATACCGAAGCGGATGGTTTACCCTCCACTTATCGACTTTCTCTTCTGAGAAAGGAGGAGGCCGTTCTCGTTTCTTCCAACAGGGATTTTTTTCAGTTGGACATTCATAATGATCGTTTTTACCGTATTACCGAAGCCGACCGGTTCCCTTTTAATGCTCGGGGAGTACCTCTGCAAAAAAAATTCCGTTTCGGAGAGCATACGTTCTGCGTTTACGAATCTGGAATAGTGTATAGGAATTCAGGAGATTCCATCCGGCTCCAAGTCAGATTGATCCCGCGCTATCCAACCATTACTCCTCTCGACTCCAACCTCTTCTTATTCGGCTTGAAAGATGGTTTTGCCTTATTCGAAGCCGACCGGAAAGCCGTTAGTACACCTAACAGAAACCACCTTTACTTTCGAAAGATAAAATCACCTGATCGGGAAATACACCTCGATGAGCACCAAGAACATTTACATTTTAGGGCACGGGAGAACAATCTGGAATTTTATTTCACCTCCACCGATCCGGAAAGGCCCGCTGATCTTGAATTCAAGTTAAAAGGTTTTTCAGAAGAGTGGAAGGTGGTGGAGCAGGAGGCTTACCAGGCCTTCACCAATTTGACGGGGGGAGAGTATATTTTTTATTTAAGGGACCGCAACCGCCCTGAAAATACAATTCTATTACCCTTTTCGATAGGGTATCACTGGTACGAAACCACTTTGGCCAGGGCCATTCTAAGCCTTTTAATTCTCACTCTTTTCCTTCTGACTAACCAATGGTATAAAATGCGAATCCGAGCCCTAAGGCTGGCTAAGGAAAAGCAGTTACAGGAAGAACGCATTCGGAATAAAAATGAAAAATTACAGGCTGAGATTATTTCGAAAAGTAAAGAGCTGGCCAATACAGCAAGTAGCCTGGTACGGAAAAACGACCTTTTGGAGACCATAAAAGAGCAATTGGCACAGGTCAAACGACAGGGGGAACAATTCAGCGGTCGCTCTTATCAACGACTCGTGCACCTGATCAATCACAACTTAAATAATGATGAAGACCGCCTGCTTTTCGAAACCAACCTTTCGGAGGTGCACGATTCCTTCTTCAAAAAACTGATCCAGGAATATCCTGATTTGACTCCCGGTGACCTGCGACTTGCCGCCTACCTGCGAATGAACTTAAGTAGTAAGGATATTGCTCCCTTATTAAACATTTCTCTCCGAGGAGTGGAAAACAAACGGTACCGCCTTAGAAAAAAAATGGATTTACATCCTGACGAAAACCTGACAGAGTTTATGATGCGGTTTTAGCGATAACTTACTTACTTACTGCAATGGCGTAGTAATGGTGAGGTGATTTTTTTTCATTACCCCCTTATATTTTCCAACTTCATTCGGTGAACAAGATGATTGCTTTTTTTTATTTTGAAAACGATAGGGACTGTAAGTACTTGTCCTGAAAGAGAAACATTGAAGAATACCCATCCTATAAACCCAAATTGTCAATGCTCAGTAGGCTCTACATTATTTTTATTGCCTCTTCTCTACTCCCATCGTTGGCTGTGGCCCAGGCATTTCAACCTCAAGGTTTAACGGCCAGAGGCTTTGACAGTCACGTCGAATTGAATTGGAATCAAAACGCGGAGCCTACTCTTTTAAGTTACCGGATCTACCGTTCCAGGGATAATGGAGCTACCTTTGAACGCCTAGGTTCTGTTTCCTCCTCGAATACTTCTTACATTGATTTCATTGGAAGGGTAGACACCGAGAACATCTATCAAATTACAGCAGTCGATAACGGGGGGATGGAAAGTGTGCCTTCGGATACAGCTTTTGCCCAAACCCTGGAAATGTCCGATGAAGCACTTTTGACCATGGTCCAAGAATATACCTTTCGTTATTTCTGGGACTTTGCGCATCCGGTTTCCGGTCTGGCCCGAGAACGCAATACCACCTCTACTGTCACTTCCGGCGGAAGTGGGTTTGGGGTAATGGCCATTATAGTAGGGATCGAACGAGGGTTCATTACTCGGCAGGAGGGCCTGGATCACCTTTTAAAGATCACTACATTCTTACAGGAAAAAGCGGAACGCTTCCAGGGAGTATGGCCCCACTGGATGAACGGGGCGAGCGGAGAGACGATTCCTTTCAGCAGCCTGGATAATGGGGGAGACCTGGTAGAAACTTCCTTCATGCTGCAGGGCTTGCTTACCGTCCGGGAATATTTCGATGGCAAAAATGATCAGGAGGCTGAGTTACGGCGTCGGATAACCCAACTGTGGGAAGAGGTGGATTGGAATTTCTATCGAAAGCAAAACCAGAATGTCCTTTGGTGGCATTGGTCTCCGGACTTTGGCTTTGCCATTGATTTTCAGATCCGCGGGTATTTCGAAAGTCTGATCACCTATATCCTGGCAATTGCTTCTCCTACCAACGGCGTTCCCGCCAACCTTTATCATGATGGATGGGCCAGTCGACCGGAATATGTAAATGGGAATAAATTTTTTGGCTACAAGCTTTGTGTGGGGCCGAACTCCGGAGGTCCTCTTTTTTTTGCTCATTATTCTTTTCTGGGTTTTGACCCGAGGGGAATAAAAGACCAGTACGCAAATTATCACGTCAACAACATAAATCACACCCTGATCAATCGGGAATATTGTATTCAAAACCCGGGGGGTTACGAAGGATATAGCGAAGTATCCTGGGGGCTGACGGCAAGCGATGACCCCCTAGTAGGGTATCTTGCTCATGAACCACGCCGAGACAACGGCACCATTACCCCTACGGCCGCTTTGGGGTCCTTCCCTTACACACCGGAAGAGTCCATGGCAGCATTAAAGCATTTTTACCGGGATCTTGGAGACCGGCTTTGGGGCCCTTACGGGTTTTACGACGCCTTTAATCTAACGGAAGACTGGTTTGCACGTTCCTATCTGGCTATTGACCAGGGACCGATCATCTGTATGATCGAAAACCATCGTACGGACCTTTTATGGGATCTTTTTATGAGCAATCCTGAGATTCAACCTGCTCTGAATAAGATCGGGTTCGTTCCCGACTCAACGGTGACCAGTACGAATGACCCAATAGCGAACAAGCCTATTCTGAAGGTATTCCCAAATCCTGTGACCGTAGATACCCCCATTTCCATCAGCCCTGCAACCGCAGGTGAAATGGAAGTAAGGGTTTATGACCTGCAGGGACGCGTGTTGCAGCAGGAAAGATTTCCATCTTCCACTACCCACAGCTTACATACCACTTTTGGGCCTGGAGTTTACTGGCTATATTTCAGGGGGGATGGTTGGGAAGATTACCAAAAAATAATTGTTCAACAAACTGATTAAGCGAAACCAAATTTATTGTAAACCAAAACGGCATTATATGAAAAACGTTTTACTTTTTTTGCTCGCCCTAGTTCTTACCGTAGCGACCGGTTGGAGCCAAACCGTCATCGAGGATTTTGAAGATGGCGGCAAACTAAACTGGAACGCCGATGGCGACGGCCAGGGAGAATTCATGATCATTGAAAACCCTGCAGTTACTGACACCCTGGCTGATCCCCTGGGCATTAATCCGGATGGAAATTCGGGCCAGTATGCCAAGGAGCCAACAGCAGGATTTAGCCTGTTCCGGGCTTTTCTCGATGCTCCTATCGACATCAGCACGGACAACAAGTTCACCATTCAGTTTTATGTACCCAAAAAGGTAGATGTAATCTTTAAACTGGAGGGGCCTTTAGGAGGTGTAGAGGACCGCGTTACCATACCGGTGACTAACCTATGGGTGGAGTATTCTTTCGACCTGAGCTCAGGAGCGGATATTGACTCGCTGACCAGCGTTTTAATGTTCTTTGATCCAGGTGTTACAACCGAAGAACAGGATACGTTTATTTTCGATAATATCGTGCAATTACCTGCTGATGAATGTTCAGGTGTTGCTGAAATTCCCGGTGTTATCGATGACTTCGACTGCCAGCGGAACGTACCAGTCGGGGGCGCCGGTTTTTTAGATATAACGGTGGTACCTAACCCGGATCCGGATGAAGTAAATGGTATGAGCAATGTCGGACAATACCGGGATACTTTTGGCGGTTTCCACGCTTATGTGTACGACTACGTTCAACCGATCGATTTTACCGAACTGACCGTACTGAAATTCAAGGTCTGGGCACCCAAGACGGGTCGATTACTGACCAAGCTGGAGGGAGGTACCTCTCCAAACGTTGAACGCGATGTTCAGGTGGAAGCCACCGAGCAATGGGTGGAATATACCGTAGATTACAGCGATTTGGCAGGATCGAATTACACCCGCCTGGTATTTTTCTTTAATGCCGGTCAACCTGCTGAACCCGGGGATATTTATTTCCTGGATGATTTTCGTTGGGAAGCTCCTCCAATGGGTGATGTGATCGAAGATTTCGAAGATGGTACCGCCTTGTTCTGGGAACCGCTCAACGGTGATATGGCAACACATGGTACTTTTCAGGTGATCGCCAACCCTGATATGAGTGGAAACGATAGTGATAACGTTGGCTCCTATACTAAGGGTTCTTCCCCTTTCAGTACCCTTTCCGCAACCTTGACCGATGGTTTGGATCTTTCTGAATTCTCCCAATTAAACCTTCAGGTTTGGGCTCCGGGAGGTGCCAGCCAAGTAAGTATGCAATTGGTCAGTCCTACACAGGGCAATAAGGAAGTTACCCGCGACCTGGAAGCAACCGAAGAATGGGTGGAATTGAACTTCAATTTCGAAGAATTCAATTCCATAACCGACTTCTCGCAGTTGAACCTCGTTTTCGATGGAGGTACGGCTTCCAATGATACTTATTTCATTGATAACTTGAGCCAGGGCTCTGGTACGGTTGATCCTTGTGAAGGAGTAGAACCTATTCCGTCTATTGTTGATGACTTTGATTGTCAGCGTAATGTGCCGGCACAAAATGCAGACAACGACATCAATATCATCGACAACCCTGATATTAGCAGCCCTTTGAACAATAATCCCCTTGATAAGGTGGCAGAATACACTGATCCTCCGGGGGCATTCGGAAACATCCTTTATAATTTCGGGGACGACGGTATCGATCTCTCTTTCCGCAACCAACTGCGCGTATTGATCTGGTCGCCTGAGATCGTACCCATGGGCTTCAAACTGGAAGGGGGCTCTTCTCCTGCGGTTGAACAGGTAGTAGACGTACCGGTAGCCAATGAGTGGGTAGAATATGTGATCGATTTTAGTGACCAGGCCATGGAAGATCACCAAAGCCTGGTGTTATTCCTGAATTTCGGCAATGAGCCCTCCGGCCAGGTGTACTTCATAGATGATATTAGCTGGGAACCTGCTCCTTATACCGGCTGTATGATCAACTTTGAAGAACCCAACCTGACCATTACCGATTGGGGGTATTTTGCTAATGGCACTGGAGACGCAGTACCCGAATTCACCTACATCGCCAATCCAGACCAGGGAGATGCAAACCCAAGTGACTCCGTTGGGGTGTTTGTAGAAAATGGTGAAGGGGATGGTGTAAATACCTTCGCAGGTCTGACTACAAGATTGCCAGCTCCTATTGCTTTGCCAAATGGTAACAAGACCATTAGCATGAAAGTCTGGGGACCAGTTGCTGGCCCACAAGTGATCAAAACGGAAAATGGTCGTGATGGTGTCGGGCAATCGGGAGATGTTTTTGCAGAATACACCACTCCTGGCCAATGGCAGGAATTAACCTGGGATTTTACCGCCACTAACCCGGACGATGCTTTGTATGATCGCTTTACCATTATTCTTGGATTTGGAGAGACCCCAACTGAACAGCGTATTTGGTATTTCGACGATGTAGAGATCGCTGATTCTGACTGCGCCGGTGATGCTACCAGTATCTTCGAACCGGTACGGGTTGAAAAACTGGCCATTATGCCCAATCCTGTAACCGATCAGTTGTTTGTGGAAGGAGCTGAAGATATCAGCTACTTCGAGATCTACAACTCCCTTGGTCAACGCCAGCGTATCGTGGCGACCAACAGCGTGTCCCGCTTTAGTATTGATGTGGCTACACTGGAAAATGGCATGTATGTACTTGCAGCATTTGACCGATCCGGAGCATTGGTTGGAAATGCACGTTTCGTGAAGAACTAACAGACATTTTGGGGTACGGCAACCCATGGAAGTCGCCCTTTACTGGGCGGCTTCCTTATCCATCCACTTTTGCAAACGAAGGCTAGATTTTTCTCCCTCTCTTAAAAACTTTGGCTAGCGAAAGCACTCACTAAAGAATTAAGCCATGACCAATCCATCCATAAAGAAAGTGGTAGCAACGGTAGCTGCCTTATTTTGCCTGAGCGCCTTAATTGCCCAATCCGGTACCTTGACGGGCACAGTGGTTGATGAAGCGGGAGTCCCTCTCATTGGCGCCAATCTTTACCTCCCGGCCTCTGCAACAGGTACTATTACAGATGTAGACGGTAATTTCAGCCTGGAAGTCCCTGACCTGAAAAATGACACCCTTGAAGTCAGTTATACAGGGTATAGGCCTCAGAAAATCGCTATCGACGGCAGACGAAACCTGGATATCACCCTTACCGAATCTTCTGCAGTGCTTGATGAAGTAGTGGTAGTGGGGTATGGCGTCCAGCGAAAAAGTGACCTGACCGGCTCCATCTCGAAGGTAGAAGGGGAGGAACTCCTCCGCATTCCTACCTCCAGTGCGGCCCAGGCCTTACAGGGACGAGTGGCCGGTGTACAGGTAACCCCAAACTCCGGACGTCCCGGCGACGGAGCCACCATTCGAATTCGTGGGGTGGGGACCTTTGGGGATAACGACCCCTTATTCGTGGTTGATGGAATGATCCTCGATGAAAATGCCAACATTGACTTTATTAACCCTGGTGATATTGAATCCATTGAAGTCTTAAAGGATGCCTCCGCCACTGCCATCTACGGTACCCGTGGTGCAAATGGGGTAGTGATCGTAACCACCAAAAAAGGAAAGACTAACCAGGACGCGGTCATTTCCTTTGGTGCCTATTACGGCATTCAAGATGTGATCGATCAGATTGAAGTGACCAATGGCGCAGAATATGCACAGTTAACCAATGAAGCCGCCGTTAACGAAGGCGGCTCTGCCCCTTATCCCGATCCCGAAATGTTTGGAGAAGGGACCGACTGGCAAGACCTCATTTTCCAAACTGCCCCGATCCAAAACTACCAGGTTAGCGCCAGAGGCGGTTCGGAAAAAATGACCTATAGCGCCAGCTTTGCCTATTTCCAGCAGGATGGCGTTGTCAGGGGAACCGATTTTGAACGATTTAGTATCCGCTTGAATAATGAATATAAGATCAAACCCTCCTTTAGCCTCGGGCACAATATTTCCCTGATTTATGAGGACCGTACCAATGGCCCAACGGCGGTGAATACCGCGCTACGTTCCGCTCCCATTGCTACCCCCTTTGATAGCCTGGGTAACTTTTCGTCTTCTACAGCGGATATTTCCTCTACGGGAAATATTGAGGCAACCCTCTTTTATAATAACAACACCTCCTTCAGTTATCGTGGCGTTGGAAATTTCTACGCTGACCTTAAATTCTTGAAGGATTTTTCTTTTCGAACCAACTTCGGTTTGGATTTAAGACAAGCTCAACAAGAAAACTTTAATCCGGTCTTTGAGGTATCTTCAATTCAACAAAACGAAGATGCAGACTTCTTCATTTCGGAGGTGCGAAACCGCAACTGGTTGTGGGAAAACACCCTGAGCTATAACAAAGATTTTGGCCAGCACCGGGTAAGTGCCCTGGCTGGGATAACTTCTCAGGATTTTTCCAATGAAGGGGTGAATGCCAGTCGAAGTGATGGCTTCCTGGGAGAGACCGAAGACTTTTTCTACATTTTTGCCGGTTCGGCTGCGAATGCATCAAATGGCGGGTTTGCTAATTCTTCCAGTTTGCTTTCTTATCTGTTCCGGGTGAATTACACTGCTTTTGACCGGTATTTGCTTACTGCCACCTTTCGCCGGGACGGATCATCAAAATTTGGACCCAACTTTAGGTACGGTAATTTCCCCTCTGTTGCACTGGGTTGGAATGTAACCAATGAACCCTGGATGGCCAATCAAAGTCTTTTCACACGTTTAAAGCTTCGGGGTAGCTGGGGGATAACGGGTAATGACCAAATCCCAAACTATGCCTATTCTGCACTGGTTACTAACAACCTGAACGTCATCTTTGGCGATAATGAGAACCTGAATAATATCCAGAATGGTGCCGGTATCCTTGATCTTACCAATCCTGATCTGCGCTGGGAGGAAACGGAACAGTTTAATATCGGTTTTGAAGCAGGTTTCCTGAATAACCGCTTAACAACGGAGATCGATTACTACAACCGGACGACCAATGATATCCTGGCTGCATTGCCCCTTCCGGATTATATCGGAACGGCAGCGAACCCCCTTGTCAATGCTGCCAGTATGCGCAATACCGGTTTTGATTTCACCCTGGGCTGGCAGGATAATATTGGTGATTTCTCCTATCTCTTGTCGTTCAACGGTTCTACCGTGAATAATGAAGTGCTTGATCTTGGCGGGGGGCGTACGGAGATTTTCTCCGGAGGTGTCCAAGGTGGTTTTTTGGCAACTCGAACCGTGGTGGGTCAACCCATTGGTTCCTTCTTCGGTTATAAAATTGATGGCGTGTTCCAAAATGAGGAAGAACTGGAAAACTTTCCCACTCGGGGCACAGAAGGCGGGCCTGGGGACCTGCGCTTTCAGGACAATAACGGCCGGGATGCAGATGGGAACCTGACCGGAGAGCCCGACGGGATGATCACCGATGCAGACCGCGTAACGCTTGGCAGCCCTATTCCGGATTTCATTTATGGATTTACCATTGGCGCCGAATATAAGGGCTTTGACCTGGCTGTGGATTTCAACGGCCAATCGGGTAATGAAATATACAATGAAAAATTGGCTCAGCGTTTTGGTAATTACAACTTCGAGGATTCCTATCTAAATCGTTGGACCGGTGAGGGAACCAGTGATTTTGAACCCAGAGTGACTAATGCCGGACATAATTACATTCCCTCTGATCGTTTCATTCAGGACGGTAGCTTTTTACGTCTTCGTAATGTAACTTTAGGATACACCTTACCAACTAGCCTTTCCGATAAATTACGTATTCGCAATTTGCGGGTTTATGTTTCGGGCACCAACCTGGTTACCTGGACGGATTATACCGGTTACACACCGGAAATCGTAAATGGCAATCCATTTGACACCGGCTTTGACCAGGGCGTTTTCCCGATCTCCCGTGTGTTTACTTTTGGACTTGATTTCTCATTCTAAAATAAAAGCCGCCAAAAGGTTATGAAATATTCAGCAATTTTAAAGATCAGCTTACTGGCAGGCATCCTTGCCTTTTCGGGTTGTGGGGAAGATTTTCTCGAAAAATCCGCTCCCGGTCAGTTGACCTCGGAAAACTTTTTCGAAACGGAGGAGCATGCACTTCTGGCTACTAATGCCGTTTATGAACATTTACGGGATTGGCAGGTCCATGTATTCAGCTTTATAGGATTAACAGACATCATTTCAGATGATGCAGACAAGGGGTCGACACCTAACGACGCTTCTTTCCTGCGGGAGATTGATAACTTCACTTTTGATGCAGGGAATACAGCGCCAACTGGCGTTTGGAGCGGATATTATCAAGGGGTATACCGTGCGAATAGTGCCATCCAAAATATACCTGAAATAGATATGGACCCTGAGCTTCGCGCACGATTGGTTGGAGAGTGTAAGTTTTTACGGGCTTATTATTATTTCAATCTAGTGCGTTGGTTCGGAGACCTGCCATTGATCATTGAACCCCTTTCACCAGAGGACATTCGCCTGCCGCGTGACCCCGCCGACGCGGTCTATGCTCAAATCATCCAGGACCTGGAAGACGCAGTCGCTTCCCTTCTCCTGAAATCCGAATATCCATCCTCTGAATTGGGCCGGGCTACAAAGGGTGCCGCTAAGGGATTATTAGCTAAAGTGTACCTGACCCGAGGAGACTTCCAGTCAGCCGAGCAACTTGCCCTGGAAGTGATTAACTCCGGGGAATACGGCCTAATGGATAATTATGCACAGATCTTCACCCCTGATGGAGAAAACGGGATAGAGAGCGTTTTTGAAGTTCAGGCAGCGGCGTTTGATCCTGCCCTGGCCGGTAGCCAATACAATGAAGTGCAAGGGGTACGTGGCACTCCTAATCTTGGTTGGGGATTCAACAGACCCTCCGATGACCTGATCGCAGCTTATGAACCAGGCGACCCCCGACGGGAGGCAACCATATTATACCCTGGAGAGGTGTTACCGGATGGATCTGACATCGTCCAGGATAACCCTAATATCGTTAATGAGCGCTACAACCAAAAAGCTTTTGTACCCGATCACCCTGGCACCAACGGAAATGGCCCCGGGAACATCCGCCGTCTTCGGTTTGCAGATATTATCCTAATGGCCGCGGAGGCTTGCAATGAAAATGGTAAAACGGACCAGGCTTTAATGTACCTGAATATGATCCGGGACCGGGCTAGGGGCAACCGCCCGCCTTCTATTTTGCCGGAAGTTACCGAAACTAATCAGGGCGTTCTGCGGGAACTGATCTGGAAAGAGCGTCGCATTGAATTGGCAATGGAGCAACATCGATGGTTCGACCTGCTGCGGCAGGGTCGTGCAGCTGAGGTAATGCTGGCCGTAGGTAAGGAAAATTTCACCCCGGGGAAAAATGAATTGCTTCCGATCCCTCAATCAGAGATTGACCTTACCGAGGGCAGTCTGGTGCAAAATCCAGGTTGGTAATTGTTCCTGGAATGTAAAATTTACTATTAGTAGAGTTGCGGTAAATCGCGTCTTCTGTATGAGGCCGACTCCAACCGACCAAGCGGTGTTTTGAGTCGGCCTCCACCTAACCCTTACCTAACCACCTACTCATGCAAAACATCTTTGTTTTAACCCTATTGCTCTGCCTTCTGGTGTCGTGCAATAACCCTAATTCCACCCAATTCAAGGACGCACAGGTGGAAAAGACCATCCCCTCCTGGATAACCGCAGGGGATGAAGAAGTCCTGGATTCTATTTCCCGACACACCTTCCGCTATTTCTATGATTTTTCCCATCCTGTTTCAGGAATGGGGAAAGAACGCAGTCATTCTCCAAAACATGGTGTTCGCTCCGCCAATTATGACGTCGATGAGACCGTGACTACCGGCGGAACGGGATTTGGTATCATGGCATTTCCCGTTGCAGTGGAACGAGGCTGGATAAGTCGTGAAGCAGCCGTTGATCATGTTTTGAAAGTGACCACCTGGCTGCTGGAAGATGCGGAACGGTTTCATGGAATGTTCTCTCACTGGTATGAGGGCAGTACGGGTAAAGCCTTTGCTTTTTCAGCTAAAGACAATGGAGGTGATATTGTGGAATCTGCCTTTATGTTTCAGGCTTTAATAAGTCTTCGACAATATTTCGATCAGGAAAATCCTGCCGAAACTCAGGTTCGAAAGAATATAACCCAATTGTGGAAAGAAGCAGATTGGGATTTCTACCGTAACGATAACCCCTGGATTCTATGGCATTGGTCTCCAGAGTTTGGGTTCGAAAAAAATATGACGGTGATGGGTTTTGATGAGACGCAGATCGTTTATATCCTTGCCGCCGCTTCGCCTACTCACCCCATCGACCCCTCTATTTACGATAGCGGGTGGGCCATTGATTACAACAATCGCTTTAGAAGGGCTGGCGATTATGTACAAAGGTTAAAGATCCGGGAGCGCGAAGATCTCGGAGGACCCTTATTTTTCACCCATTATTCCTATCTCGGGATGCCCCCCTATTTCAAGGATAAATACATTGAAAAGGCCGGTTATGCCGATTATTTCGAACATCACCGGGATATGGCCCTTGCACAAGTCGAATATTGCCTAGATGCAGGGTATCCGGAACACTGCTGGGGCTTAACCTCCAGTGATGATCATACCGGATATAGCGCCCATGCTCCCGGGCCCATAGACAATGGGACCATTACTCTAACCGCTGCCATCTCTTCTATTCCTTATACCCCCGAGGAGTCGAAAGAGGCCATTTACTATTTTTTGGAGAACCATTATGATTCCTTATACGGCCCTTACGGGTTCCATGATGCTTTTAACTTAAAAGAGGATTACTTCGCCCCCAGTTATCTTGCCATAGATCAGGGCCCCATTCCGGTAATGATCGAAAATTATCGAACCGGCCTGTTGTGGAAATATTTTCTCAGGGATCCCGATGTACAAAATGGTTTGGAAAAACTTGGATTTACACTGACCAAAACTTTTGAACATGATAAACAATAAAAACAAACAACCGCTGCTTGTAGCACTTGTACTGTTATTGGGGCTTCCCAGTCTGAGTATTGCTCAACAAAATGATCGCGACCGTTTTATTGAGGAGTTGATGAACAAAATGACCCTGGAGGAAATGATTGGACAAACGGTCCAATACACCAGCGGTTGGGAACAAACCGGGCCAGCCCTGAATACGGACTACACGCGCTGGTTAAAGGGGGGAGTGGTAGGTTCGCTTTTGAATGCCCATGGTGCCGAGTACACGCGAAAAATGCAGGACATAGCGGTAAAGGAGACGCGTTTGGGAATCCCCCTGCTGTTGGGATACGATGTCATTCACGGGTTTAAGACCATTTTCCCCATTAACCTCGGATCTGCTGCAAGTTTCGACCTGCAGATGATCGAACAAAGCGCACGCATAGCCGCAGAAGAAGCTTCCGCTGCTGGACTTCATTGGACCTTTTCCCCTATGCTGGATATCGCCCGCGACCCCCGTTGGGGCCGGATTATGGAGGGTGGGGGAGAAGACCCCTTTCTGGTGAGCCGTATTGCAGAAGCCTATGTAAAAGGATACCAGGGGGATAACCTTCAACAACCCAATACGATTTTGGCTTGCGCAAAGCATTTTGTGGGATATGGGGCTGCCCAGGCCGGTCGGGACTACCACACTGTCGACATGAGCGAAAGTCGTCTTAGGTCTATTTACCTACCTCCGTTCAAGGCAGCTGTCGATGCCGGAGTGCGAACTTTTATGACGGCATTTAATGAACTCAATGGTATACCCGCCAGTGGGAATACCTATTTGTATCGAAAAATTTTGAGAGAGGAATGGGGCTTTAATGGTTTTGTGGTTTCTGACTACTCGGCCATAAACGAAATGATCCCACATGGTTACGCCAAGGATGAAGTGCATGCTGCCCAGCTGGCCATGAATGCCGGAGTAGAAATGGATATGATGGGTAGCGTTTATCGTAAACACCTAAAAGGACTGGTCGAAAATGGCAAGGTTGATCGATCAACAGTAGAAAAGGCCTGCCGCTTGATATTGGAAGCCAAGTATGACCTCGGTCTGTTCGAAGACCCTTATCGCTATTGTGATGTACAACGCGAGGCCAACACCATTTACCGAGAAGATTTTATGGAGGCTGCCCAAGAACTTGCCGCTCATTCAACGGTACTGCTGAAAAATGAAAATGAGGTGCTTCCTCTTTCGAAAGACCAAAAGGTAGCTTTGATCGGTCCTCTTGCAAAGGATGAATTCCATATTATCGGGGCATGGGCAGGGTCCGGCGACCGTAATGGAAAGGCGGTAAGTGTATATGAAGCTATGGTAGATTACCTCGGAGCAGCTAATATCAACTACGCTATGGGAACGGAAATCGAGACCGAATCCACGAAAGGATTTCCCGAAGCAGTGGAAGCGGCAGAAAAAAGTGACGTAGTGGTAATGGTGCTGGGTGAGGCTTTTAATATGTCTGGAGAGGCTGCCAGCCGCACGGAAATTGACATACCCGGCAATCAACAGGAATTGATCAAAACGGTGCTTGAAACAGGTAAACCAGTAGTCCTAGTGTTAATGAACGGTCGTCCGCTCGCGCTGGAATGGGAGCACCAGCATGTCCCAGCTATCCTGGAAACCTGGTTTCCAGGAACTATGGGAGGAGCGGCTATAGTGGATGTGCTATTCGGGGAACACAACCCCTCCGGCAAATTACCGGTGACCTTCCCCCGGAAACTGGGGCAAGTCCCCATTTTTTATAATTACAAAAATACCGGTCGCCCTAAAGATGATGCAGTGGAGGCCAAATACCGGTCCAAATACCTGGATGCGCCAAATACGCCATTGTACGCCTTTGGTTATGGGCTGAGTTATACCACCTTTGAATACGACAACTTAGAGCTGTCTTCTGAAAGCCTGACAGCAGGGCAAACGATGAGTGTTTCTGTGGAAGTTCGCAATACGGGGGGACGAGCAGGTCACGAGATCGTTCAATTGTATGTACGAGACCTGGTGGGAAGTGTAACCCGCCCCGTTCAGGAGTTAAAAGGGTTTGAAAAGGTATACCTGGAAGCCGGGGCTACCACCAGAGTGACCTTCCAGCTTAAACCCGAAGACCTGGCCTTTTACGATCCCGATATGGAGTTCAAACCCGAGGCAGGAGCATTTACGGTTATGGTAGGAGGTAGCTCGGATAAAGTCTTAACCAAAGAGTTCAGCCTGAATTAAGTCGACTGTACGCTATTATCCCAATGGCCTTCCAAGGCCATTGGGATAATAGCATCTGTATCCTCATCGATAATTGCTGGGTTTTATGGCGAACCTAAAAAATAACAATATGCTCAAATCTATTCTGCCCATCGCTCTTATCCTGGTTTCGACCCATTTTTCGGTTCTCGGGCAAGGGGGAAACATTCAAAAAAGTACCCACACCTATGCTGTTAAAGAAGGGCAGGAGCTTCAACTGGATGTTTATAAACGCCCTACGGACGAAAGTGGACAACCTATCTTAATTTGGATGCATGGTGGCGGATTTGCCGGAGGCACCAGGGATAATCCCGCAGAGGTCAGGCTTATGGAATATGCCGCTGAAAGAGGGTATATTGCTGTTTCAATTTCCTACCGGCTTACCCGGAAGGGCAAATCTTTTGGTTGTGATGCGCTCCGGTCAGAAAAAATGTACACCTTCAAAGCTGCCGCAGAAGATCTATGGGATGCGATAGCCTATGCCCATGATAAGTTGGGAGGCAATACACAGGAGATAGTTATAGGCGGCAGCAGCGCCGGTGCTGAGGCGGTGTTGATCGGTTTGTATATGCGGGATTGGTTGTTCGAAGGGGAAGATTCCTTTGCTCAAATTCAACCCAAAGCTGTATTCACCCTTGCCGGTGCTTTGATCGATGTCCGTTATATACGAAAGGAAAACGCGCTTCCCGCTGTATTATTCCATGGAACAGATGACAACCTGGTGCCCTATGCTACAGCGCCCCACCATTACTGCGATCCAGATACGCCTGGGTATTTAATACTGGATGGTTCACGTACCCTGGCAGATCGGTTAAAAGCACTGGGGCAAGCCTTTCAATTATATACCTTTCAGGATGCAAGACATGAAATTTCAGGTATCCCTTTTGATTTCCTGGATGAAGTTTTTGAATTTCTGGAAGGGATTGGTTCCGAAAAGGTTAGACAGGAAGAATTTATAATTCCACGAAAATAGTTCCATAGCCTGCTCCCAATCCTCTAAGCTACATTTTTCCTGGGAAGACAAGCAATATTACTACTTTTGAAACTGCAATCGAAAAAAGGATTGCTCCGGAAACTATGTACGACTACCATAAGGATAAAGCCCGGTACTTTGACATGCAATATCGCACTTCAAAGGACCATATTCTCCCTTTTATTCAAGCGCATTTACCAAAGGAGCGACCGCTTCGGGTATTGGAGATCGGTTGTGCAGAAGCAGGAGTACTGAAGGCTTTTCTGGAAAAAGGCCACCAATGTACAGGGATCGAATTGAGTCCGGGAAGGGTGAAAAAGGCTAAACAATTTTTATCAGAATATGTGGAGTCCGGTCAGGTAAGTTTCCTGACGAGCAATATTTATGATATAGACGTGCAAAAGGACCTGACGGCTACTTTCGATCTGGTAATCCTTAAGGATGTAATCGAACACATACCCCAACAAGAGCGCTTTATCGCCAGCTTAAGAAGCTTTCTCCAGCCTGGAGGAATGGTCTTCTTTGGTTTTCCACCCTGGCAAATGCCCTTTGGTGGACATCAGCAAATTGCAAAAAGCAAGCTACTCTCCAAGCTGCCGTATTATCATCTGTTACCCCGAAAGACTTATGAAAGCATCCTTAGAGCCTTTGGAGAAAAAGAACAGGTGATCGAAGAGTTACTCGAAATAAAAGATACCGGAATATCTATAGAGCGGTTCGAGCAGTTATTGAAAAAGAACCAATTCGAGCTAGTCAAAAGAGAGCTGTTTTTGTTCAATCCTATTTACCAATACAAGTTTGGTCTAAAACCGCTCAGACAAATGCCTATACTTAGGGATATCCCAAAGATCCGAAATATGGTTACCACTTGTGCCTATTATCTGATCCGGGAAGCGTGACCATTACTCCTGGACCAAGACCGCTTTTTGCTGGTCCAGGCGGGCAGCTTGCAAAAAGAAATCCCGAAAGGCTCCATATGCTTCGGGAGACCATTCCCCCGCAGATTTTATTAGAGACCGGCTAACCAAAAGGCTTTTTTCCTGGCTGTCCACAGTTATAGTATAGTGCCCAAATTCGGTCCTTATTGGTTCTGAGGGGTCTGGAAGGGCTTCCAGGCGATAAACATCCGGAAGCACTATCGTTAGGCTTAATTGCTGTAGTTGATCGCGATAGACCACTACAGGTTGCGTCCGGTCATTTACAGCGGCAGGAATGGATTCGACCATTTGAAGGGCATTTATAGGGATAAACAATCGCTTGCCGGCCTTTGCTGAAAAATTGGGGATTTGTGCACTTACTTTCAGTTCTACCTCAGGCTGATCAGCCGATGGATGGATCTCAAATTTGAACCTATGCATGCTTAAATTCGAAAAATAGGGCCTCAGTCTTTTTTCGATGGCAGCTGGTTCCAATTGACTGTTCAGATAGCGCAGGTATTCCTGGGTTTCTCCTTTAAAGGATCCATTTATTTCCAGCATAGCGGACCCATCGGCTTGCAATTCAATCACCGCATGAAGACTGTCACGGTTTTCCTGAGTAGGATAGGTTGGTGTCCGGGCTATTTTTCCTCCTTCTGGAGTGAGCAATAGGACCTTACGGTCACTGTTGTTCATTCCAATATAACCGGGAGGATATGTTGAGCTGGTACATTCGAGCCATTGGTTCGTTTGTGGAACATACAGAATGACATGATTGAAAGGGGAAGCTACAAGGTCTTCGTAGAGTGGGTCGGGCTCCGGGGTGTTTTCGATGAGGACAGGGTAAGACTCAATCCGGACCTCCTTCAGCAAAGTCCGCATAAAATTAGAAAGGGCTTTACAATCTCCGAAGCTTTTTTCGTAGACATACTCCGGAGACCAGGGTTGCCAACCACCAATGCCCAACTGTATACTGACATATCGCATGCGCTGTTGCATAAATCGGTAAAGCAACTGAATTTGGTCTTCCGGCTCGTTAATACCGGAAACTAAGGCAAGGACCTCCTCCTTTGCTGCTTTGGGAAGATCCCCCTGTTCAACATACAATCCATACATGAACTTGCCGAATGCTTCCCAATTTTCATTGGACCCTTCATGCTTTTCGACCCTGTACTGTTTCGGTGCCAGGTGTAAATAGGGTAAAACCTTTCGAGGAACAGGACCATAAGGTTCAGGCTTTAGCGCACAAAGGTTGCCAACTTCCCAGCGCCATTGCTGCTTTCGCCCCGAACTGGACCTGGTTGCCTCCAATTCGATATTGAAAGGGCGAAACACCAATCCAAAACCTTCTGGGGCAATAAGCTCCAACTGTCGTTTTTGTACCGATTGATAAAACTCCTGAATATACCAATCAGGCAGAAAGGCGAAAGGCATCCCGCTTATCTCCTGTTCATATTTAAGATGGTAGGTGAGGGGTAGGCTATTAGTTGGTAAGACGAATGCCTTGTATCGGTTATCCTGATATACTGAGAAACCATCGAGTAAGGGGCGGTCTTTCCATTCTTTCTCCTTTACCGTACGAATTTTACGACCCGTAGCATCGTATAACTCTAACTCCAGGTCATTTAATGGAGTGGTCGGATCATAAATGATCCTAATTCCCTTTTCCGCTTGTTGGGCATGAAGTACCGTTACCGTCCGGTCTACGGTGTAAATAGCTGTCCGCTCATTTTCAATGGATATTTCCAGTTTTTCCCCTCGAACGATTTCCTGAGCGCCTTGGACCAGGCTATCGGGAATACCGGAAACCTCATATTGCCCCAATACTGAAGTGGTCCAGGTCAAAAGGAGCATAACAAATCTTGCTATTCGACCCATCCTTCTACTCATTTTTTGCTACTTCCGATTTAACCAATACCACCTGCTCTCTCTGTTTCTGGATCAATAAGTCGAACAATTGTTTGATCATGCCGTATTCATTTGGGTTATAATGTAATTTTTGGATGGTCAAATGGCTAATGATCTGTAGTTTTTGAACTTGAGCTTGATCACTATAACTCATGGAGAATGACCCCGCCTGATTGGGAAGAGCGAAGCGAACACCTTCTGGAATTTCCTCTACCTCGTATCCTTGTGGTAGTTTAATATTCAAAATAGTTTTGTAGTTCATTGGGTGTTCCATATCCACCGGATAACTCCGTTGCTCCAGTTTAAAAGGATTTTCAGAAAAGAAGGGATCGAAAACGGTATGAAGATACAATCGGCCACCTGCAGCCTGTGCCGCTTCTTTTATACGTATTTGGGCTCTCACGGTTAATTGTTCATAGACATTGGTCAGGTTTTCAAGCTCCACCGAATCATAGGCCACAATAGAGCCACCTATTTGCACCTGTTCTTCATCAGAAGGAGTGGACCCGGCGCCCTGGTTTTCTTCTTCAATTCCAGACCTGGTCTGAAAGGCAGAATAACCTTCGAATTTCGCTGTATAGGTTCCGTCCATACTGCCGTCAGCATGCAAAACGGTTTGAATGAATTCTGTTTTTTCCCCCGCTTGAGGAGCCAATTCGATCCATTGTGGGGCTTCTGGGTTTACCACCCATCCGGCATAATTGGTACATCGAAGCCCGGGAAGATCCATTGGGCGATAGGGGTTACCCGCATCTACCACCAATCCCTTTTCAAGTAATTGCAGAAAAACAGCAGTGTGGTTAAACTGATCCAAAATGGGGTAGGTGGTGACTGGAAGCCCATGATCGCGAGAGCTTACCAGAAGTGGATAAGCCTTTAAGCCGGCATGTTGAAAAAGAGCAAGCAAGCTCAGGTTGATCTCGGCTGCAGTACCTTCTCCCTTTTCCAGACACTTATCCAATTTATCGGAGGCACCAATACCGGAAAGGCCATTCCATTTCATATGGCTATTTACATAGTCGTAAATGATCTTGGCTTTTTCATAAGGGGCTTCTACCTCTGAAAGTTGCGGGCCCAGGGTTTCCCATGCTGCCTTCTGGAGGTTTTTATTGTTCAATTGCCCGCCAAACTGGTCAGAATCCATTAATTCCTTGGCAGTGGTAGACCAATCTGAAAAAACGGGTTTGTATTGGTTTGAAAATTTGGTGGCCTTAAGTTGGAGGCGGATCCTTGCCAGGTAATCGTCCATGGTGGTAATGAATGACTCTTCCTTCATTGCAGGCAGGTCATTGTAGAGGATGCGGGTATGTGACATCTCTGTTCGGCCCAGTTGGCCTTCAAAGGACAGCGTAGCTTCGAAGGTCTTCGTTTCCTGAATATCCGGCTCAGGTCCTTGTTTCAGATATACATATTCATAAAAGTTAGGAACATGGAGGTGTAGTTCACTCAGTTTTGTCGGGATCTCCGATTGAAAATACCATTCTGGTAGGGAGGTAATATCTTCATCCAGTATTTCATATTCGTATTCAATCACACTTCCTTCTTGCAGGTTGGGTAAAGCGAATTGAATGGATGCCCAGTACTCATTATTATCCTGTTCAAAAAAGTCATTATTCTTTAATTTCTCTTTGCTGCCATCCGGACTAAAGACCTGTGCCCGCAGGTTGCCCACCTTTTGGGTGTTTTTGTAGAAGGGAATGTTGATCTCTCCCTGGTCAAACCCACTTCGGTTCAGGATCTTGACCCGTCGAAGTCTGGTTAATTTGGTTCGGGTAAAACGATCATCAAAGTCAAAGGACAGATCTCCATAGTCGGCAAGGACAAGCGCACCGGCAGTGGAGTCCAATGGATAAATCGTCATTTCCAGTTCTTCATCGGATATCTTACCCCATTTTACTGGGGCTTTCTGGGCAATAAGAGCAAGGGGGAATACCAACAGTAGAAGCACTGCAAGACCTGGTGTGATCTGTTTCATATACTGGTGTATTTAGAATGCAGGAATAGTTGTATTCTAATATCATCATTAAGTTAATAAAAAAGTTGCAGATCTGTAATTGTAGAAAAAACGCAATAAAGGCTTAACTACTATTTGAAAGGCAGAAGAAAAGACAAAATAATGTTGGAAAAATAGAAGTGGCTGGGATCGACCCCTGAAGAGCGAAATGAACACAACCCTATAGGTAATTATTCAAAATTATAAACTACGATAGGAGCTAGCAAGAAATTTTATTGTTCGGACTTTATATTCCAAACTTACCATTATACGATCCGGAGCCGTCCTCCGGATCGTATAAAATTAAACCCTAGATGTGTTTTTTCAGTTCGCGCTCGATAGCTTCTGCTCCCCTAAGGTTTGTGGCGACAATTATCCCTTCCCGGTCGATCAGGAAAGTGCGGGGTATGCTGCGTACTCCGTAGAGGGAGGCAGGTGCGGCATCCCATTTTTTCAAATCACTAACGTGATAAGGCCAAGACAGGCCATCTTTTTCAATGGCCCCTACCCAGCGTTTTTTAGAACTTTCCATCATTTGATTGATCTTGGACTGATCACCTAAGCGGGCTTTAGTTCTTGCATCTAGACCGTCCAGGGAAACGCTGAAAATAGTAAAGCCGTCATCCTTGTACTCGTTGTATACCTTCACGACATTGGGGTTTTCCCGTCGGCAGGGTCCGCACCAGCTAGCCCAAAAGTCCAAAAGGACTACATTTCCCTTCAAATCCGAAAGAGTCATCTCTTTGCCCTTGGGGTTGGGCAGTTTGATATCCGGAGCAGGTTGACCGACCTGAATGCGTTCATTTGCCTTGCGAGCCATGTATTGTTTTTCTGCGGCTGCTATAAAGTTGGCGTATTGCTTGGTCATTTCACTATCAGGCCGATAGGAGGCCAGTTTGGCCTGTGCTTCCTTTTGGGTGTCCAGAAATTGGCCCTGGGTTCCGAGGGTACGGAAAGCGATATAGGCTCCCAACAAGGGGTTGTTGACGGTGTCGACAAATTCTGCAATATCTTCTGCAGCATATTTCCGTCGAATAAGGCCTTGCATAATATCCACCAGGATTTCCGTCTGTTTTGAGCCTTCTACCTCTACAGCGTAATTTTGAAGGGTGCTAAGGTCACCTTCTACTTCGATCACCTTTTCACTGCCGTCTAGAACCAGGTTGATGCGTTTAGCTCCGAAGCGGAGGTTATAAATGCCTTCGCCCAGGCCTTCTGGGAAACTGAAGCTGAAATTACCCTTTGCGTCTACGTCTTCTTTGGCAAGGATATTACTGGCCTTTCCGATCACTACCTCATCCAGAAATACCTGTATATTTTGGGCACCGGTAACGGTTCCTCGTATAGTAGTTCCTTCTGGTTCTCCGGTACATTGCCAGCCCAGTACAACTACTGCAGCCAGCAAAAGGAGGTGCGTAATGTTTTTCATAAGTTTTATTTATTTTGTATTAGATACTACCCTCCATTTTTCGATCAAGAGTGGTGTGATAGATCTCCGCCCAGTCTGACAAAGAGCCATAATCCTGTCCGTCGATGAGGAGATCTGCCTCTGTTGTTTCTCCTAACCTGGAAAATGGTACGTTATTCGCATTCAAAAAGTTGACCACTTCATCCTCTTTTTCCGGTTGTACGGAAATAACGATCCTACTTTGGCTTTCTCCGAACAGATAGGCATCCGGTCGAAAATTATTGTCTATTTCTATATCGAATCCCAAATTTCCACTTAATGCGGATTCCATTAAGCAAACGAAGAGTCCTCCCTCGCTAATATCATGAGCAGATCGCAATAAGCCATTTCGGATCAACTTTAACAAATTGTGCTGGATCAATACCTCTTCGTCCAGATCAAAATGAGGGGCAGGAGATTTCTCTACTCTATGGATGAATTGCAGGTACTCCGAACTATTGAAGTCGTTCATCGGTGTGCCGATCATGTAGATCTGATCACCGGGCTTTTTGAAATTCAGGGTCATCTGCTGCCGGTAATCATCGAGAATACCCAGCATTCCAATGGTTGGGGTAGGATAGATGGGTTCGGTTTTATCCTGAAAAACAGATTGGTTATAGAAGCTTACATTCCCGCCGGTAACAGGGGTATTCAACCTACGACAGGCTTCGCCCATTCCTTTCACCGCTTGTACAAACTGATAGTAGACTTCCGGATTGTAAGGATTTCCGAAATTCAGGCAATTCGTGATGGCAACCGGTTCGCCCCCGGAGCAGACAATATTGCGGGCTGCTTCCGCCACGGCGATCATCCCTCCAAGGTAGGGATTGGCATAGACATAGGAAGCATTGCAATCGGTGGTCATGGCAAGGGCCTTATCTGTACCTTTTATCCGCACCAATGCAGCATCAGATGGCGCATTGGTGCTCATGCTATTGGTCCGAACCATGCTATCGTACTGTTCAAAGATCCAGCGTTTGGAGACAATATTCGGAGAGGTGAATAACTTTTTGGCTGTTTCTTTCAGGTCTTTTGGCCGAGTTATACTTCCGGCATTGAATTTAGCTGCCTGATCGAGGTATTTGGGCCGGTGGAATTTCCGTTCATAAACCGGGGCATCGCCACCTAAAACCAATGCCTGGGCGGGAACATCCGCCACGGTTTCTCCCTGAAAAGTAAATTCCAGCCTGCCGGTATCCGTCACTTCGCCAATTTCTTCGCATTTCAGATCCCATTTTTCGAAAATATCCAGCAAAGCCTGCTCCTCGCCCCGTTTAGCGACGATCAACATACGTTCTTGACTTTCAGATAGCAGCATTTCGAATGGCTGCATATCATCCTGACGAGTGGGTACCTTATCCAGGTTTATACGCATGCCAACGTTGCCGCGTGCCGACATTTCAGAGGTAGAAGAGGTAATACCTGCCGCTCCCATATCCTGCATACCTATAATAGCTCCTGTACCGACTGCCTCCAGGGTAGCCTCCAACAGCAGTTTCTCCTGGAAGGGGTCACCGACCTGCACGGAAGGAAGATCCTCGTGGCTGTCTTCGGTCAGGTCTGCCGAAGCAAAGGTGGCACCATGAATGCCGTCTTTACCGGTGGCCGATCCAACAATAAAAACGGGATTGCCCGGCCCGGATGCGGTGGCACTTATAGTTTTACCCACCTCAACAATTCCTACGGACATGGCATTAACGAGGATATTCTGATTATAACAAGAGTGGAAATAAGTCTCCCCGCCCACAGTCGGAACACCAAAACAGTTGCCGTAATCCCCTATACCACTGACCACTCCTCGTAGCAAATGCTTGGTGTGTGGGTTGTCAATATTCCCGAAACGCAAGGAATTGAGAGCGGCAATGGGGCGGGCCCCCATAGTGAAGATATCCCGATGAATACCACCAACCCCTGTTGCTGCACCCTGATAGGGCTCAATAGCAGAAGGGTGATTATGCGATTCGATCTTAAAGGCACAGGCCAGGCCATCTCCAATGTCTACCAGACCCGCATTTTCTTCACCCGCTTCTACTAACAGGCGCTTTCCTTCACGGGGAAGGGTCTTAAGCCAGACGATGGAGTTTTTGTAAGAACAATGCTCCGACCACATTACGGAAAAGATACTCAACTCCGTAAAATTGGGCATTTTGCCCATGACCTGCTGGATTCGTTCAAATTCTTCGGGATTTATACCCAGGTTCTGGGCTACTTCCAGGCTAACTTCTGGTTCCTTGGTTACCATAGATGTTCTTGGTTATAAAACGCAAAGATAAGAACAAAGCTAGAACATTTCCGGATGTTGCTCTTCCCATTCTGTGGCCTCCTGAAAAGCCTGAGCGATGCGGATCAGCCGGCCTTCTTCGAATAATCGACCGGTAAAGGTAATACTGGTCGGCCGGCCATTTTCCCGAAATCCGTTTGGCACCGTAATGCAGGGGTGCCCGGTATGGTTGGTGATCCGGAAGCTGGAACTGGACCAGGATGGATGCACATAGAGGTCGACGTCCTGGAAAAGGGCATCCATTTCACCGATCAGCTGGGTCCGAAGCCGGTTGGCCTGTAGGTATTCCACCGCCGGGATGAACCTGGCCTGACGGAAGGTATTAGGCCAGGCGTTCCTGATCTGGCGGACCAGTTCATCGTCCCGATTAGAACGGGTCAAATCATCAAAGGCTGCAGCTGCTTCGGCAGAGAGGATGATGTCCAGCCCTGGGTAATCCGGTAATTTTATCGGGACCAGTTGTGCGCCAAGGCTGCGAAGAACTTCCAGGCTAAGGCTATCCTGAGCTTTGAAACCGTAATCCCGTTCAAAGGCTTCAGCATCGTACCCAATGGTTAGTTCCGACAATGGCAAGCGGGCATTATAGTTAAAGGGGGCATCGATACAAGCCAGGTCTTTACCGTCGGCTCCGTAAATGGCATCCAGCACAAGGGCACAATCTTCAGCTGACCGGGTGATAGGACCGATCTTGTCCATGGACCAGGAGAGCGCCATTGCCCCATGGCGACTTACCCGCCCGAAAGTGGGGCGTAAGCCCGTGACTCCACAAACTGTAGATGGGGATACGATGGACCCCAGGGTTTCCGTACCTAGGGCAAAAGGCAGTAAACCGGCCGCCACTGCGGAGGCAGAGCCTGCAGAAGATCCGCTTGAGCCGGTTTCAGGGCCCCAGGGGTTCCGGGTTGTTCCTCCGTACCACACATCCCCCCAGGCCAGGGCACCAAGTGTCAATTTGGCACAAAGGACTGCCCCGGCAGCTTCCAGTTTTTCAATAACGGTAGCGTCATATTCTAATCGTTGATCCTTAAAGGGCATTGCACCCCAGGTGGTCTTATATCCCCGGGTAGCCAGCAAGTCTTTTGCGCCGTAGGGAATACCGTGCAATGGGCCGCGATAAGTGCCGGCTGCAATATCCAGGTCTGCCTGGCGGGCCTGTTCAAGAGCCAGGGCTTCGGTCAAGGTGACCACACAATGCAGGGTATCGTCGAACCTTTCCAATCGTTCCAGAAAAAATTCCGTGAGTTCAAAGGAGGTGATCTGCCGGGTTCTGAGGAGCTCTCCCAATTCCCGGACGGTATACCAGGCGAGCTCTTCTCTGTTTTCCGGTAAGCTTACTTTTTCGATCTCTCCTAAAACCAGGGGTTCCTGTTCAGTGGGAGGGCTATAGTGTGGAGGAAGCGGACTGAATACCAGAGCAGGAGCAACGCTATTATCGATAGGTACCGAACGGTTTTGTTCGTATAATTCCAGAGACTCCTGTACATTCGGCAGTAGCGAGTCGATCTCAGCATTGGTCATTTCAAGACCAATTACCTTTGCCGCTGCCTGGATATCAGTACGGGTGATCTTTTTTTCTAATTGACGGGAGGTAAAAGCACCCAATAAGAAAACTATTACCAGAAGGAGCAGTAACCGAAAATAGGAAGACATAGGCTGTTTGTTGTTCGTTAAGGAAGATAGTAATTTTTGCAAACTACCCATGCGCAAACAGCCTTTTTGGTGTCGAGCTTAAGAGAGTGCGGCATTTTTGGCACGCTTGCGTTCGTGTTCCTTTAAAAGGATCTTGCGCAGGCGAATGGAGTCAGGGGTTACTTCCACAAATTCATCCCCCTGAATATACTCCAATGCCTCTTCCAGGCTAAAGACCCGGGGAGGAACCAACTTAGTTTTGTCGTCTGCCCCTGCCGAGCGCATATTGGTTAACTTTTTGGTCTTGGTAAGGTTCACCACCAGGTCTCCGGCTCTGCTGTTCTCGCCCACCACCTGGCCTTCATAAATAGCCTGATTGGCACCGATGAAGAAAATACCTCTATCCTGTAGGTTATTAATTGAATAGGGTATGGAGGTACCCGTTTCCATGGAGATCAAGGACCCGTTTACACGGCCAGGGATATCTCCTTTATGTGGCTGGAATTCCAAAAACCGATGAGTCATAACAGCCTCGCCGGCAGTATTGGTCAGCATTTGATTTCGAAGACCGATAATCCCCCGGGAAGGGATCTCGAATTTAAGGATCATGCGGTCCCCTTTGGGCTCCATCGAACTCATAACCCCCTTTCTACGGGTGACCATATCAATAGCCGTTCCCGAAATGGCTTCAGGAATATCTATCGTCAACTCTTCCACCGGTTCATGCAGCACTGTGTCAATGCGCTTGGTGATGACCTGTGGCTGTCCGATCTGCAATTCATACCCCTCTCTTCGCATCGTCTCGATCAGGACCGCCAGGTGCAATACGCCTCTGCCGTAAACCCTGAAAGTATCTGCGGAACCCGTTTCTTCCACCCTAAGCGCAAGATTCTTTTCCAGCTCTTTTTCAAGGCGTTCCTTTACGTGGCGGCTGGTTACAAACTTACCTTCCTGTCCGAAAAAGGGCGAATCATTAATGGTGAAAACCATACTCATGGTGGGCTCATCAATGGCAATTCGTTCCAGGGATTCCGGGCTTTCAGAATCAGCCACCGTATCGCCGATCTCAAAATCTTCGAGGCCAGTAATGGCACAGATCTCTCCTGCAGCTACCTGCTCCACCTTCACCTTTTCAAACCCTTCGAAAAGGTACAGTCCACGGATACGGCTGCGTTGAATGCTTCCGTCATTTTTGCATAAGGCCACCATTTGCCCGTCCTTCAAATTTCCTCGGTGTAGTCGTCCAATAGCAATCCGACCGATAAAATTCGAATAATCCAGCGAAGTGATCAAAAGCTGAGCAGTACCCTCCTCTACCTTAGGTGGTGGGATATGCTCCATTATAGTATCGAGCAATGGATGAATATTGTCGTTTTGGTCATTCCAGTCGTAGTTCATCCAGCCAAACTTGGCGGAGCCATACAAGGTGGGGAAATCCAATTGGTCTTCGGTGGCATCCAGATTAGCCATAAGGTCGAAAACGGCTTCGTGCACTTCTTCCGGTGTACAGTTTTCCTTATCCACCTTATTGATAACTACGATGGGTTTAAGACCTAATTCAATGGCTTTTTGCAAAACAAAACGCGTTTGAGGCATGGGGCCCTCGAAGGCGTCGACAAGTAGCAGTACGCCGTCTGCCATATTCAGCACCCGTTCCACTTCCCCGCCAAAGTCACTGTGACCAGGAGTATCAATAATATTGATCTTGGCGTCCTTATAACGGATAGAGACATTTTTGGCCAGGATGGTAATCCCCCGTTCGCGCTCCAGTTCGTTATTGTCCATTATAAGTTCACCCGGCTGTTCGTGATCCTGAAACAACTTTCCTGCGAGGATCATTTTGTCGACTAGGGTAGTTTTCCCATGGTCTACGTGGGCGATAATGGCGATGTTCCTTAGTTGCATATATTTGAAATTCAGCGCGCAAAGCTACGACCTTTTTTCGTTTGAAATCTCAAAATTAAATTATCTGTTCATTAAACTTTTGTATTTAATAATCAATGGCTTGTCCCTGAATGGTGCCCCTTGACCAAAGTACAATCCCCCAATATTTTTTTGGCTTTTCGAAAATAGGTCGCTATTCCTTATCTTTATTTGGCTAGTACCACCATTTTTAAACCTAAATCATGTATTCGAATGAATAAACCGATAATTTGCCTGCTGGTATTTGCTGCTCTTTGGAGTGGTCTTTGTGCCCAGGATGATATTTGGGAGCAATTAGAAAAAATTGCCATTGTGGATCAAAAAGTGATGATGCCCATGCGCGACGGGATCCGACTGGCCTCCGATATCTATCGCCCCAAAACAGATGAGCCGGTTCCCATTATTTTTTCCCGAACGCCCTATAATTTCAACTCCTGGGGAGATGGTGAACAACGTACTCGTACCGCCCAGCGTGCACTGGAAGCTGTAAGGCGGGGCTATGCTTATGTGGTTCAGAATGAACGCGGTCGATATTTTTCGGAAGGGGAGTGGGATATACTTGGCGTTCCCCTTACCGATGGTTACGATGCCTTTAGCTGGATGGCCGAGCAGGAATGGTCGAATGGAAAAATCGGCACGCTTGGTTGTTCCTCCACCGCAGAATGGCAAATGGCTGTAGCTGCTCTGGACCACCCCGCTCATGCAGCTATGGTCCCTCAGGGCTTCGGTGCAGGAGTAGGTCGGGTAGGAGAGTACTTCGAACAGGGTAACTGGTATCGCGGAGGTGCTCAACAAATGCTTTTCACCGCCTGGCTATACGGTGTAGAGCACGATAAGTTCAAGCCTCGTATTCCGGAAGGGGCCAGCCAGGAAGATCTAATCCGGATCTCCCGTTATTACGACCTGGCTCCGGAAAATCCTCTGGTGGACATGTCGGAAGCCTTAGCCCATCTACCGGTTTCCGATATATTGAAAAATATAAACGGCAAACAGGAGATCTACGATAAAATGATCCGGCGCAAACCTAACGATCCAGCCTGGTACGAAGGAGGACTGTACCATGACGATATGGGCTTCGGAGTTCCCAGTTTTTGGTTCTGCTCTTGGTACGATGTAAGTATTTCCCCTAACCTGGCCCTGTTTAACCACGTTCGAAACAATATTGATGACCCCCAGGTAGCCGATAATCAATACCTAGTGATCGCACCGACCCTGCATTGTGCCTACACCAGGGCAACGGAAAACACCATCGTCGGGGAACGCAGCGTAGGAGATGCCCGATTGAATTACGATGAACAGATATATGGATGGTTTGATTATTGGCTGAAAGGGGAGCAGAATGGCATTCTGGAAGAAATTCCAAGGGTACAGTACTACACTATGGGTATCAACAAATGGCAATCTTCGGAAACCTGGCCGCCGGAAGGAGCCGAAATGCAAACTTTCTACCTCGGGAGCGAAGGCAGTGCCAATAGCCTGTATGGGGACGGGACCTTGTCTACCTCCGGCCCCCCGGCTCAAGACATGCCCGATCATTATACCTACGACCCCATGAATCCCGTTCCCTCCTACGGTGGCAATGTATGCTGTACAGGGAATGCAGTACGGGGAGGCAGCTTCGATCAACAGGTAATGGAAGCACGTAACGACATTCTTGTTTACACCAGTGAACCCCTGGAGGAGGGGATAGAGGTCAGCGGTTTTATCGAAACAACCCTCTATGTTTCCTCCGATGCAAAGGATACTGATTTCACCGTAAAGATCCTGGATGTTTATCCGGATGGGCGGGCCTACAACCTGGATGAGACCATCCAGCGGGCCCGGTATCGTGAAGGCTACGACAAAGAGGTATTCATGGAAGAAGGAGAGGTTTATAAGATCGATCTAACGCCCATGTCGACCAGCAACTTTTTCGAGCAGGGGCATCGGATCCGGATCGAAGTTTCCAGTAGCAACTTCCCGCGTTTCACCCGAAACCTGAATACCGGTGGTAATAATTTCGATGAATTGGAAGGAGTGACCGTACACAACACCATCCATCACTCCACCGACTATCCTGCTCAGATTCGAATACCTGTTGTGCAAAAGTGATAGCCGGTAAACAAAAATCTCATCGGTTAATTTTTTTAGGATAAATACAATGTCCTTAAAATATAAAAAGTATTGGGGTTTTAACCCCAATACTTTTTTAAAGAAAGTTTGTAGGTGTCTACCTTGTCGATGGGTCATGCACAACCCGTTTAGTAAATATGCCGTCTTGTGTACGTATACTCAGGAGGTAAAGCCCGCCCGCCAGGTTCTGTCGATCCATCCTTAGCACTTGTTCTCCGGCTGGTAGAAATGCTCCATCCAGCAATTGCCGGACCTGCTTTCCGTTTAATCGAAGAGGATTATGCTAATACGCCGTTTTACAGGCAGATAGAAATAAATGTTGGTCTGCTCGGTGAAAGGGTTAGGAGCCACAACGAAGTCCTTTATTTCTGCTACCGGATTAAAAACCGGGTATTCCAGAAGTTGATCCTCGATTACCTCCGGTTGTTCACGTAAGGGGACCACCGGGATGGAGCAATCTTCAATCTTAGCCAGAAAAGATCCGCCACTGGAGGCATCTGCTAAAAATCCAGGATTTAGCTTGATGGAAACACCGGCCTTGAAGGTGACGTCTGCGCCGGTTGCAACCACTACTGTCCCGGTAGTGGTAATGCTAGTAGAAGCGGTATAAACTCCAGTCGAAATTGGGCTATCTGAAAGGGTGGCCATTAAGGTTCATGCAAAAAGTGTCGGAGGGAGTGAGGAAAAGCTTACCGTTACTGACTTGGCAGCCTCCTCTTATTTCATAATTAATACCATCTTTGGTATCTTTAAAGGGTAGCCTGCAAACCCGGTAAAATCTTCTGAGGCATACACTTTGGGGTTGGTGCAGGGCTGTTCATCCTGAGCAGAAAGCTGGATATTACAGCAACTAATCAAAAAAGCGACCCATAGGGCCATCGGTAGTGGAATATTCATGATAGGTTGGGTTAAAGGTGAAAGGGTGTTGGCAAATATCATTTTGCCCAATAAAGCTAACCCAATTTTTAATAGCCTTTAAGGGGTGTTTGTCAATAAGATAAATTGGTCAATACCCTATGGATTTGGATAACCTGCGGGATCAGGGGCTGCTTGCCATCATTATGGATTAGGAAATCTGCAAGCTTTACTTTCTCTTCCTGGGGCCATTGGGCGTTCATACGGTCTTCTACAGCAGTAGCTGAGGTACCATCTCTTTTGACGACCCGTTCTATCCTTAACGCCCTTGGGGCGGTAACGACGATCACTTTGTCCAACAATCGATAATTGCCGCTTTCGAAGATCAATGCCGCTTCCTTCAGGCTATAAGAGGCCTCCAACTGGGATTGTTGCCAGCTTTGGCTATCTTTGAATACGGCAGGGTGTACCAGGCCGTTTAAGGCTTGTAGTTTCGCTTTATCGGTAAAGACCTGCTTTGCGACATAGGGGCGATTATAATGGCCGTCAGCATCATATGCCTGCTCGCCAAGTAAAGCTTTAATTCCGAAAATCAGCTCCCGGTCATTCTCTATCAACCATTTTGCCCGTTCATCTGAATAATAGACAGGGATGCCGAGGGTTTCGAATATTTTACAAACGGTGGTCTTTCCGCTGCCGATGCCGCCCGTAATGCCGACTTGAAGTGCCATAGGAAAGGGTGCAGTGTTTAGTAATTAAAATGCATTATCGGGTAATTAGTCTGGATTCAATCTCCTGATTCCGGAGTCTTCTTTTCGAAAGTAAATACTTCATTGCAGAATCTAGGTACTATTTTCCAAATACTAGTTACTTTTCCCCTATGATAGACCTGTTAGTTGTAGGTGGCGGTGCTGCGGGTTTTTTTGGAGCTATTCGAGCAGCAGAATTACACCCCGGCTGGCGCATTGTAATTTTGGAAAGGGGAAAATCCGTATTGGGAAAAGTAAGGGTTTCCGGGGGAGGTCGCTGTAATGTGACCCATGCCTGCTGGGACCCCGCTGAATTAGTGGAGCATTATCCACGTGGAAAACAGGAACTATTGGGGCCCTTCCACCAATTTGCCTGTGGAGATATGGTGGCCTGGTTGAAGGAACGCGGGGTACCTACAAAAATTGAAGAGGACGGGCGTATGTTCCCAACGACTGATAACTCCCAAACCATTATTGACTGTTTGACGGAAACGGCCAGCAGGAGTGGGGTAGAGGTCTGCCCCCAAACCCGGGTAGATAAACTAAGCCCTCCCGAAACGGCCAGCTTGCCATGGCGGGTTAAAACCTCCAAAGGCGTTTACACCACCCGAAATCTACTATTGGCCCCCGGTAGCAGTCCCGGTATTTGGCAACAATTAGAGCAGATAGGGCATACCGTGGTACCGGCTGTCCCTTCGCTTTTTACCTTTAATTGCCGGGATGAGCGCATCAGGGGGCTTCAGGGGCTTTCTGTGTCAGGGGCAACGGTAAGGATCAGGTCACATGGAATGGAATCTACCGGCCCCTTGTTGATCACTCACTGGGGCTTTAGCGGTCCGGCCATCCTGCGCCTCTCCGCCTGGGGTGCACGGGAGTTGCATGAGCTGGGTTACCAATTCTCCCTTTTGATTAACTGGGTATCCCAAAGCCAGGAACAGCTGGTAGCGATTTTGAAAAAAACAGCTGTAGCACATCCTCAAAAACAATTACACAAACATCCACTTATGGATTTTCCCCAACGACTTTGGTCGCGCCTGGTCCTGACTTCAGGGGTCGAAGAGGGGCGCCGGTGGGGGGAGTTGGGACGTAAGTCTTTCCAAAAGCTGGCAGACCAACTAACCGCTTCTTCCTTTGGGATCGAAGGCAAGAGTACCTTCAAGGAAGAATTTGTCACTGCGGGAGGAGTCGACCTGAAAGAAGTGGATTTTCGTACCTTCGGTAGTAAACTACACCCCCGCTTGTACTTTGCCGGGGAAGTCTTAAATATTGATGCCGTTACTGGCGGCTTTAACTTTCAGGCTGCCTGGACGGGCGCCTATATTGCGGGAACTGCTGTTTAGGTTATAGTTAACCCAAAATATCAAAATGCCAGAAGTTCAATTTATCCATCAAACCCGATGTATGGTGTGCGGTAGTACGAACTTGAAAACCGCTTTCAAGGTAAAGGATCATTCCATTAGTGGAGCCTTCTTCCCATTGGTAGATTGCCTGGATTGCGGATTGCGATTTACCCAGAATGCGCCGGATGCGGCTTCGATCGGGCCTTATTACCAATCCGAGAATTATATCTCCCATTCGAATACCAAAAAAGGCATGGTCAATCAGTTGTACCACACCGCCCGAGAATGGATGCTCAAGCGAAAGCGAAACCTGATCGAAAAGGAAGTCAAGGGAAAAAAGGTATTGGATGTTGGGTCAGGTACGGGGTACTTCCTTAATCATTTGAAGCAGCATGGATTTGAGACCCTGGGTGTTGAGGTAGATGAAGGAGCCAGACAATTCGCCAGGGATCAGTTCCATCTGGATGTCCGACCTACGGAGGACCTGGCAGAGGGCAGGATCGTCGGTACCTTCGACGCCATTACCCTTTGGCATGTTCTGGAGCACCTGCATGACCCGCACACCTATCTGGAACGCATCTTTAATCTATTGGAAGCAGAAGGAGTGTTGATCATTGCAGTTCCCAATTTCAGCTCCCTGGATGCGGAGCACTACGGTGCAGAATGGGCTGCCTATGATGTGCCCCGGCATTTGTGGCACTTTAAACCGGAAACCCTGGAACGGCTGCTGTCGGATAAAGGTTCTCAACTGAAGAAAAAGAGCCGCCTTCCGCTCGACCCCTTTTACGTGGACCTGCTAAGTGAGCAATACAAAGCCTCGGGATCGGCGGGGGCCATTAAGGCTTTCTGGAAAGGAGGACAGTCCTATTTGCAAAGCTTGCAGAAAGTGGACCGGTCCAGCTCTGTGGTCTATATATTCGGGAAGGAATAAACTTACCTGTCCAGACGGGAAATATAAGTTCTTTCGAAAGTCGACCAGGGCACTCTGGTATAGGAACCGGAGCCGTAATATGCTGCGATAGCATGGAAGGCGCCCGGTCTTTTATATCCTCCGAGTGATTGTAGGACGTTCATTTCTTCATCCAGGAATACCACACTGGGAAACCGAAGGCTACCGCGCAGCAATTCGTCGGCCAGTTCGTGATATCCGCGCTTACCGGAGCGGGCAAACCGGTAAACCTTACCTTTGTATTCCAATTCGTCCTGACATTGGGCATTTAGCAGAACCGGATAAAAATTGGCATTTATGTATTCGGCAATCTCCGGATGACCATAGGTTTCCGCTTCCATTTTTTTGCACCACTCGCACCATTCCGTGTAAATGGCAACAAAAACAGGGCGCTGGTCTGAAGCAACCTTGATTTGAGCTTCGCTCCAACTCATCCATTGAATGGCAGGTCCTTTTTCTATATGGGTAGATTGAGCAGCCGCCGGCACACTGATACCCCAAGCTGTTGAAAGTAGGGTGCTCAGTACAATTACTTTTTTCATTCCTCCATTCCTTTTTTTGACGATGGGATACCGTTCTCTAAACAAATCCCAACGTCTAAGTAACAAAAAGGCCATTTGCTTTATAAGCTCCAGGGGCTATTTTAAAGCAAGTTTAACGCTTACCTATGTTATCATTTTCGAATATGATAGTGCAAGCGATCACCTTCTAGCTGAAAGGAACGGGCAGGAGGGGTGGGGGGCAGGGGAGCGGGTATTCCATTGGGCAGGACAGCCTGACCATGAAACACCCAGGCTTCGTCCCATAGATCCTGCTCCAGGAAGGACTGTAACAAGGCCACTCCGCCTTCTACCAGAAGGGTTCCCACCTTGCGTTCATGCAGATCTTTTAAGAGGGGCTTTAGATCCTTTCCTGCGAAAGGAAGGAGCACGTTCGAGATCGCAGCGGAAAGGTGGGGAATAGGTTGTTTGGAATACACCAGACTCGGTTGCTGGTCAGTGAACACCTTATGGTCAAAAGGGATTTTCCCTTCCCGGTCCAGCACAACGCGAAGGGGGGACTTCCCAAAGTAAAGGCGGTTGGTCAGTTCCGGATTATCACTGATAGCTGTTTGTGTACCTATTAGAATAGCATCCGTTTTCGCCCGGAATTGGTGGACCAGGCGTTTGGAAAAAGCATTGGTGATCCAGAACCTGGTGCGGTCAGCCGGAGCAAAATGACCGTCAGCAGAGATGGCCATTTTAAGGCTTACGTAGGGGCGATCCCTGCTAACGTAAACTGTTCGGGGCTTGGCGAGCTCCATTCCTTCCTCTTGAAGCAATCCGGTGATCACCTCGACGCCGGCAGCCCGCAAGATCTCCACTCCGCGTCCGTTCACTTCCGGGCTTTGGTCCAGGGCGGAAATGACCACGCGGGGAATGCGATTTTCAAGTATGAGACTGGTACAGGGCGGAGTTTTCCCGTGGAAACAGCAGGGTTCCAGCGAAACGAATAGGGTGGATAGCGAAATAAGCGACTTATCCTTTTTTTTAACCGAAGCCACTGCCTGCACCTCTGCATGTGGCCCTCCGTATTGCGCATGAAAACCCTCTCCAATAATCCGGTCCTGATACACTAGAACGGCTCCTACCATAGGGTTGGGGGAAACCCTCCCTTCTCCCAGACGGGCCAGGTCAAAACAACGATGCATATAATTATCCACAGAATCCCAACTTGTTTAAAAAAAGTTTTAAGAGTACCCTTTCGAACAACTATATAATTTTGTACCTTGCACTACAACAAGATACACGCACGTCGACCGAAAGAGTTCAAAATCGCTTCACTCCACCATACTTTAACTAAAGAAAAGGTTCCCTGGTTTAACAAAAACGTTCCCGCCTGCTGAGTCGGGCCTTCGCATACATCAAACCCTATTTTCTAACCAACTTCTTTACGCGTGTTATACAAGGTAAAATTAAAAAATGCAGATGACCACGTCCTTTTGGACGATAAGGTCTACGAGTATCTAACCACTGACCCTTTTCTTGTTAAGGTGGACTTTATCAACAATTTGCGTAAACACTCCAGCGGTTGCGCAGTTTTTCAGAAGACCTGGAAAAAAGCGGACGGAGGCTACAAAACGCAAACGATCTATTTGCACAAGCACATAGCGGAAAAATTTTTAGGGGAAAGCAAGTCCGGCAGCAAGAACCTGGTTGGGGCAAAGAACGGCAATAAACTGGATTGCCGACTGGAAAACCTGGTGTATCGTTCTCGTTCCGTTGCCAGCCGCAAGCGCAAAACCAGCAGCAGGGTAGGGTATACCGGGGTTTATAAGGAAAATAACCGCTACCGGGCCGTAATCTCGGTCAATCGAAAATCCATGCACATTGGAATGTTCGCCACCGCTGAAGAAGCTGCTATGGCCTACAACAAAATGTCCCGCAAACTCTACGGGGAGGATGGCAAGGTCAATGTGATTAAGCAATCCGGAAGTGAGGAGGAGTAGGGTAGGGCGGAGCGAGCATGGTGTATTTGGAAAACGCTAAATGCTATAGTACCTGGCATTCCATGTACTGAATACCAGGCACTATTTTCTCTATTTCACCGCCCTGATCATTTCCCGTTTGCCAGGCGGACCGGGCAGGGTTTCCAGTTCGAACCCTATGCCTTTAAGGGTGCGTTTCACCACGCCTTTGGCACAGTAGGTGACCAGGGCTCCGCCGGGCAATAGGGTCTCGTACATCTTTTCCAGCAAAGGTACCTCCCAGGCTTCGGGATGGGCTGAAGGGGCAAAGGCATCGAAAAACACCAAGTGGAAGTATTCCCCCGGGTAGGGGTATTCGTGGAAATCGCTGCCGGATTTAAGGAGGGTAAAATTATCCCCGTAGGCGTGTGCTTCCTCCCAGCTATCTTCATGGAACCGCAGGAAGGTACCTTCTTCTTCAGCGGCTTTCAACTGAGTCGGATAATTCAGTTTTCGAATCTTCTCCAATGGCATTGGGTAGTGTTCGATCCCGGTATATTGAATTGGAGTCGTACGGTTTCTGCTTTCCAGGTAGGTCAGAAAAGCATTTAATCCACTGCCGAAGCCCAATTCGAGTATATTCAGAGAATTCTGGACCAACAACTGAGGGTACAGACCTGCCCCGATAAAAACATGTCTGGATTCCTGTATGGCTCCATATTTGGAGTGATAGCTTACGCCGAAACGCTCGGAAAGCACAGAGTGGGAGCCATCTTGGGTAATAAACAGGTGTACGTCTTTGGCTTCTTCCTGCATGGGAATAGAAAGGTAAGGAAGGCCTGGATTAGAACAACAGTAACAGCATTTGGAAAGCCGCACTTAATCCGTCTTCGATGGAAAAATTAGAAGGACAACCATATCCTCGGTTACAAGCCGTTGTAGAAAGTAAGATGATGGACAGCACTAGTAAGGCAGTTCTCTTTTTCATACGGTCTAATTTCAATTTTTTTCAACCTGAGATTCGTAGCCAAAACGTTTAGGCATTTGCTCCTAGTATACAAAGGTAAGAAAACCGCAAAAGGTTATAGGAGTGGCTGATTATTTTCTAATTTTAGGCCTGCTTTAAGGGAGCCGCTTTGCAAAGCAGTCCGGGCATGAACCTTTGGCCCCTTAAAGAGTCTAAATAAGAACGATCAAACAATTCAGCAGATGGCAAGAGAGTTGGCCTTACGAGATGCCTTGAACGAGGCAATGATTGAAGAAATGCGTCGCGATGACCGCGTTTTCCTGATGGGGGAGGAGGTAGCCGAATATAATGGTGCCTATAAGGTGAGCCGAGGTATGTTGGACGAATTCGGGCCTGATCGGGTGATCGATACGCCCATTGCAGAGCTTGGCTTTGCCGGCATTGGGGTTGGAGCGGCTATGAACGGTCTCAAACCCATAGTTGAATTTATGACCTGGAATTTCGCCGTTCTGGCCTTTGACCAGATTGTAAATAACGCTGCCAAAACCCTGTCCCAATCGGCCGGCCAATACCGTTGCCCAATAGTCTTCCGCGGGCCTTCCGGTTCTGCCGGGCAACTGGCCCAGCAGCACTCCCAAACTTTCGAAAGCTGGATGGCCAATATCCCGGGCCTGAAGGTCATCAGTTGTATTGACCCTGCAGATTCGAAAGGCTTGCTAAAATCGGCGATCCGCGATGAGGATCCCATTTGCTTTATGGAATCAGAGCTCATGTATGGCCATAAGGGAGTAGTACCGGAGGAGGAATACCTGGTTCCCATCGGCAAAGCCATTGTGCGCCGGGAAGGAACAGATGTGACCCTGGTTTCCTTCAACAAGATGGTACTGGAAGCCCTGGATGCGGCCGAGGAGCTGGCCAAGGAAGGCATTTCCGCCGAGGTCATCGACCTGCGGACCATCCGCCCGCTGGATCACAAAATGATCGTCCAATCCGTTAAAAAGACCAACCGCCTGGTCGTAGTCGATGAATCCTGGCCATTCGCTGGGGTCTCGGCAGAAGTAGCTTACGAAATCCAAAAATACGCCTTCGATTACCTGGACGCACCGGTAACCCGGGTCAATGCGGCCGATACTTCCCTGGGGTATTCTGAGGTATTCGTAAAGGAATTCCTACCCAATCCGGAGAAGATCATCAAGGCGGTGAATGCGGTGCTATATCGATAGTACTGGGTTTCCTGTAGCACTTCGTTGCTTCCTCCTGGGAAGCTTTAAAATGGAATTTCTTGTCTTCCAGGTCAATTTTATTGCTTTAAGTTAAGTTCATTAATGGATACAGTTTTCGGAATGGTCTCCTGCGGAACGCAGAAGCTTTAGTATGTTCTACTGCTTTTCTCTTTTGGCAGTATTAATTTTTTAAAAAAATATCGGAACACTTAGGAAAACATTCATATTTCCTTTTTTTCTGTTTTCTTAGACGGAAGTTCTGCAAATGTAGCTAAACAAACAAAATCTATTTCACTATCTTCTATAAAACCTATATCATATATTTTGTAATCGGTCGACTCTAAGTCTTGGAAGAAGCTATTTAAATCTGTCACATCAAACCCACCAAGTCTATAGAACGTCATTGTTGTTTGATTAAAGACTATAATAATAACTACACTCTCCAAATAGTTCCGCTTGACCGTGAGACTTTTGCTTAAATAGTCAGTGAGCGTCCCAACCAAGAGGTAGTGGATATGATTCAAGTGGTGCAACGCGATGATGATCTGCGCTGTGGCTACAAGCGGATGACTGCTTATTTGCACTTGCGGGGGTATCAAATCAATCACAAAAAAGTATATCGCCTGATGTTGGCAAACGATCTGCTATTGAGTCGATTAGCCAGAGTGGACCGCAGATATGTAACCCACAGATGTGCCCCAAGGTCTGTACATTTATTAAACGCTTGGGGTGGCGGGTAGGTAATCGTCTTGTAATCCCTGCCTGCGGCAGGCAGGCGCTACTGCTCTTATACTTTCCTGTTGTAAGTAATGCTAAAAATGAAGCTGAATATAAGTCAGAAAATGTATTTTGATTAATAACGTTGGTAGAAAATGGTCACTTGAAAGATGGTTTTGTAGATTTAATGATAAATTAATCTAACTCAATCTTTAAAACATTATCTTTAATAAAACATTAAAATGAATAAAATTTTCTTTTTAGCAATTGCCTTGCTGTCATCTGCCACAGCGATGGCTCAGTCCACTCTAATTCCTGCTTCTTACTCTAATTTAGCTTTCGATGAAAATGAGAAGTTATATTTTGAAGCAGAAGGGAAGAAATACTTTGCCGAGGAAGTTCAGAATACACTTACTATACAAAAATTCATAGGTAATCCATCAGGAACAAATACAGGCGTCCAGTTGGATTTTGGTGATTTTAAAGGGTCAATTACCTATGGTTTGATACCTTACGGCAAAGCACCGCACCCTCTTCCAGTTTATCGCAGGACTACTAAAATTGATAATGGCAAAGTAGGGATTAATATCAAGGATGATTTTAAATATCCTTATGACTTTGTAGATTGGAAAGAAAACGGTTACGTCAACGTAGGGTATCGCTTGGCAGATGAAAGCGGAATGTTGGTATTTGATGGCGTGATTGCACTAGCAGGAGAAAGCCCTTTTAACGTTACGCCAGCCATTTATGAAGGCCCTTTTGTAAATAACATCACGGATAGTTCGGCAGTAGTTTGGTGCAAAACTACACTTCCAGTAGAAGCTAAAATAAAAGTCAACGGAAAAGAATATAAAAGTGAAACCGTAACAACGTACCATGAATGGAAAATTGATGGATTATCTCCTGACAAGGAGTACGATTATAAAGTAAGTTACGGTATTCAGTCACAAGCATATCACTTTAAAACTGCTCCTAAGAAGGGAAGCAAAAAACCCTTTGTATTTGGCTATACCAGTGATAGTCGTCATGCCACTGGTGGGGGCGAAAGAAAAATACTAGGTGCCAACACTTACATTATGAAAAAAATGGCAGCATTAGCCTACATGAAAGACGCAAGCTTCATTCAGTTTACTGGCGATATGATTAATGGATATTTAAGTAACAAAGAGGAACAACGTTTGCAGTATTACAACTGGAAAAAAGCCGTTGAACCATTTTGGCATTATATGCCATTCTATGTTGGTATGGGTAACCACGAAGTCTTAGGGCATATATTTAAAGATGAAGATGGCAGAACGCAGGGATTTATTGATGCTTTCCCTTTTGAAATAGAATCTTCTGAAGCACTCTTTGCGGAAGAATTTATCAATCCGACAAACGGTCCACAGACTGAGGATAACAATCGGTATGACCCCAATCCAAATCAAACTGATTTCCCCGCTTATGAAGAAAATGTGTTTTATTACACTTACGGCAATGTTGCTATGGTGGTACTCAACAGTGACTATTGGTATGCGCCATCAGTAAGCAGGCAACCTGAAACCAGTGGAGGACTGCATGGTTATATCATGGATAATCAATTGCAATGGTTGCGAGAAAAAATTGCAAAACTGGAAAAAGATGCAGATATAGACCATATCTTTGTTACCCAGCACACACCAGCTTTTCCTAATGGTGGTCATAGCAAAGACGATATGTGGTACAGTGGCGATAACAGTAAAAGACCCTACATAGCTGGAAAACCTGTTGAGAAAGGTATTATAGAAAGACGAGATGAATATTTAGATATTTTAATAAATAACAGTAAAAAAGTAGTGGGTATCCTTACCGGAGACGAGCATAATTACAACTGGCTCAAACTAACCTCAGAAGTTCCTATTTATCCAGAAAATTATTCACATAAAAAGTTGAAGGTTTCACGACCAATTTATCAAATCAACAACGGAGCTTCTGGAGCACCCTACTATGGTCAAGAAATCCTACCGTGGAGTGATTTTACTCAATCCTTTAGTGTAGAGAACGCCCTTTGTCTGTTTTATGTAGAGGGAAATGAAATAACAATGAAAGTGTACAATCCGGATACTTTGAACCAAATTGACGAAGTGAAATTAAGATAGCTGTTATTTATGCCATATATATCCTTGATAAAAGCGGTTGTTTTGCTCTTTTTAAAATCAAGAAGTATTACGTTCAGTGGTTCTGTGCTTCATATCGCGATGATTGATAACTAATGAAAAAGAAAGCACTACCTACAATCGAGTAGACGGCCAGTGAGCATCTGCTCACTGGTGCGCCTCTCACACCACC
>CAYZMS010000013.1:0-58801 GCA_964479625.1 uncultured Saprospiraceae bacterium
GGCTCAAATGGATCAGTAGGTTTTTTGTAATGAATTTTTTCGATAGATTTACATATATGTTGCAGAGGCTTATTTTGTTAGTGTGGTAACCAACAATTTAATGCTTTTGCAACATCCTCATATCACCCCTCTTTTGGGGTGACTTTTTAAACAACTTCGATGTATGATGAGCCTTAAAAAAGCACAATGAGGACGAACTTTGAATATGTGCAAAATAAAAATCAAAGTTTAATGTCTTCATTGCGAAAGTCTCAATGTCGTTAAAAACGGCATCAAAAGCACGGGAAAACAAAATTTTCTGTGCAAAGACTGCCGCAAACAATTTCAATTTGCTTACCAAAACCGTGGGGCTGACCCTCGATTGAAAAAGCAAATAATAAGTTCATTGGTTCATGGTAGTGGCATTCGAGATTGCTCCAAGGTATTTAAAGTCAGTCAAAGAGCTGTTCTTGAACTGATTATCAAGTATGCTGAAGGCTGTCAAATAGTGCCTCGTAAAAAACATTATGAGCGTATTCTAATTGATGAATTCTATTCCTTTGTTCACTGGCTTAATTCTCAGTCATCATACATTTGAAAGCACAACCCGCCCTCGTTCATCTAAGCTTATAAACCCTGGTGGGTAATTCTTTGTATTATCACTATCATTTTCTATTTAAAAGCAGGTATGTTGAAAGGTCTGAAACGCTTATTTTTCGAAGAAATCAAAGAACCTGATCAGGGGAATGCCGGCTCCCATAGTTCCCCCACTGCTCTATCTGAGCCCAACCCGCAGAAAGGAACGATCTCCAATCAATTCATCGACATCCTCTTTCAGGCAATGCAAAATGCGGATACGGAAGGTTTTGATTACCTCGAATTCAGGAAATCCCTTCAATCCTTGAAAAAAATGGAGAACATGGACGAAGCCACCCGTTATCGTTCAGCTACTGCAATGGCACAAACCATGGGTGCTAAAGGAGATGAACTCAGAAAGTCTGCAGAACATTACATTAAGGTATTGGACCAGGAGAAAGCCAAGTTTCAAAAGGCGGCCCAAAAGCAACACCAGACGCAAGTGGATGGACGTCGGGAAATGATCGCAGCTGTCCAACAAAAGTCAAAAGCCCTGCAGGCTCAGATCCAGCAACTGGAAAGGGAAATGGAAAAACTGGGACAACAGGAAGACACCTTTAAGGAGGAATTAACGGAAGCAGAAGAGCGGATTCAAAAAACCCGGGATAACTTCGCTGCTTCCCACGCTATACTGGTAAGCCAGATTCGAAAAGATATTGAAAAAATGGAGGTATATTCAAAATAAGCATGAGTACATCGAAGAAAATAAAACAAAAATCATTCTGGAAACGCCCTGAAGGGGTGACGGGCGCTATTTTTCTAGGGGGAATAACCATTGGGCTGGGGGTATTGGTGATCGCCGCTTTACCAGCCCTGGCAGAACTGGCACGAAATACCGCTACCCTGGCAGTGATGCTGCTCGCGCTAGGCGCTATTGTCTATATGTTCCTGGACCCAAGGGCACGTACACTAATCTGGTATTCTTACAAAAGCTTAATGCGCTGGATTACAAGTCTTTTTGTAGAATTAGACCCGATTGCCATCTTGAAAAACTATATAGACGAGCTTAAGAATAACTTGCACAACATGCGCCGTCAGATCGGCAAATTGCGTGGGCAAATGCACATCCTCCAGGAGGTCATCCACAATAACAAAAAATCGATCGAGAACAACCTGGAGCTGGCCAGTAAAGCCCGGGAGCATGAGCGGACCAAGGAGATCATCCTGAAAACTCGACGTGCAGGCAGGCTACGCGATTCTAACCTTCGGCTGGAAGACCTGTATCGCAAAATGGAAATGATGTACCGGGTACTCACCAAAATGTACGAAAACTCTCAGATCCTGATGGAGGACCTTCAGGATCAGGTCATGATCAAGGAGCAGGAACAAAAGGCGATACATGCCAGCAACAGTGCTATGAAAAGTGCTATGAGTATTTTGAAAGGCGACCCAGATCAGCGGGCCATGTTTGATGCCGCCATGGAGGCCATGAAGGAAGATGTAGCCGAGAAGGTTTCGGAAATGGAACAGTTCATGGAGCTCTCTGCTAATGTTATGGATAGAATTGACCTTCAAAATGGTATTTTCGAAGAAGAAGGGCTGAAAATGCTCGAAAAATGGGAAAAAGCGGGGCAGTCCCGCCTATTAGGCGCTGAAAAAGAACTGCTAATGCTAAAAACCAATAATGAAGAGGATGTCCTAGACCTGAACGCTCCACTAAAAGAGCCCATCCGGGAACCCGGCCATCGGAATCAGTACGATAGTTTTTTCGAGCTGGATTAATGGACAAGTCTCTGGTTTACCGGCCTAAGACGTGTCAGGTACTTTTCGAGTCGAATGATAAACAACCAATGGGTAATCGCAAATAGCTGTAACGCCAAGCCGCCTTCTATCCTTAAGGAAATCTAAAAATTGTTAAGGTTTCGTACCAAGAAGCTCCTTCATACGTCCTAGAGGACATGAAGTATCTACTGGTAAATTTTTTACTCTTGGTATTTGCGCTAGCTTGTTTTCCGGCCTACGGACAATCTTACAATACCACTGCTGGTTTGCGCATGGGCTCCGATTGGGGGTTCAGTGTACGGCAGCGGGTATTGAAAAAAGCCAGCGCAGAGGTGATCGTTCAATCCAATTTATTCAGGGAAGAAACCATGGTGACCGGCTTATTTATTAGCCATCAGCCCTTGATCACTCGGCGGGTCAACTTTTTCCTGGGTGGAGGTATGCATAAAGGATGGCTGGATGAATACGATGTTACAGATACTCCGATTGAGGATCCCTTTGGCCTGACCGCTGTTCTTGGGGCCGAAATGACCTTTGCCCGAATCCATCTTTCCTATGATTTTAAACCCGCTTTAAACCTCCAGGGGGGCACTAAAACTATTTATCCGCAGTCTGGGATCAGTATCCGCTACGTCATGTGGAAAAAAGAGAAATATCCCTGGGAGTATTCAGCAAAGCAACGACAAAGAAAAAAGCGAAAAAAGCAGAAGCAAAAAGAGCGGGCAAAAAGAAAAAAAGAACGGCAAAAGGCCAAAGCCTGAGCAAGAGGAGACGGATCAATTCGAGGGAATAATTCTGCTTCCAAAATTGCAAGTAGTGGAGTAAACCTGTATATTTGCATTCCGAATTAAAGAGCCTGGGCTTTCTTTAAATAACTAGGCAGTAACATGGTGATCATAGCTCAGTTGGTTAGAGCGCTGGATTGTGGTTCCAGAGGTCGTCGGTTCAAATCCGATTGGTCACCCTAGTATAAAAAAAGGCGTTCTTCAATATTGAAAAACGCCTTTTTTATTTGCGCTATGGAATGTCCAGATTTTTACCAGGATATTATTTCACCGGATCAATGTCTTTGTAAAGCGTTGCGCAAATGATAATTTTCCTTTTGCAATTGCTCGATGATCTGTGATTGTGCTTCGATCAATTTACGCTGGATCTCTCCAAAATCAGCAGTACTTGCAGCAGGAGCCTTCTCGGCCACAGGAGCGCTTTTAGTAACTCTAACGGGCTCACTTACAGGCGTTTCTTCTTCCTCCTGAAGATGTAAATCTGCATTATTGAATTGCATATAGCCAGGGTTGATACCCTTTTCGGACAGACGGTTCACCTTTGCAAAAATGCGTGGGGAGAACTGTTCTAATGTCTTCCAACGGGCAATGGTGCCGGGTTTAACATCAAAAAATGCACTTGCATCATTGTGTGTCCAGCCCAATGTGTTCAGTACCAGTTTGAAACGCTTACCCGCGTCGTTAACTTCTTGTTGTTTTGCCATTGTTAATTATTCTATTTAATAAGTTTATTATAAAATTCAAAAAAAAGTGCTTTTCAAAAGCAATAGCAAATCTTTACCGCGCCCTTATAAACGACAGTCGTAAAAGCAATAAGAAAGCAAGGTGTTTTTACCGGGGGTTGGGAAAAAAGGGGATAGAAGCATTATCAACATATACACAGCTAACCCATTGTTCAGCTTTTGATATAAGACAAAGGTACTAGAATTTTGTTTAAAAGAAAGGATTTATTATAGAAAAATAGAACTAAGTGCTCTTTAGTTGATGATTTTATCACCTGCTTTTACGTCGTTTGACTACGGCAATGGTGATTCGACTGATACAGATTAGTCGGGATTGTTCGTCTTCTATCGAAATATTCCAAACATGAATGGTTTTGCCTATGCGGATAGGACTTACCTTGCCAAAGACATAGCCTTCGGTGACAGAACGGAGGTGATTGGCATTTACTTCTACGCCAACGGCAGTTTGCTTATTTAAATCCTCTAGACAAAGGGTAGAGGCCAGGCTTCCCAGCGATTCGGCAAGTGCAACACTTGCACCGCCATGGAGCAGGCGGTAGGGTTGAACGGTTCGATGATCTACCGGCATACGTCCGATCAAATAGTCTGCCCCGATTGCTGTGATTTCCATACCAAGGTGTTCGATTAGCGTATTTTTCCCAATTGCGTTTATTGCTTCGAGCTGTAGTGGTTGTTTCCAGATCATTTAGGTGGTAATTTTGAAAGATTCGACGAAAGAATAGGGCGAAAATACTATAAGTCTTAACTTGGTAGTTAGAAAATAGATGGCCTTTTTCAGCTAACTTTTCGCAATGAACTGATTTAAACTTATTGGCCTTGTTTGTTGCCCGTAGTTTAAATCAGTTCTTTAATTCAACCCAAATGATGTATTTACTGAGAACCTATTTTTTCTTTCTTTCCTTCCTTTTGAGTTGCAATCTGGTATATGCGCAGGCAGCAAACGTTACGACCATTCAACTTCCGCAAGGAAATATGCAGGGTGCCATAAAAGGTGATCTTGGCACCGGGCAAGAGATGAATGACCTGAGCTGGGCCTGGAATTCCAGCGTTGCTTGTTTTGTTGAAAAACAGGCGCCTAAGTTTACCGGTAAACATGTGTTATATGCCATTGAACTCCCGCGGAACACTATACTGAATATTCGTCTTGTCCCAGATGACTCCAAAGCGAATTTCAGTCTCTATGCCTATTCTGTAGGCAATGCTTCGAATGCAGTGGTACCCGACCTGGCTTCCTGCGTTTCTTGTGAATCTGATTATAAATGGGATCGAGCTTACAGAGGAAAAACCCAGGACCACACCCGCTCGGTTTCCTTGACTGCAATCAATAACCCCTACGAAGTGGTTATTGGGGTTGTAGGCCCCAACGGGGCGGACAGCGGCGGCTTTGAACTGCAAATCGTGCAACAACAACGTTGAGTACTGAACGTTGACTTTAACCCAATCACGAATCGCTAACCAAAATTTAAAATATGTATCGTTTCTTTTCATTGAGCTTATTGGTACTTGGTACACCATTTTTTAGCTGGGGGCAGAAAGCACCCGAGCTCGACTATAAGGTTAACGAAGTAAAAGAACAGTTGTACTTTCTGGCTTCCGACTTTATGAAAGGGCGTAATACCCCTTCTGTAGAACAGGATATTGCTGCCCATTATCTGGCGAGTCATCTAGCAGCCTATGGCTATCAACCAGCACCGGGGATGGATGGCTTTTTCCAGAAGGTACCTTTTGACAAAGTGACCAGTCCTCAGTTTGGGGAAATGGTGGTCAACGGAGAAGCTTATCCTTATAAAGAAAGCTTTTTGTGGTTGGCAGGGGAGGATAAGAGTATGGAACAGGTCGAAGCTGTTTTTGTCGATTACGGCTGGGTGGATGATACTAGTGATGATTATGCCAATAAAGATGTAAAGGGTAAGGTGGTATTCGCATTGCCGGGAACCCCGGAAGATCAAAGCCCCCAGAGCGTCTTTCAGGCTACCCTGGAAAAAATTGCCGCTGCCCAGGAACGGGGTGCGGTCGCATTTGTACAGCTTTACCGACTGCAATTTCCCTGGAATTTTTTCACCCGTTATTTCGGCGGCAGCAGCCTGCAATTGGGAAGCGAAGAGGAAAGTGGAGCACTCATCCCCAATGGCTTTTTAAATGAAAGTAGCAATCGCTCTGATATCAAAGACCTGATCGAAGGTAAAAAGACCATGATCGATTTTTCGATCGAAGGGTATTCGAAAAAGCGCGTTTACGCCAATAACGTAGTGGGTTATCTGGAAGGTAGCGATCCGGAAAAAAAGGAGGAGGTTCTTCTGCTGTCTGCCCATTATGACCATGTAGGGGTCGGATCAGAAGGTGGGGGCGCCTACACTGATCAGGACAGCATCTTTAACGGTGCCCGGGATAATGGTATGGGCTCCGTTGCTGTTTTGACGGCCGTCCGCGCGCTGGCGGAGCAAAAACCCGAGCGTTCTATTTTGGTCCTTTGGTGCACTGGTGAAGAAAAGGGATTGCTGGGGAGTCGGTATTTTTCTAACCATCTCCCGGTTGAGGCAAATAAAATCATTTTCAATCTGAATACCGATGGCGCCGGCTATAACGATACCGACTATGTGGCGGTGATCGGTTACGGTCGTACCGGTACGGATGAGATCATCACACAGGCTGCAGAAGCGGCTGGTCTCCAGGTGTTTCCCAACCCAGCACCCGATCAGGGCTTATTTGACCGTTCGGACAATGTAAACTTTGCCCTTATGGGAATACCTGCGCTGACCTACAGCCCCGGCTTGACATCCTTCGACTCTATAATTCAAAAATACTACCACCAGGTTGCGGATAACCCTGATAATGTAGATTACGACTACATGTTGAAATACTGCATTAGCTACGCCCATCTGGCTCGTATGATCGCCAACTGTGATCAAAAGCCCGTTTGGGTGGAAGGGGATAAATATGAAGAAGCTGGAAAGGAATTGTATGGAGGAGGGGAGTAATGTTTGTCATTGGAAATAAGGGATCCATGATGGGTGATGAGGAATATTTTCCCTTCGGTTTTGGTTGCCCAAGCAAAAGCCGTACAATACCCCAACGTGCTAAAACGCTAAAACTGCATCGGGTCGGGATATTTAAAGCGAATGCCTAACTCCCGTTTTACCTTGTCATTTTGGACACATTTTTCATTCAGCCCATCTTCCTCCTTGAAGAGGGGAGGGGAGAGGCCGAGCCTTTTGCCCTGGAGGGTGTAGAAGGCTTTCCGGGAGGGATGTTCATCGGCTACGGCATTGAAGGTGTTATTCCAGCATTCCTGCCGGATCACCTGCCGGATGATCTCCACCAGGTCGTCCCGGTGGATAAGGTTCACGGGGGCGCCGCTGCGGCTTAGGCCGGTCCTGCCGGCCAGGAAGCGCCCCGGGTGACGGTCGCCCCCTACCTGTCCGGCTGAGCGGATGATGGTAGCTGGAATTGGCCCTGACAGCAAGGTAGTCTCGCTAGCTAGTAGGGCTTTTCCGGAACTAGTATCGGGTACAGGTTGGTCGCTTTCGTTCAAAGTGCCAGACATGCTGCCGTAAACGGATGTAGAGCTTACAAACAGAATATTCGAAACCCCATATTCCAAGGCGGCAGATAAAACATGCCCGATAACAGGCAGGTAGTTTTCCTCCACTCTGGGGTTTCGACGCCCCGGCGGGATATTGATCACCAGTATATCCGAGGAAAAAAAGGCCTGGAGCTCCTCCGCAGTTATCCCGTCTTTCGAGATTTCCAATAAGTACGGTTCCATCCCTGCCTCCCGGATCTGATGGAATTTTGATGGGTTCCGGGTGGAGCCAAGCACTTGGTATCCTTCTTTGGCAAGGACCCTGCCCAGTTCCAGGCCCAGCCAGCCGGCGCCAAGGATGGAAATGGTTCGCTTACCCACAATAGCCTTTTTGTTGGATCCCGTCAATAGAAATAAGCCGATCCAGCCGGATTTCCTCCCCGTTTTCAAGCTGCATAAACTCTTCTTTATTTCTGGTTTCAAAGGTCCGTATCCAGGCCGTAATCCGTACTTCCTGATCCGCTTTTTGATAGTGCAATGCCACTGGTTTGCCGCGCAGCGCGCGCAACTCCAATTCGTCATAAAAATCGCAGGAAATGGGAACGTAGAGCATTAACTTTAAAATATAGATGATAAGTGAACTACAACTTTGAGGGAGATTTGTTTAGTGAAAATTGATAAATGAGCAGAGAAACGAATTGGAGGCCGGGAGCACGTTTCCCCCTTGATAGACCGGGCCAAAACAGCAAAAAGCTATTCTGGTTTACTGTTCCTGATACTCCAGCGCCCCAGCATCCGGCTCTACCGGATCGCGCATCTTTCGTTCCAGATCAAGGGGTATAGCAGGGATGGGTTGCGCTCGCTGAATGGCGATGGAGAGGGAGTCCAGATGGTAGTCGTCTTCGTTTTCGTTGGCAAAGAGCGGGGCGGAAAAATCGCCGTTTACGCAGTTGCGGCAGATGGTCTCGAAAAAGTCATTGTAAAGGCCGTCTTGTTGAGAGAGCAGTTGGTCGACCCGGACTACACTGTTAAGGATATTCACGTTAAAGAACTCGTCGTTCTCCCCGCCGAATATGTCGCCCAGTTGAATCTCGTCCCGGCTGGAACCGAAGAGGATACAATTCCGGAAGGTGGCGTTGAGGGGATTGATGCGAAGATCTTCACAAACAAAAGGATCATCTGCACAGAAAAAGTTGTTCACCCCTAATGCAGAGGCATCCACACCATAGCTGGCCAGGGTGCAATAGTTGAAAAAGTAATTCCCGCCATAAGTAAGCTGGACGGAATTGGAGAAATTATTATAGAATAAACAGTTTTCGGCAAGAATAGTCCCGTGGAAACCTGCGATCGCACTGGAGTTGGTGTTGAAGATACGGGTATTGGCAATATTCAGCATAGCGGCGGAATCCACATAGACCCCGAAGATCGAATTTTTGATAATGGCGTGCTCGATGCGGTTGCCCTGGCTGCCTCTACCAAGGATTATGCCGTTCCATTGGCCGGTGGATTCCGCAAAATCCTCTTCCAGGCGGTCCCCTTGAAAAATGACAGGTTCCTCCATGGTACCCTGAACGTTGAGTTTGCCATTGGCGAGGGTATAAAGGATGCCGTCATTAAAAACCCCGAATAGGTCATTACGGGCCACTCCCCCGTGCACGTAGACCTCTGTGCCAGGCGGAATATTGAGGGTGCAGCTATCGATAAAAACCACACCGTAAATAACATAGGGCTTGGGGTCATCCCAGGTGAGTTCTTGATTACTGCAGGTTAAAACCACGGGTACCCCGGCATTGAAACGGGAGGGAAAGTAATTGGCGTTTTGTCCCCAGGCTTCCAATTGGACACTTTCTACATTGTCATTTACTTCAATAATGACCCGCTCCTCGATCACGAAAGGACTGATCGATTCCGGTTGGTCGGGGTCAATGGTTACTTCAACAAATACCCAGATGCTGTCTTTGGCCAAAACAGTGATATCTTCCTGATTATTACCTGCTATGCCATCCACATTCATACGAAAAAAGCTGTTTTCACCTTGTTCGAGAAAAATGCTCGAAATGCGAATATTTTCGTCATGGGGGTTCTTAATTCGGAAAGACCGGGTAGCACTTCCCAGCTCAGTGAAAACGGTATCGAAACGAAGGGTATCCGTTGAAAAGTTGACAGAGTCCCCCGAATTGGTCGTGAACTGATCATCGGGGTCGCAGGCAAAGAACAGAACAGGCACTAAAGCCAAAAGCGTAAGGAGGTATTTCATGCGGGCGTTTTGAACAGGCAAATATAAGCGTTCCAATTGCAAACGCAATGGCCTGGAGCTTAGTGTATTTTATCCGAGGGCTCCAGTTCTTTTGCCATTCGGGGACAGAACAGGTCCCTGACTTGGCAAGGGGCTGCCCGTACTGCAGGATCGGGGAGTTTATTTGTATCCAAGTGTTCTGATTAAGACAAGAAATAAGGGTGAAATTACCTAAGTTTGTTGAATTATTGACTGTACCCCGGCCTTTTCCATTTTCGCAAACAAAAGACAACTATTGAAAAAACCGGTAATTGACGTCATTATACCTGCCTTTAATGAAGAATCTTCTATTCCGCTGGTAATAAAAGATATTCCGAGTGACTTTGTACGGGAAGTGATCGTCTGTAATAACAACAGTAAAGATCGTACAGCCAAAGTGGCAACGGCAGCCGGAGCTACGGTAGTGCAGGAAAACCGGCAGGGTTATGGTAGTGCCTGTTTAAAGGCGATGGCCCATATTGCCCAGCGGCCGGATTTAGAACAACCGGACATTGTGGTGTTCTTGGATGCAGATTATTCAGATCATCCAGAGGAAATGCCGGAATTGGTTCGACCTATTCTTGAGGAGGATTATGACCTGGTCATTGGTTCCAGGGCATTGGGTGATATGGAACGGGGCGCCATGCAGCCTCAGCAAATTTTCGGGAACTGGCTGGCTACTACCCTCATCCGTTTATTCTACAGGGTGGAATTCACTGATTTGGGCCCTTTTAGAGCTATCAAATGGTCGAAACTACAGGCCTTGAACATGGAAGATCCTGACTTTGGCTGGACGGTAGAAATGCAGGTGAAGGCAGCTAAATACCGGTTGCGGAGCACTGAGGTAGCCGTACAATACCGTCGGCGTGTAGGCGTTTCGAAAGTTTCAGGAACCTTGCGGGGTACGATCCTGGCTGGACATAAAATTCTTTGGACCATTTTTAAGTTGTTGTGAATACAATGCTCAGTTATTTCATTTTAGGAGTTTACCTTCTTGGGTTGACTTATATCACGGTTTATTGCCTGATGCAATTCAACCTCTTATTGAAGTACAGGAGAAAAAACCGAAAGGTGGACCTTCCCGTTCCAACACCCGTTTTAAAGGCTCATCAGCTTGTTCTCGGTTTTTCAGAGGCTTTTGAAAACCCCACCGATGCGCATCATCAGGCTGAACAGGATTGGCCCATTGTGACGGTACAACTCCCCATTTTCAACGAGCGCTATGTGATCGAACGCCTGATCGATAAGATCGCCGCTTTCGACTACCCAAAAGAAAAATTGCAGATTCACATTCTGGATGATTCAACGGATGATACCCTGGTATTGACTGCAAAAAAGGTAGCTGAGTACCAGGCCAAAGGATTTTGGATCGAACAGATCAAACGGAAAAAACGGCAAGGGTACAAAGCTGGAGCTCTGCGGGACGGAATGCCCCTGGCTGAAGGGGAATTCATCGCCATTTTCGATGCAGACTTCCTGCCCAATCCGGATTTTCTTAAGCAGACTATTCCCCATTTCAAAGACGAGCAAATCGGCGTCGTACAAACCCGTTGGGAACATATCAATCAAGATTATTCCCTACTGACCAAATTGCAGGCCCTCCAGCTAAACGTCCATTTTACCGTGGAACAGGTAGGCCGAATGAAGGGGAACTATTTTCTGCAATTCAACGGTACGGCCGGGGTTTGGCGTCGAAGGACCATTGAAGAAGCAGGAGGCTGGGAGGCAGATACCCTCACAGAAGACCTCGACCTCAGTATTCGGGCTCAGTTGAAAGGCTGGAAGTTCAAATACCTGGAGGAGATCGGTTCGCCAGCCGAATTACCGGCTGAAATGAGTAGCTTCAAATCCCAGCAACACCGTTGGATGAAAGGTGGTGCGGAAACGGCAAAAAAAATGTTGCCCACCGTTTGGCGCTCCAACCTTAGCCTGGACAAAAAGATACATGCGACCTCTCATTTACTCTCTTCCACTATCTTTTTGTTTGTGTTCATCACTGGTGTTTTCAGTGTCCCTTTGTTGTTCCTATTTAGTGAACTGAACCTGGAAAAGGACATCTTTGCCTGGTTTATGGTGGGTTTGCTTTCGATCATTGCGGTTTATTATGCCGCCAATGTGCAGGCACCGGTACATCGGGATCCCTGGTGGAAGGCCCTGCTGAAGTTCTTGTTCCTGTTTCCGCTCTTCCTGGCCCTTTCCATGGGCTTATCCCTGCATAACTCTATTGCCGTGATACAGGGATATCGCGGCAAACAATCACCTTTTGTTCGAACGCCCAAATTCAACATCCAAACGATCAAAGACAGCTTCAGGAACAACAAATACATCCACCGAAAATTATCTCTTGCGACCTTGTTGGAGGGCTTACTGGCCGTTTACTTTGCCGGGGCAGTTTACTGGGGATTGCAGCACGATAACACTACTTTTTTATTGTACCACCTTTTATTATCGGTAGGCTTTGGGGCTATTTTTTATTATACCTTGAAGCATTTGTCGCTGTAGGAACACGAGTAGTTGGCTAGGTGTATTAAAACAAGCAAGGGAAGTTTTTTTTTGCCGGTAAAGGGAAGGGTGTAAATAAAACCTTCGGTTGGGGGCTTTTGGAATTTACAGGCTGTATCTTTCCCAATAGTCCAGGCACTAAGGGTCAAAAACAAGCTGTCCATTTTCCGGGTTCCGGGCATAATCTTCAAACCATTGCTTGATCTGTTCCAGGTGGTCGATTCCGCTGTGGTTGTTGATCGAACGCCCATCGATGGCAGATACGCGAGTGAGCTCGCCCATGGTGCCGCTGGTGAAAACCTCATCGGCGGTATAAAACTCGGTGAGCGAAAGATTTTTCTCGAAGGCAGGCAGGCCCTTTGCAGCGCATAGCTCCAATACCAGACCACGGGTAATTCCGAGCAGGCAATTATCGGCATGGGGGGTGTAGAGCTTTCCTTTTCGAATACAGAATACATTTACGCCGTTAGCTTCAGAAACAAAGCCGTGTTGATCGAGCATCAGGCCTGCATCCGCTCCGGCATGATTGGCTTCGATCTTGGCCAGTATGTTGTTGAGTAGGTTGTTGTGGTGGATCTTCGAATCCAGCATCATGGGAGCATTGCGCCTTACCGAGCTGGTGATCAGCTTAATGGAAGGCGGATAGACCGGAGGTTTCCATTCGGCCAAAACGATGAGCGTGCAGCCCGATTGGTTTAGTCGAGGATCCATACCGGAGGTGATCTTTTCGCCCCTGGTAAGGGTTAAACGGATGTGAACCCCGTCGCGCATATCGTTGGCCCGTAAGGTTTCGACAATAGCTTTTTGAATAAAATCATTACCGGGTATTTCTTGAAAGTCCAGGGCATGGGCCGAATGTTGCAGACGCTCCAGGTGCCGATTCAGGGAAAATACGCGCCCGTTGTATACCCGCAATCCTTCCCAAACGGCATCACCTCCCTGTACAACACTGTCGAAGACACTGACTCTTGCTTCTTTCCGGGGATATAGTCGATCCCCCACCCAGATTTTGATAGTTTCGTTTTTTGAATTATAGGATTGTAGCATAGCTTAAAGTTTTTCTAAAGCCCCGAGGATGTTCTTTTCAATTCGATCCTGGATGTTGTGGGTGTTGGCCTTTTGAAAGGTCTGCCCGGTGAGTTGTTCGAAGAGCTGAATGTAGCGGTCAGAAACTTCCCAGACGAATTCGTCCGGCATCTTGGGTACGCTTTGCCCTTCCTTACCCTGGAAGCCATTTTCCATTAACCATTCCCGGACAAATTCCTTGGACAGTTGTTTTTGGCGTTCACCGCTTTCCTGACGTTTTGCATAGCTCTCTGCATAATAATAACGTGAGCTGTCGGGGGTGTGGATCTCATCAATTACATAGATCTTGCCATCTGGCCCTTTACCGAATTCATACTTGGTGTCTACCAGGATCAAGCCTTGTTCTGCTGCCATTTCGGTTCCACGCTGGAAAAGGTTGCGGGTGTAGCGTTCGAGCAGCGCATAATCTTCCGGGCTGACCAATCCCTGCTTGATGATCTCAGTGCGGGAAATATCTTCGTCATGTCCTTCTTCCGCCTTGGTGGCCGGGGTGATAATGGGGGCGGGGAAGGGGTCTCCCTCTCGCATCCCTTCGGGCATGGGTACCCCGCAAAGGTTGCGTTGCCCGGCCTGGTATTCCCGCCAGGCGTGCCCGGCCAGATAGCCCCGGATCACCATTTCCACTTTGAATGGTTCGCAGGAGGTTCCAATGGTCACATTTTCATCCGGGGTGTCTAATAACCAGTTTGGGGCAATGTCGGTAGTGCTTTTCAGGAAATGGGCAGCAATCTGGTTTAAGACCTGGCCCTTGTAGGGTATAGGCCGGGCTAAGACCACATCAAAGGCAGAGATGCGGTCAGAGGCCACCATAACCAACTTATCCTTTAAGGTGTAAACATCCCTCACTTTCCCTCGGTAAAAAGCCGTTTGACCGGGGAATTGAAAATTGGTTTCTCGCAGAGCAAATTGTTCCGGTGCTTGCATGGGTGTATTTTAATAATAAGGCCAAAAGTAAGCGATGAAAGGCAATAATTGACAGTTATATTACCGAAAACTGTTACCTTGGAGCACAAATCGAAATCCTATTAATTCACCTAATACCAACCAAATGAGTACACTTGCAAGTGCAATTGGTAGTTCCATCAACAACTGGTGGATGTTTCTACTTCGTGCAGCCCTTCTGATCATCTTAGGGATCTGGATGATCGCCAATCCCGGAATGGGTGCTGCTGCGCTGGCCATTTACCTGGGGATTATGTACATGTTCACCGGTATCATCCAGATTGTTTTCTCCATTTCCAACCGGAAAAAACTAGAAGATTGGGGATGGTATTTGCTCGGGGGGATACTGGACCTGGTCATTGGCGCTTATATGTTGACCCATCCGGGAATCACGGTAGCAGTAATTACTATCTTGATCGGGATTATGATGGCCTTTCTGGGAGGTACTCTTATCTCCAAATCCCTCCAGTTGCGAAACAAAGATACAGAAGGCTGGGGCTACTTGTTGGCCTTTGGTATCCTGACCGTCATTGCCGGTTTGTTGATCCTGTTTAACCCCTTTGCGGGAGCAGCTACCCTGATCACCATCATCGGAATTAGTTTTCTGATCGGTGGAGTTGCCAGTATCGTTTTGGCGATGCGCCTTCGAAAGATCAAAGGCACCTTGAAGGATTTCAAGGAGGAGGTACAGGAATTTAGAGAAAACCTCTAGAAAAGGCTTTTTCAAAGCGCTTTCGCCCCCAGGGGGCACGATTTCTTTCGGTTTATTCCATTTTGACCAGCGCTTCCTGTTGAAATGGGATAAACCTAAACTACTTTTATAGAAAAAAGAGGAAATGGTTTGTGTCTTTACTGATGCAACATTAAGGGGGAATCTGCTTTTGCCTCCAGGCTACTTCGCCCGCTAAGGTAAGTATCTACTGCCCGGGCGGCTTCCCGCCCTTCGCTTATGGCCCAAACGACCAGGGATTGGCCACGATGCATATCCCCGGCGGCGAATACTTTATTCGTGCTGGTCTGATATCCCTCGGTTTTGATATTTCCCCGTTCATCTAGTTCTACCTTCAACTGTTCGAGCAAACCATGGCGTTGGGGGTGGAGAAACCCGATGGCTAAAAGGGCCAGGTCACAGGCTTCAATCCGTTCACTCCCGGTAACCTCCTGGAAGCTATACCGACCGGTTTGCGGGTCCTTAGACCACTCCAGGTCAACGAGTTCCACTCCGGTAAGCTCTCTTTGTTTATTGCCGACAAAGGCCTTGGTAAGCACCGCAAAAGATCGTTCGCATCCCTCTTCGTGGGAACTGCTGGTTCGAAGGATCATGGGCCAATTCGGCCAACTCAGAGGATCGCGATCTTTGGGTGGTTCCGGCATAAGCTCCAGTTGTAAAACGGCTTGGGCGCCATGGCGATTGGAGGTGCCTACACAATCTGAACCGGTATCGCCTCCTCCAATGACAAGAACCCGTTTGTCGGCTGCCGAAATGCTTTTTCTGGCATCTATGTGCTCCCCGGCGACCCGCCGGTTGTTCTGTTCCAGAAAGTCCATAGCAAAACATACGCCCTTAAGGTCACGACCGGGAATATCCAGATCCCTTGGAATAGTAGAACCACCACAAAGGACAATGGCATCGAACTGGGCCTTAAGTTCTTCACCACTTATGGTTTCCCCTACATTGGTATTGGTTCGAAAGCGGACCCCTTCGGCTTCCATGATGGCCACCCGGCGTTCCACCACCCATTTTTCAAGTTTGAAATCCGGAATGCCGTAGCGCAAAAGCCCCCCAATACGATCGTTCCGTTCGAAAACAGTGACCAGGTGACCCGCCCGGTTCAATTGGGCGGCTGCGGCTAAGCCAGCCGGCCCGCTACCGACAACTGCTATTTTTTTTCCGGTTCGAATAGTGGGTGGGTTAGGACGAATGTAGCCATTGTCGAAGGCATATTCAATTATGGTCTTTTCAATATGCTCAATTGCTACCGGCGGTTGATTGATACCCAGAACGCAGGCGGCTTCGCAGGGTGCCGGGCAAATACGACCCGTAAATTCCGGGAAATTGTTGGTGTTGCTCAGGAGTTCGTAAGCCAGCTTCCAATCTCCCATATAGACCGCATCGTTAAATTCCGGGATGATATTTCCCAACGGACAACCATTATGACAAAAGGGCACTCCACAATCCATGCAGCGTGAAGCCTGCTCCCGAGTCTTTTTCAACGAGAAATCCTTGTATAATTCCTTGTAATCCTTTAATCGTACCTGTACACTGCGCTCTTTAGGTGTTTCGCGCGTATGTTTCAAAAAACCTTGTGGATCAGCCATTATTTTTATAAGATTGAATTTTTGTTGTTTAATGTTGAATTTCTCCGGCATTCTACCCCCTTGCTCATCACTTATGATTTCCGGCTAAGTGGTGGCCAGCACGGGGGGAGCCTTCATCTGGAATCGTTGTTGCCGTTGTTCAAGTGCAGCTTTGAAGTCTCGGGGCATGACCTTTCGAAAATGGGGGTGTGCCTCTTTCCAGTTTTCCAGTAGTTCAAGGGCAAAGTCGGAACTGGTGTAGCCGAAATGGTTCCGGATCATTTGTCGAAGGATTTCCTGGTCCTTGGGATCAGGTTGTTCGAGTTCGACCAATTCCGGATTGAGGTGGGATTCGAAGGTTTCGAGGGGGTCATAAACAAAGGCGATACCTCCGCTCATACCTGCGGCAAAATTTTTCCCCGTTTCCCCGAGCACCACTACAAGACCGCCGGTCATATATTCGCAGCCGTGGTCGCCAATCCCTTCGACCACTGCATGTACGCCGGAGTTTCGAACGGCAAATCGCTCCCCGGCCATCCCGCGGATGTAGGCTTCTCCCGAGGTGGCTCCGTAAAAAGCAACATTGCCGATGATGATATTCTCGCGCGCGATGAAGGTAGCTTCCCGGTCGGGTACAGCTATCAGGCGGCCGCCAGAAAGTCCTTTCCCAAAGTAGTCATTGGCCTCCCCTTCAAGGGTGAATTGAAGTCCACGGGCACCAAAGGCACCAAAGCTTTGCCCGGCTGAGCCCCGGAATCGGTATTTGATCGAACCCGGGGGCAGGCCTTGCCCGCCGTAGCGTTTCGAGATCTCATGGGAAAGCATAGCGCCTGTGGCCCGGTCGGTGTTACGAATGGAAAAGGCCGATTCCACAGTACTCCGGTTGTCCAGGGCAGTCTGTGCCTGGGCAATGAGCTTGCGATCCAATACCAGCTCGATGCCATGGTCTTGCTCGATCAGTTTGCACTGCCCTACAGATTCATCTGCGGGTTCTTTATAAAGAATAGGACTCAGGTCCAGTTTTTTATATTTCCAATGCTTGATATCCTGTCTTAGCTTGAGCATTTCGACCTTACCGACCATTTCTTTTACTGTTTTAAAACCAAGTTGGGCCATGATCTCCCGGAGGTCCTGGGCAAGGTATTCGAAAAAGCGAACAACATGGTCCGGGTTCCCGGTAAAGCGTTGGCGTAGCTCGGGATTCTGGGTAGCGATCCCCACCGGACAAGTATTGAGGTGGCATTTTCGCATCATGATGCAGCCTTCCACCACTAAAGCGGCAGTGGCAACTCCCCATTCTTCCGCACCTAGTAAGGTGGCGATGGCCAGGTCGCGGCCGGTTCGGATCTGACCGTCCGTTTGCAGGACAACCCGGTCGCGTAGCTTGTTCTTTACCAGCGTTTGATGGGTTTCTGCCAGGCCTAGCTCCCAGGGTAGACCAGCATGCCGGATGGAGGATAAGGGGGAAGCCCCGGTCCCTCCATCGTGACCGGAGATCAGTATGGCATCAGCATGGGCCTTGGCTACTCCAGAGGCTATAATCCCGACTCCGGCTTTAGAAACTAGCTTAACATTTATGCGTGCATCCGGATTGGCGTTTTTCAGGTCGAAAATGAGTTGTGCAAGGTCTTCGATAGAATAGATATCATGGTGGGGTGGGGGAGAGATCAGCCCTACTCCGGGTGTGGAGTGTCGAACCTTTCCGATCCAGTCATCCACTTTGTGGCCTGGTAGTTGCCCCCCTTCTCCGGGTTTGGCTCCTTGTGCCATTTTGATCTGTAATTCGTTGGCATTGGTCAGGTAATGGCTGGTCACTCCAAAGCGCCCGGAGGCCACTTGCTTGGTGGCCGACCGTTCCCAGTCACCATTGGGCTTAGGTTGGAAACGCCCTTCGTCTTCGCCACCCTCTCCACTATTGCTGCGCCCACCCAGTCGGTTCATTGCAATGGCCAGGGTAGCATGGGCCTCGTGCGAAATAGAACCAAAGCTCATGGCCCCGGTGGCAAAGCGTTTTACGATGGATTCAACCGCTTCGACTTCTTCGATCGGGATGGCTTCTCCTCTTCGAAAGGTAAGTAGTCCCCGTAGAGTCAGGGCTTGCTCGTTTTGTTCATTGATCAGCCTGGCATATTTCCTGTAGGCGCTATAATCCCCCTTTCTGGTGGCAAATTGTAAATAGTGGATGGTCTTTGGGTTGAATAGATGGGCCTCTCCCCTTTGTTTCCATTGATAGATCCCGCCCACATCGAGTTGCGTCTGGGATTTTCCATCTTTGGGGAATGCCAACTGATGTCGAACCAGTACCTCTCGGGCAATACCGTCGAAACCAATACCTTCGATACGGGAAACGGTACCTGCAAAGCATTTGTCGATCACTTCCCGGCGTAACCCCAGGGCTTCAAAGATCTGTGCTCCCTGATAGGATTGTAAAGTGGAGATCCCTATCTTGGACATGATCTTCAATAACCCCTTTCGAATGGCCTTGTTGTAGGTTTCGATCAAGGTATGCAGCGGGCAGTCTTTTTCCAGGATCTTCCTTTGTTTAAGATCGGCAATGGAAGCATAGGGCATATAAGGATTGATGGCGCTGGCTCCATACCCGATAAGAGTAGCAAAATGGTGGGTTTCTCGAACGTCTCCTGTCTCGATGACCAGGGAAGTCAAACCACGCAGGCCCTCCCTGATCAGGTGATGATGAATCGCTCCGGTAGCTAGCAAGGATGGAATGGGAGCGTGGAAAGCATCGGCATTCCGGTCGCTTAGTACGATGATATTAACGCCGTTTCGGGCCAAATCTTCCGCTACTGCGCAAATGTGGTCGATAGCTGCTTTTAGACGTCCCTTTTGGCCATCGGCCTTGAATATAATATCTACCAGGCCGGATTTGAACTTGGGGAGGTTAATGTATTTAACTTTATTGAATTGTTCATTGGTCAGGATCGGACTGTCAAGGTGAATAAAACTGGCTTTCTCCGGATTTAGGTCCAGTATATTGGAAGCCCCTCCAAGCATGGCGTAAAGGGACATTACCAGACGCTCCCGTATCGGATCAATGGGGGGATTGGTTACCTGTGCGAATAATTGCTTGAAATAGTTGGCCAGATGCTGAGATTGATGGGATAAGGCAGCCAGTGGGGTATCTGCACCCATGGAGCCGATGGGATCTTTTCCATCCTGTACCATAGGGCTAATCACTACTTTGAGATCTTCCCGGGTAAACCCAAATAACTGTTGGTTTCGAAAGAGGGTTTGCTTATCCTGAGCAACCAGGCCAGGTATCTCTTCCTTGACGTCCTTAAGGTAGATCCGGTGTTCATTGAGCCAATCCCGGTAAGGCAGGCGGCTGCAAATGGTCTGTTTGAGCTCCTGGTCGCCGATTAGCCGGTGTTCCTCCAGGTCGGCGATCAGTATTTTTCCCGCTTGTAAACGGCCTTTCTTAACGACTTTAAATGGATCGACCGGTAGGGCTCCTGCTTCGGAGGCGACGATAAGGGTATGGTCCTCCATCAAGCAATAACGGGAAGGACGCAGGCCGTTTCGGTCTAGGGTGGCCCCAACCAGAATGCCATCCGTAAAGCAGATAGAAGCGGGGCCATCCCAGGCTTCCATTATGGTTTTGTGGTATTCATAGAAGGCCCGCTTTTCATCTTCCATTTGGGGGGCGTGTTGCCAGGCTTCCGGGATCATCATCATCAAGGCATGCGGCAGGGAATAACCGCTCAAGACCAAAAACTCTAGGACATTGTCAAAATTTGCGGAATCCGAAAGATTGGCACCGCAAATGGGTTTTAGCTTTTCAAGCTCTTCCTCATTGAATACTTCAGAAAGTAACTGTTCTTCCTTCGATCGCCACCAGTTTAGATTGCCTCGAATGGTATTGATTTCTCCGTTGTGAGCAATATAGCGGAAGGGCTGTGCCAATTTCCACTTAGGAACAGTATTGGTCGAAAAGCGAGAATGGACCAAGGCAATGGCAGATTGGCAAAGCTCATCGTGCAGATCAAGGAAATAGGGCCGAAGCTGATGGGTGGTCAACTGACCCTTATAAATAACCGTTTTATAGGAAAAAGAGGCCAGGTAAAACTGATCCTGGGACTGAGGGTAGGTTTTATGAATATTGTGTGTGGCAAATTTTCGGAGCACGTATAATTTTCGTTCCAGATCTTTGGGTTGCAGCGAATCCTTCGGCGCCACGAATACATGCTCCATACGGGGCTCCACGGATACTGCAGTATCGCCGATCAATTCATTGTCCGTTGGGATCTTTCGGTACCCCAATAAATCGAAACCGCATTCGTCAATATAGTCGTTGAAAAGAACCCGGCATTGATTGCGCAGACTTCTGTCCGAAGGAAAGAAAATGACCCCGACCCCGTACCTGCCGAATTCAGGAAGATTAAATCCCAGCTCCCGGCATTTTTTTTCGAAAAAGGCATGTGGGGTCTGGATCAAAATCCCGGCGCCGTCACCGGAGTTAGGCTCACATCCACAGGCCCCCCGATGCTCCATATTGGTAAGCATGGTCAGTGCATTTTCGATCAGGCTGTGGGTCTTATTACCGTTTAGATTTGCAATAAGACCGGTGCCGCAGGAGTCCTTCTCCAGCTCGGGCGTATAAAGACCTTGCTCATGATCTGTCATAAGTTCGAAAAAGTATTGGTTCGAAAAATAAAGGAGAGGTTATCCCATCATCCTCTGCAGAACTGAGGGGTTTTAGGAACCTTTAATCAGCTCTTATCTAGCTATACATTTGGTGGTTGGTTTGGGCTGTTTTTCCCAAAGAAGTATACCGAAAATACAAAAAGGTAGGCTAAGGATCGAATGCTAAACTTCGGGAATTACGATATCTAACTATTCTCCTGCTCCAGTTCATGCATTCGGTTAAAGAGGTCTGCATGGTCGATCTCTTCGAAAGGAAGCCCCAGGTCAGCTGCCGCTTTTTCGGCAAGGGGGCGTTTCTCGGCCGCAAGTCGAACCTGAGCGTCCCGCAGTTGAAGAAGGATGGAGGAGGGAGGATCTTTCTTGCGTTTAGACATGTTGGCGGTTTTGCGGTTTATAATATCAGCATTTTGCAATAGGAGCCTTAGGATTCTATGTTAAGGCATACCTGGGACTTCGCAGGCTTTAATCAGGGTTTTAGTGGTTGACCAATTGCTGGGGTTTTTATTCACTTATTCGTTAAGAGCTTATGGCCTGAAGGTTAATTGTCTACTGGTGCGCGAACTAAAGTTCGCGCACCAGTTTCAATCATGCGGATACACAATCCCAGCTTCTGCGCGGATATTATCCATTAGCAACATGAGATCCCGACTGAAGGAAAGGGGGAGTTTGGGGCTTTCCTGCAGTCCCTGATCCAGGCAGCGCATAACTTCCTCTATTTCGTATTGGTACCCAAATGCTTCGCGTTCGAATTGATGCCATTCGGGCCGCTGCCCTTCTTTAAGTACCGTTAAGGAACGGGTTTCATGCCAGCGAGGATGCAGGTGAATGGTAGCCCTGGTGCCGTAAATGAAAGCTTCGCATTTGGTTCGTGCCTTGAGGGTACTGTGTAAATGGGCCATCGTACCATTTTGGTATTTGAAAACCATTCCGAGGTCCTCGTCCACTCCGGTGGAGCCGATCTGGGCCAAAGCTTTTACTTCATTTGGCTTACCAAGGATCAGCATGGCAAGAAAAACGGGGTAGATACCAATATCAAGTAAAGCCCCTCCGCCCAGTTCCCGATTGAAAATTCGGCTATCCGGTAAAAAGGGGAATTGAGCCCCAAAATCAGCTTTTACGGAGACCAGATCTCCGAGAACACCCGCTTCGATGAGGCTCAATGTTTTTTCCACGGCAGGTAGGAAGCGGGTCCAGATAGCTTCCATCAAAAAGGTGTTTTGTTCTCTTGCAGCTGTGATCATTTGCTCGACCTGTCTGCCGTTCATGGCCAGGGGCTTTTCACATAGGACGGGGATCGCACTGCCAAGGCACATGAGGGTATTCTCGAAATGCCCTGGATGAGGAGTGGCAATATATACGGCATCGAGGCCAGGGCAATCCATCAAGTCAGCATAGCTCCCATAAGTATGCGTTGCACTATACTGGTTTGCAAATACCTGAGCGCGGTCCAGAGAACGGGAAGCGACAGCCCAGAGTCGCCCGTTAGTGGTCCTGGCTAGATCCTTCGCAAATTTATGGGCAATTTTCCCGGGGCCGATTATTCCCCAGTTGTAGGTTTTTTCCATGACCGAAAAATAGAAATAGTCCGTACTATCTCCAAGAAAGCTAAGTTTTTAGGAGTTCCAGCAGGTAGTTTTTATAGAAAACCGCCTTTTCCTTGCCCGGGGATCTTAAGTAAATGGTAGATTCACCTGTTTTAAACCGGAAAAGAAGTGGAAGTAGATGGAAAATATTGATGATATCAGGATTAATTTCAATCCTGATCAGCTCCTGATCCTGAATCTTTGTTTGGGGTTCCTGATGTTTGGAGTTGCTTTGGATTTGCGACCCGACCAGTTTTGGAGCTTACTTCAAAAACCACGCAAGCCCTTGATCGGCCTATTTTCTCAATGGGTCCTATTACCCGTTTTGACCTTGGGGCTGATCGTCTTGTTTCGACCGGCGCCAAGCCTAGCATTAGGTATGTTACTGGTTTCGGTTTGCCCGGGAGGAAATGTGTCCAACTTTGCGGTTCATTTAGCAGGTGCGAATGCGGCCCTTTCGGTAATGATGACTACTGTTTCCACCCTTGGTGCGGTGGTGTTAACCCCTTTTTTATTCGTGCAGTTAGCCCCTTTGGTTTTGGGGGGAGGGGGGAATGTGCAGGCCATAAGTGTTCCTTTTTTGGATATAGTGAGCACGATCGTTCAACTGGTTTTAATCCCTTTGTTATTGGGGATGGCCTTGAATCATCGCTTTCCTGAGGTAACGGAAAAGATCAGAAAGCCAGTACGGTATTTTTCCCTGGCTATTTTTGTGGGCTTTGTTTTAGTAGCCCTTTACTCGAATTACGAAAATATTTCCCGTTACCTGAAGATTGTTTTCCTTTTAGTGCTGGTGCATAATGCGGCAGCCCTGCTTTGCGGTTATTGGTTTGCCAAATTGAATGGCCTAGTGCGCTATGATGCCCGGGCGATTTCTATTGAAACGGGTATTCAAAATTCCGGCCTTGGTCTCATTCTGATCTTCAATTTCTTTGATGGCCTCGGAGGCATGGCCCTGATAGCTGCCTGGTGGGGTATTTGGCATTTGATATCCGTTTTTTTCTTATCCATATTGTGGTCGAAAATTCGTGTTTTTGAAAAGGAAGAGATCGCACTTCCCTAGCAGAATAGCAACTTCAAAAACCATTCCATTTTATAACTTATTGATCTTTAAAGGCTTATTTGTTAGTATTTTACCTTTTGCAGGATGTTTTTGAAAAAGCGACCTGATTGAGAGGATGACTTGTCCATGAAAATCGTATTTTATCAAAACCATTTAGTAGCAAGTTGAATTAAACTAATAAAGCAGTTCGATAAGTAAATTTTTAATTATGAGGCACCTTTACCTACTGGCCGGTCTGATGGTTTGGGCGCTTTCCGGCAAAGCAGATGTTTATAAAGGGTATATCGTTACCTTGAATGGTCAGCAACTTACCGGCCAGATCGGAGATATTTATTACGGAGCTAATTATTCCGAAGTGGTCTTTATCAACGATTTCGGAACGCCCTATTCGCTTCACCCAATGTTGATCAAGGGCTTTTCTTTCAAAAAGGACGGTGTCCAATATCAATATGCCAGTAAATTAGAAAACCGCAAATGGACCTTTCTTAAAGTGATCGTTGAATCAGAGGGGCTGAGTTTATATCGTTCCCCGGATATTGCCATTGAAAATGTATTTAATGGCACGGAGCTTTACGCACGTCAGCGCAGAGCAAGGGGGTTTTACCTTCAACGAGGGGATGGCGAGATTATTCGGATGACCGCTATTGGGTTTCGATCGAAAATGCGCAAACTTATCGGCGAGCGTACACCGGAGCTTGCTGATAAGATCGGTAAAAAGGGTTATCGGTTTCGGGATCTGGAAAAAATCGTCCGCGAATTCAATGAAGAATTCGAATATCGAAAGATTAGAATGTAGTAGCAATTGGTAGCGCCATCCTCTCTTATTGCGAAGGGCCGCTCTTTTTTACTTTTAGCAACCTGGCTTCCCAGGGGCGTAGGTTTCCCTGGCCGTTATACGTATAATTGCTGATTATCAACTCTAGCTCCTGCTGGGGACCAGGAAGGTCGGTCAGCACCACTTCCGAAAAGTTCAAGAGCACCAGGTATAGGTCTCCTTCCAGCCGGCGCCAGAAGGCGAATAATTGCTCGTCTTCAGGGCGTAGGACCTCCATTTCTCCATAGATCAGGGTGGGATGTTCCTTCCGAATCTGAAGCATGCTCTTATAAAAATGAAAAATGGAACCCGGGTCTTCCAGGTTTCGCTTGGCGTGGTAATCCCTGTAATTAGGGTTGAGTTTAATCCAGGGAACACCTGAAGTAAAGCCTCCATGGTCAGAGTCATCCCATTGCATAGGGGTGCGAACATTGTCGCGTCCTTGCCGATGGACTCTCGGCAGCAGTTCCTCCAGGTCTTTTTCGGCCTCCTTCCATTCCCGCACCGCATTAAGGGTCTCTATGTCCCGATAATCCTCAAAGTCGGTAAAAGCGACATTAGTCATACCTAATTCTGAACCCTGGTAAATGCAGGGAGTGCCCCGCAAACTAAGGATGAGCATGGCCAGTAATTTGGCAGATTCCCGGTGGAATTGCTGGTCATTACCAAAACGGGAAACCATTCTCGGAAAGTCATGGTTGTCCAGGTAGATATTGATCCAGCCGGAAGTACCTACCGCCTCATGCCACTCCACGAATATCTGCTTGAATTCGGGCAAGCTGAATGGGACAATATCAAATTTGCCTTCCGGGCCGTGATCAATGAACATATGCCCGAAATGGAAGATCATATTGAGCTCCCTGCGATCTTCTCCTACATATTTATTGGCCAAATGAGGGGGAATACCGACTCCTTCCCCAACGGTCATAACATCATAATGCTGCAGGACCTGCTCCTGCATTTCCTGAAGGAATTCATGTACCCGGGGTCCGTTACAATAGACCGTTTCAATAACTTTATTGAAATCTGAAAAGTCAGCATCCGGAAAATCCAACTGTTTGGAGATCATGGGAATGACATCCATTCGAAAACCGTCGACCCCTTTGTCCAGCCAGAAACGCATGATTTTATAGATCTCCTGTCTGACCTTTGGGTTTTCCCAGTTCAGGTCGGGTTGTTTGCGGGTAAAGAGGTGAAGAAAATATTCTCCGCTTTGCTCATCGTATTCCCAGGCGGGGCCGCCAAAGATGGATATCCAGTTGTTGGGTACTTCCGGCTTCCAGTAATAATAATCCCGGTAGGGGTTATCCTTTGATTTTCGGGATTCTGCAAACCATTCGTGCTCATCTGAGGTGTGGTTGACCACCAGGTCCATTAGTAGTTTCAATCCTCGCTCGTGAACCTCTTTCAGCAATTCATCGAAATCAGCCATAGTCCCGAACTCCTCCATGATGCTGTAATAGTCGCTAATGTCGTAGCCGTTGTCATCATTAGGGGACTTATAGACGGGGCTTAACCAGATGATATCGATACCTAATTCCTTCAGGTAATCCAGTTTTTGAATAATACCTTGCAGGTCACCAATCCCGTCGCCATCCGAATCTTTAAAGGAGCGTGGATATATTTGGTAAATAACGGATTCTTTCCACCAGCTTTTGGTCATACCGGATCCTCCTATTTGTTGAAAACCGAAGTTGGGATTACCCACCTGGATTTCGAATAAACAAAAATTTCTGGATCAAAGATATTTTAAATCTATAGCCATACCGATAGAAATGAGGATGAGGTTGGTGGTACTGGTCTTTCTTTCGAAAGAGTCGAAGGGGTTATTCGGGTCTACGATGTCATCAATCAGAAAATAATCTGCCTCTCCACCACCCATATAGGCTCCGCGGAGGTCAAATAGTATGCCTTGATTTTTGAAAGGAGCGAAGGCCACGCCAACTGCCCCGCCGTAGTTGAAGGCGGCGTCATTATCAGTACTATTGGTATCCTGAAGCTCCCATACATTCTCAAAGTCGTCGAAGAGATAGAGTTTTACATTTCCGGAGAAGATCTTGACGCCGATCAACCCATCTACATAGGGAAGAATGCGGCCTTCAGAAATGGGCTGGACCCGAACACCGGCGTTAAGGATTGCCAGATTGCTATTGGTGCGGATCTCATATTCCTGGAAAAAACCGCCAATATTTGTATTGAATTGGACGTCTTGTCCGTCTATCCCTGTAAAATGGGCTTCCAGCCCGAGGTGAACAAGGGTTTGGGGAATTTGAAAATAGGCATTAAAGCCTCCTCCCAAAAAAGTCTCCCCAATATTTTCTTTGAATTCCTCGTTGGGTAGGCCAATGTCAAAATAGCCTCCTATTCGAATAGAGTTTTTTGGTCCGGTGTTTTGGGTGTTGGGATTGGTGTATTGACTGGATGCGCTGAAAGGGAGGGCGCCGAGCATACAAATGATCGCCAGGATTTGTTTCATGTTTGGATCTTTTTAAGTTCTTTGCGCAAAATACGTAATTTTCCCTTTTTATTGATTCCGGAAAATTCAGGATGACAAGAGCGATTAACCTTTGGTCTAGCCCCAGGAATATTTCTACAGCCTTGATGTACAGCTTCGCCCAGCGTCCGGATACCAGCGTTACCGACGAACCCCTCTATGCACATTTTCTTCTTCAGGAAGCTACCAGCGTAGCGCACCCGGGCAGAGAGGATATTCTGGCCACTCAATGCCATTCCGCTGAAGAAGTAGTCTCCAGGGTTTTATTAAAAAACTATGCCACGCCCTATGTTGTCCATAAACAAATGACCCACCACCTGATCAACCTGGACTGGTCTTTCATGACTAAGTGTAAAAACGTTCTGCTGATCCGAAACCCTCGCCACATTATTGCTTCCTATGCGAAAGTGATCCCCGATCCCGGCATCGAAGACGTGGGCATAGCAAAGCAAATTGAACTAAAAGCCTGGCTGGAGCAACGACAGGCATTGCATGCCATAGTCGATGCTCGCGAACTACTCCTTGATCCGGAAGGGGTGCTGCGCCAGTTATGTTCTCGGCTGGATATGCCATTTGACCCCCTTATGCTATCCTGGCCAGCCGGGCCCAGGCCGGAAGATGGGGTTTGGGCAGGGTATTGGTACGCAGGAGTACACCGGTCTATCGGGTTTAAAGCCTACCAGGAGAAAAACATAGCACTTCCATCGGATTTGGAAGCTCTCGCCAACACCTGTATGCCCTATTATGAACGGCTCTTTGAAGAAAGCATTAAAAGTGATAAATTTTGAGGAGCACTCAAACCCCGGCAGCGTAATTAGCCAAATACTCGAAATAGTTACCCAATTGCCCGTTTTGGGCGATAGTTGCTCGTTCTAGAATGGTACTGTGTTCTTTAAAGAATTCCGAGAGAATGTGATTGATGAACTGCTCGCCGAAAGCCTGAGAGGCATCGCGGGGCAATTCGTTGGGTAAGTTGTCGATAGTCATCATGTCTATGGCATTGGCTTGGAAAGGAGCCGTTTCCCGGCCGGAGATGGGGTCGAAACCAAAAACAGGATCCTCTATGGTTGTTGCGCGCAAAGTACTGGGAATCGAGGATTCGGGTGCAATGTCACAGGTGACATCGGCAATGACTTGAATGGCCCAGTCGTTGGACCGCATGTCAGCAATGGAAAAAAAGGTAGGGGCTCGTTTATCCCAGTAGATCCCGTTGATCATCAAATCAGCCTGTCGGGTGTAGGGGTGGAAAGCACTGATAAATTTATCCGGATTGTTGTAGAACGCTTTGTTCTCAAAGGCCTGGCCTTCAGGATGGCGGATATAGTCTGGTACCCGGAGCTGAGTAAAGACAGCCTCCCCAAAGTCCTGATCTAAAAAGGCCATGGGTTCTACCTGCCGGATGCCCATATCCCTTAGCACGAGTGCGGCACCCTTACCAACCCGACCTGTTCCGGTAAGAACGATCTTTATGGGGGGCCAGTTCATTTGTTGATAAATGGCACGTGCTTCGGCATAATCTTTGTAGTCTTTTAGCCGTTTCAGTTCGAATTGGCCGCTGCGTTTTCCCCAGGTGTACAAAGCATTGTGGGCTCCGGCCATCCCTGCAAACACGCCAAAGGCGATCAGCCTTTTGCCGGTTTCATCGGTTAGGACTTCATAATCGATCAATCGAATGTTCTTTTGGAGAACGGCTTGCAAAAGGGGACGGTTATAAGGCTGTTCCTTGATTGTATGGGAAAAGATCAGATAGGTTTTATTCGGTATCAATTGTTGGACCGGGGTTTCTTTTATCCCCAATAAGACATCCCGGTCACTAAGGTCTTCCCTAAGCCGGACTCCCGCTTGCTTGTACTCCAGATCAGAATAACAACGGCCAACAGCGGGTTGGACGACGATATCCAAGGTTTTTCTGCTTTGCAATGCGGCACATTGTTCGGGGCTTAAGGCCACCCTTGCATCGGGCGGGGTTTTACCTTCTCGAATAATTCCAATCCGAAGCATGTTGTTTTAGGCCGAAGATAAGGAAATGGGAGATTTACTCGCTGTTGAAGCACTCTGTAGCCTCCCGAAAAGTTCTTTTCGGGCTCAGTCATCTTGGTCATTCATCGCATAACACCTATCATTGAAAAGCTGAAACCTCCAGATTTCAGGGCTCATAGCAAGCCCTGTGACTAAAACACAAATTGCCGTCTAAATAAGAGTAAGTGCCATCAACAGAGTAAACTACAAGCCAAACGAACATTCGGAAGCTGGAACTTTTTTATTTAAAGGAATGTTTGTTTCTTTGATAGCTTCGCAAAAGGCGGAGTAAGCCTCAGAGGCATTGAAATTATGGGGACGTATTGGTATCGACAGGAGAGTGAACTGTTAAGTAAGCATGTCGGAGCACGATTACTTATCTCCGTTAACAAATAGTGATCAACCTTTTTACATGGCGAGTCTAACTACGCCATGGCTGCCTAAGACTAGGTCTTAGAAAGCCTTTGCGCCGCACGCTTGACGCCTGCTACACAGTGTGCCGCGCATCAACCAACCCGCGGGCTAGCTGAATGACCGGCCCCGATCATCCGGCGAAATTTAGGGGATAAGGCGGTAGTATGGGAATGTTGCTGATCCTTTCTGCCGCTCGAAAATCTAATCAGGAACTAAGCATGTAGAAGGTTTAATAGTGCTTTCTCTGGACCCGAGTTCGACTCTCGGCGTCTCCACCAAAATTCACTTTTAATGCACAAAGCCTTGGTTATCAAGTTTATTGATAGTCAAGGCTTTTCTATTTATAACCGCCCGATGATCCAATTATTAAAAAGATCGTGATCTCGAGAGGGTTTGCTCCTTTTTTGTTGTGCTGAAATGCAGAAGCAGGAATTCTCCCTCACTTCTCCCCCTTAACCACTACTACAGCAGAAATACGCTAAAAGAAAGGCAGGAAAAAAATTTCCGTCTGTCTGTCTGCTGACTTCAGAAATATCCCGATTTTTTTTTTGGTTTTTTCAAAACTATTAGTTTTGCAGCTGTTTATTTATTGGACGGCCATATTTGGGTCTTCGCCCGACCTTCCTGCCGACCGAATTCATTTGTTATTTACTGAAAAAAATTAGGCGCCATGAAACGTATTGCCCACGTATTTACCCTATTTATTTGCTTATTGCTACCCGCCTTTGTGTTCGCCCAGGAAGCGGAAGTGAAGGAAACCCCGGCATCCATTTATAATGATGCACTGGCAGATCTGAAAGAACAGAACTACAGTGAAGCCCTACCCAAGCTGGAAAAAGCTTTGGAAATGGCCGATCCGGAAAACGAAAATGATGCCAAGGTGATTGACCTGGCCAAGAAGAACGGAGCGATCGCCTGCTATTACGTTGGAACAGAATTGCGGAAAGAAAATAAATTCGATGAAGCCCTTGCACGGTATGAGCAGGGTATCTCCTATGGTGAAGATTTTTACGCTAACTTCCTCGGTAAGGCCCAAACGCTGGAAGCTGCTGGTTCTACTCAGGAAGCTGCCGCGGCCTATGTTGTCGCCGGTCAAATGGCTATACAGGCAGGAAAGGCTGAAAGTGGAGAAAAATATATCTCAAAAGGAGAAACCTTTGCCGCCAAAGCAGTAGTTGATGAAGATTGGGATAACGCGATCGCATACGGTGAGGCCGTACTCGAAAACAAGAAAGATAGCGACCGCGCCCATTACAGCATTGCCCGTGGCTACCAGGGTAAAGGAGAACTGTCCAAAGCCGTAGAACACTACGATGCTGCTATCGCCGTGAACAATGCCGAAGAAAATGGCAAATATTACTACTACAAAGGAGAAGCTCTCGCTCAAATGGGTAATAAAGAGGCTGCTATCAAAGCTTACAAAATGGTAGATGATGCCAATTACAAGCAACGGGCCGATTACAACATCAAGCAACTGCAGCAGTAACTGACAGCGAATCAAGACAAATAAACCGAAGGATTTATAACTGACTCCGGTGGATTTGTACTACAGCTCACTGAAGAACGGATTTAAGCGTATTGTGCGGGGCTGCTGCCGATGCGTTTAAATCCGTTTAAAGAAAAGTGGCTTCACGCTCCTCAAGGTTTAATATTTGCCCTAGATCATGATGGGCTCCTTTCTAAACGCTTCCGGCTTACAGGTCAAACTGTCCGAGGATTCGCTCCAGCCATTCTTCATCCACTTCGTCAAAGGAGGCCGGCTCCGTAGAATCCATATCCAGGACGCCGAATAAGTCTCCATGTCCATCAAGAACGGGAACAACAATTTCCGAACGTGAATTCGGATCGCAGGCGATGTGTTCGCTTCCTTGTTGCAGGGCGTGGACATCTGCTACGATCTGGGTCTCCTCCGTTCGGGCTGCTTTGCCGCAAACGCCTTTCGAAAAATCGATATGGAGGCATCCAAGGGTGCCCTGGTAGGGGCCAACACTCAAGCGCTCTGGGCCACTGTGAAGGTAAAATCCCACCCAGTATGCATAAGGAAGATAAGTTTTAAGCAGGCAGTTCAGGGTACTCATTTTTAGGATTGGATCGCGCTCGCCAGCAATAGTTGCTTTGAAGTCCTTTTCAATTTGGGCATAAGCCGTTTCTTTTTCTTCCCTGCTTAAGTTTTTGGAAGGCTTAATGAAATAGGGCATTTCTACAGTTGCAGCCATAAGGGAATATTGAATGTTGAATTATTAATTTTAATTTAGGCACTAAATTAAACAGTACTCCAAAATAAACATTCGATAAACTTCTTTTGCCAAGTGAATCAATACAATCGAATTATTTACCTGATGGGGGTGTCGGGTTCAGGTAAATCGACCATCGGTCGGTTGTTATCAAAAAAAACGGGTATTCCATTTTTCGATGGAGATGATTTTCATCCCCAGGAAAATGTCGATAAAATGAAAGCAGGGATCCCTTTGACGGACGAAGATCGCTATGGGTGGTTGAAATCCCTGCGTCAACATTCGTGGGGAGAGCTACAAAAGAAAGGGGCCATCTATGCCTGCTCTGCCCTTAAAGAACAATACCGTACCATTTTAGAAGATGGATTAGGGACTAGTGTGAACTGGGTCTACCTGCACGGAGACCGGGAAATCCTGCTCCAACGACTTAACCATCGGAAGGATCATTTCTTCCCTCCCGAATTACTGGATTCCCAACTTGCTACCCTTGAGGTCCCCCAACATGCGCTAATCGTAAGTGTCCGGCAAACTCCAGAGGTAATGGTGCACAAGATCATCAAGGGGTTGGGATTGGTGTTGGCTTAAGGCTGTAGTGGACAGGTGGACGGCAAGCCAAAAGGCTAAAAACACCAAAACATTTCGCTTTTTCCAATTTATGCCTCCCTGGGAACGTTAGGATTGGAAAATGAGCCTTTATGTCCCAAAGAACATTCCCAATCACCCATAAACGGGTAACCGTTTTTCTATTCCTTTTACTCCCTGTCCTTTCTTTTGCACAGTATCAAAGTCTGACGCAAGATGCGCCTTTTTTTCAGGAACAGGCCAGGCAATACCAGCGTTGGCTGGACCATGCCGGTTTATCCAGTGTATTATATGTCGAAGATGTTGGGGTGTCCCCAGATCATGTCAGTTTACACCTGGGACTTCGCTATTCGAATATTGACTCCCTAGTAGCCGCCTGGAGTATTCTGAAGGCAAATTTTGATGTACAAACGGCCATTTCCCTGGAGCAGGAATTATTCTATAAAATGACCCACTTTATGGACCTGGATCAGGAACAGGCAGAGGTGGTCATTGCCGATACCCATTTTCCCGGGCGGTTCCAATTATTCCTCCGGCGGGTGTATTTCGCTTACTTTACAGTGCAGGTAGAAGAACGTAACCCAAAGACCAAATACCGCGATATCAATATCCAGGTTTCCAACCTCAGTAATATGAAAAAATATAGCCTGGAAGAATTTCGGCAACTGTACAGTCGTGACCAGGTGTTCGAAACGATCTATCGATATGCACAAAAACGTTACGGAAGTTCGGAATGTATTCAGCGGTTCCCTAAACTCAGGTTATTGGAGCGTGGCGAAGTGCTGCGCTTCGAAATAACCGACCTGTGCCGGGAGGTGCTAACGGATGCCGCAAACCCCCTCTTGTGTCAGATCGTCAACCGACTTGGACACTCCTGCAACTGGGTAAAACGGGAAAAGCTGGAGTTCACCATCGGGTATGACCAAAGCCCACAGGGTTTTAGCATTAGCCTTGCAGTGGATGGTAAGTATGGCTCTGGTCGCTATCGGGAGGTGCCCCGTGGCGGATATTATTCTATGGAAATGGATTTTGACCCCTACCTTGAAGACTATGCCGACGAATTGAGCGTTATGCTCAGAAGCGTCATTTTGTACGGAAATCCTTAACATATGCCGGAACCCTTACCGCTTGACAAGAAAAAAACTCCGATCAAGCAGGATTTTAAACGACTCATTGCCGAAGGAAGGCTGGAGGAAGCACTGGAAAAAATGCTGGTTTTTGCCGACCAGCAGGGACTAACCGAACTGCACAACCAACTGATTTTTCAGTCGAGCCGACTCGAACAACACGATCGATATCTGCGACAGGGTATTGTTGATTACGATGACCTCACTCGAACCTATGCCGCCATTAGCTTAGCGCTACTTGACCTGGTCAATCAAATGCCGGAGGAAGCAGTCGGTACACTTAAAAGTTCCGCTTTACTTGGCATTCGTGAAGGGCGACTCAAATTTCAAATTATGTGGATATTATTAATTGGGAAACTTTCTCTTTTCGTTTATCTATTCACGGTCATGGAGGCCGGGGACATTCCTTTCAGTGGTTTTTTGTTGGTTGCAGGGGTGATTTTCCCCACTTTCGCCGCCAACCTCACGCTCATCTTCCAGGAGCGATTGAACGGGAAATACCGCCATCGCTCGAATCGGGAAAAGCGCATCAACCGGGGTGTCCAGTATACCAGCTACATAGTGCTGGCCGTTTACCTTATCGGACTTTTTATGGTATTGGAATTTTACCTTTCCGGCCGTGTCCCCAGAGTACTGGAAACCATTAAGGATGGCATGGAGATCACCACCTTCGAGAATCTCCTCTTACTGCTCGCCCTAATCGAAAGCTCCCTGGGCGTATATGTTTCCAGTCTGGTAGCCAATTTATTTAAGGATGACCAGGATGTAGCCACAGCGGTTGTCCAGGTAAGATCTTCCTGAGGATCATGCGTTAAGGGTTTTGTTCTCATTCAAAACCCTTAACGCAACTCAAATCCCTATTTTACTTTCATAGGAACAGCCACCTTGGTGTCATCCCAGGCAATGGTCATCTGTAGACCGCCCTGGTTTTCGATAGCAATGGTAAATTGTTCCACCTCTTGTTCGAGTTCCTGAACCAGAACCTTAACATTGACCTTATCCAACTCTGGGTTTCGAGACGCTTTTGCATTCCAACCTACCCCCCAGGAGTACATTTTGTCGTTGAAAATGACCTCCCATTGTTCAGGATTGGGAATAGTCCATAGTGTATACTTCCCCGCAGGCAGGGTTTGTCCGTTAATCTCCAGATCCTTATTGGTCTCGAAAGTAGTGGCTTCATTAGCACCCGTGCGCCATACTTCATTGTAAGGAACTAACCCGCCGAATATATCCCGGTCTTTGGCGTAAGGACGATTGTAAAAAACTTCGATGTTAACATTGCCTTGTGTGTAGGTAATGGTATCTTCCGGACTTGCCTTTTTCGTGTTCGGGATCATGTAGAATTGGAAAAAAGCAAAGCCGATCGCAACTAATGCGACAAGGGCAATGACCAGCCATTTTAGGAATTTCATGTTATTCAGGTGTTTTTATGAAAAATATAATTTTAACCCATAGTAGCTTTCAATAGTAGAAAAGTAGTTAAAGCCCATTCTTTTACCCCTTACCAATTTATCAGCACCGGAAATGGACTGTTCCTAACGCACTATTGATCAATTGGTAAGATACTGCAAAATATCTTTAAGCCCTAATTCCTGGCTCAGGCTTTATAGGCTAAGTTCTATATAAAATTTCCTTTTCCAAAGCCCTATTTCAGGATCACAAGTGGGCAAAGAGTCTGTTTGATTTTCGATAGTAAGACTTGTACTATTTCAGGAATTTGAATTTCTTTGCCTCCGATTTTTATATGCCCTTTTTACAGGTGATTTTTAGGACGAAAGCAAGCTGCGCATGAACTGGTCTATTCTTATCGATAACTTTACCAACCCTGCTCTGCTATTTTTTATATTGGGAATTATCGCTGTTCGATTAAAGAGTGATTTAGCTATCCCGGACACCTCCTCCAAGTTCATTTCGATGTACCTCCTGTTTTCTATTGGATTTAAAGGGGGGCAAGAATTAGCCCATAGTGCTTTTACGCTGGAGATTTTCAATGTGCTTCTGTTTGGTGTGGGCATGGCCTTGGTTGTTCCTCTGTATACTTTTTTTATCCTGAAGCGCAAATTTTCCATACCAAACTCCAGCGCTATAGCTGCAGCTTATGGATCGGTAAGTGCCGTTACCTTCGTGACCGCAGTTTCTTATCTGGAGATCCAGGAGATCTCGTTTGGGGGGCATATGGTAGCGGTTATGGCTTTAATGGAAGCGCCTGCCATTATTGTAGGGGTGTTTTTAATGAGCATTTATGAGCGCGATACGGTTAGCCGAATGCCCTTTAATAAAATCCTTAATCATTCGCTGACCAATGGCAGTGTTTTACTGATTGTAGGAAGTCTGATTATTGGGCTAATTGCTTCTGAAAAACAGGCCCAGGGTATCGAACCATTCACTACTGATATTTTCAAGGGCTTTCTGGCGGTCTTTCTGTTGGACATGGGGATCACCAGCGGGAAGCGTATTACTTCTCTGCTGGAAAAAGGCTGGATTCCTTTTGCATTTGCCATCATTATACCCATTATTAACGGGTGTACCGTAGCCTTGACCAGTGGGTTCATTACTCAAGATCTGGGATCGCGCTTTTTATTGGCCATCCTCGCTGCCAGTGCTTCCTACATTGCCGTTCCAGCAGCTATGAAACTGGCTGCTCCCCAGGCAAATCCCGGCTTATACTTACCTATGTCGCTGGCTATTACTTTTCCCTTTAATATTACCTTTGGCATGCCGTTGTACTTTTTGATCGCCAGTGTAACCTAGTTTTTAGTCTTTATTTAAACCCGGTAGAATATATTGTTCCAGTATGCGCTCCGGCTATTGGGTTTTCCCGTTGCGATAGTTCCCTGAAGTGATAACCACAACGGTTTTCAGTTCCGGGAGCAGGAACAGGTATTGCCCTCCGGCGCCCCTGCACTCGATGGAACGAACTGGTTGATCCAAACCAGGATAGCTTTGATGCCAAAACAGGTAGCCATAGGTATTTCTGTCCCGGGCGTTCGCTAGAACGGTATGTTTATTCATACTGGCTTCTATCCAGGACGCCGAAAGTAAACGTTGATCCTCCCAAATGCCTCCATTTAAATATAACTGCCCATAGCGAAGCAAATCTCTGGGGGTCAGATACCAACCACCACCAAAAAAGACCTGATGCTCGTTGTTGGTTTGCAGGCGATAATTCGAAATATCCATTGGTCCAAAAAGTGTTCGATGGATATAAAACTCTAGGGGCTCTTTAATTTGTCTGGTCAGGATGGGAGCCAGCAAATGAAGGTTTCCAGAACCGTAATTAGCCTGAATGCTTGGAGGGTACACCATAGGCGCTGATAAGATCCGACGGGTCCAGTCCGGTTCATTTTGATAACTATCCTCGCTGGCAAAAGCGTTTCGATCCAAACCGAAATCAATGGCGTCCAGTCCGAAACTCATGGTAAGTAAGTGGTACATTTTGATGCCTTCCTTGCCATTACTCCAATCCAGTCCCGGAAATTCTTGTTCGAAGAAAGATTTTATCTCCTGCCCCGCGCCATCCAGCATCTCTTGATCGACGGCTATTCCGATCATAGTGCCAGCAAAACTTTTCGAAAGGGAACGCGTGTCGTGGGGTATATTGATCTGAAAGCCTTCGAAATAATGCTTGTAGAGGGATAGTACCCTCCCGGACGATTAAAATAGCATGGGTGCCTTGCAGGCTGTCCTGGAGATCAGCTTGGGTAAGGTCCTGAAAGGCTGGGTGGTCCTGAACAATTGTGTGCTTTTTAGATGCTGGCAGGTGGGATTGACCAAGCCGCCATTCCTCGTAAGGGCTGGGTCGGAGGGGGAAGTTGGTTTTTGAATTCCAGGAAGTTTGCTTCCAATTCGATCTGCTTATCTTCTAGCAAGGCCTCAAAGCGAATATTCGAACGCCTATCGCGAAAGCGGGAGCCCTTTTTAGTTTCCTGGAAGTCGGTGCCATACATATAGTGAAAACTGGGAGGGCCAAAGAAAGTCGAGGCACCAAAGCTACCATCGTCAAAGCGATCCAATGACAGGTAAAAGCTTGTAGCTCCTCCGTCGGGGAGTAGCAAATTCCACTCGTCTCGCCACTTGTTTTTCCCATCTGGTCGCAGGGCTATATGCGAAAGATGGTGGCCAGTTTGGATGAAAGCAGTAGGCGTTGCCACTGTCAAATCTATTTGGAAAATCAACTGGTCCTCGTAAGCTCCCCGCCAAAACCCTGGTTGGGTTTCCTTTAGCAAAAGGGTTTTTCCCTGGTCGTTCTTGGTGAAGCGGGCAGTTAATTGATCACCATCTTTTTCAAGATCAATAGTAAATGAAAAAGCGTTGATACCTTCCCAATTGCCGGGCCACTACCCTTCGTAGGAAGATAAGTCGGATTGGGCTGTTGCCTTCGTTAAGAAAAATAGGAATAGTAGATCCAAAAAGAGAACGGAAGTTCGAGAATTGGACGAATTCATTTTCAGCAGATTATCAGTTAAATTGCAAAGAGGTGAGTTATAACTTTCTATACCAAAAAAGGAGAAGTTGCACGCGGCGCTTACTGCTTGAAATCTATACCAAAATTTATTTTCAATCTTTAGAAATGAATGTACCAATACCCTTGAAGAACTCCAGCCTTTTGATTCTAATACTTTGTTGCAGTTGGCAATCCTATTCGCAGTCCCCTTTGCCCGAAGTGACCTACGGTAAGATTGAACGGGTCCTTGAGTTCGAATCGGAATATATTACAGCTCGTATTATAGAAATTTGGTTGCCAGATGGTTACCCGGAGGTAAGGCAATACGGGGTTCTGTATATGCACGATGGACAAATGCTGTACGATGCCACTAAAACCTGGAACAAACAAGCCTGGGAGGCAGATGAAACGGCCCAACGCTTAATGCAATCAGAGGCCATAAAACCCTTTATCATAGTTGGCATTTGGAATGGTGGCTCAACATGCCATTCCGATTACTTTCCTCAAAAACCTTTTTAGCAGCTTTCTCCGTCTGAAAGAGATACTGTCCTGGCTCAGTTGAAAAAAGCAGACCGTACGGATGCCGACTTTCAACCTCAATCTGATAACTATTTAAAATTTCTGGTGGAGGAGTTGAAGCCCTATATCGACACCAACTATTCTGTCTTTACTAAGCGGGAAAACACCTGTATTGAAGGCAGCAGCATGGGGGGACTCATCTCCTAGTACGCCCTATGTGAATATCCTGAAATATTTGGTGGAACGGCCTGTTTATCTACTCACTGGCCCGGCACCTTTACCTTGTTGAACAATCCTGTCCCCGATGCATTTATTCATTACCTTAAAAAGCAATTACCAGATCCGGCCACTCACCGTATCTATTTCGTTTACGGAGATCAAAGCCTGAATGTCCTTTATCCGGAGATCCAAAAGCGGGTCGATAAGGTGTTGGCCAAGGTTGGCTATACTTCAAGTAACTGGCAGACCCTGTTTTTCCCCGGGGATGACCACAGTGAAATTGCTTGGGCCAGAAGGCTGAATAGGGCATTTAGTTTTTTGTGGTTGAAAGAATAAGTCCACACAGCCTCTGCTACTAGAAAGCGTTACCCGCTGCAATCGCTGTGAACCTCTGCGCCCGCTGCGTAAAAAAATCACCCAAAATGAAAGAAATTATTCCCAATAACAAAGGACTCATTACCACTCCTGACCTCGACTACCTGGGCGGAAAGTATGGTATTTGGGAACGATTCAGGATTGGTGGTATTGGCTCACCCAAAACCATTTATAAAGAGGGCATTGATGAATTCGATCGACTAAAGCGGAACATCAGCGGTGAAACGGCTTTCCTGAATTTCGAGCTTTTCAAAAAAGGCTTAATCCTCCGTTTGAACATGCATCAACGGTACTGTTTGTTAGGCATGCAACTTGCCGAGATCACCGGTATTCACCTATCCGTAAACCTGGTAGAAAAGGAACCCGATAAGTGGAGCAAACTGGCCTCCGCTACTTTTTATAAAGGTCAGTTCGAACTGGAGACTTTCGAAAAAAACCTGCAATTTTCCATCCTTAGCAGGGAGCTAGAGGGATTGATACAGTTTTTTCGAAAAGAAGCCTTTGGAGGTAGGTTCAGTTTCTACCAGGCTACCTGATTTTCACTCTTCCAGCACCTCTAACAATCGCTGCCAGGCCTGATCATGGGCTTTTTTATTGGCAGCATCTGCTTCGGCTTCACTGCCGCGTCGCATAAATGCGTGGCCGGCACTTTCGTAGACGACATAGTCATAGGTATGGCCATATTGTTTCATAGCCTTCTCTGTGTCGGGGATGGTGGCATTCACCCGATTGTCGGCGCCGCCATAGAAACCGTAAACCGGGCAATTGATCGTTTCGAACTCAGCTGCCTCCTTTGGAGCTGTACCATAAAACACGCAAGCCTCTTTTAGCTCAGGATTATTGGTTGCATATCGAAAGGTTTGGGAGCCGCTCCAGCAAAAGCCCACTACAGAGATCTTCCCATTGCAGGCCGGGTCTTTTTTCAGGAATTCAAAAGCAGCGTTAAGATCAAAAAGCGCCAATTTATCGACCAATCGGGTTTCGTTTCCCAATACCGGAATTATGTACAGAAGGGGGCCTTTCGGTCCTACTTTATCGATAAGGACGGAAAGGAACATACTGTCCAAATCGCTGTAGAAGATTGGTTTGTAGGTGACTTCTACAGCTACATCACCCAAACACCGGCTACCCTATATGTAGAAGCTCTTGAAGATTCTATCCTGCTGCAAATGACCTATGGCGAAATCGAAGGACTCTGCCAGGAAATACACCCCTTAAGTGAATACTTTAGACGATCCACAGCGCGCGCTTTTGCCTTCTCTCGCAAGCGGGCCTTATCCAATTTAAGCTTAACAGCGGAAGAAAAGTACCTGGAACTTCTTGGGCGATACCCGAACATCGTCAAGCGGATACCACAGAAGATCATTGCCTCCTATCTGGGTATGACCCCCGAATTTCTTTCGAAAATCCGAAGCAGACTATCGGGCAGATCTTAAACTACTTCAAGTCTTTTTCTTAAGTCAGTTCATTTTTTCAATCGGTCTGATGCGACATCTTTGTTAGGTCGAAAGATAGGTTGTTCCATTAATTTACAAACTGCAGTTGACTGAAAAAGAAAGGACTTTCGTCCAACTGCTCACCAAAAGAAGTTATGGAAAAAAGAATTTGGTTCATCACGGGTATTTCCAGCGGACTAGGGGCAGCCCTTGCCGAGGCTGTTATCGAAAAAGGGGTATGTTATCTGAACCTTCCGAAACCCTGCTCAGGTAGAAGCCTTCAATCAAAAAAATGCCGGTAAGGGGGAGAGTATTTTACTGGATATTTCAGATGAAAAAGCGGTTGAATCCAGTGTTGCGGGCGTTATTTCCAAATTGGGGCGAATCGATGTGCTGGTGAATAATGCTGGCTTTGGTTTTGCCGGCGCTATTGAAGAGACTTCCATGGAAGAAGTGCGAAAGGTGTTTGAGGTGAACTTTTTCGGCCTTCTAAAAATGACCCAGGCGGTTTTGCCTTTTATGAGAAAGACAGAGAAAGGCCACATCGTTCAGATCTCTTCCCACGGGGGCGTAAAGGCTTTTGCCGGCTTCGGGATCTACAATGCGAGTAAATTTGCCGTTGAAGGGTTCAGCGAAGCCTTGGCGCAGGAGGTTAAACCCCTGGGCATAAAGGTTTCCTTAGTAGAACCCGGCCCCTTCCGAACTGCCTTTGCAGGGGATGGGCTAGGGCTGGCTCAAAAAGAAATTGAGGATTACTCGGAAACATCCGGTGTCTTTAAGGCGAAATTAAAAGGCGTACACGGTAAACAGGAAGGAGACCCCGCAAAGGCAGCTCAGGCGATCATTGGTCTGGTGGAAGCTAAAAACCCCAGCCTGCGCCTGCCACTTGGAAAAACGGCCTTGATGACCATTGGCATGAAACTGGACAGCCTTCAGGCTGACCTGGAAGCCAACCGGGCAATTGCTGAACAGGCGGTTTATTGAAAGGAGCAAAAAAGCCACAAAAAATGCCTATATTGCCAACAAAATGTTTTAAATATGGACAAACCGGCCCTTGCGCAAATCTTTTACCGGGAATTGCAAAAGGTAGTGCAGTCGGAAAAAACGGAGGTGGCAGAGCGCTTACAGGCGGTCTTTCGCCTGATTCGCTTGTTGGTAGTGGAGGTAACCCGGGAAGAGCGATTACAATTCACCACTCTATTTGCTCGTATGGCCTATGTGGGCCAGCAGTACCGCTTGTCGCGTACAGAGCAATATTTTATGCACAGCCTGCGCAGGGAAGTAGATGACAAGGAAAGGGGAGAAGCCACTCTGGCTTATGCCGAAAAGTTGGTAGCTCTGTTGATCGAACGCCTGCTGGAAACGCCCCTGCCAGAAGCACTAAGCTCACTGAAAACCAGGCCCTGGCCGGAAATGGAGGTACAGGATGATGTGGCCGCGTTTATCCCCTATTGCAGGGCGGTGATCCTGGCGGATCGACCGGAAGAAAAATGCCTGGTCGCCCAGGCTGAGCAAGAACGAGGAGATCCCATCCAGGTAGAATATGGCATTCCGGATCGCAACGAGCATTTTCAGGATACCATTGAATTGATCCGGTCGGTCTTTAATTACCCCACAGTGGTAAGTTTGTTGGATTCGGAAGTAAGTACAGAAGGGATATACCGGCCCAAGGCAATAGTCATTGAACCCGACCATCTGGTGGATGTAACGGCCATAGCCGAGTCTTTTCAAAACTTTGGCCTCATGCCGGAGAAATTCCTCCTGACCAAGTTTTTACCCTTCCGCAACAGCCTGCCTTTGCTGCGCGGACATATTGCCAATTTCTTTCTGGATCAGTTGCTGCAGGTGCCTGATGCTACCTTTAAGGATACCTTTCGAAAGGTCTTTCAACTCAATCCGTTGGCGTTTTGCCTGTTGAATGACCGGGAGTTGAGGGAGTTACGACAAAAAACGCAAAGACATTTTCTGACCCTGAAGGAGATGGTCCAAGAGGGGTTTAAGGGGCAGGGCATCGAACCAGAGGCCTGCTACCTGGAGCCCAGTTTTTGTTCGAATGTCTATGGCATACAAGGACGGTTGGATGTGCTTTATCAGCAAAGCAGCAAAACGGCCATTGTCGAGTTGAAAAGTGGCAAGCCCTTTCGTCCCAATATCTACGGGCTTAGCCATAATCACTATATCCAGACCTTGCTATACGATTTGCTCATTCGAACGAATTTTGGGAGCAGTGTAAACTCAACTGCTTATATACTCTACAGTGGGGAGCCCCAAAACGCCCTGCGTTATGCACCGGCCTCTCTTACCCAACAATACGACGCCCTACGCGTCAGAAACCTCATCCTTGGTCTGGAGCGACGATTGATGCAACAAGGGTATAATCCTTTCCTGGGAGAAACCGATGCGGGAGAACGCTTCCAGGCCTTATTCGGGCGTTTGTCCCCCTCTTTTTTCTCGGAAGCCAAAGGCTATGTAGTAACTGATTTACAGGCTTTCGAAAAAACTTTGCAGGGGCTGAGTAAACTGGAACGGGCTTATTTCGCCTCCTTTGCCGGCTTTCTGGCCCGGGAGCATAAACTTGCCAAAACTGGACAGGATGCCACCGAGGGCGTACACGGGCAAGCTGCCCTTTGGCTGGAGTCTCCAGAGGAAAAAATGGAAGCTTTTGCCCTCTTGAATCACCTGCAATTGATCGACAATCAGGCCCGGTCGGAGGCCCCGACACTGACCTTTTTTCGGACCGAAAAAACCATTCGTCTGGCCAATTTTCGAATTGGAGATATCGCCGTTCTGTACCCGGAAGGAGAAGGGAGTCCTCTGCGACAACAACTGTTTAAGTGCAGCATAGTAGAACTGAACGACAAACAGGTAACCATCCGGCTTCGTTCCCCCCAATTCAACGACCTCATCTTCCAGGAACACCGATACTGGAATCTGGAACATGACCTTTTTGACAGCAGCTTTAACAAATTATACCAAAGCCTGTTCACCTTTGCTCAGGCACCCGAAGACAAACGGGCACTGCTTCTGGGGCTTCAGCCACCCGCCAAACCGGCGCCGCAGCAAAATTTGGAAGTGCCTGGTGGAATGACCAAAGAACAAGCCGATTTATTCCGGCAAATCCTAGCCGCTCCGGATTATTTCTTACTGTGGGGGCCGCCGGGTACGGGAAAGACCAGTGTTATGTTAAAACAACTGGCGGGCTATCTCTTTGACCATTCGAAAGAGAACCTCCTGCTACTGGCTTACACCAACAGGGCAGTAGATGAGATCTGCGAAGCGGTCGAAGCCCACTGCCCCGATATGCACCAGGCCTATTTGCGGATCGGTTCCCGGTTTTCGACCGATCCCCGTTTTGCGGATCGCCTCCTGGTGGCACAGACCGAACAGCTTACCACCAGAAAAGAACTTCGGAAGTTGATCGAAAATACCCGAATTATTATCGGTACGGTAGCTTCCGTTTTGGGAAAGCCTGAACTGTTCGAACTAAAGCAGTTCCACAGGGTAATCATCGATGAGGCTAGTCAGCTACTTGAACCACAGTTGGTGGGTTTGTTGCCGAAGGTTAAACGCTTCGTGCTGATCGGGGACCATAAGCAATTGCCGGCAGTAGTAGTACAGCATGAACGGCAGTCAGCGGTTACAGCGCCCGCTCTTCGAAAGATCGGTCTTACCAATTTGCGGAATTCTTATTTTGAAAGGCTGCTTCACCTTTGCCAACAGCAAGGCTGGGACTGGGCTTATGGCCGCTTGAGTCGCCAGGGGCGAATGCATGAACGGATCATGGAATTCCCCAACCGCCGCTTTTACGAAGGTGGCCTGCAAGTTTTACCGGATAATATCGCCACCCACCAAAGAGCTGCCCTTAGCCTCCAACCCCAAGATCCTGAACACGCCTGGCAATCCCTTCTTTGCCGGGAAAGGGTATTGTTTCTGGACACACCAGTAGATGATACCAGTCCACACGGGAAGACCAATCAGTTTGAAGCGGAGCAAGTGGTAGAACTAGTAAAACACTTTCAAAGCCTGTATGCTGCCGAAGGGCAGGCCCTAGCTGCCGGCGCTATCGGGATCATCACCCCCTACCGGGCTCAGATCGCCCAGATACAGGCTGCCTTCCAGGAGGCAGCTTATGATCCCGCAGCATTTACGATCGATACAGTGGAACGCTACCAGGGCGGTGCCCGAAAGATCATCATCATTTCCCTTTGTACCAACCGACTCAGTCAGTTGCAATCCCTTCAATCCCTTTCAGAGGAAGGAGTGGACCGGCGGCTTAACGTTGCCCTGACCCGTGCACGGGAGCACCTGGTCCTCTTGGGCAACCAGGAAATCCTTAAAGGGAGCCCCGTTTATCGCGATCTTATCGAACACTGTAGACAAGACCAATAAGGGAAGGGTGACTTGCTTTCGGTAGTGACCAAATCATCTTGGCTCGTATAGCAGTGTGGAAAACTTTTTGTTTTAATTCTATTGGAGCCAAAGGAGATTTGTGTTAAATTGGATAGTCTGAGGTATACTATTTACCATTTTATTTGTTCATTTTGGTGATGATAGCTGCCATTGAGCTCCTTTAGCGAGCATCTATGGGAGGGCTGCAAGCCCCAAGCAATTCAACATCAGAAACTAAAATTTTAACCTTCCAAATAAATGCCAGAGTTCCTCCACCTGCACTGCCACACCCAATATTCTCTTTTAGATGGTGCTTCCGGTATACCTGAAATGATGAATAAGGCCGCGGCTGACGGCCAGAAAGGAGTGGCCCTAACCGATCATGGTAACATGTTCGGTGCCTTTAAATTTGTTGCCGAGGCCAACCGGGCCGGTATTAAGCCCATTATCGGTTGCGAGTTCTATCTGGTGGAAGATCGGCATAAAAAAGCGTTTTCAAGGGCAAGGGGGGAGCAGGACGTCAGATACCATCAACTACTGTTGGCCAAAAACGCAAAAGGGTACGAGAACCTGTCCAAGTTGTGTTCCCTTGGCTTTATTGAGGGCCTATACAGCAAATTTCCACGTATAGATAAGGCATTGATCGAACAATATCACGAAGGTATAGTCGCCACCAGTTGTTGCATCGGTGCGGAAATACCCCAGGCTATTCTTCACGGAAGGTTAGAGGAAGCCGAAGAGAAATTACGCTGGTGGGTAGACTTGTTGGGGGACGATTTTTATATAGAACTGCAGCGGCATCGAGGTCTTGAAAATATCGACGGGCTCGGCCTTAGCCAGGAAGATGTCAATCAGCAACTGCTTCAGTTCGCTGAAAAATACCAACTCAAGGTCATTGCGACCAACGATTCCCATTACGTAGAAGAGGATGATTGGTTGCCGCACGATATTCTTTTGTGTATCAATACCGGTAGTCATCTGGAGGAAGAAAAACGCTTTCGGTTCCCTTCACCTGATTTTTATTTCAAGACAAAGGAAGAAATGGGGCAGTTGTTCCATGACCTTCCCTTTGCATTGGATAATACTGTTGAAATTTTCGACAAGATCGAACCGCTTGAACTGGCCCGCGATGTGCTCTTGCCGGCTTTCCCCATTCCGGAGCAATTTAAAAGTCAGGACGATTATCTGCGGCACATGACCTTCGAACGAGCCCGGGAGCGTTATGGAACTATCAGCCCGGAGATTAAAGAACGGTTAGATTTCGAACTTTCCGTTATTGAAAACTCGGGCTATCCGGGCTATTTCCTGATCGTCCAGGACTTCACCAAAACTGCTCGGGAAATGGGCGTTTCGGTAGGCCCCGGGCGGGGGTCCGCCGCTGGCTCGGCGGTGGCTTATTGCCTTGGGATCACCAATGTGGATCCGATCAAGTATGACCTGCTGTTTGAGCGCTTCCTGAATCCGGAGCGGATATCCATGCCAGATATCGATATCGACTTCGACGATGTTGGTCGCCAAAAGGTAATCGATTATGTGATCGATAAATATGGGCAAAACCAGGTGGCTCAGATCGTGACTTATGGCACCATGGCGGCAAAGTCCTCCCTGCGCGATGTAGGCCGGGTAATGGATATTCCTTTACCGGAAGTAGACAGGGTAGCAAAAACATTTCCCGCACATTTAAAAGCCAGTTTAAAAAAGGTGTTGGCAGAGGGAGATGTAGACGAAAAACTAAAGGAATCGCTTAATTCAGAAGAACTGGATAAAGCCTATCAGTTTCGAGACCTTGCAGCAGGAGAAGACCAGATCGGTAAAATGATCCAGACTGCTCAGCGACTGGAAGGATCCGTACGAAATACGGGTATCCATGCCTGTGGGGTGGTAATCACCCCTGATGAGATCACAAAGTATGTACCCGTAAAGATCGACAAGGACTCGGGTATGTACGTAACCCAGTTCGATAACAGTGTGGCCGAGGAGGCGGGATTGTTGAAAATGGATTTCCTCGGCCTAAAGACCCTTTCCATAATTAAGGATGCGGTGACGATGATCGAACAAAACCATGGTCTAAAAGTAGATATGGACACTATACCGCTGGATGATGAACAAACCTATCAACTTTTCCAGCGCGGAGAAACGATCGGCATTTTTCAGTACGAATCCGCCGGGATGCAGAAATATATGAAGGAGTTGGAACCCTCTGCATTCGAAGACCTCATCGCTATGAATGCTTTGTATCGGCCGGGCCCCCTAGAATATATCCCAAACTTTATTAACCGCAAGCACGGTCGTGAACCCATCACTTATGATCTGCCCGAAATGGAAGAATTCCTGGAGGAAACCTACGGGATCACTGTATATCAGGAGCAGGTAATGTTGCTTTCTCAGAAACTGGCCGACTTCTCAAAAGGCCAGGCCGATATGCTTCGAAAGGCCATGGGGAAAAAGAAAAAGAAACTCATTGATGAGTTGTACCCCAAGTTCATGGCTGGCGGAGAAGAACGAGGGCACCCACGAAATACGCTGGATAAGGTCTGGAAAGACTGGGAAGCTTTTGCCTCCTATGCCTTCAACAAATCACATTCCACCTGTTATGCCTTCGTAGCCTTCCAGACGGCCTATCTCAAAGCTCATTACCCTGCGGAGTTCATGGCATCGGTCCTGACCCATAACAAGAACGATATTACCAAGATCACTTTCTTCCTGCAGGAGTGTAAACGGATGGGTATGCCCGTTCTCGGGCCTAGCGTGAATGAATCTGTGGGTGATTTTTCTGTGGATCCGAACGGCAATATACGGTTCGGATTATCTGCACTGAAAGGGGTAGGGGAAGGTCCTGTGGAGGAACTACTTGCAGAACGCGAGGAAAACGGGCCGTACGAAAGTATTTTTGATATGATGCGCCGTCTGAGCATGAAGTCGGTGAATAAAAAAGTTATGGAAAGTCTGGTTCTGGGAGGAGCGCTGGATTGTTTCGAAGACGTGGATCGATCCCAGTATTTCACCCCTTCAGATAAATACGATTCCCTATTGGAACACGCCCTTCGATACGGAAATGCCTATCGCAGTCAAAAGGCACAGGCTTCCAATTCTCTTTTTGGGGAAAGCGATGAGGTCCTGATCCCCGAACCCCCGGTACCCGACTGTCACCCCTGGCCTTTGATCGAAAAGCTAAACCGGGAAAAGGAGGTCACCGGCATTTTTGTGAGTGGCCACCCCTTGGATGACTATCGGGTGGAAATTGAAAATTTTATGACCTGTACCCTCGATCGGGTGGATCGTTTTTACCACCACAATGCTATTAAGCTTGGAGGGTTGGTCACCCGGGCTACGCATCGAATTAGTAAAAATGGCAATGGATGGGGGATTTTTGAAATATCGGACTACAACAGTAACCTGGAGTTCAAGCTGTTTGGGGAGGATTACCAAAAATTCAAACACCTGCTGGAGGAGGGAAAAGCGATCTTTATTCGGGCTAAATTCCAAAAAAGCTGGCGAGGAGAAGAAATGGAATTAAAGCCACTGGAGGTTAAATTACTTGAAGGAATTGCTGAATCCCTGACGGAGTCCGTAACCCTGAAAGTTCCGGTTGGAACGCTTACAGATGAGTTGATCGATCAATTGGACGAATTATGCCAACTCCATAAAGGGGGACACCGGCTCAAGCTTGAGCTGTACGATCTATCCTCCCGATTGAAGGTTCCTATGCTTGCTAAAAAGCGAACCGTTAATGCAGGGAACGAATTCCTGAAAGCAGTAGAGAATCTAGGGCTTGGGTATCAGTTGAATTGACCACTGAAGAGAAGGAATATTTTGCCTTTAATTATAAAACAATAAGTGTTTAAATTTTCTGTTTAAATAGAATTGTTTTATATTTGAAGAGAGAAAGGACCATCCCCAGGGGAAGGTTCGTTTTTGGCAAAACTTTCTAATATGAAAATTCACCTTTCCCCGCCCCGTAATCGAAAGCTTTACAATCACGAGGCGCAGACTGCCCGGAAGGCACGCTACATCATTACCGGTCTACAACTATTAAGTGGGGCTACCGCCCTTGTTGGTATTAAGATCTATTTCTCTGATTGGCTGGATCCATTGCCATTACCTGCTACTATCGGTATTTTGGCACTAATCGCTTTCATGTTGGTCGCTCCTGCAGAAATGGGTATTCGAGAGACCTGGTCTTATCTTTTTAGAGCATTACTAAATCGCTACAATAAGGGGCTCGATCTGTTTTCGGTATTTTTAATAGGTTTTATTGCTCTCTTTTTGACTAGTTATTCCTTTTATTTATCTCAATACGCTACGCGTAATTCCATGCGCAAGGTAGCCCCGAAGGTGGAATTACAGGACCTTGGACACCTGTCTGAGCGCTATGAAGGGGAAATGAGCAGAATTGCTAAAGACTATACTACCCAACGCAATGACATAAACCAACGATACGATGAGCTGATTGCCGCAGAAACGGCTCACTACAACAATCTCATCCAGGAAAACGATAATCAGATAGACCAATACAAACGAAAGCAATGGTCAACCGGGCAGCGTTATACTACTCGAATAAATAGCCTGGAAAACGAAAGTCTTCAATTAGCTTCTCAACGCTCTGAAAGTATTCGAAAATTAAAGGCTGATCAAAATACCCAGTTGTCCGCCCTGGAAGATTGGCGGCGTACTGCCGAAGTGGAAGCAAAGGAAGAAAAGAACAATAACCGCTCAAATATTCAGGATCAGAACAAAGCTTTGCAGGCAGAGAACCAGGCATTTGCAAGTATGTTCAGTACCCTTATCGCCCGCTTTGCAGCCTGGTCTGTCATTTTGGTGATCCTGTTTTCCGGGTACCTGGAAATTTTCTATTATAAAACGGGGATCGAACGGGTGGTTCCGTTTTCCAACACGGATTTTCAGGCGCCGGCGATGGTGGAGCTTCTTGTATTCCCTTATGTATATTTAAGCCGGCATCTGACCAATTTTGTGCGTAAAAAATATCGAAACCTACCTGATCTGGTACCTTCCCCTGTTGAAGAAGCCCTCTTCCGGGAAAAAAACCGAATGTCAGAGTATGATTGGGAAAACCTGACCAATTCTAAGCCTCCCGTACAAGAGAAAAAAAACAGAGAAGTATCCAATCAGACCGATCCTTCTAATGAAGCCAACAACGGGGATCCAAACGGGCCGGTAAAAGAGCCGGCAAATACATTTGCCACTCTTTTTGATTTTGAAGGGGCTCCCGAACCAAAAGAGGAGCCAATGGAGCCTTCAGGGCCACCCCCTAAACCTAAGCCCTCCCACCAGGATACCTTTAACGTCAAGGATGATGAACCACAGGTAGAGCCGGCACGCTCCACATTGCGACAATCCGGGCATAAGCCTCGCCCTGCCAAAAGGCGACCTAATGAAGAACGGGTTAGCCTGGATGGTCTTTTTTCTAACGAACCGGATGCCCAAAATGAATTCCCTGCCGAAGAGATACCTCAGGATGATGGTCCGACAATCAAACACATGGATCGTCGAACCGGGCAGGTTCAATATTTTTCTATGGCTGACCTGGATGAAAAGATCGAATCCATTAATCGAAAACTGGAGGAGGCAATTGAACGGTTTCAGGATTCGAATGGGGCAGGAGCTAGAATTTCGATCGAAGAACACCAGTCAGCTTTGAGATATTGGGAAGAAAAAAGAGCGGAGCTGAGCGCAAAATCCATGCAATTTTAGTTTTTTATCCTGTGATTCGTCGATTAATTTAATTTTTCAGGCAACTAAGAGGAAGTACGGCCGTTCTTTTGGGTAGACTGTTCAAAAAGGGCTAAATTCGATCAATAAGCTGGAAATATGAACCACCCATCACTGTATTTATTCCTACTTTTCCTCTCAGTCACTGCTTGCCAATCCAAAGAAAAGGATAATCCCTTGCAACTTTCAGAAAGTGAATTGCAGGAATTAGAAGAGAATGGTTTCATAACCTATCAAACCTTTGAAGAGATCGCGCCCATCCTGGAGTTGGAATCAGATTATACCTATGTGATCAATTTTTGGGCTACATGGTGTAAACCTTGTATTGAAGAAATGCCTTATCTGGAAACCTTACATGAAAATTTCAAGGACGAGCAGGTAAAAGTGGTTTTGGTAAGCCTGGATTTTAAAAAGGATATTGATAAAAAATTTAGATCCTTTTTGAAGGAACGAGACCTGGAGCCTACCGTAGCTTTACTTTTAGACAGTAAATATAATGATTGGATCGACCGGGTAAGCCCGGAATGGGACGGTGCCATCCCAGCGACTATCGTTTATAATAAGGATAAAAAAATATTTTACGGAGAACAATTTTCCGATTACCAGGAGCTGGAAGCCCTGGTTCAATCGGTGCGTTAATGAATTATTCACTAAAATTTAACTGCCAACCATGAGAAAAATGTTAACTCTGGCTTCCATATTGGTTGCCTCTTTTTTGATCTTTACTGCTGTTTCTTCAACTGAATTGAACGGACTTGCAATAGGAGATACCGCTCCTGATTTTGAATTAAAAGACGCGGTGACCGGTGAAATGGTCTCCCTGGCGGATTTTGATAATGCAAAAGGGTTTATCGTTATTTTTACTTGCAATACCTGTCCTTATGCTGTATTGTATGAGGATCGCATTCAGGAATTGCACGAAAACTATGTATCTAAAGGCTATCCCGTAGTGGCCATTATGCCAAATGATCCAGATGTACAACCTGGAGACAGTATGGATAAAATGGCAGCGCGCGCTGAAGAAAAAGGATTTACCTTTAATTATTTGTTTGATGATGGTCAGACCGTTTACCCTCAATACGGTGCCTCCCGGACCCCTCATGTATTTTTACTGGACGCAGAGCGCACGGTTCGATACATAGGTGCAATTGATGATAACCCTCAGGATGCCAGCGCAGTAGGTGCGAAATATGTTGAGCAGGCGATTGCTGCTATGGAAGAAGGAGGTTCTCCCGACCCCGACTTTACCAAAGCCATTGGCTGCACCATTAAGGTTAAAAAGTAAAAAAACTAGGGTGCTTACCTTCAAAAAATAACCTGTTGGGTTTGCAGATTTGGCCTCCTGACAGGTTATTTTTTTTAATAGCGGGAATTATATAACATTCAATGCTTTGACAAAATAAGTTAGTACGAAAGGAAGGGCAAGCCAAAACCATTCGTCTGCAAAAGCCAGCAAGCCTATACAAACGGCCAGTGATCCCAAAAAAAAGATCCAATCCAAACGGGAAGACTGTTTCATCGATTCCATTGCGTATCAGTTTAATTCGATGGACAAATGTTGTTGCCGTACCTGCGATCGATTCCCCTTCAGGCGTAGAAACAGGTAATTGGCGACCAGGACAAAAATACACCTTACTGATTGGGTAATGTAATATTCCCTTGAGATATTTTTGAGGTTTTATTCAAAATTAGAAGTGGCTTCCAGCTTGAACTAGGGTTTTGCGTGCAATAATCCCGGTTAAATGCCTTTACGGCGTCTTGGAAAATATCCAGAATGGCTGCATGTTTTTCTTCCCATTGCTGGAGCAGACTCTCCGTACGGGATTTAATGCCTTCGGAGATCCTGGGATCCTGGGTGTCCGCCCGGTGGTAAAGGTCCATAAGTTGTGCGCTTAGTGCTAATGGGTAACTTACCGCCTCCTGGAAGGTTGTCAGGTCTTCTTCTACTACCTCTCCTTGCCAGGTTGAAAGCGCTTTAATGAGCTGTTCGCCGCGCTGGTATAGTTCCTTGGATTCATCTAATTGCAGCATTGCCTGTTCCAATTGGTGCCGGGCGTCCTCCACCTGGTTATAAGTCAGGTGGATCTCGCGTATGGCTTGATCCAATGCAAATCGAATAATTTCCTGTTGTTCGTAGGCTTCCAAAGGGCAGTCCAATCGAGGGTCAGGCAAGACAATGGCCGTGGTTTTACTCACCAGGGAATCTCCTATATTTAATGCTATTACATATTGACCCGGAGGGACAAAGGCTCCCCTGAAATCACCATAAATAAATTGCCCTGGAACAGTTGGGAATGGCGTTCTGCGAAGATCCCAAACTAAACGGTTTATCCCCCAGCGTTTGGCAAGCAAGGAATTTTGGCCCATTGGTACCTGTCCAGCATCCTCGGCGGGTGGATCGTTTTTAAAGGCCCTGACGGAGGTGCCAGATTGGTCGAATATCGAAATTTGAATAGCTTTTTCCTGGGCTTCCAGTGGGATGAAGTAATCGATGATCATCCCAGGTGCTGGGTTTTCCCCCTGAGGTAGGGTATAGGAATGGCCCACCTGAAGTTCCTGTCGTATAGCGGGAGAAGGAGTAAAAATGATCGCTTGCTTGTTTGGGGTTCCCATGGTTTGACGGAGAGCTGTTAACTCATCTAATATCCAGAAAGATCGGCCGGCCGTAGCTGCAATTAGATCGTTCTGATGGATCTTCAGGTCGGTGATCGGACAGGTCGGCAGATTGAGCTGGAAAGAGTACCACCTTTTCCCGCCATTTACAGAGATGTAAAGCCCGGTTTCTGTACCGGCGAAAAGTAGATCCGGTTGGACCGGATCCTGCCTTACAACCCGGACAAAGTCCTCCGAAGGGATACCGTTAGTACATTTTTGCCAACTTTTCCCAAAATCGTCCGTACGGTAAATCATTGGGGTGAAATCGTTGAATTTGTACCGATGGGCAGCAATCCAAGCCGTACCCTCCTGGAAAGGAGACAATTCTATGCTGTTAATAATGCATTCCGGTAAAACAGGAGGGGTGATATCCTGCCAACTTGCTCCTTCGTCCTTCGTCAGATGTATCTTGCCATCGTCCGTACCCACCCAAATGGTATGCTCGGATTGAGGAGAAACAGCCAGGTAACTGATCGTATTATAGACTTCTACCCCAGCTCCTTCAACTGTGAATGGGCCTCCTGCCAGTTTTTGTTTTTCAGGTTCATTACGGGTAAGGTCAGGGCTGATCTCCAGCCAATTTTTTCCTTGGTCAGAACTTTTTAAAACCACGTTCGCCGCATGGTAAAGGGTTTGCGGGTTGTGCGGGTTTAGAACGATAGGAGCATTCCAGTTAAAGCGATAGGCCATATTATTAGCAGCACGTCCCAGGTCCATACCGGGTAGTGCCATTATGTCCTGCCCGAGGTGAGTCGATTGATCGAAGCGAGTGATTTGCCCCAGATAATTACCACTGTAGACGATCTTTGGATTGTCTGGATCTAAAGCGATAAATCCACTTTCACCTCCTCCTACGGGGTGCCAGTCCCGCTCGGTGATCCAGTTGGCTGGCGATCGTTCGGGAATGGAAATGGTGGTGTTGTCCTGTTGACCGGCATAAACCCGGGAGGGGTATTGGTTATCGACGGTAAGTCGGTACAATTGAGCGGTAGGTTGGTTATTCTGGGAGGACCAGGTTTTTCCTCCGTTCAGAGAAATGGTGGCGCCTCCATCATTTCCAAGGATCATTTGGCGAGGGTTCGAAGGGTTGATCCAGAGTGCATGTTGGTCGACATGGGGAACGGTAAGGGGGGTGAACCTGTTGCCACCATCGGTAGATTTAAGCAGTGCATTGTTAAGAACATAAACGGTTTCAGGGGTTTGGGGGTCAGCAATGATCTTGCAATAGTACCAGGCACGGGCGGTTGTTTCGCGCCCGGCATTAAGATGAGTCCATTGGTTTCCTCCATCGTCGGACCGAAATACGCCACCTTCTTCGGCTTCGATGACTGCATAGATCCGATCCGGGTCTGCCGGAGAGATATCTATACCTATTTTCCCCATTTTTTCAGGTAGCCCTTCCCGAACTAATTGCCAGTTTTGTCCACCGTCAACAGATTTATAAATACCTGAGCCCGGTCCACCGCTTCTGATGTCCCAGGGGGTACGTTGGTGGTCCCAAATGGCAGCGAAAAGAATGTCCGGGTTGGTGGGATCCATGCTAAGGTCAGCGGCTCCGCTTGTCTCATTGATGAAAAGGATATGGGACCAGGTTCTTCCTCCGTCTTCTGTTTTGTAAATGCCTCGGTCTTTGCTAGGACCAAAAAGCGCCCCTTGCACGGCAACATAGACTGTTTCAGGATCCGTTGGGTGGATCTCAATGGCAGCAATATGGCGGGAAAAGATCAGGTTTAAATGCATCCAGGACCTGCCGCCATCCTCTGATTTGTAGATGCCGTCACCATGGGTGGTCATCACTCCCCTGGCTACGTGTTCTCCCATACCTGCGTAAACGACTTCCGGGTTACTAGGAGCAACCGCCAAGGCACCTACTGCGGCGGTAGCAAAATACCCGTCGGAAACATTCGACCAGACCTGCCCTCCATCTTCCGTTTTCCAAACTCCCCCACCAGCTGAACCCATATAGTAAGTTAATGGCTGGCCAGGAACACCTGTCACAGCAGCACTACGCCCTCCTCGGAATGGGCCAATATTCCGCCACTGTAACGCAAGGTATAGATCCGGATTGAATATTTGAATAGTCTCCTGGTAACCGGATGGTAAAGACTGCGCATGTACCAAACATACCTGTAACCACAAGCCCAGGCAAAGGGCTAGTGTGTAGCTTTTTCTCATACTGCATATTTTTCCCTGCGGCAATTAAGTAGTGCCGGCAGGGGTAAGTTTTCTCAAAGCATATCGGAACCTTTGATCAATCTTTAATCTAGTGTATTGTAGGTTCCTTAAAATTGCCTCCAATAAACACCAATAAGGGTACCTTGAAGAGGATACCCTATTGTTGGTACTCCAGTTGCCAGTAATTTTGAGAACTATCGCGCCTCTGAACGAATGAAGTTGCCTTAAGTAGTTACCACTTTTATTTTATACAGTGCGCTCGTATTCCGTTCGCCCAAATTTTAGGCATTGATCAGACAATGCATTTTCGAGGGGAATTCAAGGGAGGATGGTTTTTTTCAAAAATATTGCCTTTTTTTGTAAAAATCTACTAAAAAGAAAAGAATGAGGCTTTTTTTTCGGAAGAATTATGAAAAACAACCAAATTATTGGGTAAAAGCCAGGGGAGCCTTCCACTCTACTTTCGTTCCATTAATATTGCTCCCACCCTCGTACGTAATACTGCCCTCAGGATTAAACTTAAACCGATTGGAAAGATAGCAGGATGAAAGGCCTGGGGTAGAAGGAAGGAAAAAATAAGGGTGACAGCCGATAAAACGGCTGCAATCCATATGATCCACCCCATCTTACCTTTGGTTCTCCAGATATACCCTATGGAAAAAAGGTAAAAAGGATTTAGCCACAGCAGGTTGAGATTGACCTTTGTGGCCAGGTGATCGGTCCCTAACCACATCACCAGAATAAGCAGTCCTCCCAGACCCGCAGCTAAAAACAAACTGGTATCCAGGAGCTTCAGGATCATGCTTTTGGGAGCAAACCAACTGAGTGCCACGAAAAAAGTAAGAAGCCCCCAGAACAAACAGGTGGGGGTTAGCCATCTAGGTTTTTTTTTTACCCTTTGGATGGGAAGGATTTCCCGGCGATCTCTGGTGATCGAAAGGTCATTATGCCGGTAGTGCTGAATATGGTCTTCCAAATAGTCGGGCAGAAACATCGCATTCTCGAAAGTAGCGGGCTGGTCTGAAGGAACTCCAAGGATGAGATCGATCCCAAACCGGGTCCAGGGACGCTGTTCTAGATATTCATGTAAAAGATCCCGAAGGGTCTTTTCCTGCATATCCGGTACCTCCACTGCTTTCAGATCCATGGTGGACCTAAGCATATCCCGTATCCTGGTGGCGCAATTATCAAAGAAAAAATCGTAGAGATAATAGCGGTTTTCAGGCTTATAATTTTCTTGCAAGAAATTCAGGACCTCTGCCTTATCTTCGGGGCGGAGATCGAGTGGTAATTCGTAAACCCATCTATCTGTCGCGCGATAAGGGTAAAGAAATCGTCGGGTAGGCTCTTTGCCCATGAAATAAAGCAACTTACCGCGCATGAATTTCAAATAGAAATTTGGGGTGGCGAAGTCGAAAACGCCCCAATTGTAAACCGTGTCGGCTCCGGTTAGAGGGTTGTAAACCCGCAGGGCGGAATGCCCCCAGGCGAAATACAGTTCGTCTCCGGGACCACAGGTAAGCAAACTGATTCGTTCGGGCGCCGGATTTTCCTGGGCAGCCAGGTTGGCAGGGAAGAAGAAAAGAAACACTAGTACATTCGATAAGAGGATAAATTTGATGTTCACCATTGCAGCGGTTTGTTGCAGAGTTCGAAATTAGTAAAAGAATCGGGAAGAACTGTAAACTTATGCATATTGCCATTTTATCCAGAGATCCAGACCTGTATTCTACCCGGAGCTTGTTACAGGCAGGTAAAAAACGAGGGCATCAAATGTGGGTGGTAGATTATATGCGTTGCAGTGTGTTGCTCGAGAACGACCGCCCTTTGGTGCTTTATGAAAATCAACACCTGGAGGGAGTCGATGGCTTAATCCCTCGCATCGGGAGCTCCATGACCGTTCAGGGGGCCGCTCTATTACGGCAATTCGAATTGATGGGCGTTCCCACTTTACTACGGGCAGATGGTTTATTGGCGGTGCGTGATAAATTGGGTTGCCTACAGGCTATGTCTGCTTCTGGGCTGGCTGTTCCAAAGACTGCCTTTATCGGTTCCCTCAGGGATTTGAAAGATCTAATTCCCAGGGTGGGCGGCTTTCCCATGGTGATCAAACTCGTCGAAAGTACGCATGGCATCGGAGTGGTGCTGGCTGAAAATTTAGCTGCCGCCCGTTCTTCTATAGAGGTATTCTTGCAGCTAAGGCAACGTGTTATTTTACAAGAATTTATTGCAGAGGCTAAAGGAACGGATATTCGGGCTTTTGTAGTGGGAGGGAAGGTGGTCGCAGCCATGCAGCGCCATGCAGCTCCCGGGGATTTTCGATCTAATCTACATTGTGGAGGAACAGCACGTCCGATCAAACTGAAATCGGATGAACAAGAATTGGCTATAAATGCGGCCAGAATAACTGGACTGGAAGTTGCCGGTGTCGATTTACTTCGATCTGATCGAGGGCCCCTCATCCTGGAAATCAATGCTTCTCCTGGCCTGAAAGGGATCGAACGTACCAGTAAGGTGGATGTATCCGGTCAAATTATCCAAACTCTTGAAAAAAAGTTGCGCTAGAGGTTCGTTCACACGGCATCCTTCGTATTTTAGAATTTATGGTCGAAAAACAAACATCAGAGGCGCAGGTCAAACAACTGCGTACCTTTAGAAAATATCACCGTTTTATTGGGTTAGCATTGGCGACAATTCTACTGGTCAGTACTATTACAGGAATTCTTCTTGCCTGGAAAAAGGACGTGCCTGTGCTACAACCCCCCGCTCAAAAAGGACAATCCGAAATGTTGAAGGATTGGATCTCCCTGGAGGCGATCGCTGCAGTTGCACAGGAGGGACTGGTCGCTACTCACCCGGATCAGGCGGATAACCCCATTGATAAAATGGACGTCCGCCCTTCTAAAGGCATGGTAAAGGTCTTATTTGAAAAAGGCTATTGGGAGGTTCAGGTAGATGGTAGCACGGGTTCCGTTTTATCCGTGGCTCGACGACATTCCGATTGGATTGAAGCCCTGCACGATGGCTCCATCATCAGTGATGGATTTAAGTTGGTTTCGATGAGCATCCTGGGTTTCGGACTGATGGTGATGATTTTGACCGGTTTCTGGTTATGGTATGGACCAAAGTTGATAAGACGGCAAAAACGAAGGAGGTGAAGGGTTCACGCTACGTCCGCCACGAATCGCGGAGATCGCAGCGAGGGAGGGAAGTCAAAAGACCGCTGGGGAAGGCTGCGTTGCTCTGCGACCGCTGCGTGCAATCCATACTTTTTGCTTAAAGGGAGGGATAAATCCGAAAAACAGGCTTAGGTCAATCGAGGGAGGTGAAGGGTTCACGCTACGTCCGCCACGAATCGCGGAGATCGCAGCGAGGG
>CAYZMS010000013.1:58901-110701 GCA_964479625.1 uncultured Saprospiraceae bacterium
ACCGCTGGGGAAGGCTGCGTTGCTCTGCGACCGCTGCGTGCAATCCATACTTTTTTTTATTTTGTCCAGAATAATAAACCCGGAGCTATATTCGGGTAACCGAGAGCGAATCAACAACCAATTCATGAATAATATGAAATCCAAGATCTTCCTTTTGACCTTTCTGGTCTCCCTTTTTAGCCTGGCGCTTCCCTCAACAAAAGCAATTGCTCAGCTTGGTGAACCGCAAATTGACTCCAATTTATTGTCGGGATTAAAATATCGTATGGTAGGTCCGTACCGCGGTGGTCGTTCAACGGCAGTAGCCGGTTATCCCGATCAACCACATGTATTTCTGATGGGGGGTACTGGAGGTGGTGTCTGGAAAACGGATGATGCCGGTGGCACCTGGCACAACATTAGTGACGGCTTCTTTGGAGGCTCCATTGGTGCCATCGCTATTGCTGAATCCAATCCGAACGTCATTTACGTGGGCTCGGGCTCAGCTGATCCCCGCGGGAATACCTCCGCCGGCCGTGGGGTTTATAAATCCAATGACGGCGGAAAGACCTGGTTCCATAGCGGCTTACTAGAAGCAGGGCAGATCGGAAAGATCCGGGTACACCCGAAAGATGAAAACCTGGTCTATGCAGCGGTCTTGGGCCATATTTTCGGTCCTAACGAAGAGCGTGGCGTTTACCGTTCCAAAGACGGTGGAAAGACCTGGGAAGCTGTTTTACAACTTTCTGACACAACAGGATCCATTTCATTAGCCATGAACCCGCACAACCCCAATGAGATCTACGCTGGCATGTGGCGGGCCGAACGTAAACCCTGGTCCATGATCAGCGGTGGTATGGATGGAGGTGTTTACAAAACGACTGATGGGGGGGATAACTGGAAAAAATTGAAGGGCGGTTTGCCTACAGGAATGGTCGGGAAAATCGGTTTAAGTGTTTCTCCTGCAGATCCAGACCGGGTATGGGCCATTATCGAAGCAGAACCCGCTGGTGGGGTTTACAGGTCGGATGATGCTGGCAAAACCTGGGAACGGGTCAATTCGGAAAACAAATTGCGCCAGCGCGCCTGGTATTACACGCATGTCGTAGCGGACCCCCAAGATCAGCATACTGTTTACGCACTAAATACCGGCCTTTACCGATCCGTAGATGGCGGAAAGACCTATCAACAAATTCCCGTTCCACATGGTGATGTCCACGACCTTTGGATCAATCCACAACACCCGGAGATCATGGTAGTTGCGGATGATGGAGGGGCACAAGTATGCTTAAATGGGGGTAAAACTTGGTCGAGTTACCTCAACCAACCCACGGCAGAATTGTACGGTGTGACTGTCGATAACGGCTTTCCTTATCGTCTGTACGGAGCTCAGCAAGATAACACGACTATTTCCGTTCCCTCCTGGACCTCCAATCAAACCATACATCCAAAACAGCATTGGTATTCCGTTGGTGGCTGCGAAACCGGTCCGGTCGCCTTGCACCCGGATTATCCCGAAGTGATCTATGCCGGCTGCTACGGTGGTGTGATGGATCGCTTTGACCAGGAAACCCAACAGGTAACCAATGTAATGAGCTATCCTCAATTACAATTGGGAGAGGCGGCTAAAAATCTAAAATACCGCTTCCAATGGGTATCTCCAATGGCAGTGTCTCCCTTCGATCGAAAAGAGATCTTTCACGGATCCCAGCATGTTCACCGCTCCCGGGATAAGGGACAAACCTGGGAAGTCATCAGCCCGGATCTGACTACCGCCACACCTGAACACCTGGAGTATTCGGGGGGACCCATCAACCATGATATCACCGGGGTAGAGATATACAATACGGTTTTCGAAATTGTTCCCGACCCCAATGCTAAGGGAACTATCTGGGCGGGTACCGACGATGGCAGGGTACACATTACCCGGAATGACGCTCAAAGCTGGGAGGAGATCACCCCAAAGGGTATGCCAGCTTTTGGAACGGTAAACAAAATCGACTTATCCACCCATGCCTCTGGCAGAGCCTTGATGGCCGTTCAGAAATACCGCTTTGACGATTTTCGTCCTTATGTCTATTTGACCAACAACTACGGAAAATCCTGGACCCTACTTACCGATGGATCTAACGGTATTCCGGAAGATTATCCTGTAAGGGTGGTACGGGAGGATCCCGAACGGAAGGGCTTGCTGTATGCCGGTACAGAGTTTGGCATGTTCGTGAGTTTCGATGAAGGCGCTAACTGGCAGCCGCTGCAACTCAATTTACCGGTGGTGCCGATTACCGATCTGCGCGTCCATCAGCAAGATCTGGTCCTTTCGACTCAGGGGCGCTCCTTCTGGATCATGGACGATATTACCCCTCTACACCAAATTTCCAAGGACATAGCGGAAAAGGATATACATTTGTTCGAACCCCGCCCAGCCTACAAAGTTAATGATCAAGGCTCTGGTGGACTTGCCGAGCTGGCTCCGGAGGCTAAACCCAGTGGCGCCACCCTGTATTACTTTTTGCAGGATAGCATGGAGCAGGATGTTAAAATTGAAATTCTTGACGCTGAAGCTCGGGTGGTGCGGGTGTTCTCCAGTGATTCGACCCTGGCTAAAGATCATAAAACCCGACTCTTGCCTAATAAAACCGGTACGCATCGCTTCAACTGGGACCTGACTTACGAAGGTCCGACTTTCATAGATGGTGCCATCATTTGGGGGTATCAGGGAGGTGTAAAAGCTCCTCCCGGGACATATGATGTTCGAATGCAGTTAGGTGACCAGGTAATTAGCCAAACTTTAGAAGTAAAGGAAGACCCACGTATCGAAGATGCGATCAGCCCGGATGATTATCAGGCACAACTGGAATTAGGGCTACAACTCCGCGAAGCTATAACAGAGGTCCACGAATATGTGGGCGAAATTCGATCCGTCAAAAAACAGATCAAATGGTTGACAGAACAGTCCGATAATGAGGAGATCAACGAAATTGGCCCGCAATTACTGGAAGAACTGACTGCATATGAACAAAAATTGATGCAAACCAAAAACCAAAGTGGTCAGGATCCCATCCGTTTTGCACCGAAACTGGACAACCAACTGGTGGAAAACTATGGCTATGTAACCGGCCCGGATGGCTATATCTCTGGTGGACGAGAAGGACGCCCGCCCAAGGCCGCCTACGAACGCTGGTCAGATCTGGAAACGGAATGGACGGATCTAAGGGAGGAAGTACAACAAAAACTAAAGGAAAATGCAGCTATTTTTAACCAATTGGTTAAAAAATACGAACTGCTTGGGGTGAAACTAAAAGCCTCGAAGAGTTAAAGGTACAAACGCAACACCGAAACCCCAATTTCCTTATCTTCCGGGAAAAGTAAGCTTATAAAGCAAATGGATCCCAAGGAAGCGCGGAAATTAAATGCCTTGTTGCCGGAACTGGAGCAAGAAGGCCTGATCAGTGCAGATCAGGCGGAGGCCATCGCTGACTATTTAAGTGGGAACCGACCCGATAGCCGATTACAGGTTGCACAATTGATATTGGGCGTGGTTGCTGTCCTATTGATCAGCGGTGGCATTCTCTTGGTTTTTGCTTATCAATGGAAAAGCATTTCTCCTTTTTGGCGGCGCTTTATTAGTTTTTTACCTGCCTTGGTTGGAGGGGGTATTTTTATTTATGGCTGGCTTCGAAAGCGAGATAAGCTCGCCTGGCGGGAAGGAGCTTCCTTATTTGCCTCCCTTACCCTGGGAGCTACCCTTACCCTGGTTGCCTTAACCTATGAATTGGAGGGTGAGGAGATCAGTTTGTTGCTTGCCTGGTTGGTCGGATGCCTTCCCTTTGTATACCTCTTGAATTCGAGTCTGGTTACCCATGCCCTATTGATCGGTTGGATGATATGGGCAGGAGAAGCAGCGGTAGAGCAACGCTTTTCTTTTTGGCTGGGTCTGGCCTCCCTTTTGCCCCAGTTGTATCGTATTTACCAAGAGAAAAAAACCTATTGGCGCTGGCCCATTACAGGCTGGGTTCTGGCCATTTGTGTGCTTACCGGATGGCTGTTCTTTACCGAGGCGGAGCTTGGCCTGCAGCTGTATTTTGGAACCGGTTTGCTCTTTTCCTTATTCTATCTAATCGAACTTCCCCGAAAACAGGCCGGGCAAAGTTGGTGGTTACGACCATTGCAAAAGTTTGCTTTTCTAGCCGGTATCATTTTATTGTTGATCGGGACCTATGAACAGAATATGGACCTGCTCGGAACATTTACAGGAACTACGCCCACCTGGGTAGCTTACCTTCAATTTGCCATTTTAGGGTTAATGGTAGCTGCCTGGCTTTTGGGGGTTTTCCGGGCTTTGCAAAAGCGGGCTCTTACCCCTGAGGATTGGGGGCCGGTACTCTTTCCCCTGATTTTTGGGATTTACATCGGTTTCTATGAATTCCATCAAGCAGGGCTGGGGGTGGTTTGGGCAAATCTTGTTGCTTTAGGATTCGGACTGTGGTACCTCCGCCTTGGAATACTGGAAAGGCGTTTAGTGGAACTGAATATTGGCCTGATCACCTTGCTGGCCTTGCTAAGCCTCCGGTTTTTCGACGCACAATGGTCCGATCTGATCAAGGGCACACTCTATATTCTGCTGGGATGCGCCTTTCTGGCTACTAATTGGTACCTGGCTCGAAAATGGAACGAATGAGTTATGGGTTGAAGATCATTCCTCGAAACCCATTACTCCATGCCCTTTAATTGTCTTGTTTGGCAAAAACATCCCTTAGCAATTGCGTATTTCGAACCGTGGGTTTATCCCGGATCTCGATTTCCTTTTTCTCGATCAGGCTGAATAATCCATCGAGGGCTTTAATGGTGACGTGATCATCCAGATCGGGATTTACCTGCTTGACGAAGGGGATTTGATTGTAGGTTTTTGCAGCGCTGGTCCATAGCTGGCGGGCATTTACCTCATCAAGCGATTGGGCTACAATGGGTTGAAACTCCGAGTAAAGTTGATCGGAGGTTATCCGTTCCAAATAACGGGTTGCCGCGTCCTCTTCACCCATGAGCAGACCCATTGCATCTTCGAAAGTCATTTGCGTGATGGCATCCGCGAAGATGGGAGTAGCTTTTTTGGCAGCCAGTTCGGCAGCGGCATTCAAGCGTTGGGTAAGGTCAGATTCCAGGTTTTGAAAACCGGGTACGTTGCTCAGATTCTTAATGGCGGTTTGTGCTTCCTCGGGAACCAATATTCGGTAAGGGCTTTCGTAAAATCCATTTTTGGCAGACAGGGTATCAACTGCGGCTTGAATTCCCTGGTTCAGGGCCTGCTTAAGGGCGTCGCCAATATTGTCCTCACCACTTTCTCCGGTGACCACTTTTTTAGCCTTGTTCAGAATATCACCGAACTGTGCCTCAGCGGGTAAAACAAAGAGAAGGGGGAGCAGGAAGAATAGAAATCGGAACATGGAGGAAAATTTTAAGATCTTAAATTTTATAAATTCTAGACAGTCATTTAATAAACGCCGAAGGAGCGAATACTTATCTTACGAAAATCCTAAAATTCGAATTGCTTTATGCGGGTTCATCTCTTGACCATTTGTTGTTCAACTTTATTTGCCATGTCTGTCTACGCTCAGGAACGCCCCAGGGAACTGGGCATTACGATTGGATTGATGCCTACCGGGCCTCAAAATGCTATTACCGATGTGCCAGGGCTGAAAGTAGGGCAAGTTACCCTTATCGAAGGAGAAAACATTCGAACCGGGGCGACTGCGGTAGTCCCGCACGATGGAAATATTTTCCAGAACAAGGTGCCTGCTGCCGTCTATGTGGGCAATGGTTTCGGCAAATTGGCGGGCAGCACCCAGGTCGAGGAACTGGGTAATATCGAAACGCCCATCGTATTGACCAACACCCTTAGTGTGGCCGCCGGTATAGAAGGCCTCGTGGAATATACCCTCCAGCAATCGGGCAATGAAGAGGTCCGCTCCGTCAATGCTGTAGTAGGAGAGAATAACGACGGCTACCTGAATGACATTCGGGGCCGACATGTTCGACCAAAGCATATCCTGGAAGCTCTTCAGAATGCGACCGACACGGTGGCTGAGGGCAATGTGGGCGCGGGTACGGGTACCCGATGCTTTGGTTTTAAAGGCGGTATAGGGACGGCCTCCCGGCAATTACCGGCATCGTTCGGAGGATATACGCTGGGGGTCCTGGTGCAGACCAATTTCGGGGGTGCTCTTACAATTAACGGCTACCCGGTGGGCAAGTCTCTGGAGCAATACTATTTCCGGGACCAGTTGCAGGATGGAGCCGATGGCTCCTGTATGATCGTAGTGGCTACCGACGCACCCCTCGATGCCCGCAATCTGAAGCGGCTGGCCAAACGCGCACTGCTCGGCCTGGGGCGCACTGGTGGTATCGCCTCCAATGGCAGTGGGGATTATGTCATCGCCTTTTCTACAACCGAAGCACTTCAGATACCTTATTCCTCAGATGCGCCGCTCCAAACGACTACAGTGTTGAGTAACAACTCCATGACCCCACTCTTCATGGCGGTTATCGAAGCCACCGAAGAGGCTATCATCAATTCTCTATTCGCCGCCGAAACAATGAGGGGGAACGGGAGAAAGGTAGAGGAACTGCCAGTGGATAAGGTGTTGGAATGGTTAAAGGAAAAGGAGTAATTATTAATCTGCTCAATCCTCAAGAAACTGCTTGCTATCACCTTACCGGGATAGTAAGATAAAGCGTTTTGAAGACGGTCTAAGTGCCTGCTGCCAAATTATGGTTCCTTCCGGTAAGAATCGGGAACCTACTGCTTAAGCCATTCCCTTTCTATATACTAGGGTTTGGAACAACTCTTCGAATCAGCCCGCATAGGTGCTGACAAAAATCATCTCGCCAAGTTTTGACAGTGATCATCTTTTCCTTTAAATTTATGACTGAACGTATAGTCAATAAAAAATTCACATGTCGCCCAGGACAAAATCCCAATTCGAGGAGCTACGCGAGCAGAGCAGGCAGCAGATCAAGCAAGCCGCTTTAGAGTTGTTTGCCAAAAGCAGTTATGCCAATACTTCCATGGCCCAGGTGGCAAAGGAAGCAGGCGTTTCAAAGGGCTTGATCTATAATTATTTTGACAGCAAGCAGGACTTGCTGTTTGCACTGGTTGAAGAACAGGTCGCTGAAGGGGAGGCCCTGATGGAGCAATTTTTGGAAACGATATCCGACCCTCTGGAGCAATTGATCGCTCTGACGAAAGCAACTGTTCAAATGGTACTTCAGGACATTAATTATTGGCGGTTCATGACCTCTCTGGCTTTTCAGCCGGATGTATTGAGTGAGTTGATGCCTCTGGTGAAGCGGCAGAAGGAAACCTCTATCCGGCTAATGATCGGCATTTTCGAACGCCTGGGCGCTGACGAACCGGAAAAGGAAACCTACCTGTATGGTTCTATGCTTGATGGTATTCTGCTACAATATATGACCCTCAGAGCCGATTATGAGCTGGAAGCCATGCAAGACTACCTTTTAAAACGCTATACCGAAAAACAATACCCTACAAAATGAAATGGATTCTATTCCTAATACTCTTTTTTACGGGAGGCGGTCTGGTTGCCCAGGATGCCATGGAGATCGTTCGAAAATCGGACGAAAAACTACAGGGGAAATCCAGTTATGCCGAAATGACGATGACTATTCAGCGGCCCGATTGGTCGAGAGAGGTGGGCTTAAAAAGCTGGTCGAAAGGGGATGAACTGGCCCTGATCTTGATTACCAGTCCGGCCCGGGATAAGGGCACCGCCTTTCTCAAGCGGGACCTGGAAATGTGGAACTGGCAACCTACCATTGACCGGAGTATCAAAATGCCACCCTCCATGATGATGCAATCCTGGATGGGATCCGACTTTACCAATGATGATCTGGTGAGGCAATCCTCTATCGTAGAAGACTATGAGCATCAATTGCTGGGAGAGGAATCTATCGATGAACGCCCCTGCTACAAGATCGAACTCACCCCAAAGCCCGATGCTCCTGTCGTTTGGGGGCGGATCTTCATGTGGGTCAGCAAAAAGGAATACCTGCAACTGAAAGTCGAATTCTATGACGAAGACAATTACCTGGTTAATACCATGGAGGGAAAGGATATACGCGAGTTGGGAGGCAAGGTCCTACCTGCCCGATTGGAAGTGACCCCAGCCGATGAACCCGGCAATAGAACCATTATCCAATACCAGGAATTAACCTTCGATGTCAAGCTGGACGATCAATTTTTTTCCATCCAGAATATGAAACGACTTAGCCCTTGAAATAAGTGAGGAGTGCTTGAACGGTTTTTTCGCTTCCCGCTGAACAACACTCATCACCCATTACTACTTACACATGATACTAAAACTAGCCTGGAGAAACATTTGGCGCAATAAACGGCGCACGCTGATCACTGCTTCTTCCATCATGTTCGCGGTTTTGTTCGCAAGTTTTATGGAAGCCTTGCAGCAAGGGGCCTGGAATAATATGATCCGGAATGTAGTGAATTATTACGTCGGTTATGCCCAAATACAACCGAAGGGATACCGGGAGGAACAGACCCTGAACAAGGCCTTTGTCTTTACGACGGAATTGGAAGATTTACCGGAAAAGTACGACTATTTAAAGGGGCTTACCCCTCGCCTGGAGTCTTATGCTCTGGCTTCCACCGGCCAACATACCATGGGGGCCCTTGTAGTCGGGGTTGAACCCCAACGGGAGGATGTTATGACTGGCTTGTCGAAGCGTTTAACCGCTGGCAGTTATTTCCAAGGAGACTCTAAAGGAGTGCTGGTGGCGGAGGGGGTAGCGCAAACCCTGGACCTTGAATTGGGGGATACCCTTCTGCTGATCAGCCAGGGTTTCAGAGGAGTTAATGCAGCCGGGAAGTACCCCATTTTTGGTTTGCTCCATTTTCCGTCACCGGAATTAAATAATTCAATGGTCTATATGCCACTTTTGGAGGCACAATGGTTTTATGGGGCTGAAGGCCGGGTCACCACCCTGGTCCTGAACCTGGAATCCGACGGAGCTGTTCAACTGCTGCTTGATCAATTGCGATCAGAAATAGATACAAGTGCATTTGATTTACTGAGTTGGCAGCAAATAATGCCCGAATTACTGGAAGCAAAAGCCCTCGACAGTGCGGGCAATATCATTGTTTATTTAATCCTGTACATGATCATCGCCTTTGGGATATTTGGCACCATCCTGATGTTAACTAAAGAACGCGAATTTGAACTTGGTGTATTGACGGCCATCGGGACCTCCCGCCCAACCCTTTCCCTTTCTATCTGGCTCGAAATTGTATGGATGGGATTATTGGGAGCAGTAGCGGGTATACTGCTTGCCATTCCGGTGGTGGGTTATTTTAATCGCTACCCTATCCGATTTACCGGGGAGTATGCCCAAATGCTGGAACAGTATGGGTTTGAACCAATTTTCCCCGCAGAATTCGATCCTGTAATTTTTTTAGCCCAGGCATTGGTCGTGTTCTTAATGACGGCGGTTCTGGGGCTTTGGCCCGTTCGAAAGGTCTTTCGATTACAAGCGGTTAAGGCGATGCGTAAATAACCATTAAATCATAAACAATGCTACCGATTCTGGCATGGAGAAATATTTGGAGAAACCCGACCCGTAGTCTGGTGGTCATCCTGGCCATAGGTATCGGAATATGGGCAGCCCTATTCATGACAGGCTTTGCAACGGGTATGGGGCGGTCGTACGTGAATAATGCCATTGCTGATGTGGTTTCCCATTTACAGGTGCATCATCCAGGATTCAGGGAACAGCAAGAGGTCAGCTATCGATTGGATAGGCCGGAAGTTTTGGAACGTACAGCAAGCGCCTTACCTGAAGTAAAGGCCGTTAGTCTGAGGACTCTTACTAATGCCATGCTGGCCTCTGGACAGGGGGTGAGAGGAGTCCAGGTAAAAGGAGTGGAACCCGAGGCAGAAGCCGCTATCAGTGGTCTGAACGATAATGTCAGGGAAGGGGGGTATTTCGATGGCCGGAAGAATCAAATACTATTAGGTACCAAACTGGCAGAAAAACTGGAGACTGGGCCTGGTAAAAAACTGGTCCTCACTTTCCAGGATGTGGAGGGTACTATTACAGCAGGTGCTTTCAGGGTAGCAGGGGTGTTCGAGTCCGGAAACTCCGGGTTTGACGAACAGTTTGTCTTCGTTCGGCGCAGTGACCTCAACCGGCTTTTGCTACCGGACTTAACAAATGATTCCCTAGCGAACGAATTGGCCATCCTCTTAAAGGAGCCCGAGCACTTACTTCAGGTGAAGTCAGCCCTTGAAGCTGCTTTTCCGGCCCTTTTGATCGAAACCTATAAAGAGGTGGCGCCTGATCTGCAATTATATGAAGAACAGCTAAGCAATGTGTCGCTTATTTATTTGGTCGTGATCCTGCTTGCATTGGTTTTCGGTATAATCAATACGATGCTGATGGCTGTTCTCGAACGGGAACGTGAATTGGGGATGTTAATGGCCATTGGAATGAATAAGGGGGAGGTGTTTGGGATGATTGTCCTGGAAACCCTCTTGCTTTGTCTGGTTGGGGCACCATTGGGGCTTCTTTTGGGTTGGGATACCAATTGGTGGTTTGGGACCAGGGGATTGAATTTGTCGGCCTTTTCGGATAGCCTGCGCATGTACGGAATGTCTGATCAGATATATTTTGACCTGCAATCTGCAGTCTATTGGCAGGCTTGTTTTTTACTGGTGGTGACCGCTTTGTTAGCGGCTATTTACCCAGCATGGAAAGCGATCCGTCTTCGTCCGGTAGAAACCATTCGATAAACTTTATCACGATGAAAACCGTCATTCAAACACGAGGGGTAACCAAGGTTTATAATCCAAATAAGATTCCCGTTCATGCTTTAAACGGTGTTGATCTGGAGATCAGGCAGGGGGAATTTACTGCGATAGTTGGTCCATCCGGATCCGGGAAAACAACCCTGTTGAATATTTTGGGTGGGCTGGACCGACCTACCAAAGGGGAGGTTTGGGTAGATGAGACGGACCTGAGCACCCTGTCGGATGCAGCCCTGATCAAATTTAGAAAGGACAAGATTGGCTTTGTTTTTCAGGCTTACAACCTAATTCCTGTTTTAACTGCCCGGGAAAATGCAGAATTTGTTTTACTTCTTCAGAAACGTCCAAAAGCGGAGCGTAAGGCGAGGGTAGAAGCCCTGCTGGCCGAAGTGGGCCTGGAGTCAAAAATGGATAAACGACCGGCTGAACTATCTGGAGGGCAGCAGCAGCGAGTGGCGGTTGCTCGGGCTTTGGCTCCCAAACCGGCTTTCATACTGGCAGATGAACCCACCGCCAACCTGGATTCAAAGTCCACTGCCAACCTGCTGGATCTAATGGCAGAGCTTAATCAGCGTGAAAAGGTCACTTTTGTTTTTTCCACTCATGATCAACGGGTGATCGACCGCGCCAGACGAGTAGTAACCCTTGTAGACGGAAGGGTTTTCAAAGAGGAATACCGTTGAATGGATGCCTATGAGGATGTATGGCCTGGCTTTGCTTATTTGGTTCATGCCGCTGCTCTTATTGGGGCAGGAAGAACAAGAGCGCTTCTGGGAATTGAGTGGCTATCAGAAAAACCTGCAAACCTGGCTTTTCCTCAATGACTTTCCGGAAGATGATTTTCTGTTGGATAATCTTTTACACAACCGACTTAATTTCACCTGGTATCCCAGGGAAGATTGGCGGCTGAGGGCTGATCTGCGAAGCAGGGCCTTTTTTGGCGACCTGGTAAAAGCAGACCCCGGTTTCGCTGACCAGATTGAGAATATAAACAACGACTACTTTGATCTTTCGTGGGTACTGGTAGATAGCCGATCCTGGGTGGTACATACCATGCTGGACCGCGCCTACCTGGAATACAGTAAGGACGAGTGGGAGGTACGCCTGGGCCGCCAACGCGTAAATTGGGGCATCAGTGCCATCTGGAATCCCAATGATATTTTCAATACTTATGACTTTACCGATTTCGACTATGAAGAACGACCTGGAAGCGATGCTTTTCGAATTCGGTATTTTACGGGATTTGCTTCCAGTTTAGAATTTGCCGTTTCCTTTTTCGATCAATGGGATGAAGCCGTAGTGGCGGGCCTTTGGAAGTTTAACCGGTCTTCTTACGATTTTCAGGTGCTTGGCGGGTATGTAGAAGGAGACCTTGTTCTGGGTGGAGGTTGGGCCGGCAATCTTGGCAATGCAGGCTTTAAGGGAGAGGCATCTTACTTTTATCCGGTAATTGAGGAAAGGGAAAAGGCTTTTTCTTTTACAGCCGGCCTGGATTATGCCTTTGGTTCCGGGCTTTACCTGAATACTGGATATCTTTACAATAGTTTAGGGGCTACCAATGCCAATATTTCCGGTTTGTTTGTTTTCCAGCCCTCTGCAAAAAACTTGTACCCATACCGGCATGCCATTTTAATACAGGCAAGCTATCCAGTCAGTCCATTATTGAATGCTGGAATGGTGGCTATTTACAGCCCCGTCGAAGTGCATCCTTTGTTTGTCAACCCTACTTTTTCCATTTCGATGGGAACTAATTGGGACCTGGACCTGATCGGGCAACTTAGCTTTAATGAAAATAAGGATGGAAAGTATGTTGGCCCTGTTCAGGCGGTGTTTATACGGATAAAATATTCTTATTAGCGATCCTTCCTAAGGCAAATAAAAAATGTCAAAACTCAAAACTCAAAAATCAACACTCATCCCCATCTTACTTCTGGCTGCAGGGGCTTCCACCCGCATGGGACGGCCCAAGCAATTATTATTCTATGAGGGAAAGACACTGATAGAGCATACCACCGAAAAATTATTATCCCTAAATACCGGACCCTTACTGGTTGTATTAGGTGCCCATGCAGAAAAAATCGCCACCAAGCTGGAACCATTTCAAGTGCAAACGGTTTTCAACGAACGTTGGAAAGAGGGTATGGGAAGCGGGATAGCCATCGGGTTGCAGACCGTCTTAGAACAGTGTCCAAAGGCGGAAGGCGTATTAATTACTTTGGTAGATCAGCCTGAGCTGTGTGCAAAAGATTTACAGATTATGCTGGACCAATATAGGGTCGGTCAAAAAAAAATTTGGGCTGCTTTCTATCAGGGTACGCTGGGGGTGCCTGCTATTTTCAGCCGTCCATATTTCGAGTCTTTGTTACAATTGAACGGGCCACAAGGAGCTGGAAAGATCATCCGTGCTGCAGCGGAAAAGGTGCAGGCCTATCCTCTGCCAGCAGCAAGTTTCGACCTGGATACTCCTGAAGATTGGGCTCAATGGATCCGAAGTCTGAAAACTTAAGATAGGCCTCTTGGTCCTGAAAAAGGAAAGCTTGGTCGGAAAATGGAAAAACCCGGGAAACTTTACAACTAATTAAAGTTTCCCGGGTTTTTTTGGTTGTATATTTGCTTTAATGATTTGAAAAAGGAAATGGGCGTGCATTCGAATGGATGTACGTCCTTCTCTTTGTTTAGCTGCCGATAAATACCAGGTGTTGCCTTGGCAAATAAGCATTAGTAAACTGGGATAAAACAAAGAATACATGGAATTGAAGGAGCGAATCCTCAATAAATCCAGGGAGTTGTTCATGCGGTATGGGATCAAAAGCGTAAGCATGGATGATATCTCCCGGGAACTGGGAGTTTCTAAAAAGACGCTATACCAGTACGTTGATAATAAAACCGAATTAATAGAGCAGATCTTCCAGTTGCACATTGATGATGAGAAGTGCATGATGAACCAGATTCAGGGTACAGCCCGCGATGCCATTGACGAAATTTTGCAAATGGCCAGGTTTGTAATGGGGGAATTGCGTCAGCTTTCGACTGCCACCGTGTATGACCTACAGAAGTACTACCGGGAAACCTGGCGGAAAATGGAAGCTTTACAGAAAAGGTTCATTTACCAGATGATCCGGGAGAATATTCGAAAAGGGATAGAGGAGGGCTTGTATCGACCAGAGATCAATGCGGATATCATTGCCAAGTTGTACGTCGCAAAGTCTTCCCTGGTGGCCGATGAAGAGCTTTTTCCCATCCTGGAATATCATATAAAAGAATTGTTTCGACAGCATATTGTTTATCACATTCACGGGATCGCGGCGCCCCGTGGGTTGGAAAAGCTGGAAGAATATTTAAGCGAGGGCCCCAATGAAATCACCGGATAAATTCAAAATAAGTATGAAGGATCTTTGGAATATTTTTTTTATTAGCCTGTTATTCACCCTCTCCTGGCCCCTGCTTGGTCAGGAAGCCAAGCGTATGAGTCTTCAGGAGGCCATTAATTACGCCTGGTCCAACAGCACCCAGATCGAAAATGCACTGATCTCCATTGAGGATGCCGAGGCCCAGATTGTAGAGCAACGGGCCTTTGGCTTGCCGCAGCTTTCCGCTGGGGCGAACTACCAGCGCTATCTGGAAATTCCCCAGCAACCCTTACCCCCTGAATTTCAGGTGCCCGGAGGGCCTACCAGTGTATCTTTCTTTAATGAAAATAACTTTTCGGCCTCCCTTAACCTTGATGCCTTATTATTCGATGGGTCTTTCTTAAGTGGTTTAAAGGCTGCCCGTTTATATGAAGGATACACCGAGCAGGACTTTCTGGTCCAAAAACGAGAGATTCGAAACCGGGTCATTGATGTGTTTTTACCGGTCATGTTGATCAACAAACAACTGGAGCTGATCGAAAATGATATCCAGACCATCGAAGACCTGTTGTTCGAAACGGAGCAATTATACAAGGAAGGTTTTGTGGAACAACTGGATATCGATCGTCAACGCCTTTCCTTGGAAAACCTAAAGGTGGATCGTCAAAACCTCCTCAATGAAAAGCAAACGGCTATAGCACAGTTGAAATTTGTGATCGATTTTCCTACCGATCAGGCCCTGGAAATTGCCGAAACCCTGGATGATATCTCCCCATATGTGGATGAAGAATTGCTGACCGGTGCCATTGTCTACAATAACCGCCCGGAACTGGAATTAGCGGATAGAGGGCTTAAATTAAACGATGTTCAAATCGAACTAAATAAACGGCTTTACTGGCCCACCTTGCGGCTTAATGGGGCTTACCAACAGCAATACCAGGGAAATGACGGGGAATCCGGCTTCTGGGCCCCAAATTCCTTTCTGGGAGCGAATCTACAGGTCCCGATTTTTAATGGTCTGGAAACCAAAGCAAAAATTGAAAGGGCTGAATTGGCCAGAGAAATTTCATTAAATCAAAAAAATGACCTGGAACGCCAAATAGACCTGGAGATCCGCACCGCCCGAACCCGCTATGAATCGGCCCTGGCAACGCTGCAGTCCCAGGAAAACAACCTTAAACTGGCGGAACGGATATTCAACACCGCTCAGATCAAGTACAGGGAAGGAGTGGGCTCCAGTGTAGAGCGTACTCAGGCGGAGCAAAGCCTGTACGATACCCAAAGGGGATATACTCAGGCTTTGTACAATTTGCTTCGCGCACGTTTTGATCTGGAATTGGCCTATGGCCTTTAAGTTTAATTAACCAACTAACTAGTAAATCACCTTACGCTATGCGGTATTTTATCATATTTATTAGTCTTTCTCTTGCCCTTTTGGCTTGCCAGAAGTCCGGAAACGAAAATGGCGAGATGCCTGAAGATCTCGAAGGCAAGCGAAGCCTTCTCCAGGAAAAACAACAAGCTCTTCGGGAGCTGACCAAGGAGATCGACGAGCTGGAAGAAGCCATCCTGACCCAGGATCCCCAGGCTGCTGCTCGTGCCGGAAAGTTGGTGACCACTATGCAGGTAAAACTGGATACCTTTCAGCGCTATATGGAAATTCAGGGATCGGTAGAAGCAGAAGATGTCGTGACCGCCTCTCCTGAAGTTAGCGGCCGGATCATTCAGTTGAACGTTAAAGAGGGTGACGCGGTAATAAAAGGTCAACTGATCGCCCAGTTGGATGTAGAACAGGTCGAAAAACAAATTGCCGAATTGGAAACCTCTCTGGAACTGGCAAAAACGATTTATGAACGGCAATCCCGGCTTTGGGAACAAAATATCGGCTCCGAAATCCAATACCTAGAAGCAAAAAATAATAAAGAACGCCTGGAAAAAAGCCTGGAAACCATCCAGGTGCAGGTTTCCAAATCCAAAGTGTATTCCCCGATTACCGGAGTGGTCGATATGGTCTTGATCAAACAGGGTGAACTGGCCGTGCCCGGGGCCCCGATCGTGCAAATTTTGAGTACTAACCGTCTAAAGGTGGTGGCTGACTTGCCGGAAGTATACCTGCGGTCTGTCAGCCGGGGAGATCAGGTAGGTCTGCATTTTCCTTCTCTCGATCTGGATCAGGTTGGTAGGGTAAGCAGGCTGGGAAGCACTATCGATAAAGCTAACCGGACTTTCGAAGTGGAGGTGAATGTGTCCAATACTCAAGGCCTATTGAAGCCTAACCTCCTGGCCGTTATGGAAGTCCTGGAATCCGAACAGAAAAATGTGCTCATGGTACCCGTAGATATTCTTCAGCAGGAAGTGGGGGGGCGGAAATTTGTTTTTGCAGTGGAGGAGGGAGAAGAAGGCCCCATAGTCAAAAAACAATTTGTACGGACCGGAGAGGACCATGACGGTTGGATCATCATTACGGATGGTTTGGAGCTTGGGGACCAACTGGTAGTAGAAGGTGCCAACGGCCTTGTTGACGGACAGGTCATTCGAATTAATAACACTAAAACCACTGCGATCAATGGCTAATCAAAATAAAAGGCGTCAATTCGGCCTCTCTAGTTTTGCTGTCGACAATGCGACCAGCGTGTTCATTATCGTTTTTATGATTATGTTGTTTGGGGTGCAGGCCTATCAAACCATGCCAAAAGAGCAGTTTCCAGAGGTGGAATTACCCACAGTATACGTCAATACGCCTTATTTCGGGAATTCCGCTCCGGATATTGAAAACCTGGTCACCCGTCCCATCGAAAAGGAATTGCAATCGGTGGATGGGTTGAAGGAGATCCTGTCGACTTCTATACAGGACTATTCTGTTATTGTTGCGGAATTCGAATCAGATGAAGATATCGATGATGCGGTTCGAAAGGTGAAGGATGCCGTGGACAAAGCAAAGCCGGAATTGCCTACCGATCTGGATACGGAACCCACCGTCCTGGATGTCAACTTTTCGGAGATCCCCATCATGTCTATCAATATCTCGGGGAATTATTCCAACGACGAATTAAAGGAATTTGCAGAATTCATTCAGGATGATATAGAAGATCTGGATGAGATCTCAAGCGCCGAGATCAAAGGGGCTATGGAACGGGAGGTAAAAGTAGATCTCGACCTGCCGAAAATGGAAGCTATGGAAGTGAGCTTCCGGGATGTGGGGAATGCTATTTCTTCCGAGAATGTAACCATGTCAGGGGGAGAACTGGTGAAAAATGATTTTCGAAGAGCGATCCGTGTGGTAGGGGAGTTTGAAAATGTGACCGAGCTGGAGAACATGATTGTCAAGGCGGAAAACCAACGCACTATTTACCTTCGAAATATTGCTGATGTTTCCTTCGGATATGAAGACCGGACTAGCATTGCCAGGGCAAATGGCTTGCCAGTCGTTTCGATCGATGTGATCAAACGAAGCGGAGAAAATTTGCTGGCCGCTTCTGATAAGATCAAGAACATCGTTGAGGAATCAAAAAAGGAGTTGCCGGCTGACCTTGCCATATCTCTTTTCAATGATCAATCCGTGGATACCCGTACTGAGGTCCAGAACCTGGAGAACAGCATTATCTCAGGGGTGATCCTGGTTACCCTGGTGCTGCTGTTCTTCCTCGGTCTTCGGAATGCTTCCTTTGTAGGTATCGCCATTCCCTTATCCATGTTGATGGGGATTATGTGGTTATCCCTTACCGGGGTTACCCTTAATATTGTAGTACTATTTGCCCTCATTCTGGCCCTGGGTATGCTGGTGGATAATGCGATCGTGGTAGTAGAGAACGTCTACAGGTTTAAGCAGGAAGGCTATAGTAATGTGGCCGCTGCAAAATTTGGTGCAGGAGAGGTGGCTATGCCAATTATAGCCTCTACAGCAACTACCCTGGCAGCCTTTGTTCCTATTGCCTTTTGGCCTGGTATTGTGGGCAGCTTTATGAAATACCTGCCCATTACCCTCATTTTGGTACTTACCTCTTCTTTGTTCGTCGCTTTAGTGATCAATCCGGTATTAACCGCAAGCTTGATGCGGTTGGATGAAGAGGAGAGCGACAAAGCCATACGCATACGCAAGCGAAATAATACCCTTATTGGTCTGGGGGTGCTTCTTTTAATGGCCATTGCTTTTCACTTTACGGGAGTGCTCTGGGCACGTAACCTTTTAGGGATTGCCACTTTGATCACAGCCCTGAATTATTTTGTGCTTCGGCCGGCTTCCTTTAGCTTTCAGAACAGCATTTTACCAGGTATTGAACGTTTTTATGATCGTTCGGTGAAAGTGGCCTTGAATGTTCCCCTTCTGGTGTTTGGAGGAACCTTCGTTTTACTTTTTCTGGCCATTGTTGCTTTGGGGGTCAGCTCCCCAAAAGTGGAGTTTTTCCCTACTACTGACCCGGTCTACGTCAATGCTTTTGTAGAATTACCCTTGGGGAAGGATATAGAAGCAACAGACGCCGTCATGAAGGCCATGGAGCAAAAGGTCATGAAGGCCATGGAGCCCTTTGATCCGATTTTAGAAGATGTTTTGACGCAAATTGGAGAGAATACTGCAGACCCTAATGGCCCCCCGGAGCCTGGCTCCTCGCCCAATAAGGCCCGGCTTACCGTCTCTTTTGTTCCAGCACAGGAGCGAAAAGGTCTTTCAACTGTCGATGCTATGGAGGCCATTCGAGAAGCCGTACGTGGCTTTCCCGGGGTACAGGTTACCGTAGACCAAAATGCTGCCGGTCCGCCAACCGGTAAGCCTATCAACCTGGAGATTACCGGTGAAGAGATCGACTCCCTCGCCATTCTGGCCGATGGGGTGATCAATTATTTTAATGCTCAAAACATACCGGGTATAGAAGAACTGAAGTCAGATGTTCAGTTAGGCAAACCCGAGCTGATCGTTAATATTGACCGGGATGCTGCACGGAGATATGAAATCTCCACCTTCGATATTGCAGATGCGATCCGGACTTCGGTATTCGGCAAGGAGGTTTCGAAATATAAAGAAGGAGAAGATGACTACCCGATCATGTTACGGCTTGATGAAAAGTATCGCTATGACGTAGACGATCTCCTCAACCAAAAGATCACCTTCCGGAATCAAAGTACAGGATCAATTGTACAAGTACCTATCGCCGCCGTTGCCGACATAGAGTATTCGACTACCTATAGCTCGATCAAACGCAAAGACCTGGAACGGGTAGTAACCATTTACTCCAATGTCACGGAGGGTGCCAATGCCAATGAGATCGTTGCAGAGCTTGATAAATTAATGGCCGAGTATAATTTACCCTCCGGTTACAGTTACGAATTTACAGGGGAACAGGAAGAGCAAGCCGAAAACCTGGCTTTCCTGCAGATGGCTTTCCTAATCGCTTTGTTCTCGATCTTCCTGATCATTGTTGCACAATTTAACTCGGTCATTTCGCCGCTAATTATTGTCCTTTCTGTTCTGTTCAGTACCATCGGGGTCTTTTTGGGCTATTCTTTCTCTAGAATGAATATCTCTATCGTTTTTACCGGACTGGGCATCATTTCGCTGGCAGGTATCGTAGTAAATAATGCCATTGTTTTGATCGATTATATCAATCTTTTGCTTAGGAATAAGGTGGTTGAAAAAGGGGCGGATTCCATATTCCAATTACAACCGGCTGAAGTTCGTGCGGCCGTAGAGCAGGGTGGAGCTACCCGTCTTCGGCCCGTTTTGTTAACCGCCATTACGACGGTCCTGGGTCTGGTGCCATTGGCAATAGGGTTTAATATCAATTTCTTTACTTTGATCACGGACCTCAATCCCAATATATTTATCGGAGGTGATAATAATGCTTTCTGGGGTCCCTTAGCCTGGGCTGTGATTTACGGACTGGTATTTGCTACTTTTTTGACCCTCATTGTGGTACCAGTTATGTTCTGGTTAGCCTATCGGTTAACCTATTGGATAAGGGGGCTGGTGAATTCCAAAAGGGAAGCGTCAGCAATTGAACCAAATGTTGCGCCATCCCCTTCCTCTGAGTAACCATTAACAGGAAATTTTTTGATCCACCAGTTTTGTGGCAGCTCCCGGGCTCTCAAATTGTAGCGTTGAGAGCCCGGCTCTTTTGGTGCGGTATTAAATTATGAACCTTTTCTCCAATGGTGTGTTGAAACCTTATTTCAAGCACTTTTTATAGAAAAATAGCAAATAATTCTGTAGGTTTAACAGGTTATTTTGTTTTTTTACAAAGAGTTATTCAAACTTTAGTGTCCTTTCCTACAGGAATTAAGTTTAAAGCTTAGAATTAGACTAAAGGGATTCTAGTTATTCTTAACCCCGGTTCACTAGAAAACTAACTGCCAGTAAAGAATTGTTCATAGTTTTTGTTTTTATCTTTTGCCCTCGGAGACCCGAGGGTTTTTTTATTTTAAGAAGGGCAGATCGTCATGGCGCTTTTCTTTCTGCCAGAGGGCAAATGGTTGCTTAACTAATATTGATTTCTACGATCATGAAAATGGATTTAAAACACTTGCGGGAGGAGTATGCAGCACACCGATTAGATGAGAAAGATGTAGCTCCCGATCCCATTGCTCAGTTTAGCCAATGGTTCAAAGATGCCTTGGCCGCAGAAGTACCGGAGCCCAATGCAATGGTTTTATGCACAGTAAGTGAGGAGAACAGGCCCGGGGGGCGGGTAGTTTTATTGAAAGAGGTTAAGCCTAACGGCTTTGTGTTTTTTTCAAATTACACGAGTCGAAAGGGAAAAGACCTCGCCGCTCATCCCTATGGAGCCCTGGTTTTTAACTGGTTGGAATTACATCGACAGGTTCGCATCGATGGGGTCGTAGAAAAAATACCGGAGCAAGAGTCGCTAGAATATTTTCAATCCAGGCCCAAAAGTAGTCAAATTGGCGCCTGGGTCTCTAATCAGAGTAGTGTCATTAAAGACCGGACGATTCTGGAGAAGCGTCAAAAAGAATTGGAGGACCAATACGAGGGTCAAGAAGTATTACCGAAACCCCCACATTGGGGTGGCTATATTCTTAAACCCGGCATGATCGAATTCTGGCAAGGCAGACCTAGCCGCCTCCACGACCGCATCCGCTATACCCGGAAAGGCGAAGGCAATTGGATATTCGACCGACTGGCCCCCTGAGGGTGCGGGAAGATCTACAAGCGAGGGGAACTGATTTTCGGCCTCTGGCCGAAAATCAGTAATCAGTTAACAAAAGCGATCAAAGGCCAGCTTGAGGTTTTGAGCAATGATCTCTGCAGAGCGCCCCTCAATGTGGTGTCTTTCCAGGAAATGGACCAATTTTCCATCTTTGAAAAGAGCAATAGAAGGAGAAGAAGGGGGGTAGGGCAGCATGTATTCGCGAGCCCTTGCAGTAGCTTCGTGATCGACTCCAGCAAAAACAGTAGTCAGTTGATCGGGCGTTTTGTCATTTTCCAGAGCCAGTTTTGCTCCCGGGCGAGCCATACCTGCTGCGCAGCCGCAAACAGAATTTACAACCACCAATACCGTTCCTTCTTTACTTTGTAAAACATTATCTACTTCTTCGGGGGTAGTCAGACCTTTAAAGCCGTTCTCGGTCAGGTCCTTTGCCATAGGAAGGGTTAATTCAGTTGGATACATGATTGTTATTTTAGTTTTTATTTAGACAAAATTAAAAATTTATTGAGGCCTGGAAAACAGCTGCAGTAAAATCCAGGCGACAAAACGCCCAGTTTCTGTAACAAAGTTTTCCTACTTACGTTTTTTAATACAGTTAAGCCTCAGCTTCGGTTCTCGACAGGGGTTTTCTTTTCTTCGAGAGGCTTATTAAATCCCGTAAATGATGGTCCTTAAACCAATATGCCAGGTGCTGGCGATCAGCGCCTTATTTTTCTGGAGTGCCTGCACGAATGACGAACTACCCGAACCTTCAGGTCCGGCAAACTGTAACCAGGTAAACCCGACCTATGACGGCAGTATTCGTCCGATTATTGATAATTCATGCGCCTACAGTAGTTGCCATTTGGATGTAGGGCCGGGAATTTACACTAGCTATGCAGGCTTGCTTCCTGCATTAGAAAGCGGGCAGTTTGAAGAGCGGGTAATCACTTTGCGTTCCAACCCCGTTTTGGGAATGCCGCCAGATAATGCTCCGGAGGGTCGCCCCATGTATTTAAAGCAGGAAGAGCTGGAGCTAATACAGTGCTGGCTGGCTGCCGGATACCCTGAAAATTAAAAAAACCAGTAATATGCTCACTACTAGCCTTCGCCAGTTTGCCGCCGGCTGTTGCGGTCTCCTTTTTTCCCTAACCCCCCTTTTTAGCCAGGAATATGTTTTGCAAACCTTTCGCGATACGCGTATTGTCAATGGACAATCAGTGGAAACCATCGGAAAGCGAAAGCTCGACGCCCGGATCAGTCACCGGTTTGGCGATATTGCTGGCGACAATGGTGGCTTTGCGACTTTCTATGGTTTGGAAAATGTGACGGATGTCTCAATTGGAGTGGACTACGGACTTTCCGATAATCTAAATATCGGGTTTTATCGTGCTAAAGGGGCTGGCCGTCTTCCTAACGGAGCTCCAGGACTTCGTCAACTTCTAAATGGGACCCTAAAGTACCGGTTTATTCGGCAGCAGGAAGGGAACCAGAATCCGGTTACGGTCACCGCTTATGGGTTGGTCACTATGTCAGCTGCTGAAAAGGTGGAAGGCAATGAAGATGTCATTCAGAGTTTCCCGGAATTTGCCCATCGGTTTGCTTATCATGGCCAGCTAATGATCGCCCGCAAGTTCTCGGATGGGTTTTCCCTTCAATTGAGTCCAGGGTATACCTACCGCAACCTGGTGGTATTCGATGATGTAAATGGGCTTTTTAGCCTGAGTGTTGGAAGTAGGATTCAACTGTCTAAAGTTCATGCCATACTGCTGGATGGTAATTTCCCCATTTCACAGACTCGGAATAGAGACGAGGGCTTTTATCCTGCTTTCGGCATAGGTTGGGAAATAGATACCGGGGGGCATAGATTTCAATTAAGCTTTACAAATGCCACTGCCTTGATGGAAACGGACTTCATCCCGTATACCGCTTCTAACTGGTGGGATGGGGAGCTCCGAATTGGATTTACCATTTCCAGGTTGTTTAATTTATAACTGAAATTGTTTGCAGGCTGCCCAAAAGAGCTGGTTGTGCTAAAGCAGTTTGAGCGCTCACCCATGAAAACAGGTTTATGAAAATCATCTATAGTATACTTTTGTTGAGTTTACTCGGCTGGTCATTGACCGAAACCCAAATAGAAAGCCCACCACTGGAAGAAGACAGTCCGGTGCTGGAATTATTAGAGCAACTGGGAGATTCCCCAGTCTCTCATAAGGTGGATCAAACCGTAAAGGCCGTATCGGCTGAAAAGGGGAAAGAGTTATTCCATACCGGTTTTACGACCAATCCAAGAGGAAAACGTACCAAAAAGCAGAGTGCCAACTTCGTTTGTACCGCCTGTCATAATACCAAAAGAGAGGACCCTGACCTTGGTGTTGCTGATCCGGAGGCCAGGTTGGAATTTGTAGTGGATAAGGGCTTACCTTTTTTACAGGGAACGACCATGTTCGGCGCTGTTAATCGCACCTCCTTCTACAACGGCGGGTATGACAAAAAATATGGAGAACTGGTTGCATTGGCTCGGAATGACTTGCGGGAGGCCATTCAGCTTTGCGCTACAGAATGTGCTCAGGGGCGTCGGCTTGAACCATTCGAACTGGAATCGATTCTTTCTTACCTCTGGACCCTGCAATATCAACTAAAAGATCTTGAACTTTCCGAAAAAGAAAAAAACCTTGTACAAACTGCCCTTTCGGATTCTTCCCGTGCAAGAGAGGCGATCCAGCTATTGAAAAGTGAATACCTGAGTGGATCTCCCGCCACTTTCGTTGACCCGCCGGAAGACCGGACGATCGGTAATCCCGAGCTTACCGGCCGCCCCCTACAAGGGAAATGGATCTATACCGCTTCTTGTCTGCATTGTCACGAAGGAGGCAAATATGCTTTTTTCGAATTGGATGATTCAAAAGACAGTTTCGAATTTTTAAAAAAGCACCTGAATCGTTATACTCGCTATTCCCTTTATCAGGTCGGACGGTATGGTACACAGCCCCAACCCGGTAAAGCCACCTACATGCCCAATTACACCCTGGAAAAATTGAGCAGGCAGCAAATGGAGGACCTTAGAGCTTATATCGAACAGGAAGCCCAGTAAACGCCAGCCTCGCTCCTGAATTATTTGGTTCACTTCCATCTAATGCATAATGAGAGGTTTATCGCTGGTTTTGCTTTTACTCAGTCAATATTTTCTTTTTGGACAACTTCCCAATGGTTTCGTTCAGGAACGACTAGTGGATGGGTTAGATCCCACCCGAATAGTGGAAGCCTCAGATGGTCGGCTTTTTATAGCCCAAAAGAATGGAACGGTATTGATCTTCCGGGATGGAGCCCTCTTACCAGATCCTTTTCTGCAGATTGAGGTAGATAACTTCAATGAAAGGGGCCTTGCCGGCTTTGCAATAGATCCCGATTTCGATCGAAATAATCAGCTCTACGTTTTCTACACCGTTCCAGGCTTAAGCTTCAACAGGGTGAGCCGTTTCACTGCCAATGGGGACTTGGTGATCCCAGGGAGCGAGGAGGTACTGCTTGACCTCGACCCCATGCCGGGCACCATTCACAATGGTGGAGCCCTGGTATTTGATGGAGAAGGAAAGCTGTTCATTTCAACCGGTGATGGGAATTCTGGCCAGGATGCCCAACGACTAACTAGTACACATGGCAAGATCCTGCGCATCTTGCCGGATGGGGCTATCCCGCAGGACAATCCTTTCTTTCAGGAAGCAGAAGGGAAATACCGGGCTATATGGGCCATGGGATTCCGTAATCCCTTTACCATAGATTTTGACGATTATTCGGGTAAACTCTTTGCCAACGATGTGGGCAGCGAATTCTTTGAGGAAGTGAATGAAGTAGTCCCCGGGGGAAATTATGGCTGGCCTTTGGTAGAAGGTTTTCAAAAGGAAGAGGATTTACCCGGGAATTATCAGGACCCTATTCATGCCTATTCCCATTCCGTGGGTTGTTCTATCACCGGCGCAGCCTTTTATGACCCTGAGTTGGCGACCTTTCCTGAACTTTATCACGGGAGCTTCTTTTTCGCCGATTATTGCGAGGGCTCTATCCGCTTGCTGAATCCCTCCGATAGTAGTGTGGTGGAGACCTTTATTAGGGATGTCCAACGGCCGGTTGGGCTTTTAACCGCCCAGAATGGAGATTTTTACTACCTGGCACGGGCAGGTCTTGGCGGTGGAAGTATGGAGGATAACACAAGTTCCAATAACGGTTCCCTCTGGCGGGTTTCCTACACTGGCAGCGGTGCTCCTTTCATAGCGGTCCAGCCAGCGGGCATAAGGGTGCCTCAGGGAGAATCTGCTTTATTCGGCTTACTGGCGATCGGAGCGGAGCCACTGACCTTTCAATGGTTTCGAAATGGAGCGCCCATTCCGGAAGCAGTCAACGATACCCTGGTTTTGCCTTCGACCAGCCTGGCTGATGATGGGGCTTTGTTCTTTTGCAGGATTGAAAATAATGAAGGAGAATTGTATTCCGATACTGTGTCATTAAACGTAACCACCAATACCCGGCCCAGCCTTTCCATCGAGTTGGAGATGCCACATCCACTTTACCATGCCGGGGATACCCTTCGATTCACGGGTTTTGCCGAAGATGCCGAAGATGGTATCCTTTCAAAAGAGCAGTTACAATGGCGGATCGACTTTCACCACGATGATCATACCCATCCCGCTCTGGACCCGGTCTCCGGGATCTCGGCAGGTTCTTATATCATTCCAGTAATAGGGGAGTTATCGGATAACGTTTGGTATAGGATCTACTTAACCGCTACCGATTCTGAGGGGCTAACTCGGACGGTTTACGAAGAGGTTTATCCTCAAAAAACAAGCTTCACCGTTCTTACGGATCCTCCGGGCTTTCTAATGAATGTAGACGGTAGAGTGGTTTCCACACCTCATACCACCACCAGTGTAGTAGGGATTCGTAGAACCTTGGGAGCCCTTAGTCCACAAAGTCCGGATAGCCTGAGCGTCTATGAATTTGAACAATGGTCCGGTTTTGGAGAGGGGCCGCTTTTTACTTTCGCTGCAGGGGATGTAGATAGCCTGAGAGCAGAATACCGGGAAATTCCTTTTTTCGAAGGGATGGGCAGTGGTCTGATGGGGCGATACCATCAGGGGGGGCGGGACCTGGCTTTTCAAAACCCGCCGCTGGTCGAACGCGTAGATTCCCAGGTAGATTTTAACTGGTTAGCGGATAGCCCGGACCCAAAGTTATTTGCAGATAATTTTGCAGTGCGATGGTCGGGATCCTTGCTGGCCCCCTTTTCAGGGAAATATACTTTTTTAACCCGAACGGATGATGGCACCCGCTTGTGGGTAGATGGCCAACTCCTTGTCGATCAGTGGGTCAACCAATCGAGTACTACTGTATCGGGAACCATTGACCTGGAAGCAGGGGAATTCTACGCTATTCGAATGGAATACTTTGAAGCGGGCGGAGATGCGAATGCTCAATTATCCTGGAGCCACCAGTATATTCCTCCGGAGGTCATCCCGACTTCTTATTTGTACCCTGAAGATCTGTCCCAAAATTATTTGGTAGACGAAAATACTCCATTTATCGCCTACCCCAATCCGGTGGACAACTTTCTTACACTGGAGGTGTTTTCGGAACAAAACGGGGAGGCCCTTCTACAAATTTTTGATAATGCAGGAAGAGCGATTGGCCGTTTTCCCTTCGAGCTGGAGGTGGGCGGGAACCGCATAGAGGTTTCCCTGTCGGGCCTGCCTTCCGGAACGTACACCTTGCGTTGGGAAGGGCTATCCGGCTTGGAAGATGGATTGCAAATCCTAAAATTTTGATGATGAACCATTCCCTTACCCTTTCTCTTCTATTGGTCTGTTGTTTTGGCTTTCTGGGTAACGCCATCGGCCAGGAGCGCTTCCTGGAGGGGCTTTGGGAGGGGGAAATGACGGTAGGTGGTCTGGAGTCGCAACAAGGCCTTCGCTTTGAATTGCTTTTGACTACTGAAGGGCGTCAACTGAGCGGCCGGTCTTATGTTTATCTGCAGGATGGGGAGGTAATTGAAATGAAGATCAGCGGCTACTGGTACCAGGATCAATCGCTTTATCTGGAAGATAGCCAGTTTCTCCCTGCAGAAGGTAGTAGTGCAGAGCCTGTTTTTGGTCGAAAGTACCAGTTCCTTTTCAAGCCTAGTATTTTTGGAACTACCTTGGAGGGGTACTGGCAACAGATCATCCCGGAGCCCTTTTTCGAAGGTAGGGATCGGGGACGCATCCTCCTAAAAAAGGTGAAAATAACCAAAGCCTGAAATCGGATCTTTCGAAGGAATTCGCCTATATCTCCCAGCCGTATTGTTTCCAATCTTCCTCGTAATCGATATCAGAGAGGGTGGGGAGGAGGAAACAAGTCTTACGCTTGCTTTTCATGCGGCGGAGGGTTTCCCCGGCAACGGTTGCTGTACTCCAGCTCATGTTTTGGAATAAGTCCGCTTGAAATTCCCGCATTCCAAGAAGGTAATAACCACCATCCAGGGCAGGGCCAAGGGTGCAATCGTATTTCTCCAGTTGGTCGAATGCGGTTTTGACGATCTCCGGTTTTAGAGAAGCGCAGTCACTGCCAATGATGACCGCCTTGGGTTCCTTTGCCAGTACCCGTTGAAAGGCAAAGGCCATTCGATCTCCAAGGTCTCCTTTTGGCTGCAGGGCTTTATTGAATTGGTCCTTCGACCAGTCGTCTTTTTCCGGAATCCATTCACTGTAGAAGAGATAGCGATTTACGTTTAGGGCAAGGGCGATCTCACGGGTATGCCGCATCAATTCGCGGTAGATGATCAAGGCCCGTTCGTCCCCGACTGTAGCCGCAAGACGGGTTTTAACCTTACCTAATTCGGGGTTTTTGACAAAGATGATGAGTCCGGCCATAGCTTTGGAGATCAGGTTAGTTTGCAGTCATTCTAAGCCTAATCCTGCCCCCCTGATTTTAACAAACGCAGGGTATTCGAATGCCCATCCCGGTCAGAAAGCCACAAGGAATAAGTTCCGGCAGGCCAGTTGCGGCCCAGTTCCAGTGATTGTAAACTTACCTGCCCGGATAGGGTTCGTAGTTCCAGGAGTTGGCCCTGAATATCAAAGATACGCAGGGAAAGGGGCCCATTGGTTTGATTATTTTCAATCTGTATCCGAACTGATTCCCCAAAGGGGTTTGGCAGGGCCTTAAGGGTTAATCCGGGGATGGATTGGTCCGAAAGTTTGGATACTGTTCCCTCCGTAATGAGAAAAGCATCGATCCCTGCCTCGACCAGATTACCCGTCTCGGGTAGATCCTGGGTTAGCGCATGCAACTGCATTTGAGCGCTTAGTTCCAGAAAGGTAGCCAGCGGAATGGCGTCGATATTTTTCCAACGGTCTTCCGAATCGGTAAAGCGGATGAGGGAGGCGGTATCCCCTTTTTCATTGGTCAACAATAGCTCCAGAAAGTCGTTGGGAGGGTTACCCCCTCCGGTATTGACAAACCAATAACTAAGGTGGAGCATTGGGTCCGTATAGGTTGTCAGGTCCATGGAGGGAGAAGAAAGCAGGGTGAATCCATCATCTACATCGTCATTCCCCACATCGCCTCCCCGGTTGCCAGTCACAAAACAAGCAGCTCCAAGGTCGCCTTCGACATCCGTACCTGGGGTAACGGTCAGCCCACCCGAGGAGGTTCCTACGGGTTTCCCACGTTGCCAGGTGCCACTGGCTGCATTTCCGGTAACGGTCCAGCCCTGTTCGAGTACGAAGTCGTCCTGATACCCTTCTTCCAGTTGAAGGTTGATGGAGGCATTGGGCAGCAGGTTTTCGGATTTTGAGCTATGCAAAAACCCCCATTTCCCTGCAATGATCAGGTAGTTACCATTGAAGATATTGTTCAGGGTAAAGATGCCTTCGTGGTTGGTCATGGCGGTGTAGGTAAAATCCGCATTTTCGATGTGAACAATAGCATTGGCTACGGGACTCCCGTCGCTTGCCTTTGTTACTGTACCGGAAACATTGATCTGCTCCCGAGGGCTCAGGGAGGCATTGAGAATGGTCGTTTGCCCATTTTCTAATTCTACCTCTACGGTTTTGCTTGTAAAGCCAGGTTTCGAAAGGATAACATCAAAAGTACCTGAGTGTGCCTGTCCGATCTTGAAATTACCATTGCCGTCTGTTTCTTCCCCGTTGATCTGTTCCGATAAAATTTCCACCCGGGTACCGGCAAGTGGGCTGCCATCTTCCGCATTGGTGATGCTGCCTTCCAGTCTGCAAGCGTGCTGGTAGTTAGGGCGAAAAACAAACAGACCGCTCTGCATATCCGAGGCAAGGACCAGGCCGGAGGGTAAAAAAGGGTAAGCCCCCCAGCAACCATCACTCCCAGCGGGCCCTTCAAAAGTATCGTAGCTACCGACCTCGATAAGGTTGTCGGGTTTTGAAGCATCAACGATCTTTACGCCATCGGTATAATAGCTGATTACCAGGTAGTCATTATGCACATGTACGTTGTGGGGAAAAACACCTTGTCCCTCAGTTGCTTTAGGGCGGTAGGCGTCTAAACGTCTTATGTTGCCGAGGTCCCCAATATCATAGGCGTCTATAAACGCATTGGCGCGTTCATCGGTAGTGAATAGGTATCGACCATTGTCGGAAAGCCAGCAATTATGGGTAAAATTTCGACTGGTGGGCTGGGTAGCCAGAGTAATGGGGCTGTTTTTATCCGTCGCATCGATTACAGAAAAGAAACCTTCGAATATGTCTGCACTGTAAATGGTATCCCCCCTTACATAATTATCGTGGGAGTAAATATCATCGGCGGCTCCTGCATATTCAGGAATACCATTTTCATCATGGAGATCGAAGATCAAAACACCGCCCCGGTTGATGTTGCAACCGGATAGGTAAGCGAAGCCATTTTCATCAATGAAAATATTGTGGCAGGTGGTGATTGCACCAAGGTCTCCGGCCGGTACATTATAGAATTCCCAATCGATGGATGCAGGGGCTTGAGCCATGTCGATCACCAAAATCCCGTCCTGGCCCTGATCGGCTACCACGTAAATGTAACGACCGAAAGATTTCATATCCCGCCAGATCGAAAAAGCCCCTTTTATATACTCGAGTAATTCCGGTTGACTGGGATCTTCGAGCGAATAGATTGCCGTACCACCCCTTACTCCCAAAATGGCATACTCCCTGCCCTCCGCATCCACATAACCCCAGATATCGTTGTAGCGAATGCTATTGGAAACGGTATCGAACTGGTTGACCTGCGCAACCAAGTCCAGGTTGAAATCAGATTGGGCGCAAAGGAAATATTGGATACTGGAGAGCAGAATCCCCAAAAACAGATAACGGATGTTCATATTCAGATATATAGTGATTTCAGCTTAAGAACGGATTTCAAGGGCAGGCGTTTTGTTGGAAGCTCAAAAAAACAAAATTAGCCCGAGAAAAGACAAATCTGGCTGGGAATTTAGGGCCACTGAATTTTGGGAAGGGTTAACAATTTTTTTCAACTAAAGATTGAAGTATTTTTATTTCTTCTTTGCCCTCACCGGACTGTTTCTTCAAACTTGCCAGGCCCAGTCATCTGGTGGGGTTGAACGAAAAGTCGGCGGGCCCTGCGAAGGTTGTGAAGCTGTTCTCGAATATGGCGGGCAACCGCTTCCATCCTCGGATACTATACCCGGCTTTGCTACTACCCACCCGAAACTGAAAATAAGGGGTACCATCTTTAAAAAGGATGGGGAAACCCCTGCAGCCGGGGTCATCGTTTATGCTTACCATGCCAATCGACAAGGCCTTTATGAAGCAGAAGAGCAGGCACCAGGATGGGGACGGCGCCACGGTCAGCACCGCGCTTGGGTGAAAACCGGAGCGGATGGGCAATATACCTTTTATACCTTCCGGCCTGCAGCCTATCCCGACGGTAGTGAGCCGAAACATGTGCACCTTACCGTAAAAGAGCCGGGCCTTAGTGAATATTATATCGATAGCATAGTATTTGAAGATGACCCCTCCCTTACCCAGGCAGAAAAGAAAAAACTTAAAAACAGAGGGGGGAGCGGTATTGCTACTCCTATGGAAAGAAATGGCCTGCAGGAAGTCGTTCGAGACATCATCCTGGGGTTGAATATTCCAGACTATTAAAGAGTGGGAACTTATCCTCAAGCCCATTGCTGTCGGCCCCAACCGCCCTGTAATAAGTGGGTAAGGTTAGGTGGTCGATTTTTTTAGCAGCTTGGGTGCACTTTACCGATATTCGAAAAATTCGAATATGCACCGAACGTCTACTCCCGCTTTTAGGCCTCCATATGTCTTTTTGGATATCAAAGTTCGCCCGGCCCTTCAGGGCTTATCGAATTGATGGGGTATCCATACCGTGTTGTTGTTCTCCTTTTTATACCCGAAAAAATACAGGCCCCGCTGGACGTAGCATCCGGAGCGGGTAAGATTACCCTCCCCTGTAAATTATTTCCAATCCAATATTGATTCCTTATGGAAAACCGGACTAGAACTACCCGACTTACAGGCCTCTTCTACCTGATCCTGGTCGTGAGTGGCATATTTAATTATATGGTCCTCCCTTCCAAATATATGGGAGGTGCCACCCCCTCGGAATTGGTAAAGGTATTCAAGGGCAGGAGGTATTCTTTAAGAGTAGTATTGTAAGTGCTATTATCATGTTACTTGCCTTTACAGCCTTGTCATTGACCCTTTACCAATTGCTAAAATAGGTGGAATCAATAACCGCCTTGTGGATGGCTGTTCTGGGCTTGATCAGTATACCCATCTCCTTTATTAACCTGCAACACAAGCTTAACATTCTTTCCTACCTGGATGGGTCTGTTTATGGATGGAACCCATCGCCGAATGACCTGGAGATGCTTATCGCCACTCAATTGGGGGCCTATGGCAATGGGATTGAGATCGCGCAGATCTTCTGGGGCTTATGGTTGCTCCCTTTTGGTTACCTGGTCTTTAAGTCCGGGTTCTTACCCAAGGTGCTGGGTGTTTTACTTATGCTGGGTTGTTTTGGGTATCTGATCGAATTTTTCGGAGGGCTTTTATTCCCCAATTACGGAGGGGTATTTCAAACCATTGTCGGTTTGCCTGCCAGCATAGGAGAGATCGGGACCTGTTTGTGGATGTTGCTATTAGGGGATAGGAAAGGATTTAAACGTCCCCAGTAAACCCGGGGTGGTCTGCTCCAGCCGGAGTCTGGGTTTCCAATTTTGGCCAGCAGGCCAGGCTTTATGGCCGAATCATCCGGAAAGATGCCGAATTCCAGCGAATTTCCAGTTATATTGTATTCCTATCGCACTAAATGGAATTCGAAAAGACAATGATCCAATCCTATAAACAGAAATATGCCCTCGCAGCATCCTATGATGCCATTTTGATCGGTTCGGGTATCGGGTGCCTGGCAACTGCCGTTTGCCTTTCCAAAGCCGGTAGACGTTGTTTGATCCTTGAAAGGCACTATACTGCGGGGGGCTATACCCATGTTTTTAAAAGAAAAGGGTATGAATGGGATGTCGGGATCCATTACATCGGGGAGGTTAAACGGGAACACTCTGTCCTCCGCCACTTATTCGATTACCTAAGCGATGGCGCCCTGGAATGGGCGGATATGGGAGAGGTGTATGATCGAATGGTGATCGGTGAGCAGATTTTCGATTTTCCTAAAGGGGTAGAGGCATTCAAACAACAAATGAAGACCTATTTCCCGGAGGAGGCGGAGGCCATCGATCGCTATGTGGAACTGGTATTCGAAACGACCCGTGCGAGTAGAAAATATTATGCCTCCAAGGTTTTACCCCCTCTGATACAACGATTCATTGGGGCCCGTTTACAAAGATCCTACCTGGAATATGCCGGTCGAACGACCCTTGAGGTATTGCAGGGATTAACAGATAACGCATTACTGATTAAAGTCCTGACTGGTCAGTATGGAGATTACGGCCTTCCACCCGCACAAAGCAGTTTTGGTATGCATGCTTCGGTTGCCAAACATTACTTCTGGGGTGGAAGCTATCCGGTAGGAGGCTCCTCCAGGATCATTGAAACCGTTGATCCCATCCTGGAGGCAAACGGAAGCACCATATTTACCAATGCAGAGGTGGAAGAGGTGCTGGTCGAAAAAGGGAAGGCTACGGGCGTTAGAATGTCGGATGGCCAGGTTTTTGAAGCCGGAACAGTAATTAGCGGAGTTGGTGTAATGAATACTTTCCAGCAACTACTTCCGTCCGAGCTTTCGAAAAAGATCGGTTATGAAGCTAAACTGAAGAAGGTTAGTCCCTCGGCCGCACATGCCTGTTTGTATATTGGCCTGAATGGTTCTCCAGAAGAATTACAATTACCCAAGGCAAATTATTGGGTCTACCCGGAGGATCTGGGACATGATGAGGCAGTAGCCCGCTATGAAAAAGATCCGGATGCTCCTTTTCCGGTGGTTTATATTTCTTTTCCGGCTGCAAAGGATCCCAGTTGGTCAGAACGCTATCCAGGGAAAAGTGCCATTGATATCATCACGGTAATGCCTTATGAACTTTTCGAAGCCTGGGAAGACACCCGCTGGAAGAAAAGGGGCCCCGAATACGATACCCTAAAAGAAAAATACGCCCAGCGCCTATTGGCAGCACTTTACAAGCTGGAACCGCAACTGAAGAACAAGGTGGATTGCTACGAACTGTCTACCCCCATCACCACCCGCCACTTTATGAATTATCAAAAGGGAGAACTTTATGGCATCCAGCATGATCCCAGTCGCTATTTCCAGAAATTTCTACAACCCAGAACCCCAATAAAAAACCTCTACCTAACTGGTCAGGATATTGTTACAGCAGGGGTAGGCGGTGCGCTGTTTGCAGGCTTCCTGACCGCTTCTGTTCTTTTAAAGAAAAATATGGTGAAAGCAGCTATGTCCTATCAGGTATAAAGAGGAGAAAAGTGCCCACCTGCACCGGTCTATTGTACTACTTCCTTGAAAATGTGAATTTCCTGGGGTGCCTTTTCATTCCCTCCAAACCAGGTGTTGATGTCCATGGCAAGTTTCCTATTATGATTGAAAACGAAGGAGTCCTGTACTTTTTTACCATCCCGGGGGCGTTCGAGAATGACAGTGTAGGTCTTTTTGTTGTAATCGACTAGGATGGTGACCAGGAACTCTTCCTCTCGCTTTACGGTCATTAAGGTTTCGGTGTAGTCACGACCTTTGTCTACATGGTAGTAGGCATTCATTTCGATAAGGTCCATCTCCTTGTTGTATCTCCAACCTACCATAACGGTATCCGCCATAGTGTTCAGCAGGTTGTAATAAAGCCCGAGGAGCTTGTTCCAGTCGAGTTGGTCCACGTCCTTTAGGTCATAATTGGTATTAGCTCCGAATTTACAGCGCCAGGTAACTTTCTCGGGCTTGTTCCTTACCTTTATTTCCTGTGGTAGTGCAAAATGGGTTCCCGCTTTGTGTACGAACTTTTTCATTTGAATTCTTTTGGTTATTTGGAATGGATCGGCATTCCAAAGATAGGATTTAGACCAGGAAGGGGGTAGCCGTTTTCGACAAATTCGGAGGATTATCAAAACTTGTTTTGGAGCAGGAAAAACAAAAAACCTTTCGGGAAGCCCGGGCTCAACCGGAGCAGCGGGCCAAATGGGTTATGGAGCACCGGCATCCGCTGGCTTTATTGTTAGATGAGATCGAAAGTCCAAGAAATTTAGGGGCCCTGTTTCGATTGGCCGAGGCTGCCCGCCTCGAAAAAATATTCTATCGGGGAGCACAACCAAATCTGAGTGACCGAAAGCTACAACGGGCTGCCCGCACTACCCAGCGCCTGCTGGAATTTGAGTTACTCCCTCCCCATCCCGACTGGGAAAGGCTAAAAGCCAGGTACCAATTCCTGGCTTTAGAGATCACCGATCGTTCGGTTCCTTATTACCGCTTTCGACCGAAAACCCCAGTTTTATTGGCCGTAGGCAATGAAAAAAGGGGAATTAGCGAAGAAGTTTTGCAGCAGGTAGATCAAAGCATACATATACCCATGATGGGTTTAAATACATCCATGAATGTAACGGTAGCCAGCGGGATCGCGGTTTATGGGCTATTGGAAAAAGCGAACCTCTTGCCCTAAACCATTTCAGTAAATTCCTCTTCTTCCTTTTTTGTAGTTTTTTCGAATTTGGTGTTTACGTAGAAATAAAAACCGATAAGTCCCAGTCCTACAAAAAACAACATAGAACTAAAGGAGGCCAATTCGCCATTTACTCCTAAGCCTTCCTCGAGGAGTGTTCCAAAAAGTAAGCCGAATCCGGCCATTACAGCCACTACCCCAAACTTTAAGGCATTCAGTTGATTTCCCGGCCCCCGTCGGGTTCGCAAAATGGAAGCATCCCTGCCCGACTCAATCAGTGCCATGTGAATGCGGTTTTTATAGGTGTAGTGCAAATACAAGAACACAATGATGGCCAGGAACGGCCAGATGATGCCCATGATCGCTACCAAAAATTGTGGTTTCATTTATTTTGATTTTCATCTTAAGACGAGGGTGCAGGGGAAAGGGTTACAGCTTTAGTGGTAAGCAGGCTGGGGGTTCATGTTGAATGGGTTTCGCCAGGAATGGAACCGTTTACCCTTTGGCTTGGATCTGCGCCCTATGGTTTAGTGGTTTGAAGATCAGGCTATACTCCTTGATGGATCGAATGATGCTCCCATTCCTGAGCCAACAGTCATTTTGTAACCAATTGCTTTCCGGCTGCGTCTTTATAATACCTTTGCTGGGAAAAGATCGCCGGGGGGCTCACGAAATCGGAGTCAGAGCGATTGAATGAGCTGCTGAGCTTGCACCCTGACCTGAAAAAAGAATGGGAAAGCCTGCAATTGCTGGAAGACAGCCTGCGGTCGCAAGAAGTGGAAGAGCCAGGCATGCGATTTAGCAGAAATGTAATGGATCAACTCCCGACCAAATATCAAAAAATTGAGCCACGGCCCTTGTTCTCCAGAAAGATCGGATTAAATCTGGGGTTATTCCTCACCCTCAGTGTATTACTTGGGGTTGGGCTGCCGACCATGGAATCAGACACCTCCCCCTCCCCCTTTTTGCAAGCCTATCTTGAATTCTGGCAGCAATTACCGTCAGAAACCCTCGTCTGGATAAGTATGCTTTCCGTTACCTTCGTTGTGGCAGCCCTGCTGGACCATAGTCTTGCACGACGATTCTGGAAGGGTAGCTAAAAGCCCCTTATCCTTTAAAAAGTAGGCGTTCGCCCATTTTCGACTCATTGAATTGGCCATTGTAGTAAGCCAGGTGACCGCTTACTACGGTAGCCTCCACCTTGCCTCGAAAGTCCTGACCCTCAAAAGGAGACCAATTGCATTTATAATGGAGGTTGTTCTTGGTTACCTTCCATTCTTTGTCAGGATCCAGCAGAACCATATCTGCCCAGTATCCTTCTTCCAGAAATCCCCGATCTTCGATCTGGTAGCAAATAGCAGGGGCATGGCACATTTTTTCAACGATCTGCTCCAGACTGATTTGCCTTTTGTGGTAGAAATTCAGCATGATATTTAAACTATGCTGTACCAAAGGAACTCCGGAAGGAGCATTAAAATAGATGCCCTGTTTTTCTTCCCAGGTGTGAGGGGCATGATCCGTTGCGATTATGTCCAGCCGGTTATCCAGCAAGGCAGGAAGTAATGCCATCTGGTGCTTGGCGCCTTTAATAGCGGGGTTGCATTTGATCTGAGCCCCCAGGCGCTGGTAATGATCACTGTCAAAATACAAATGATGGACGCAAACTTCCGAGGTGATCCGTTTTTCCTGAAGGGGTTTATCGTTTTCGAATAGTTCCAGTTCATCCTGGGTAGAAATATGTAAAATATGCAGGCGGGTATTGTGTTTGTGTGCCAGGTCTACGGCAAAGGAAGAAGATTTGAAACAAGCTTCCGTAGACCGGATAAGGGGGTGGCACTCGATGGGTACCTCCTCTCCATATTGATCCCTGAATTTGGCCTCGTTGGTTCGAATGGTTTGCTCATCCTCGCAGTGGGTGGCAATTAGCATTGGGGATCGGCTGAAGACCTGTTCCAGGGTGTTTGCGTCATCCACCAGCATACTGCCGGTGCTGGATCCCATGAAGATCTTTATACCGCAAACCGTTCTTAGGTCCGTTTTTAGAACTTCTTGCAGGTTATCATTTGACACCCCCATAAAAAAGGAGTAGTTGGCCAGCGCCACCTCGGAGGCCCGATGGTACTTTTCTGCCAGTAATTCCTGGGTCAGTGCCGGTGGTTTGGTATTGGGCATTTCCATAAAACTGGTAACTCCTCCTGCTACTGCCGCCCGGCTTTCGGTATACAGCTCTGCCTTATGGGTGAGACCGGGTTCTCGGAAGTGGACCTGGTCATCAATGATCCCAGGGATCAACAGCTTACCCTCGGCTTCAATGGCTTGTTTGGCCTCTGCATCGATCTGGCCATCAATTTTTTCGATTCTTCCGTTTTTGACCAAAACATCTCCCTCTCGAATTTCCTGACGATTAACGATCCGGGCGTTTCGAACGATTAGGTCACTCATGTTAGTTCTTTTCTGGTTTATTCACCGGCATAATAATGATAAAAGTACGGAATGGTCTCAACGCCTCTATGAAAATTGAAAAGACCATAATGCTCGTTGGGTGAGTGGATGGAGTCTGAATCCAGGCCAAAACCGAGGAGTACGGTTTTCACTTTAAGAATGCTTTCGAATAAAGCAATGATCGGAATACTGCCACCGCTACGCAGGGGGATGGGGGGCTTCCCGAAGGTTCGTTCCATGGCCTTCGCTGCTGCCTGGTACTCAGGCGTATTAGTGGGCGTTATCACCGGATGCCCTCCGTGGTGGGGCCGAACTTCTACCTGAACAGAAGGAGGGGCAATGTTTTTGAAGTGTTCCGCAAATAGGGCAGTGATCTTATCGGGGTCCTGGTTGGGCACCAGGCGCATGCTGATCTTAGCGTAGGCCTTAGAAGGAAGGACCGTCTTGGCACCTTCTCCGATATAGCCGCCCCAGATGCCATTAACATCCAGAGTGGGCCGGATGCTGGTGCGCTCCAGTGTGGTGAAACCGGCTTCTCCGTGAACAGCCTCAATAGCGAGTTCGTCCTTATAGGCCTCCAGGTCAAAGGGCGCCTGATTCATCGCCTGGCGTTCCTGGGTGGACAATTCTTCAACGGCATCGTAAAAGCCCGGAATGGTAATGTGGTTGTTCTCGTCCTGTAGTTGAGCGATCATTTTCGCCAGAATATTGACCGGATTCGCGACCCCGCCGCCATAGACCCCTGAGTGCAGGTCCTTCTTAGGGCCGATAACTTCCACCTCCACATAGCTCAGCCCTCTCAAGCCAGTGGTAATGGATGGAGTATCCTTGGCGATCATAGACGTATCTGAAACCAGGATAACGTCGCATTGCAAGCGTTCCCGCTTGGCCTCCAGAAATGCTTCCAGATTTTCCGAACCGATCTCCTCTTCCCCTTCGATCATGAACTTAATGTTGCAGGGAAGGGCATCTTGCTTCATCATAGCCTCGAAGGCTTTTACATGCATGAAAAACTGACCTTTATCGTCGCAGGCACCCCTAGCAAAAATTGCTCCCTTGGGATGGATATTCGTTTTTTTTATTACCGGTTCGAAAGGAGGGGAGTCCCATAGGTTTAAAGGATCTGCAGGTTGGACATCATAATGCCCGTATACCATAACAGTGGGCTTAGATGGATCTACTATTTTTTCTCCGTAAACGACCGGATGGCCCGCCGTTTCGATCAATTCTACCGAGTCAGCTCCGGCTTTCCGGAGGCTTTCGGCTACCCATTCTGCCGTTTTGATCATATCACCCTGGTGCGCTGGGTCGGCACTTATAGAGGGAAGACGAAGGAGCTCGAGCAGTTCATCCAGGAACCGTTCTTTATGGGATTGAATATACGCTTGGACATTTTCCATTTTGGAGGCTTTTTGAAGTGGTTAGGTAAAAGCTCTTTAAAAGTAATTATAAAGCCCCAGAGAGCCATGGGGTTTTATTCTAAATTGATCTTTCGCTGTTTAATCTTCTGTTTGTGTCGTTCCGTATAGTCTTCAAGCAGGGCTTCCTGTTGCTCTGGTGAAGCCGGGTTGTGCTGGTCGTAGAAGCCGACTTCTTTCCGCTGACGGAGGGTCTCAAACAGTGTAACTGCGCAGGCGACGGAAATATTCAGGCTTTGGGTCATACCCATCATGGGGATCACGAAGTTGCCGTCGGCATATTCCAGGGCAGTTTCGCTTAAGCCCTCATGCTCATTGCCAAAAAGGAAGGCAGTAGATTGGGTGAGGTTTAAGCTGTAGAGGTCCTGGGCAGCTGCACTCAAATGGGTGGCCAGAATGCGATCATAGCGTTTTCGCACTTCCCGGATGCAGGCTTCGGCCGTTTCAAAAAGAAATACGTCCATCCATCGGCTGGCTCCCCCGGAGGTCTTTCGGCCCAGTTGAATGCGCTCTTCCGTAAGCCGGGAGTCCGTATAGAGCACAAAAATCTCCCGTATGCCCACGGCATCACAACTTCTCATGACCGCCGATATATTGTGCGGATCATGTACGTTCTCCAGAATAACCGTCAGGTCGAATTGCCGCTTGTGAGCCGTTTCCCGCAAGCGTTCTTGGCGTTGCGGGCTCATTTATTTCAGGGGTTGAAAATGGTAATCTCTGAATACGAGAATATTGACGAATTTATTCTCGTATTGCTCTATGGGCAGCCGTTCTGGATCTGCTCCCGGCTGTAGGTCTACTACAGGTTCGAATTCGAACTGTGTATGGAGGTATTGCCCGGGGGCCGTTTCTTCCCGGTCGATGGCTACCTGAAAGCGCGTACCGTGCTGGTGCAGCATGCGCCCGAAGTAGAGCATGAGGTCATATCCGATAAAGGCTTCGGTATTTGGAAGGGTGCCGAAGCGATCATAAAAGTCACGCCGAAAGGAGGCCGTTTCATCGTCCCGGTAATCCAGGTAGTAATGACTACTGATCCGGACATTCAGTTTTTCGAAATAGTCGTAGTCGATCCTTTCGTAGCTCATCCAGGGCGGCATCCCGTAAACGACAGCATTTTGGCCCCTTTTTCTGGCCAGGTCAATATTGCGGAGAACGGAGTAAACAAAGGTCTCGTCCGCCCAGGAGGGCACAATAAAGGCCACTTCCGATTTACCCTCTAGGAATTGCTGGATATCCAGTCGGTCATATTGACTGGGATCTTCCGGAATGACGTATTCCGCCAGTGGAGTAACGGCGCTACTTCCTTCTACAGTCTGGTGTGCCTGTTGTATGTATTGCAGGCAAACGCGCTCTACCTGATTATTACGACTGATCAAGACGATGTCCCGGGGGGAGAAATATTCGCGGGCATGTTTGTACAAGGCCTCCACATGTGTTTCCAGGGAAGGGTTGACCTGGATAAAGTTGGTATTCTCGCTGGTTAGGTTGGGAGCAGCTGAATAGGGAGAAACCAATACCCGGTTTTGGTTTTTTACAAAATCGGCCAACAATTTCACATTTTCTCGTCGATAGGGCCCCATGATCATGTGAGCAGCCTCCAGGTCCTTATCCCTGGCGATCATATTGGTTACCACTGAAGGGTTTGCCTGGCTATCCTTTACGGAAATATTTAAACTAATGCCCTCCGCCCGGAGTTTATCCAGGGCCATTAAAAGTCCGCCGTAGTAATGTACCGACCAAAGAGAGACCTTGTTTTTAATTTCCCCGTCGGCATTAGCTTCGTTAGCCATGAAGGGCAACAGGACAGATACATTGTATCGGCCGAGCATCTGGGAGTTTTGATCATTGCCGGCTCCGCTGGGAGGGCGTTGATCTTCGGGAAGACCAATGGGTTTACTGTTGTTGTTTTCCCACTTGATGGTGTCCATCCCCCCTGCAGGCGGTTTTTCGATCACTACCCAGTCCCCAGTCTCGGGGTCGTACACTTTTGTACCTTCGATCTCCGCCAGTTCGTCTTCAGGCCCCGTATCCGGTAGGCCACTGCTGGCTGGTTTGAACAGATTACAACTGCTCAAAAGCAATAGAAGGGCGAAGGTCAAGCAAGCCCTATTCCCATTCAATCGTAGAGGGCGGTTTGGTGCTGATATCATAGACCACTCGATTTATTCCTTTCACATTATTAATGATCGCGCTGGAAACCCTAGCCAGGAAATCATAGGGTAGGGGGCTCCATTCTGCTGTCATACCATCTACGGAGTTTACGGCCCGCAGAGCGACGGCTTGTTCATACGTTCGTTCATCTCCCATGACGCCAACCGACTGTATGGGAAGTAAGATAGTCCCCGCCTGCCATACCCGGTCATACCAGCCATATTGTCGAAGATGCTGGATGAATATCGAATCCGCTTCCTGTAACAAGGCAACCTTTTCAGGAGTGATATTACCTAGTATTCGAATACCCAGGCCAGGCCCCGGGAAGGGATGACGACCGAGGATGTTGGCGGGAATGTTCAACTCCTTTCCTACCTTTCGAACCTCATCTTTGAATAACATTCGAAGGGGTTCGACAATTTTAAGCTTTAACTTTTCTGGTAGACCACCTACATTATGGTGGGACTTTATGGTCACGGAAGGGCCGTGTACAGAAACAGATTCAATTACATCAGGATAGATGGTACCCTGGCCCAGCCAGTGGATGAGTTGGTCCTGCTGCTCCAATTTTAAGGCCTCTGCTTCAAAAACTTCGATAAACGTCCGACCAATAGCCTTGCGTTTGGCTTCCGGCTCAGTTAGTCCATTGAGGGCAGCATAAAATGCCGCTTTGGCATCAACTCCTACCACGTTCAGGCCGAGGCCCTGGTAGGAGTCCATTACCTCCTGGAATTCATTTTTCCGCAGCAAGCCGTTATCGATGAAAAAGCAGATCAACTGCTTGCCTATGGCATGATGTAAAAGGGTGGCAGCAACGGTTGAGTCCACTCCTCCGGAGAGCCCCATGAGCACGTGCTCTTCTCCTATCAGTTCCTTTAATTCACGGGTGGTCTCTTCAACGAAGGCTGCCGGGGTCCAATCCCCTTTACAGCCTGCAATGTCTATGACAAAGTTTTTTAGCAGCGTCCTCCCGTCCAGGCTGTGGGTGACTTCCGGGTGGAATTGCAAACAATAAACGGGGGCGGAGAATGCCCCTTCCCTGGCTCGAAATGCGGCCACTTCCACATCCTCCGTTCCGGCCAGTAGTTCAAATTGATCCGGCAATTCCATAATAGTATCGCCATGGGACATCCATACCTGGGAATCGGCGGGAATATCCTGAAGGAGTCGATCTTCCTTAAATCTACGGCTCAGGCTGGCTTTGCCGTATTCGCGTTTGTTCGAACGTTCCACTTCTCCTCCAAAATGCTGAGCAATATACTGGGCACCGTAGCAAACGCCTAAAACAGGGCGTTGACCGATTAGGGCATCGAGGTCGGTTTTTAAAGCGTTGGGGTCTTTTACGGAAAAAGGGCTACCGGATAAAATGATGCCCTTGTAGTAGTCGTCGAGCTGTGGAGCTTTATTGTAAGGGACAATCTCACTATAGACATTCAGTTCTCTTACCCTTCGAGCGATGAGTTGGGTGTATTGGGAACCGAAATCGAGGATGAGGATTTTTTCATTCATGGGGCAAATATAAGAACTGTTCCCCAGCCGGGTTAACGGAAAACGGTTTTGCCCGATTTATTTAAAGGACTCCAGGCGTTTGTATCACCTGGAGCCCTTTTAACAAAGCCTTTAATTTCCTGGCAGGTAAATATCAAATTCCACCCGACGGTTTTGCTCTCGCCCGGCTTCATAGCGGTTGTCGGCAATAGGTTGTGCTTCGCCATAGCCCTGATAGCTTAAGCGGTTACTCTGGATACCAGCCTGGACCAGGTAATCGTAGCAGGACTTAGCCCGCTCCTCAGAAATTCGTTGATTAACGTCCCGGCTGCCAATACTGTCGGTGTGACCGCCAATGCGCATGCTATAAGAGGGGTAACGGCGCAGGATATCTACCACCTGGTCCAGTACGGTGCGGGAAGTGGAGGTAAGCCTGGAGCTATTCGTTTCGAAGTTTACATTCTGGACTGCGAAATCCAGAATTTCCTGGTCTTCCTTGCTGATCTCCGGGCATCCGTTGTTGGAGGCTGGTCCTGCTTCGTTGGGGCAGCGGTCATCACTGTCGATCAAACCATCACGGTCCGCATCGGGGCAACCGTTGGCTGTCATCAGGCCGGGGGTGTTGGGACAACGATCCTCCCGGTCGGCTACTCCGTCCCCATCGCCATCGGGGCATCCGTTGGTAGCCCGGGTGCCTTCTTCTGTAGGGCATCCATCCTGGTCATCGGGGATACCATCCCCATCAGCGTCGCGTACTGCCGGGCAGCCATTATTTTCGGGAACTCCCATTTCTGTAGGGCAGCGGTCATCTTTATCGGCTACCCCATCATTATCCGCATCGGGGCATCCGTTCAGGGGGCCGGCGGCGGTAGGGCATTGATCGTCCCGGTCGGAGAAGCCGTCCCCATCACTGTCGGGGCAACCACTGGCAGCCATAGATCCAGGTGCATCCGGACAAAGGTCCTGAGCGTCGGGTACGCCATCACCGTCCCGGTCCATCGTTTCAGGAGCCATGGTCATCTCTTCCTGCCCCTTTTCTCCAAGCAAGAATTTGAGGCCGGCAGAAGCTTGTAGATTATCACGACGGTCTTCGAAACCAATGCGGTACTGTGCCTTGCTGGTCAGGTAGACACCATTGCCCAGTCTGAAATCCAGGCCACCGCCCAAGGGAGCAGAAAAGTTTAAACTACTCTGGTCTTCATAATTGAATCCCAGGCCTGCAGTCAGGTAGGGGTTGATGAAGTTATTGGGACGCCAGTGTTTAAATTGTAATTCGGCATCCATGCCAAGGTAACTACCCTGCTCTGCATCTCCATTGTCATTAAAAGGATAGTCAGCAGTGCCGATCCGGACCGGGATTTCAAGGTTAAAGGCTTTGCCCAGGTGTCGGGTATAGGCCAGTTCCAATCCATTGGTCCAGTCTGAACTTTCGAACTCGTTGTCAAACTGATAATCGTAATTAAAAAACAGCGCACGAACGCTTACGGCATCCTTTGCACCCTCATGTTGGGCCACAGCAGGCGCTGCACTTAAAAGGATGGCAATAAAAACGGGTAAAAAAGATTTCATAAATATTTGCATTTGGTTTATGTTCCTGATTTATTAAAGCTCTTTTGCTGGATTTAGTAAATGCTATGTAGGAGAGGAAAAAGGAGGGGAGCCCCAGATTAACTGGTCAGTACCTTGTACCAACGTTCTGCATTTTCTTGATCGAACGCCGGATAGGAGCCCCAGATTAACTGGTCAGTACCTTGTACCAACTGCTTTCAAACCACCGGTCTGGCAGGTCTTTTGGGAAAATAGCCTCTTTCTTCCATTACAAATATAAAGATATTTATAGTCCAGGAAGATAGGAAGGCCAAGACAATGGAAAAATTAATCTTGCAGGCCCCGCCCTTTTTTATGGATTTTTCCTTCCTTTTCCAGTTTTTTCATCAGGCGGTCGAGGATGCCGTTGATAAAGTCCTTGCTTTTGTCAGTGGAATACAGTTTGGAGATTTCAACAAACTCATTGAGCGTCACCTTGGCGGGAATAGTCGGAAAGGTGAGTAGTTCACAAACGGCCATTTTTAATAGGATCATGTCGATCACGGCCACCCGTTCGGGATCCCAGTTTTTTAGGGTGGGCTCGATGACGGCGGAAAGTTCATCGTTTTCGGTTTCTACTTTTTTAAGCAGGACTTCTCCGAATTCGATAGTCGTTTCAGGCTGGGGGCGGTAGGCTTCGAAAAAATGATCTTCTTCCGGAAGCGCCTTAATGGTTTTTTTCATCGTTCCGATGATGAGGGACTGATCGTCTACCCATTGCGGGAAGAGGTCTTCAATTGCATCAGTGAAGCTTTCAGAGTTGATACAATGTTTGAACAGTTGCAGCAGGATCTCGATATGATCCTTTCGATTGCTTTTTTCCTGTTTTAGATAGGTCTGGTAGGCATCTCCCTGAGCAAAATCGGAATAGAGCTTTCGAATATTATCTTCGTCAATACCTTTTTTGAAGGTGTCCTTGTCCAATAGTTCCTGAAGGGCTTTATTGGCAACCAGGGATTGGACCAGGGCATTTTGGAACAGCTTGGTAGTGAAGGCCTTATCATCCTCAGAGGGGAGTAGTTTCGCACGCTTTTTCTCCAGATCCTGTTCCGCATAAGCGGCAATCTGCAAAAAATAGCGGAGGGTGAACAGATACATATCGAAGGTCTGCTGAACCGACTTGCGGTAATGGGCAAGCGCATCCTGATAGTCCATCTTTTGATCCCGACTCCGGGAATAAAGCATCTGCATTACTTTAATGCGGACGTTTCTTCTGCTCAGCATGGGTAGCGATTGTACGATAAGATTCGCTGCAAATAAACAGTATTTTTCAGATGTTTTCAGGTTCAACCCGAAAACATCTCATTTTTTCTTTACTCTTTCGACCCTAAAAGCTCCGATATATGCCTGGATTCTATTTTTTCAAAGGGAGGTAATTTGCGGTAGTGCCACTTTTCGAGTATGGTTCCATCCTTCATCAATACAATTCCCGGATTGGACCGTACGATGGTCTTCAAAAGAATGTCGTCGGCGGTATAGATCGGGTAGTCGGTTTCACTTTGCTGCTGGAAGGCTTTGATGACATTGGCGTCGACATAACTGGTAATGGCAAAAATTGATACTCCGGCTGCCTGAGCTTCGGTCATGACCGGGTTTAGTTTATCCTTCCAGCGACTCAGATAGTAGGCTTCAAAGGTCGGTTCGCTTTCCGGGCCTTCCTGATGTAGGTCGTAGGCAATGATCATAAAGGCATAGCCTGGGGTGGCCAGTAATTCATCACCCACCTCTTCGCCCCGGGTATTGGATGCAGCGAATTCACTGATCTTGGTATGTGGGACAGTCGGTTCTGTTTTGATTTGTTCCAGCTTCCACTCTTCTTTGGGGTAGTTTTGGTACTCCTTCAGGTATTGTTGGTAGGGTAATTCGACCACTTGGTTGGTGGATTTGTTGGTCATCCGGTAGGCGATGATCTCCACATTTGCCTCGGCTTCCTCCTCCGCCTGCTTTCGATCAAGGATATTTACACCCTCTTTGAAGGGGCGAAAGTCAGCATGTGGAATATCCCACATATAGTTACTAAGGCTGTAAATGCTTAGAGCAAGGGTGCTGACCAGGACGATCCCATCGCGCAGAAAAGAAGAGAATAGTTGGTGCATCTTACCCCAGCCGAATAAAAAGATAATAGCTGGGACCAGTAATACAATGTCTTTGAGAAAGCTGGTCTTGGGCTCCAGTTTGATGAAATCCCCAAAACACCCGCAATCGGTGACCTTCATATTGGTCTCGACATAAGGCCCCCACTCACTAAAGTTGAAGAAGTTGACCCCGCTGGGCACATAACCGGTTAGGTAGGTGAAACCCGTCAGTACCGTGAAAAAGGCGACCAAGAGGAAAAATAACCAGGCCGTTAGCTTGCGTTGTGCTCCAATGACCAGCATGATGCCCAGTACGATCTCGAAGACCACCATAAAAACGGAAAAACCGGTCGCAAATCCGGACAACCAGGGGAAAACGGGCACCAGAAAAGATAGGCCTGATTCCGCAAAGGTGCTTTCAAATTCCGCAAAATACTGCTCCATTTTGTAGGCGGTCCCCAATGGATCCACTGCCTTTACAAAGCCGGAGAAAATGAATAATACCCCGGTGAAGTTCTGCAAAAAACTGATGATGTAATTGTCCACCCGTTTCCACAATAAACCGAATAATAGGGTTAAAACGAGTGCGGCGGCTCCTACGATTAAAATGATGGTTCCTAAAGTCATAAATTGGCGTTTTAGCACATTAGCGTTTTGGCTTTGATCATTTGTTATTGGCCCAGGAGTAGGAGCGTTCCCTTAGTTTAAACGTTTTGGCTACACCCCAAACAACAAGGCATAGCCCTGATCTCAAGAGTAAATCCCTAAACCTGTCCACTTATCCGTTTTACATTAAACAATCATTCAGCCATTCTGATGAGCGCGAACAGCGCATAGTTCATAATATCGCGGTAGCCGGCGTCTATTCCTTCGGAAACGAGGGTTTGGCCGGCATTATTCTCAATTTGTTTAATTCGAAGGAGCTTGGTAAGGATCATATCTGTTATTGAACTGAGCCGCATCTTTCGCCAGGCTTCTCCGTAGTCATGATTTTTTCGGATCATCAACTCCCGGGTGGTCTCTGCTTCTTTTTCATACAACTGTTGTACTTCCTCATGGGATAGATCCGGCGCCTCAGCAATCCCCCTATCTAACTGGATAAGGGCCATTACAGAGTAATTAACGATTCCCCGGTATTCAGCTATAATTGGATCTTCCACTTGTTGTTCACCTTTTTCCTCAATCGTTCGAATCCGGGCAGCCTTAATGTATAATTGGTCCGTTAGGGAGGTAGGACGAAGGATACGCCAGGATACACCATAGTCGGCGGTCTTTTTCAGGAATAATTCCCTGCATTGCTCAAGTGCCTGATCATATGCATGTATGGTTTGCTTCAAGGTTTGGTTTATGGGTTTATGGTTTATAGGTTTATGGGGTGTTGGTTATGGATCGATGGGTGTTTCTGCTCAAAGATAGCAATTCCATTGATCGTCGAAAGCCGGTAATTTCGAAATCTTGTTAACGGCTTGTCAATGGTCTGCCGAGCAGTTTGTACCTTAGTGAGCATTTAAAATTTTACGGATCGGTTAAAAGGAAGAAAGGTAGTCCAGAAGGTGGTTGTAAAACCTTGGTAATCCCTTTAAAGAAGTGGTTTTCGAAAACCCGGGTGTACAAAATTGGCCCGATCTTTAACCATCCTGAACGAAAAAACCAGTTCCTGATACTATGGCTTTTCGAATTTATACAAAAACGGGCGATGAGGGAGAGACTTCCCTTTTTGGAGGTAAGCGGTTACCGAAGTATCATTTGCGGATCGAGTCCTATGGAACAATTGATGAGTTGAACTCCTGCCTGGGCTTATTGCGCGACCATATTGAGGAAGAATCCTTGCGGGCTTTTTTGAAATCTATTCAGGAGCGTTTATTTACCATTGGGTCCAACTTGGCAAGTGATCCGGAAAAGGAGATGATCACCCCTGATCTCCGGCCGGAGGACATTCAATTACTGGAGCAGGAGATGGATCGAATGGATGAAGCCTTGCCGGCCCTGAAGAATTTCATTCTGCCGGGCGGGCATCCGGTGGTTTCTTATTGCCACCTGAACCGCTGTGTTTGTCGACGGGCTGAGCGCCTGGTCACTGCACTGAAGGCCGAGGAACCGGGGACGGTCGAAGCAGGCATCCTGCAATATCTGAACCGGCTGTCGGATTACTTTTTTGTATTGGGCCGTTTTATGGCCATGCAGTTGAAGGTGGAGGAAATTGTTTGGAAACCAAGGAAGTAAGTAGTGTATGGCAAAATTACAACAGGGGCTTCGACAGGTCCCCAGAATTTTCAAATACCTCCTAATCCTGGCGGTCATAGCGGTTATCAGCCTGTTGTTCCCTGATAACCTGCGTTTTAAGTACCAGTTCGAACCTGGGCAGACCTGGGGGTACGAAACCCTGAAGGCGCCCTTCGACATTCCCATTCGGAAAACGGAAGCGGAATTACTGGAGGAACGCATGGAGTTGGAAGCCGCCTTTAGTCCTTATTATATCCAGCAAAACGATAGCGCAATTGTACAACTTCAAGCCTACGATTCGGCTTTCGATAAGCAACTGGAGGAAGTGCAGCAAAGCGGCCAGTTCCTGGATGTACAGCAGCATGAGATTGAATACGCCCAAACCGGGCGGGATTACCTGGACCGGGTGCTGGAGCGAGGTCTGGTAGAACCCGAACCTAAACACCTGGAGGAAGGTGCTGATTTTCAGGTCCACCTTATCCGTGGGAACATTAAGGAGCGGCGCTTTTTGCGTTCCCTTACCACCGTGGAAGAAGCTATCGGCCAATTGAGCGATTCCCTGCCCGCCATGCAATTGAAGGAAGCCGATTTTCTATACCCTATTCTCAATGAGGTGGTTGCTCCAACTATTTTCTACAGCGACAGCCTGACCCAACTGTTTCGGGAGCAGTTGTTCCAGCAGGCCCCCTCCACCCGTGGCGTAGTCAATAAGGGAGAGGTCATCGTTCGTAGGGGAGAAGTAGTGACCGACAGCACCTATCAAAAACTGGCTTCCTTTCGGGAAAAATACGAACGGGAGGTGTCGGCCAGCCGGATTTACTGGATGGTCTACCTGGGGTATCTTTTATTGACGACCCTTATCATCGGCGTTTTTGTATTGTACCTACAGCGCTATGCTCCGACGGTTTTTAATCGCTTCGGGCGGCTGTTGTTTGTGTTGATGTGGGTGGTGTTGTACAGCTATCTGGTATTTGCTGTCGAAAATGCGGATATTCTGAACCCATACCTGATCCCCTTCTGCATCGTTCCCATTGTCATCAAGACCTTTTACAATCCCCGCCTGGCCTTGTTTACCCACCTGGTGGTGGTGTTGATCGCGAGCTTCCTGTCCAATATGGGTTACGAATTTACCTTTCTGCAAGTACTGGCAGGTATAGTAGTTTTGCTCAGTGAGGTCGATACCCGAGATTGGTCACGCTTTTTTTACTCCATGCTGTACATATTTCTCGCCTACAGCCTGGGCTTTTTCGGACTGAGTCTGATCCAGGAAGGAGATCTGAATGAAATAGACTGGTCGGTTTATACCTGGTTAGCTTTAAATGTGTTTTTGACCTTGCTGGCTTATCCTCTGATCCCGCTGCTGGGGCGATTGTTTGGATTTACCTCTTCCATTTCTCTGGTCGAGTTATCGGATATGAACCGGCCCCTGCTGCAGCAATTGGCTTTAAAAGCTCCTGGGACGATGCAGCATTCCCTGCAGGTAGCCAATTTGAGCGAGGCTGCTGCCCGGGAGATCGGTGCGGATCATCTGCTGGTAAAGGTTGCAGCGCTTTATCATGATATTGGCAAGACCAAACATCCGGAATTCTTTATTGAGAATCAGGACGGGAACAACCCTCATGAGGGGCTTCCCCCGGAGGAAAGTGCCCGGATTATCATTGAGCATGTCACAAACGGCTTTGAAATGGCGCGAAAGGTGCGCTTGCCCCGGGTGTTGATCGATTTCATCCTGACCCACCACGGTACTACCCGCGTGGAGTATTTCTACCGGCAATACGAAGAGGCCCAGGCCACCCCCGTCGGATCGGACGCTACCTTTCGATATCCCGGTCCCAGGCCTCGCTCCCGGGAGGAGACTATCTTAATGGTAGCTGATTCTATTGAAGCTGCCTGCAAAAGCCTCAAAAACCCTACCGCCAAGGAGCTCACTGACTTCATCGACAAGATCATAGCCGGGAAGATTGCTCAGGGCCAATTCCAGGATTCTGACATGTCTTTTTCCGAACTGGAGTGTTGCGTGGCTGTTTTCAAGTCGGTGATGAAATCCGTCTACCACGTCCGCATTGAGTACCCAAAAGAATCCTAGGCCACCGTCCGCGAACTTTAGTCCGCAGTCTGGTCTTCGAACCTTAGTCTGCTTTTAGTATAATACTTCCAAAAATTTAGACCACAAGCGAAGTTGAAAAACACTTAAATTGTGGTTATTAGAATTAAAAAAAATCCTGGAAAAGGAATATAGAAATATTGGTTTCATTTTTTTATTATTCATTCCTCTAACCTTCTTAGGGTTTTATAAAACCTATTTTATTTTGTCTCCCGAATTTGTTGGTTCAGTTGATGCTTACACACACATCCATGCATTTACGGCTTCCCTATGGATTACCCTTCTTATTATTCAACCTTTGTTGATAAGGTTTAAGAATTTCAGTCTCCATCGTACATTGGGCAAATTTTCATATTTTGATTTCCTTGGTTTAATTCTTTCATTTATGCCCCAAATGATTAAAGAATATGGTAAAGGACTTTTTCCGTTAAACGCCAGTTTTGACATTTTGCTCTTGATGCTATTTTACATTCTTGCTTTAAAGCACAAAAGGATGTTGCTTTTGCATATGAGATATATGATAGCTATTGCATTAATTTTTATAGGCCCGACTTTAGGTAGGATCATCTTTTTCTTACTGGAATTAGAATATTTGGGTCCTATGCAAATCTCTTATTTAATAGTCGAAGTTGTTTAAAAATGATTTGTTTAGATTCTGAGGAGTGTGAGAGTAAATGCCAGATAATGCAAGCTCAGCCAAGTTTGAACCTTTGTTTCAAAGCGGATCAAAAGAGCTCTGAATGCATCGATCCATGCGTTTGTTCGTTCCACCGAGAATCGTTCTTTATATAATAAATCATCCAAAAGAGGTTGATTGAGATTGGGACATTCTCCACATCCTCCAACATTTTGGTGAAGAAAATTTCAATCTCAAAAAGGTC
>CAYZMS010000014.1:0-21149 GCA_964479625.1 uncultured Saprospiraceae bacterium
GCTGCTCTCAATCAAGATTATTTAATGCAAGTTTTGAGCAATCCTTTTTGATGCGTTTGCCCTAAATGGTTTTTGGATAGATGTTTAGATAACAAAAAAATGTAAGGGAGGAAGAATAAAAGGATTATTTGAGCGGCATTTTTCTGGGAAAATTCAACATTAGGGAAGAAAAATTGTAATACAATAATTAAATTGAGTAAGTGCCGACTTGCTTTTTAGAATAAGGGTGTACCCCCTGCCAGAACAAGTTGACACCCAGAATTTTCAGATACTAATGGCGACGAATAGAAGAAACGAACAGTTACACATATGGCTGCCCTTCCTGCTGGCTGTGGTTTTGGCCCTGGGAATTATGATTGGTTTACGCATGGAAGTCCCTGGCCCCGTGCTGGACCTTCAAAAAGTGGAAGACGGAAGAGCTCAGCTATACGGTAAGGGCAAGGTAGAAGAATTGGTTCGGTACATTGAAGCGAAATACGTAGACAGTGTAGATGCGAATCTACTGCTGGACGAAGCCATTGAAAGTGTATTAAAAGAGCTCGATCCTCATTCCAGCTATATCCCAAAAGACGAGTTGCAAAAGGTTAATGAACAACTGGAAGGGAATTTCAACGGAATAGGAGTGGAGTTTATGATGGTAGAGGATACTGTGGTAGTGGTCGCTCCTCTATCGGGAGGTCCTTCTGAAGCGGTTGGCATTCAATCTGGCGACCAGATCATCGAGGTAGAAGATTCGCTCATTGCCGGTGTCAGTATGTCGAATGATGACGTAATTCAGTTGCTGCGTGGGGATAGTGGCTCCCGGGTCCATTTAAAGATTAAAAGAAAAGGGCAGTCAGGTTTGTTGAAATACGAAATAATCCGGGATAAGATTCCTGTGAACAGTGTAGATGCAGGCTATATGTTGGATGAAAAGGTCGGTTACATCAAGATCAATCGGTTTAGTGCTTCTACTGATCATGAATTCATCAAATCAGTGATGGAGATGATCGAAGAAGAGGGGATGGAAGATTTGGTGATCGACCTTCGGCATAACCCTGGCGGATACCTGCAGAAAGCGACGAACTTGCTTAGTCAGTTATATTCCGGAAAAGGACAATTGCTGGTTTACACAGAAGGGCGCTCCACGAGGCGTAACGAATATGAATCAAATGGTCGAAATCATATCACGGTAGATGAAGTGGTGGTGTTGATCGATGAAGGCAGTGCCTCTGCAAGTGAGATCGTTGCCGGGGCTATTCAGGATACCGACCGGGGTTTAGTTGTTGGCAGGAGGTCTTTTGGTAAGGGCTTGGTACAAGAGCAATATCCGCTGAGCGATGGATCTGCACTACGGTTGACCGTAGCACGGTATTACACCCCATCCGGCAGATCTATTCAAAAGCCCTATGAGGACCGGGAAGCTTATGACAATGACTTTATAGCCCGTTTGGATTCCGGAGAGCTCATCACTTCGGAAGAAATCGAGATCCAGGACTCCACCCGTTATTTCACGCTGGATGGTCGGGTCGTCTACGGAGGGGGAGGTATTGTACCCGATATTTTTGTTCCTATTGATACGCTCTTGTTGAAGGATGCTTTTGTCAACCTTCGTCAGCACATTCCCACCTTTACCTTCAAATACGTTCAGGAGGAGTCCGAAGTATTTCAGGGCATGAGCGAAGAGGTTTTTGTCGAACGCTTCCAACCTGATGATCAACTTATGAGCACTTTTCGGACCTATGCCGAAGAAGAAAACCAGCTTGTATCTGATGCAGAATGGCAGGATATTTACTCTGCTTTACAGCGCTCCATTGGGGCTCATCTGGCACGGCGCTTATATGGAGAGGGTTCTTTTCATAAGTTCTGGAACAGAGACGATGCTGCTATTAGGGCAGCTTTGCGGGCTCTTGAAAAACCAATCACCGAAAAATAGCTTCTTTACTACTAGATTGCCCTGAAATGAGAGGCCTTTCTTCTCCCAGATCCTAAAATAGGAGGGTATTATTCTCTCAGAAATAATAATTCCTCTCGTTCACTAAGTCTAACCTTTACCGATAATTTGTCAGCGCCTTTTCCGGTTTGCTTAAATTTGACGACATAATCCACCCATCGGATAACCTCTGAACTTACACTCCCAAAACTGGAGGGTACCAGTTCTCCGGGGCGAAAGGCTGGTATGGAAACTATAGGTTGTTGTCCGACGGCATTGATGAGATCATTGGTAAAAGGGTCCTGGACCAGTCGTAGGTTAACGCTCCCGTCTTTATTTAAAAGGTCGGGCGGCAAGTTGCGGCCTTGCTCGAGTAGAAGTGTAAGTGGCCGGGAATGAAAGACCAGGAGTGTTTCCAGCCGGGGATGTAATTCTTCCACATAATCCTTTAACATCTCCAGGGAGTTTACCAAAATTTCTACATCCTGGTTAAATTTGGGGCCGTAAAATTGCCTCATTTGAAGAAGGCTTTCTTCAGCTGTGGAGAGGCAACCAAGGCTCCAGACAGTATCTGTAGGAAACAACAGGCGCTTGTCTGCGTCCAATGCAATGGCAGCTCTGCGAATTTCTTCCCGTTGCTGGGTCATGTTTTTTTCTTGTGTAATGGTCGTCATTTCATACGCACACTTAATGAGAAACATACGAATCGGGAGCTTGCACCGTTTAAACAGGAACGAACGATCCCATGTAGACTTTGTTTGTAACAGGTCAAACGTTATTGCCGGGCTTATCGGCATCCATTATTTCAAAACTAGCTAAACGATGTGGCTTCGACGCTTAGTATATTGTACACTACTTTTTTCCATTTTCCTGGTCAACCCTCATGACCTTGCCGCCGAGCACATCGTAGGCGGAGAGATCACCTATGAATGTCTGGGACCGCTGGAGTCGGATCCCAATCGCATTCGCTATGTGTTGACCATGCGTGTTTACCGCGATTGTCAGGGTACCGGAACCGGCTTTGATTCTACCGAAGGGTCCCAGTTTACAGCTGATCTAACCATCTACAGAGGGACAAGCACCAATCCGATAGGAACGCTATTCCCCGAGTTTGTAACCGCCGAACGAGATACCATCAACTTGGATCCGGGTAACGTTTGCGTGGCAGTGCCTGAGAATGTTTGCGTGGAAGTAGGGGTTTATCGGGATACCTTTCTGCTGGATCTCAGTATGGAACCCTATTATATTGCCTATCAGCGTTGCTGTCGTAACGCAACTATTGCAAACATCATATCTCCTTCAGAGACCGGGGCAACTTTCTCCGTTGAAATAAGCCCGGAAGCCCAGCAGGCCTGCAATTCTACCCCTCAATTTAACGCGGCTCCACCTTTTGTCATTTGTGCCGGACAGGATCTGACTTTTGATCACAGTGCATCCGATGCAGAGGGAGATAGCCTTGTTTATGCGATCTGCACCCCTTTTCAGGGCGGGTCACTTTCCGAAATAGCTCCCCGAACGGAGACTCCTCCGCCCTATGAGCCTGTCGTTTATAATGAACCGGCCTTTACCCCTGATCAACCTCTGGGAGCTATGGCCAATTTTCGAATTGACTCCGAAACAGGGCTGATCACCGGATTGCCCCTTCAGGCCGGTCAATTCGTATTAGGTATCTGCGTTTCTGAATACCGAAACGGGGAATTACTTAGCATAGTGCAGCGCGATCTCCAATTTAACGTTACCAATTGCACGGATGGGATAACAGCCGACATTGGCGGAGATAGTACACTTAATGGCCTGACCTACCTGAATTCCTGTGGAGCGACTCAGATCACCTTTGACAATCAGAGCATGGACGAATCTATCATTCGAACCGTGCAATGGGACTTCCCGGACGGGGGGCTTCCGTCCTCCAGTGCCGAATGGGAACCGACTATTGCTTTCCCTGATTTCGGCAGCTTTAGCGGGCAGCTGATCGTTAATCCCGGTGAGGTCTGCTCCGATACGGCCGAAGTATTCATAAGGATCTCTCCCCCGCTGCGTGCAGAGTTCGAAAATGTTGATGACCCCTGTTTGGAGGGGCCGCGCAGCTTCAACAATCTTTCGGATTACGATCCCAGTGCCCTGGAGAGCCTGGAGTGGGACTTCGGGGACGGTACCCTTATCGCCGATCCCCAACCTCAGCATACCTATGAACAAGCGAGATCCTACACCGTAAGGCTTTGGATCAATGATACCCTGGCCTGTTCGGATGCTTTTACCCAGACAATAGAATATTTCCCTTTGCCCCAGGGTCTGGCCATTTCGGGTATGCTTTCGGATAGTTGCGCTCCTCAGGCCCTTACTTTTGAAACTCAGGGAGCTCCGCTGCCCGATGAATACCAATATCGCTGGGATTTTGGAGATGGGAACACCGGACAGGGGCTTAACCCCATTCATACCTTTACCAGTGCGGGGATCTTTACCCCCACTCTCGAAATAATTACCGGCGGAAGTTGCACAGCATCGGCTACTTTGTCAGATCCGCTACAACTCGATTTACGACCATCTGCTAACTTTACCTTTGATCCGGCCAACCCTACCCAACTAGATCCCATGGTAACTTTCACGGATCAATCCTCAGGTGCGGATGCCATTGAGTGGGATTTTGGTCCACTGGGAGTGTATGAAACAGCAGTTGTCGAAATTGATTTTCCCGACACGGGTAGTTATGAGGTTGTGCTTCGAGCCAGAAGTCTGAATACCTGTGTTGATTCCATACAGCAGACTGTTCGGGTTCGAAGCCAGGTTGCTGTATATATTCCCAATGCCTTTAGCCCTAATAATGATGGAGTGAACGATATTTTCCGACCGGAGGGCTCGGTTGCTCTTTTACGAAACTACAAGCTGAGCATCTGGAGCCGCTGGGGAGATCTTTTGTTCGAATCAGAAGACCCGTCAACAGGCTGGGATGGGGAAATGCCGAATGACCTGGATGAAGCACCTCAGGGTGTGTATGTATATTTTATTCAATTTACCAATGGTGACGGCGAAGAGGTGATCGAAAAGGGCATGGTAAACCTGCTCCGTTAAAGGAGGTTTAGATCAAACAACTATGAGAAGTTACATTTACCCCATTTTTATTTTTATATTTTTTTTCAACTCCGGCTTGGCGGCTAGGCATATCATTGGAGGTGGGATAACCTACCAATATTTAGGTAATGATCGCTATGCCTTTACCCTTAACGTTTATCGCGACTGCAATTCATTTGACGGGGCGGATTTGGATGATGAAGCCTGGATCGCAGTGTACCGCTGCAACGGGGGCGATTGCTCTAACCAAAGTCAGGCCAGGCCTTTCCAAAGGATCAATGTACCCTTGGAGTCAATGGATCGCATTCCTGCTCCGGATTATCCCTGCCTTATTCCTCCCAATATTTGTGTTGAACGGGGACTTTACCGCTTTGAACTTACCTTACCCGCGGGAAGCCTTTCCTACCATGTTTCCTATCAACGTTGCTGCCGGAACGGAACCATTTCCAATCTGGTACAACCGCTAAATACCGGTTCGACTTATACCGTGGAAATCAGTCCACAGGCACAGGCCCTTGGTAATAATAGCCCCGAATTCAATCAGTTCCCTCCGACGGTCATTTGTGCAGATGCCGCTTTGGAATTTGACCATTCTGCCTTTGATGTGGATGGGGATTCTCTGGTATACGAATTTTGTGCCCCTTTTACCGGAGGCGGGCCCATCGTCGAGGAGTCATTATATATTACTTGTGATGGAGCGCGGCCCTCTCCTGCTTGCCCCCCTCCCTATCAAACAGTCACCTTTGTCAGTCCGAATTATTGGCCGGAAAACCCAATGGCTGGCAACCCGCGTATGGAGATCGATCGCTTTACTGGGCAAATTACCGGGACCCCGAACCGGCAAGGGCAATTCGTTGTGGGAGTCTGTGTTTCTGAGTATCGGAATGGGGTATTGCTCAGTCAGGTCTTCAGGGATTTTCAATTCAATGTGGCCCCCTGCGACCCCACTGTTTTTGCAAAGGTGCAGGAAGACGAGTTGATCAGTGATCAGGAGTTTTTGATCCGTGCCTGTGGGGATCTGGAGGTGACCCTGATCAATGAAAGCTTTGAAGAACGCTTTATCGATTTTTTCGAATGGGAATTCGATATCGATGGGGAAAAGCAACGCATAGCGGATTGGAATCCTACCGTTACCTTCCCTGGAGTAGGGGAGTATTTCGGGCAATTATTTCTTAACCCCGGCACGGATTGTGGGGATACAGCCGATATTTACGTACAATTATACCCTGATCTGGAAGCGGACTTTACCTTTGAATACGACACCTGCCTGGCTGAACCTGTGCAGTTTTATGATGGCTCCGAATCCGGCAGTGGTTTTTTGACAGTTTGGGATTGGAATTTCGGAAGTGGAGGTGTAGCCAACCAACGGAACCCTAGATTCGCCTTTAATGACCCAGGGAATAAACCCGTAACTCTGACCGTCAGAGATACCAACCAGTGTGAGGAGTCGGTCACTAAAACAGTACCCTACTTTCCAGTACCCACCGACCTGGTGGTGGAGCCCAGCAGTTTTAGGGCCTGTGAACCGGGCAGTATCTTTTTTAATAACCTTTCTTCACCTATTAGTGAGGAATACGAAATTCGATGGCGGTTTGGGGACGGTGAGAGCAGTAGCCTGGTTAGCCCAACTCATGTTTATGAAACCCCCGGGCGGTATTCCGTTACTTTGGAGGTGACTTCCCCGGTGGGGTGTACAGTCGACACCATGCTGGTAAATAGCGTACTTATTGAGGAAAGCCCCGAAGCCGGATTTTACTATCTTCCGGAGGCTCCCACCTTTGTAGACAGGGAGGTCCAATTTTTTGATGATTCCCGGCGGGGGCAAAGTATCCTTTGGGATTTTGACGGCATGCTGCAAGTGGCCCAGCGCAATCCCAGTTTTGCCTTTCCGGATACAGGTCGGTATCTGATAACCCAATGGGTCACCCACATTAACGGTTGTTTGGATTCCCTGGTGCGGGAGGTTTTTATTAGTCCTCAAATTCATTACTACCTACCCAATGCCTTTACCCCAAATGGTGACTCGGTGAATGATACCTATAAAGGGGTGGGGGTTACGGAAGGTATCCAGAGTTTTGTATTTCAGATATGGAATCGATGGGGTGAGTTAATCTTCGAAACCAGTGATCCCGATGAAGGCTGGAATGGCCGGCTGTTCAACTCTGGGGCGGATGCGCCGGCCGGGGTTTACGTGGTAACCGTACGCTATACAAGCCCGAGGGGAGAACCAACACAATTGAAGGGATTTGCTACTTTGGTTCGGTGATGGAGTAATATTAAGCTTGAAAATTTTGAAATGTGCGGGTAGTTTTGTATTAAGTGCCTTGCACCTATAGATGCCAAGCACCTATAAGTTCCTGGCACTTATGTTTGTCCAATTTCTCTTATTTTTTCTTGTTTTGTTTTCCTCCTTTTTTATTTACATCCCCTTTACATTCCAATTGTATCCTTCCAAACCCCTTTACGTCCCAAGTGTTAGAAAAGACGTAGATTTGAAGTCTTGATAGACCGTTCACTACTGTATGTTAACCTTCTTTCCTAACCAAAACAAGGGCGTTGCTAATGAACCCTTTTGCCATCACTGACCAATTCAGTACTAGACATATCGGCCCAAATGAAGCCGAACTACAAAGCATGCTTGATCGGATTGGGGTCTCCAGTCTGGATCAACTCATCGATGAAACGGTACCGAGCGGTATTCGAATGCAACGAGAGTTGAACGTACCTGGAGCCTTGTCCGAATTCGAGTATTTGCAACTCATCCGGGAAATCGGATCGAAAAACAAGGTTTTCCGTTCCTATATCGGGCAGGGGTATAATGACACTATTACCCCTTCTGTTATCCGAAGGAATATTTTCGAAAACCCAGGCTGGTATACCCAATATACCCCATACCAGGCGGAGATTGCGCAAGGGCGCCTGGAGGCCTTACTGAATTTCCAGACTATGGTGAGTGACCTCACTGGCTTACCTATTGCCAATGCTTCCCTACTGGATGAAGGTACTGCAGCAGCGGAAGCCATGAGTATGTTTTTCGATCAAAAGAACAGACGCAACAAAGGCGAAGCCATCAGCCGATTCCTGGTTTCGGATAAAGTTTTACCTCAGACGATAGACATCCTTTGTACCCGGGCAGAACCGCTGGGTATTGAAGTTGACGTTCAGCCTGTGGGGGATTTTATACTGGATGATTCTGTTTTTGGAATGCTCCTGCAGTATCCCGCAAAAGATGGAGCAGTAGAGGATTACCGGGCCCTGACCACCCAAGCCAACGAAAAGAATATATACGTTACGGTAGCGGCAGATATACTGAGTCTGGCCCTATTAACGCCTCCCGGCGAATGGGGTGCGGACGCGGTAGTTGGAAATACCCAACGCTTCGGCGTGCCCATGGGCTATGGCGGGCCCCATGCCGCTTTCTTTGCGACAAAAGACGAGTTTAAACGCCAGATCCCCGGTAGGATCATCGGCATAAGCCAGGATCGTTTGGGTAACAAGGGGCTGCGTATGGCCCTACAGACCCGCGAACAACACATTCGCCGGGAAAAGGCAACCTCGAATATCTGTACTGCCCAAGCATTACTGGCTATCATGGCAGGGATGTATGCGGCCTATCACGGCCCAAAGGGAGTTGAGGCCATTGCGCGTAGGGTCCATGGTTTGACCAGAACCCTTGCCGAGCATCTTTCGACCCTTGGCTTTTTACAAACGAATACCCATTTTTTTGATACGCTTCACATCCAGGTAGATGCAGATCTGCGGGACCGTATTCAAAAAGCTGCCTTAAAGCGAGAAATTAACCTGCTTTTTGTGGAATCCGGGGTGCAGGTCAGCCTGGACGAAACAGTCACTATTAAGGATCTGGCAGACTTGCTGGAACTGTTCGCAGAAGTGAAGAGACAACCCACTCCCGCTTTGGAAAGCATGCCGGAGAGCTTACAATTGCCCGAGGCATTGACGCGGGAAAGTGCTTATCTGACCCACCCGGTATTCAATAACTACCACACGGAAACGTCCATGATGCGCTATATCAAGCGCCTGGAAAACAAGGACCTGTCTTTAACGCACTCCATGATCGCTCTTGGTTCCTGCACCATGAAGCTGAATGCGGCTACCCAGCTGATTCCGGTCAGTATGGCAGAATTTGCAAATATACACCCCTTTGCCCCACTGGATCAAACCAAAGGGTATCAGCAGATCTTTGAAGAATTGGAGGCCTGGTTAAGCGATATTACCGGCTTTGCCGCCTGTTCGCTTCAGCCCAACTCCGGCGCACAGGGCGAATATTCCGGTTTACTGACCATCCGGGCATACCATAAAGCCAATGGTGATGATCATCGGACCATTGCTTTGATCCCGAGCTCAGCACACGGTACTAATCCTGCCAGTGCGGTGATGGCGGGGATGAAGGTAGTCGTTGTCGAATGCGATGAACAGGGGAATATCGATCTGGAAGATCTGAAAGTGAAAGCAGAACAACATAGCGAGAACCTGGCGGCCCTTATGGTCACCTACCCTTCCACACACGGGGTATTTGAAGCAGAGATCAAGGAAATTTGCGGGATTATTCACCAGCATGGAGGGAAGGTGTACATGGACGGTGCAAATATGAATGCTCAGGTTGGGCTTACCAGCCCAGGCCTGATCGAGGCAGATGTTTGCCACCTGAATCTGCATAAGACTTTTGCTATTCCCCACGGTGGGGGCGGACCCGGCATGGGGCCCATCTGTGTGAACGAAAGTTTGAAGCCCTTTTTACCCAAGCATTCACTGGTGAAAACAGGTGGCGCGCAGGGCATCAGGGCCGTTTCTTCTGCTCCCTGGGGTAGTGCCAGCATCTTGTTGATCAGCTACGCCTATATTCGAATGCTGGGTAAACAAGGACTGACCGATTCAACAAAATTCGCCATTCTAAATGCCAATTATATTAAGGCCCGGCTAGAGGAGGCCTTTGAAGTATTGTATGTGGGCGAGAATGGTCGTTCTGCCCACGAATTGATCCTGGACCTGCGTCCTTTCAAAAGCCTGGTTAGTGCAGAGGATGTAGCAAAACGCCTGGTCGACTATAGCTTTCACGCACCTACCTTATCTTTCCCGGTTGCCGGGACTATAATGATCGAACCGACCGAAAGTGAAAACCTGGCAGAGTTGGATCGCTTTTGTGAGGCTATGCTCCAAATTCGAAAAGAGATCGATGAGATCGCAAGCGGGGAAGCGGATGTGGAACAGAATGTTCTCAAAATGGCCCCACACCCCGTTCAATTAGTAACGGCCGATACCTGGGCACTACCCTATGGACGGGAGAAAGCGGCTTATCCACTGCCCTATTTGAAAGATGGGTTTAAATTCTGGGTCTATGTCGCGCGAGTGGATAATGCCTACGGCGACCGGAACCTGGTCTGTACTTGTCCGCCCATAGAAGCTTATCAGGAAGCGTAGATAGATTTGAATGCTTAAATAAATAGTGGAAAGAGGCGATCTCCATAGTCTTTGGGAAAGCCTCTTTTCAACTTCTATCCCTATTTCCCCTGGGAATACGGACGTGCTTTTTACGGTAATTCTCGATGTATTCATTTTCAATCTCTCGGGCGCGGCGATTGCCGGGGATGTCGGAGACCAGCACACGGGCGAAGAAGCGTGCCCAGGCTACAAGAGAGTTGTAGAGAGAAATCTGGCGGCTGGCCCGTGGAGAGGAACCGTCGGTTCGAAGCTTATCTTTGGAGATGCTGTACTTGTACACGTCATTGTCTTTTCGGTCTCGGATTTCATAGAGGTGGTTGGGGCACAGGTTCCGTCGGGAATTGCTATGGGGTGGTTTAGGCATCGGGAACGGGCGTTTTCCCGATAGCCATGCAGTCGGTCCAGCAGGGAGTCTTCCCAGCCTTCGGCATTGCTAAATGTCTCATAACTTATTGCGGGGTAGTAATCAAAGGGTTTTCCTGTTTTGCGCTCGTAGGCTTTTTCGGCCAGGGAAAGCAAGGGTTCGAAGGCATACCCCTCGGGCATACTCAAAGGGTCATTCAAAATGGACTCGTAATAGGTTTTTCCGTTGGCAACCATGCAAGCCCGGGCATACAGAAAAAAATCAGGGGAAAAATAGCCTTCACCTGGAGCATCTTCACCCAGCTGATCGGCATAAATGCGTTTGTCCAGGGCGAACAATTTTTCTGCCAGAATATCGTGGAATCGATAAATGGCAGCTTCCTCCTGGCTACTCAGAAAGGCAATAGCCGGCTCCAACACCGCTTCATTATTTTCCTCCTCCTTCGACCAGTCCAGCAGAGCAATAACCCGCCAGAAGTTGGCATCCGTAAAAGCCTGCCCCTGGCCTTCCGCCGGAACTACGCGGATCTCCACCCCTGCATTGGGGTAAATTGCTCCTGCAGTTTCTGAAGAAAACGTGCACCCAGTTCTCGTATGTTAAATCGGAGGATCTTCATAAATGGCTTTTCCACTTGAAATATACGTGAAAAATATATGGGATGCAGGGCATGGAAGATCCCATTTTGGGCGGAAAGCGGTAGCAGATCAGGCCAAGGGGAGAATTTTTTATTTGCATAACGTAAAAATAAGTTATATATTGCAATCAAGCGCTAAATGGCGTTTTTTGCAATTTTAATTCGGACCATATGCAACGATTGACCAAAGCAGAAGAAGAGATCATGCAGATCATTTGGGAGTTGGGCCCATGTTTGGTGGCGGATATTCGCGATTATATTGAAAAACAGCAGGGCAGGGAACGTCCACCTCACAGTTCGGTTTCGACCATTGTACGGGTGTTGGAAAAAAAGGGCTTCCTGGATCACAAGGCATATGGGCGCACCTATGAGTATTTCCCAAAGGTGAGCAAAGAGGAATATTCTTCGCGTAGTATCAATAAGCTGGTGAATGATTATTTCGAGGGCTCTCCCAATCGCTTGGTCTCTTTTTTACTCAAAAGGGAAGATCTGAGCCTGGAAGATTTAAACCAAATGATCAACCGCCTGGAAGAAGGCGACAAAAAGTCGGAAGCATGATCAACTATCTACTTGCATTGTCTGCCTGCTGGCTGGGTTTTTATCTGTTGTACGCGGGCCTGTTGAGCCGGACGACCTTTTTCAAGGCTAATCGTTTGTATTTGCTGGGTACCTTCACCGGGAGTTTTTTCATTCCGCTTCTACCCAGACCTGAGTTTTTGGCCCCGGTCCAACAGCCTCAGGCCATACCCGTTCGCTTTGTCGAGTCGGGGCAAGAGGCCATTTTCATCCTGGCTGATGAAGCTGGTGCACCCTGGTGGCAATCTATCCCCTGGATGGAGGTCATTTATATTCTTGGGGCTACTGTTGCCCTGGCCTGGACCATCTATAATGCCCGAAAACTGTTCTGGGAATATCAAAAAGGCACTAAAACAAGTTTTCCCGACTATACTCTGGTGCGCCGTTTTGGTTTGGGTACGCCCTTTTCCTTTTTCCGTTGGTTGTTTTGGGACCGGGCTCAAGAAATGGAGAGTGAAGAGGCCCGACAGATGCTAACCCATGAAGAAGCACATATCCGGCTTGGGCATAGTTATGATATCATCCTGCTCGAACTGGCAGGGGTGGTCTTCTGGTTCCACCCTTTGGTTTATCTCTATCGGCACGCGTTGCGCTCCGTGCATGAATACCAGGCTGACGCCCAAGTGCTGCAACATACTTCCAGAATGCAATATGGCCAATTGCTGATACGTCAGGCCCTACTTGGCATGCCGGGGCTGGCAAACCATTTTAATCGTTCACAACTTAAAAAACGCATATTTATGATGACCCAAGGAAAAACCCCCAAACGGGTACTACGCCGCTATTGGCTATTACTGCCGGTTATGGCTGGACTGGTCGTCCTTTTTTCGAATAATCGAATAACGGCCGCAGAGAATAATACTTCCATGAAGGTTGCCACGGATACTATCCCAAATCGGGCCGGTCAGGATGAAATCTTCAAAGTAGTAGAACAAATGCCCCTTTTCCCTGGCTGTGAAGAAGCCGGTGACACCCCCGAAGAGGTGAAAGCCTGCGCTAACAAGCGCATGCTGGAATTTATTTATTCGAATATCCAATATCCCGAAACCGCCAGGAAAAAGGATATTGAAGGGGCGGTGGTCATCTCTTTCATTGTCGAAAAAGACGGTTCGCTTTCAAATGCTGAAATCGTACGGGAAATTGGCGGTGGTTGCGGAGAGGAAGCCCTGCGGGTAGTCAATAAAATGATTGAGGCAGGAAGGTGGACCCCAGGTATGCAGCGCGGCCGGGCAGTCCGTGTACAGTTCAACTTGCCGGTTCGCTTTAGGATAGGGGAACGTGCTGCCCAGGAAGAAGCCGTACCTACTATCACGGGCTATGAATCAGAAGGAAAAGAGAAGAGTAAGGAAAAACCTACCACCCAATCGTATAAACCGGATCTTTCAAAAGGGGAGGTCTTTAAAGTAGTGGAACAGATGCCTTTGTTCCCCGGCTGTGAAGAGCAGGGAGGTACAAAAGAAGAGATAAGAGCCTGTGCTAACTCAAAAATGCTGGAATTCGTTTATTCGAATATCCAATATCCCGAAACCGCCAGGAAAAAGGATATTGAAGGGACGGTGGTCATCTCTTTCATTGTCGAAAAAGACGGTTCGCTTTCAAATGCTGAAATCGTACGGGAAATTGGCGGTGGTTGCGGAGAGGAAGCCCTGCGGGTAGTCAATCAGATGAACGAAGCCGGTCAATGGAGGCCGGGTCTGCAAAGAGGGCAACCCGTTCGGGTGCAATTCAACCTACCGGTGAGATACAAGCTTCAAGCTGAAAGTCCGAAAAGGAGTGAGCAATTCTCCAAACCACTATTCCCCGGAGTAGTGGAAAATGGCGAAGAAACCGTCACGGAGTCCATGCTGGCTACTTCTCGTAAACGCATGCTGGAGTACATCTACAAAAATATCAAATACCCTGCTGAAGCCCGGAAGGCAGGCGAGCAAGGACTGGTTTACGCCTACATCAAGATCAATGAAAAAGGCGCCATGAATTCCAAAGTGGTAGTTTCTGAACAGTTGAAAGAGAGTGTGCTTTCGATGGAAGTACTGCGGGTAATTAACGAAATGCCTCAAAAAGGCTGGACCCCGGCCATGGAGGATGGTAAACCGGTATTGAGCGAGTTGATCCTCCCTGTTAAATTCAAACTGGATGGAGCTCCCGAGCTGGAAGAAAAGGTGGTCGAAGGAGCGGAGCCTGCAGTGGTTGTTACCGGATACGGAACTGTTTCCGGAAAGGTGCCGGATGAGCAAATCGACGAAGCCAAACTTATCCGGGATATTAAACCTCTGTTCGAAAATGACCCAAAAGGACAACTGGGTCCCATTGACGTTAAAGAAAATCAGATCACAGATCGTCAGGGTTTTGTTCTGTTGAAAGACCTAGAGGTTATGCCCAATCCTGGAAATGGGGTTTTTCGGGTCAGCTTTGAAGGAGGGGGTGCTCCTACGGAAATCCGAATTTTTGACAACAGGGGACAACTGGTCAAAAGTCAGGCTGTAGGTGCGGCTATCGGCCTGCGAACAGTGGAACTTAGCCTGGTAAACCAGGCGGCTGGGGCTTATTATCTGGTTTTGCATCAGCCAGGTCAGAGACTAATCCAGCAGATTATACTTCAATAACGATTTTTAATTAAGGGCAGAGTGCCTCAAGGCGACCTTAGAGCCTTGAGGTACTTCTTTTGGTGCTAACCAATCTTGGCGGCTAACTTTTTCCGTTTGGCTTTTAGCTTTTCCATCTCTTTACCAAAGCGCTTTTGGGCTGATTTTTTGCCTTTTTTAGACTTGCGCTTTTTGTACTTCGCTTTGAGTTTTTCTTCTTTTTTACGGAGCTTTTCCAGCTTTTTAGCCCGCTTATCGGATTGCTCCGAAGAGTCACTAGCCGGTGTTAGCTCTTCTTCCTTTCCCTTTTTCTCGTTCGGAAGGGCTACTGGGAATGTTACTTGCTCGACAATTGGATCGCTAACGGTCGATACCAGGGCCTCCTCTTTTTCGATACCATCTTCATCGGTTGAATCCTGCTGTTGGGCTATGATCTGCTGCTCAGCTGCCTCTAACAAGCTGGTACTTTCCTGAATGATCTCCTCGGCTTCTTTTAAAAAGTCGGGGTTCTTTGATGCATCGGGTTGGGATTCGGACCACTGGTCCTTTTTTTCCTTAGGATCTTCCATGTTTTTAATTTAAAATTTAATTTACATTTAATTAACAAATGTACGGCTTTTTGAAATAGAGAGCAATAGCCTGGTGGTGGGTGCCTCAAAAGTAAACCCAACTTTCACTATCCTCTTGAATTTTTTGTTTTAGCAAAGCCGAAATGGCTTTAAGATGCCCTTCTACAAAACTAATTTGCGATGGTTATCTCGATACTCTTTGGGGGTAATTCCGGTATGTGAACGGAATTGTTTGTTGAAATAGGAAAGGTTATTGAACCCGCTTTCATGCGCGATAGTGGAAACGGTGAGATCCGAATGCTCGAGAAGATTGCAGGCATTGGCTATGCGTACTTCATTGACAAACTGGGTAAAGGTGCGCTGGGTAATGCGTTTAAAATACCGAGCAAAAGCAGGGACGGTCATATTGATCAGTTGTGCTACTTCGGGTAAATGAATGTCTTCCTGAAAGCGGGTATGAATAAACCGGTAAATAGTCTGCATGCGATCAAAATCACGCGTATTGACCTCTAGGCCGAAGCCGCTAACCTGAAGGAGTTCGTATTCTTTCGAATCAGCCAGCATCTGGAATAATTCGAATAAGGAAATTAGCCGCTGAAACCCCTCTTCCTGAAGCATTCGGTTGAGCAGTCGCCCTGCCTTTCTGCGTGTATAGCCACGGAAAGAAATGCCCGCTTTTGCCCGTTCAAAAAGGGATCGAATGGGCTTTACTTCGGGAAGTGTCCAAAATTCGGGGCCCAGGAAATCTTCCCGGATCTGCACGACCAGTTCCTGGTGGTCTTCTTCCAATTCCTCGGTAAAGCCATAGTGGGGAAGGTTTGGTCCCAGAAAAATCAGATCGCCATTTTTGTAGGTGGAAATATGGTTGGCAATATGCCTTCGCCCCCTTCCATTGGAGATATAAACGATCTCATATTCCGGATGGAAATGCCATTGTGGACTTCCGTCATGTACCTCCTTCGAAAAGTCGCGAATGGTAAAGGAATTACCAAAAGCAGGATCAATCTTTTCGAGTTGCGGTTTTTTATGAGTACTCATATATAATAAACAAATGAACCCGGATCTGGCTTAATTCGAAAACCGCCATCGAAACCCGAATCGGATATTGCTGCCCGGTGGAAATGGGTAACCGGCCGTCTGATAATACAATTCAGTAGGGAGGAAAAGCTCCGTAAATCGTTCCCATTTAAAAAAGAAGCGGAACTTGGTTACTCTAATGGCAGCCATAAGGTCCAGGCTGGGGTAAAGGTCCACTTCCTGCTGGTCTTGCAAAATAAACTGTCCGACCAACGGGTGGTAATAATCCGCATCATAGGAGCTTTGGTATCGAAAATCAGCGCCCACACGAGTATTGAGGACCTTGAATAAAGGGAAAATCACATACAAACTATGTTTCCCGAAAACGGTAGGCACCCTTACGAAATCTTCAGAGGCAGTTTGCAAGGCCAGCCAGTTGTCAAGATGTAAAGCACCAAAGGTAAAATCCTGTCGCACCAACAACTGGCCAATGCTGATTGGGGTGCCTGTTTGTATGGGAAAGCGGCTTTGATTGAAATAAATATAATTATTGATCAGATGGTAAACTGCTGTTACCTCTGTTCTAAACTTGGGAATACGAAGCCCGGCAGATAGGGTGGTTTCCAGGGTTTTCTGAAAATCATTATTCCAAACTTCAACCTGGCTTACGATAAGCCGATCCTGAAACAGATCAGGACTGTACAACTGGTTAACTGCACGGGCGTGAAATTCGACTGCTGGCCCCCACTTCATGCGCAGATCGCCTTGAATACGATAATCTCCGGCCTGATCAAGGAGACCCAAATGCGCGTATGTTTCCAGGCGGATACCCGCTGCAGGAACCACATCCCAACTACCCGTAAGAAATAAGTTATTAATAACGGAATCCTGAGATTCAAAATCCAGCCAGTGGATCTGGTGTTTCAAGCCCACCCGTATCAGCCCCCTGCTTCCCCTGGCCTGGTCCTCCCGGAGGGCTTCAGGCCGGTAAGTAAGAAAATCGAATTGGTTTTCCAGGCGGCGTTGTTCCACAAATAAGCGTAAGCCCCGTTGATCGGTTAGTAAGTCACCATATAAAATGCTATCTAATCTTCCGGCCAAAGCTGATACAGATCCGAAATCGTCAAAATACTTATGCCGTTCATTGCCATAGGCGATACTGTGGCGTAGCTGATAGCGTTGTCTGGAGGACTGGTAACCCAGGCTATCCCTTCCCAGCGAATCCGGTCGTCGCAGGTTGAAATAATGGGTATACCGATAATCAGCGCCGTTAGTTCGCCTTTCCGCGGTTTCGGAAAATACTTCTGCAGAGCTGGGTGTCTCGAAGTCCTCTCCCAAAACAGGTTCTTCTACTACGCCGCCGTTCTCATTGAATTCGAGCCGGTTGGAGCTCAGGGCCAAAAAAGCCTGGTATCGGCCGCTCCGGTTACGAAAGCGGAGGCCAATGCCAATATAACGCGTTCGGGATAGTTGATGGGGGAATAGGTTTTGATCACCGGTTTGGCTAATGCGTTGATAATCGAAACTCAGGTTAACCCCCTGGGAAAAATTTCTGCTGAACTGGGCTTCCAGGATGTCATTAACCTGTTGGCCTCCAAGTATATACCCTACCTGGGTAAATGGCTTATCCAGGCGGTAGAAGGGCATTTCCTCGCTTCGAAGGGTATAAAGACCATACTGTTTTTGACCGATGTTGAAGCCCATTCGTTCCGCCGACTCAAAAACGATGGGATGGTGTGCCGTACCTGGGACCCCCAGATGCTGGTAATCCCAGTCTCGTCGTCGTACCGGATCGTATTGGTAGAAAAAGTTGTTGAGCAAAGTGTCATCAAATACCTTTTCCTGGTAAGGTGCATTAGCCTGAAATAGGAAGATTGGAAAGGTATCCTTTTCTGGTGGGCGCATGATCACCGTGTCTCGTTCTAACTCCTGCTCCAGAGGATCCTCTGGAATACCGGTTAGCGGATCGTTAATGATCTGGGCCTGCAGCGATTGCCATCCCCCAAGTAGCGTCATTAGAAAAGTAAAATACCGTAGCTTTATCAAAGCAATTGGTTTAATTTTTAGTATTGAACGTTCCTTTTCCAATTCAACATTCAGTACTAAAAATTAAAAATTAAGATCATAAGGGTACCGGCCTTGTTCGATCTTCTAACAAAAGGGTTGGGTACATCAAAATTCACTATAACCCAATAACCTTCGGGTTCATTCCCATGTTGGAAAATCCACCATCGTGGTAGAGGTTCTGCATGGTAACCATACGGGTCAGATCAGAGAACAGCGTGATACAGTAGTCTGCACAGGCATCGGCATCGGCATTCCCCAGTGGCGACATCTTATCGGCATAATCGAAAAACTCGGAGAAGCCCTTTACACCCTGCCCTGCAGTGGTTTTAGTCGGTGACTGGGAAATGGTATTCACCCGTACTTTTTTGCGCTCGGCCCAGTGAAAGCCAAAGCTTCGGGCAAAAGACTCCAGCAATGCTTTGGATTCGGCCATTTCACTATAGTCGGGGAAGGTACGTTGGGCAGCTATATAAGAAAGACCTACAATGGAACCCCATTCGTTCATGGCGTCTAGTTTCCAAAGTGATTGCATCATCTTGTGAAAACTGATGGCGGAAACATCGAAGGTTTTTTGCATCCAGTCGTGTTTCAGATCGGTATATTCCCTTTTTTTGCGGACATTTACCGACATCCCGATCGAATGCAGGACGAAATCCAGCTTTCCACCAAGGGTTTCCATGGATTTGTTAAACAGTTGATCCAGTTCCTCCATATTTGTGGCATCGGCAGGAATGATCTCCGCGTTCAATTGTTCACCCAGTTCATTCAATTCTCCAAAGCGCAGGGCAACGGGTGCATTGGTCAGTGTTATGCTTGCACCTTCTTCCACACAACGCTGGGCGATTTTCCAGGCGATGGATTGAGTGTCTAATGCTCCTGAAATGACGCCGCGTTTTCCGGCTAGCAAATTATTGGCCATAGGTTTTGATTCAACGTTTTTATTGTGTGGTCAAAGGTAACAATTTAAGTAAAAACCGCAGCAGCCATGGAGGCGATACCCTTTGGCTACTTTTTTTCTATGGCTCTGATTAATTACCAAATGGTAATTGATCCGTCTCTCTTCCCTTGCATATTTGTATTTCATTAAATGGAAAACAAATTTCTGTTTCAAGTAAAGTATTATTGACCGGGGTGACCGGCTTCCTGGGATCCCACACGACTATCCAACTATTAAACAAGGGATATAAGGTGGTAGGTTCCCTTCGAGACCTGAACCGAACCGATGCTATCCGGCAAGTGATCGGAAAACATACTGATCAACTAGAGAATCTCTCATTGGTTGAGGCAGATCTAAATAAGCCGGAAACCTGGGAACCTTTAATGGAAGGCATTGAGTTTGTGCAACACATTGCCTCTCCCTTTCCCCGGACTCTGCCTAAAAGGGAAGAAGAGTTGATTCGGCCTGCAAAAGAAGGTACACTGGCCATTTTGGAAGCCGCTGCAAAAGCAGGCGTTAAACGACTTGTTCTAACTTCTTCCTCCGGTGTTATTCTGTATGGCAAGACAAAAGGGAAACGAAATGGTGTATTTACTGAAGAGACCTGGACAGATCCAACCAACATTCAGGATACTACACCCTATTTTCGCAGTAAAACTATTGCCGAAAAGGCCGCTTGGGCATTCCTTGAACGAGACGCCTCTCAGCTGGAATTGACAACCCTATATCCTGGAGCCATCCTTGGGCCCGTTCTGGAACAAGATTATGGGACCTCAGCCAATATTATCATAAAAATGTTGAATGGAAGCATGCCGGCAATACCCCGAATTGGATTCGATTTTGTGGACGTCCGGGAAGTAGCTGATCTGCAAATCCGTGCTATGGAGCTGCCAGAAGCGGCTAACCAACGGTTTATTGGCAGTGCAGGTTTCCTGACTTTTATGGAAGTAGTTGATATCTTGAGAGAGGCTTATCCGGACAAACGGTTACCTTCAAGAGTACTTCCTGACTTCATGACGCGTTTGATCTCCATGGTCGAACCCACCTTAAGGCCCATATTTATTGACCTAGGTGGTCGGCGGGAAGTGGATGCTTTTAAAGCCCGGCAGCAACTGAACTGGGAACCTTCAACACTACGCGAGGCAGTACTCGCTTGCGCAGAAAGCGTTGTTAATCTGGGGTTGGTAAAATAAATTAGGTATGAAAGGACTAAAACAAGCCCTCCAATTCGGAGGTATATTGACAAAACAGGACATCGAGAAGATCCTCCCGCATTACCAAATTCGGGTTCTTGCACCACAGGAGGATTGGATCAGCTATCGGCAAATTGCTCGGGAAATCGCCTACGTGCAAAGCGGTATCATGCGCGTTTACGCTATCGGTCCACAAGGGGAGGAGGTGACTAAATATTTCTTTCGACCCAACCAATTTGCTGTCAGCCTTGAAAGCTATTATAATAGTACTTCTATCGAGGAAGTTTTCCAGGCGGTAATTGCCTCCGAATTACAAACCATCAGCCGGAGCAGTTGGGAAACGCTTAGCGAAGAAATACCCAATCTATACATTTTCATGAAAAGCCTTACTGAGGCAACGCTTTTAAATAAGCTTAAAGACAATGACTTTCTCAATTTCGGAACCGCCCGGGATAAGTACTACGCCTTTGTTAAAAGATACCCTGACCTAGTATTACAAACCCTATAGCAGTACATCGCTTCTTATTTGAAGATCACTCCCCACTCCTTAAGCCGTATCAGAAGAGAACTTTCTGAGAAAACACTGCCCACTGCTGTGGCTGTGAGAAAGGGTTTCACGCTGCGGTCGCTGCGAGAGAAAACACTGCCCACTGCTGTGGCTGTGAGAAAGGGTTTCACGCTGCGGTCGCTGCGAGAGAAAACACTGCCCACTGCTGTGGCTGTGAGAAAGGGTTTCACGCTGCGGTCGCTGCGAGAGAAAACACTGCCC
>CAYZMS010000014.1:21249-110408 GCA_964479625.1 uncultured Saprospiraceae bacterium
TCACGCTGCGGTCGCTGCGAGAGAAAACACTGCCCACTGCTGTGGCTGTGAGAAAAGCATTGCCCATTGCGGTTACCGCGTGAATTTCCTTTCTTAGCATTTGAATAAAAAACTAAAAAATGAGGAAGCTTCCCCTTACTATAATTCTTCTGGTCTTAACGATCCCAACCGCCGTGGCTCAGGTAAATATAAAGGGCAGGATACTCGAGGCTGGGACACAGATCGCCATTCCTTATGTCAATATTGGTGTGGAAGGGCAAAAGTTTGGAACAGTAAGTGATGGAAAGGGATATTTTTCTCTGGATTTACCATCCACTGAATTCACCTTAACTTTTTCTGCTATAGGTTTTGACTCAAAGAACCTACCCGCCATAGATCTACAAAATAATAGATTCATTGAATTGACAGCAAAGGCTTATGCTATGCCCTCGGTGGAAATTTCCGCACAACGAATGGGGGAGGAACGCATCTTTGGGGTGAAAAACAAAACACGTGGAAGGAGTGTAGGCTACGGGAGTCGTCAATTGGGAGCCGAAATCGGTGCTGTGATCCCAATTGAAGGGCCGACCTATATAAAGTCTGCACATTTCATGCTTAATCATGCACAGGGGGATAACCTATTGTTTCGGGTAAATTTATATGATTTCAAGGATGGCCGGGTTGGGGAGAACCTGCTATTAGAGAATGTGCTTATTCAAACACAGCAGGAACGTGGTGAGCTAAAGGTGGATCTCACTAGCTTAAACCTGGTAATCGAACGCCCGGTTTTACTCAGTCTGGAATGGATCAAGGACGATAAAGGGGCTGGTAATGTGGGCATTACGTTTGATACTAAGAAAATAGCTAAGCTAAATGGAGTGTATACAAAGCATACGAGCCAGGCGCCCTGGGAGCTAATGCTTTATATACCAGCTAAAACGAAGTTGTGCTTTTATTTGATAGGTAGAGAACTATAATAGCAACGTATCGATATAGGGTAAGATGCCCCAAAAATTAATTTTCAGGCTATGATCTTTCAGGTGGATCACCTCTTTTCCTGCTATCCCCAGGGAAAGGTGGAATGGCAAGCTTTCCAGGGCTTTCCAGTTTTGTAGTATCCTTCGCCCACCGAACCCAAGACTTCGGAACGTTTTAATGGCATATCGAAAGGCCTCAGGTTGATCGAACTCCATTTGCAGTTTATCCTGTAATGCATCCCCTTTAATCTCTAGACGCCCTTTTGGGCAATCCAGTATTAAGTCGGCTTGAATATTTAAATCCTGGAAGGTAATCATTGAGGAGCAGGTATTATTAAAAGACAACTTAAATTGCCTCTTCAATAAAGATGAAAGAAAGCTTTGGTAAGTTTTCGACCTAAAATTCTTCCAACTGGAAAAATATTAGATCGAAAACAGCCATTTCATTGGAGCCTCGAGGCGATGGTAACGCCTTAAGACATCCCCCGGCAATTTACTGCCCGTTTTTCTGGTTATCGGCAGTGTGTATCTTCACCTTGCCATTGATTTTCCAACGGGCGTGTTCGGCATTTTCAGAGGTTCCGCTGGGTACGTGTACTTCCAGGTTTTCAAATTCGTAGTTGATTTCGGCTCCGCGGCCGGTCAGTTTGTCATACAGGCCAATGGCTAGGTCGGGCCAGTTTTTGGTTTCGTTGCTCATAATGTTGGGTGATTTCTGGTTATATAGTTGAAAATCACCTTCATAACAGTGGAAGGGGCTATATGTTCCCGAAAGAAGGGTTCGATTGAGCTACCTTGAATAAAGTAGATAGGCATGTCAACCGCAAGGGTAAATAAAGGGAATAGGGTCTTTACTTTATATAAGGAGGAAAGAGGGTATTCGAAAAAGGAATCCAAGCCTCTACAACTCCAACAACTCCTTCGCATTTGCAATGGCCGAAGTTGTGGGAGGACTTTGGCTTAGCATGGTCGCGATGGCTTGGATACGTTCCGCTTCGTCCAGGGCTTTGACCTTGGTAACGGTACGATCCTTCTTTTCCTTTTTGTAAACAAAATAATGGGAATCAGCCTTGCTAGCCACCTGGGGGGAGTGGGTGATGGTGACCACCTGGTGTTCATCTGATAATTGCCGTAAAATTTGCCCCATCCTCAGTGCGACATCACCCGAAATGCCAGTATCAATCTCATCAAAAATAAGGGTTGGTAGGGGGATGGCACTGGCCACCAGGGATTTGGTTACTAATGCCAGCCGGGAAAGCTCTCCTCCGGAAGCCACACTTCGGATGGGTTGCAATCGACCTCCCTTGTTGGCAGCGAACAAGAACTGCACCTCATCCAGCCCGTCGGGGCCGAAGTCTTCCAGCTGAGTGAACTGAACCTCAAGGCGGGCATGCTCCATGGAAAGCAGGCTTAAGCGTTCGAGTACTGCGCATTGAAAGTCTGGTGCAACGTTTTGGCGAGCACCCCGCAGTTTAAGGGCTTGCTGCTTCAGGTTTTTTTCCTGTTCGGATATCTTCTTGGCAAGTTGCTCGCTTTGCTGACTGAGGTCGGCAAAGCTGTGGAGTCGTTTCTGCAAGTCTTCCTGTAAGTTGAGCAGGCCATTTACATCTGTGAGTTGGTGTTTATTTTGGAGGCGGTAAAGAAGGTCCAGTCTTTGTTGTACTTCTGATAACCTTTTCGGCTGGAATTCCACCTGACCGGCCTGGATCTCGAATTCATTGGAAAGGTCCTGGAGTTCTATGATCAGGCTCTGAAAACGGTCAGCCAATTGGTCAAAAGCGCTACCGGCCTTTCGGAGGCTCTGCAATTCCCGGCCAAGGGTCTCCAGTTGATCGACCAAAGCATTTTCTGATTCGGTCAAATGCTGCCGCGTTGTTCCGAGTATTTGCTGGATATCCTCAGCATTCGAGAGTAAGGCCTCTTCCTCTTCCAGCTCTTCCTGTTCACCGGGCTGGAGGTTGGCCTTTTCTAGTTCATCGAGTTGAAACTGCAGGAAGTCACTTTCCTGCTGAGCGCGAATGCTTTCCTTTTGCCATTGTTCGAGTTGGCGGCGATTCTTTTGCAGGTCGGTAAATGCCTGCTGGTAAGTTTCAAGAGCAGCAGTTTGTCCGGCCAGCGCATCCAACATGCGCAGTTGATAGGAAGACTGGTGGATATCCAGTGTGTCGAATTGTTGGTGCAGGTCAAGCAAGGCACCGCTTAATTCTTGCAGGATCTTCAGCGTCACCGGGCTATCATTGACAAAGGCCCGGGATTTTCCGGAAGGGGTTAATTCTCTTCGAATGATCACTTCCTCCTCGTAATCGATATCGTTTTGTTCAAAAAAAGGGCGGATCTGGTATTTACCAACCTGGAAAACTGCTTCCACCACACATTTTTCAGATTCGTCGTATAATGCTTTGGTGTCGGCTCGCTTTCCCATGATCAAACCCAAGGCCCCAAGTAAGATAGACTTACCAGCCCCTGTTTCGCCGGTAATGATGGTCAACCCTTTGGCGAATTGAATATCCAGTTCTTCGATGATCGCATAGTTGCGAATGTATAAGCGGTGAATCATTCGATTTCCGTTCAATGTTACCGAAACCTAAAAATACGGCAATTGCCCTGAGAAAACGCGTATGAAATGCGTATTTTTGTTTTCTTTTCAAAGAAGTAATTTTCCAAGAACCGAAAACGCAGATGCATGCATAAAATTTGGATGGGACTTTTAGTGGTCGTTGTTGTAGCTTTGGCTGCCTGCCAGGATGATCATGCCGGCTTAACGGAACTGGATCTGCTGGACAAGGGATTTCCAGTAACTATTATGGCCCCAGACAGTGCCAAGGTAAAGGTTACCAACCTTGGCTTTATCCAGGACATTACGGTAGAGGGCGAGCGAGAGGATAATTATAGTATCCAGATCTACGCTGAGCAAGCCAACACCAATGATGTTGCCCTGTTAAAATCTCGTCAGATGGAAGAGGTGAAAAGCAACCGTCTTTTTGCTCGCGTAGTGGAAGAAGATGAGAAAGGCTTTATTTATGAATTACGCATCGATTCCAAGCCCTTTTTCGGCTTTCGTTACGTACATATTCAGGGAGACCAGGCTTTTGTGTTTATGCCGGGGCTATCGACGACCTATTCAGAAGAACAAGCCAGAGACTTGTACAAGGCGGTGCAACAGAAAGGGTAATCTGTTGTTCAAATTTTGGAGCTAACTTACTATTACCGAGCTTTCCAAATGGAATTGGCGTATATTTGAATTTCGATTCCATTTGGGTCGAACTAACGTATTGGCATGAAGAATATCCGTAACTTTTGTGTAATCGCTCATATTGACCACGGCAAAAGTACCTTGTCGGACCGCCTTTTGGAATACACTAAGACCATTTCCGAAAGAGATATGAAGGCCCAGGCTCTGGATAGTATGGATTTGGAGCGAGAACGTGGTATTACCATTAAAAGCCACGCCATCCAAATGTATTACCAACATACAGATGGCGAGCAATATACTTTCAACCTGATCGACACGCCGGGCCACGTTGATTTTAGCTACGAGGTGTCTCGCTCTATAGCGGCTTGTGAAGGAGCTTTACTGCTTGTGGATGCCTCTCAGGGGATTCAGGCCCAGACGATCTCCAACCTCTACCTTGCCATTGAACACGACCTGGAGATCATTCCCATCCTGAATAAGGTAGACATGGAAAGTGCAATGGTTGAAGAAGTTTCCGACCAGATCATCGACCTGATCGGATGCGATAAGGAAGAGATCATTCTTGCCAGCGGTAAAACGGGCCTGGGAGTTGACCATATTCTCGCAGCCATAGTGGAACGGGTGCCTGCTCCCAAAGGAGACCCGAAGGCTCCCCTTCAGGCATTGATCTTCGATTCTGTTTTTAACCCATTTCGTGGAGTGATCGCCTACTTTCGGGTGGTTAACGGGGTGCTTCGCAAAGGAGATTCCGTACGTTTTTTTCATACAGGATCAGACTATGAGGCAGATGAGATAGGTATTTTGCAAATGGATATGGTTCCCAAAAAGGAGATAAAAACCGGTGATGTGGGGTACATTATCACCGGGGTGAAAGAAAGTAAAGAAATTAAGGTAGGGGATACCATAACGCATAGCGAACGAGCTGCAGAGGGTGGTATCCAGGGTTTTGAGGATGTTAAACCCATGGTGTTTGCGGGAATCTTCCCCATCGATAATGACGATTTTGAAGACCTGCGGGAAAGCCTAGAAAAATTACAACTGAACGACGCCTCTTTGGTTTTCGAGCCAGAAACTTCCGCCGCCCTGGGCTATGGTTTCCGTTGCGGCTTCCTCGGCATGCTACACCTGGAGATCATTCAGGAGCGCCTTGCTCGCGAGTTCGATATGGATGTGATCACTACGGTGCCTAACGTGAGTTATTTTGCCAACCTCAATAGTGGAGAGCAAATTCAATTGCGCACTCCTTCCGATATGCCTGATGTGACTAAGATCGATTCGGTAGAAGAGCCTTATATTGAAGCCCAGATCATTACCCAACCGGACTATATCGGAACGATAATGACCCTCTGCATGGAAAAGCGCGGGGAGCTTCTGAAACAGAATTATCTCACTACCGATAGGGTGGAACTTTCTTTCGAATTACCGCTGGCGGAGATCGTGTTTGATTTCTATGATCGCCTGAAGTCTCTCTCTCGGGGCTACGCCTCTTTTGACTACCAGCCCAGTGGATATCGGGTTTCAGACCTTGTTAAACTGGATATCCTTTTAAACGGACAGGCTGTAGATGCCCTATCGGCTTTGGTTCACCGGGACAAAGCAGAATCCTTTGGTCGAAAAATCTGCAAACGGCTCAAGGAACTACTGCCCCGTCAACAATTTATGATCGCTATCCAAGCTGCCGTTGGAGCCAAGGTGATCGCAAGAGAAACCATTTCTGCCCTTCGTAAAGATGTTACCGCTAAATGTTACGGGGGGGATATTTCCCGTAAGCGTAAATTGCTGGAAAAACAGAAAAAGGGTAAAAAGCGTATGCGGCAGATAGGCAATGTGGAAGTGCCTCAAAAAACCTTTTTGGATGTCCTCAAACTGGAATAATTCCCCTTGCTGTTAATGGAATGACCTGCTCCTCTTTTACACGAACTACCTGGACCGAGTTTTCCAGGGTAAAGTGAAAATATGGGGTGAGGACTTGTAAAATGTCAAGCTTAGGAGGCATTTTAATACCTCCTGCTGCTTTTGTTCGATGGTAAAAGTGTCTCTCCGAAAATTACGCCTCCTCCGATCAGAAAGGCGCCTAACATGATGTAAAGTACTAGCATGATCCCAAGTTTTAGAGAATTACATAGATAGCCGTGGATGCATTCTCGCATCCCTTTTTAAAAGTGGTTTTAAATTCGAATGTTAATGAAGGACTAATACGGAGCCAGCCGGCCTTCTGGTTCTGCAGTTAGTCCTGAACCGGGCTTTTAAGAACGCTACCAGATTTTAGGTGCTTCCAGGATAAATCCTGAGCGACAACTAAAAATTGCATTTGCAATGTTTAGAAAATCCCTGGGATTCATCCAGGGTATATCCTTTTAGTATAACTGCTGAAAAATGCTCATTTACCGCCCCGCTTGGCGGGGTGAAATGTTCATGGGAGAGATGAAGGAATAAAATCCTTTTCGGTGTCGAAATTAAAAATTTTCTTTGGAGAATAATAAAGACGCTCCCTTAAAAGACAAAACCCACACATAATTTGAAAAATTATGTTTTGAGTTATTACTGCCTTGTGCTATAGAATTTTGCTGAGAACGCTACTTTGCTGAGGTTCATATTCGATAATGCTAATATGCTAAAAATAAATTAAAATGTTAAAGAATTCCTAAGGAAATTTTCAGGTAAAGGAAAATAACTGCTGGGCATGCCCTGCCAGCATAACCATTAGCAAGAGGGGGAAGGTTGGTTTAATGCTATTATTTGATCATTTTCAGAAAAGTTCCCATAAACCAGTTGGATTCTGCCTGGATTAGCGATTCCAGGGTAGAGTCTGCCTTACTCGAAAAGAGTTTAATATCCTTTATGACCTCAGAGAAGGCTTGAGAGGCTTCATCTACAGGTTCCACACTGGATAGCTCATCCAATACTTTGTTTATGGGTTCAAGCTCTTTCTTTTTCCGATTTTGGATGATTTGCTTGACAACGGTCCACATGTCTTTCTCCGCAATAAAAAACTCTTTTCGTTCACCGGGCTTTAGCTCCTTATAAACCAACCCCCAGTCGATGAGAGCACGAATATTCATATTCGCATTGCCCCGCGATATCTGCAATTCCTCCATGATATCGTCGGCGGATAACGCATCAGGGGATATTAAAAGCAGCGCATGTATCTGCGCCATAGTTCTATTAATGCCCCAATTTGAACCCAGCGAGCCCCAGGCCTGTAAAAACTTTTCCTTACCCTCTTTTAGTTCCATAATAAATACATTCTGTAAATGAAAAACCAGGCAGCAAGCTCATGAAGACACTGCTAGTCCGAATTAGGGACAATAAAACGAGAGTAAAAGTTTCAATAATTATTGAAAATAAGGAAAAAACTTACTTGACGAAAGGGGGCTGTGTAATTATTGCCGGTATTTTCTTCCTTCCGGCATCGATCATAAACTTGGTACCTGGGGTAGCCAGGGCCGCTTCAACATACCCCAGCCCAATTGGGTAAGCCAGGGATGGAGACATGGTTCCTGAAGTTACCCTTCCGACGGGCTTTCCCGATACATCCTCTATGGAATACCCCTGGCGGGGAATCCGACGTCCTCCCGTAGTAAAGCCAATCAGTTTGCGTTGAACACCCTCCTCCTTTTGCCTGAGCAAAAAGTCACGGTCAATGAAATCACCTTTCTTAAATTTAGTAATCCAGCCCAGGCCGGCTTCTAAAGGAGAAGTGGTATCATCAATATCGTTACCATATAAGCAGAAGCCTTTTTCAAGCCGCAAGGTGTCTCGCGCTCCAAGGCCTACAGGGGAGATCCCGTAGGGCTCCCCGGTTTTAAAAACGGCATTCCAGAGTTCAGGGGCTGCTTCTGCACTAACATACAACTCAAAGCCACCCGAGCCAGTATAACCCGTAGCCGAAATAAGGACATTGTCGATTCCGGCCATACTCCCTTTGGTAAAGGTGTAAAACTTCAGGGCATCCAGGTCTACTTCGGTCAACCCCTTTAAAGCTTTAACGGCAAGTGGTCCCTGCACAGCCAGCAGGGCCGTCTCATCAGAAATATTGATCAGGTTGGCGTCGAAATCATTTTGTGATTTGATCCAATTCCAGTCCTTTTCAATATTGGAGGCGTTTACCACCAACATATAAGCCGGTTCTGATGCCTTTTCCATGTTTTCAGGCAAACGATATACCAGCAAATCATCTACGATCCCTCCCTTGCCATTAGGCAGGCAGGTGTATTGTGCCTGCCCGGCTTCCAGACGAGAAGCATCGTTGGTAGTTACCTTTTGGATAAGATCCAAGGCTTGCCTGCCACGAACTATGAACTCTCCCATATGGGAGACATCGAAAACGCCAACTCCTTTACGGACTGCTTCGTGTTCTTCTTTAATCCCTTTATAGGAAACCGGCATGTTAAAACCGGCAAAATCAACCATTTTAGCTCCAGCTTGGAGATGTTTTTCGGTTAAGGGCGTATTTTTCATGTTAAATGTCTCGTTTTTCGGTTTTGAAGGTGTGTTGGCAAGTCTTGCTCTGTTTTCAGGGGGGGCTAACGGGCTACATGCACCTCCAGTATTCTGTCCCCGATGCTGAGTTCATGGACGACCTCCATTCCTTCCTTGATTCGGGCAAAGATAGTATAATTCCCATCCAGGTGGGGAGTGGGGGAGTGGGTTATGAAGAATTGGACGCCTTCGGTATGCCGACCTGCAGATGCCATACCCACCAGGCCCGTTTGGTTGTAATAAAGCGGAGGTAGCTCTGACCGGATGCTGTAATCCAGGCTGCCGTAACCGTCCCCGCGGGGGCAACCGCCCTGCGCTACAAAGTTGGGTACTACCCGGTGAAAGGTTTTGTTATTAAAGTATCCCGACCGGGCTAATTCAACAAAATTCAAAACGGTGGCCGGAGCGCTGGAGGGTAGAAAGTCCATTCGAATAGTCCCCTTTTCGGTCCTGATCTCCGCTTCAAATTCTTTATTGATAGATGTCAGTAAATCCCAGGGGATAGGGTGGTTGAAGGCTGGCCTTTGTGGCTCCGGAGCTTTTTCACCCCTCAAACTGCTAATGGCAGATTGCAGGACATTGAAGGTCTCTACTTCCCGGGGGAGTTCAAGCTGTTGAAGCAGCGTGTCCAGGAAGTTGGTATTTGATAAATACCTGGCATAGTTTGGAGATTCGTGCTGGAGTAGGGGAGCCAATTCTGCGATCATTCCAGAGTCACCGGATTGCAGGCCCTCCTCCAAAAAGAAAGCTATCTCCCGGGCAACCCGATTTGCGCTGCTTCGAAAAAAGGACTGGAAATCTTCCCGTTGTGCAATGCGCCTTAGAGTAGAAGCAGCGGTAGTTCTAACCACCGGGGCTTCGTGCTCAAAGCCTAATCGCCTTACCAGCCGGTAATTCCAGGGGTATTCCCCCAAAGCAGTCAACCAGGCCGCCTGTGAATAAGGGTTGGAAGCGGTTTGGTATTTGCGTCTGATCTCCCGGTTGATGAATTCCCGGTAGTCGGTGTAATAGAGGGGCAGGTGTTTTTGTGTAGCCTGGTAAAGTACAGCGCTTACCCGCCAATGAACACTATCCTTAGCCAGTCTCCAGTAATCAGTTGCATTTTTGGAAAGGCCGGATTCATAAAAAAAATTAGCGGCAGTAAGGGCTAGCTGTTGATTCGTTGCCTTTAAAAGCGGCTCTGCGATCATGGCCACGCTATCATATTCGAATTGACTGAGTGCCCTGATAGCATTGACCTGAATGCGATAGTCCGTTTCCGATTGAAGTATTTTTTCGAAAAAAGGGATTTGCTCGGCCTTCCCGCTTCGCCCCAATGCACTAATTAGTTCCATCTTTATAGTAGGGTCCGTTTCGTTTTCGAAAACAGTCCTTAATTCATCTTCAAAGCCGTCCAGGTCCACCGGGAATCGCCCCAGGTATTCGGCTGCATATAATCGAGCCTCTGGAAAAAGTTCCGGCTCCTGCAGTAACTCCACCATTCGGTTTACAGCAGCTTCGGTATACTTGCTCTTGAGGCCAAACCGATAAAGGCCTTTTACCTGGCTGGTGATCAGATGAGTATCCCGGATCTGGTAGGTTTCAATAGTGCTCAAAAAGTCGAGGGTCTCCTCAGTACCACACTTCCCCACCGCTTCTAAAATGGCAGCATTGCTCACTGCATATACTCCCGCAGTATCCTGGCTTTCAAAGTGTTTGATAAGTGGCCCTTCCGCCATGGAGGTCCCGGTTTGACCAAGGGCATAGGCAGCAGCAGCCCGGACCGGCGGGGCAAGATCCTTCAACAGGGTGACCAAGGAATCTACATGGTCTTCAGATCCAAAGGAGCCAAAAGCCCGGGCCGAGAGGTAACGAAAATCCGGATTGGGATGCCTGAAATAACGATAAAGGCTATCCGCCTGTTGACGATCCTGAAAGGTGAAGATCTTTTGAACGATCGGATCGTTTAGGTCGACAACAACTTCCGTAGGGATGGGTTCTTCGTAGGGAAGACAAGCCGTCAATAATAGGAGGAGGATGAAACAATACCAAAGGGCGTACTTCATAAAGGGACACTTTCTGTTTTTCCGGGGCTAAGAATTAATTCGAAAACACCTGAACAGGAAGTAGGATATACCTATTAGGTATCTGGAGGCCTTCAGGCTCTTTTTCTGATTGAAGGATCTTATTGTTGTCTTATAGTCGTATCCGGAGGGGTTTCCATTTCGAGGAGGAATTGATCTCCGAACATATCCTCGGTAAAATCGTCTCCCTGCAAGGGATCTTCTTCCAGCCCGTCGAGGTTTTCCTGGTCGTATTCGTTGCAATCCAGTTCAATACCGATGGGGCCGGGAGGTCTGAAAAAGCGGGCGTCTGGATTGTAATCCACCTGCTCTTCATCTTCCAGTTGCTTAATAAAGGCGGCGAAAAAAGGCTTTGCCATTCGTGATCCCTGTCCATTGTAAGGCAGTCGAAAGCGGATCCAGGCATCTTCTCCTCCGACCCAGGTGCCAACGACCAGATCGGGCGTCAGGCCCATAAACCAACCGTCCACATGATTATTAGTGGTGCCGGTTTTGCCGGCTATCTGGCTTTTTAAGCCGCCGATCCGGGCGGAATACTGCAACATATCGATCATGGCATAATTAGCCGAAGGACTAAGGGCCCGCTTTTCTTCCTGTATGCCGCTATAAATAACGCTACCATTGCGATCCTCTATGCGAAGAATGTAAACCGGTTGATTATGAATGCCATTATTGGCAAAGGTGGTATAGGCTCCGGTCATTTCCATCACGTTCAAGGTGGCGGCACCCAGGGCAATGGAGGGCGATTGTGGAACCCGGAATATGCCGTTAGGGTACCGCGCTGAACTATCAATTCCCATATTATGTACAAGTCCCCGGACCGGATCGGTATTGCCCAACTGCTTCATAAGGTAAACCGAAACGGTGTTCACTGAATTTCGAAGACCATCTTTAAGGGTATACAGTTTGTGGGTGTACTTGCCGCTAAAGTTTTCCGGGGTCCAGGGTTCTTTCAGATAAAAATTACCTTCTCCCGGCTGTATGGTCTGGGCTATGTCATACACCTGGAAGCAGGGGGAAATACCCTGCTGCTGGATAGCAGTCGCGTAAATGAAAGGCTTAAAGGTAGAACCTACCTGGCGATCCGTTCGAACGTGATCGTATTGGAAATATTTGAAGTTGATCCCGCCTACCCAGACCTTTACATACCCGGTGTGCGGATCAACGACCAAAATACCGGTTTGAAGGAACCTGCTATGGTATTTAATGGAATCCAACGGGGTCATGGTGGTATCCTTCTCCAGTTTCGGGTTTTCGTAGGTGAAAACCCGCATTTTGGCCGGTGTGGAGAAGACCTGCTCCGTAGCTTGTTGTAAGTTCCTCCAATCTGTTTTTAGTCTGTTGAAATCTTTGCTCTTCAGTACCCGGCGATAAGCGGCGGCCAGGTTATTGCTGATCAGCCCCCTTTGAACGAGGCTGGTAATATACCCAGGTTCCTGAGCCTCCCGGACGATGCGTTCAATTTCCCGGTCATCAATGTTAAAAGTGAAATTGGGGAATTCCGCCTCAAAGTCTTCTAAAATTTTACCCAGATACTTATCCCTCAGCCGTTGATATCGATCCGTATTTCGGATCATTCGCTTTAGCTTTTCTTGCCTTAATTCAAGACTGATCTCCTTTTCCGGATCTTTCATATAGGTCCAGGGGTCTGTTTTTCCCCACTCCCGGTCAAAGGTCTTTTGGACATTTGTCATATGTTCGATCATAGCATTTTCGGCAATGCGTTGCATGGCGGGGTCAATAGTGGTATAGATCTTTAGGCCATCCCGGTAAATATCATAGGGTTCACCATCTGATTTTCGATTTTCGGGTTTCGCCAGTATGGCTTTAACATCCTGAGCTAAAACCGATCGAAAATAGGTAGCTATTCCATCGATATGTGTTTCCCGTCGCGGGTGCAGTCCCAGGTCGGTCTGGCGTAGTTGGTCGTAAGCTTCTTTGCTAAAATGGCCGTTCTTTTGCATTTGCTTTAGCACCACTTCCCTGCGTTTTAGGGTTTTTTCCGGGTACCGGAAAGGATTGTACAGGGAGGGGTTTTGCAGCATACCTACTAGCATGGCCGCCTCCTGGATGTTCAGGCTGTCCTGGCTTTTGCTAAAATAAACCTCCGAAGCCGCTTTAATACCGTAAGCTCCATTGATGAAATTGAACTTGTTGAGATACATAGCAATGATCTCCTCCTTGGTATACTTGCGTTCGAGGCGAACGGCAATGATCCACTCCTTGAATTTTTGTAATACCCGCTCCAGGCCCGAGCCTGGCCTTCCGGTAAACAAAAGCTTGGCTAATTGCTGGGTGATGGTACTGCCGCCACCGGCGCTTTGTTGTTGCAGGATAACCGTTTTAACCATCACCCGCCCCAGGGCCGAAAAATCAATGCCCGAATGCTGGTAATAGTCTTCGTCTTCGGTAGAGATCAGGGCATTCACCAGGTGAGGCGAGAGGTCCCCATATTCTACGGGTACCCGGTTCTCAGTGTACAGGCGCCCGATAACATTACCGTCAATCCCATAGACCTGGGTGGCGATCTCGCTTTTGGGGTTTTCCAACTGCTTGACTGAAGGGAGGTTGGAAAAGGACAGCACGACAAAGAAAATACAAAGGGCCACGAGGCCGCCGATTAGTGCAAACCACATCCAGCGCACGATGCGCTTGTGGCCAGGATGGTCGGTGCCGTTAAATAGGAAATCCGTCAAGCGGTGCATGGGCATATCTTTTTACTATTCCAAAGATAAGGAACTCGTTTGAACCAGAATAAATTATCCGGTTATTCGGACCATAGTGGTCTGAATTCCCTTTGAAAGGATTTTTCTCACAATTGTGCGTTAACATACCGGAGGCTTTCCAGGATGAGGTCTTTACCGGCAGTTTGGTGGACTTTCACCGATCCGATCTGTGGTAAAAGAGTAAAACTGATGTTCTTTCCACTGTTCTTTTTGTCGTGTTTCATGTATTCGATATACTGTTCGAATGCGGCTTCGGAAAGAGCCTGGGGTTGGTAGATCCTCAGTATAAAAAAGGTGATCGATTGAAGGGCTTCGCGGCTCAGGCCAAGGATACGGTGAGAAAGGTAGGCTTCCGCTATCATGCCAAGAGCAATTGCTTCCCCATGCAGGAGCGGACTGCTGCTTTTTAAGGCGGTGCTTTCTATGGCATGCCCGATAGTATGCCCGAAATTAAGAGCTTTACGGATACCCTTTTCAAAGGGGTCTGCCTCGACAATGGCTTTTTTGATCTGGAGCGAGGGGCCTACGAGCGGTGCCCAGTCCAACTGATCCAGGGATTGAATCTGTACCAGTTGTTCCCATTGTTGGCGATCCTGAATTAGGGCGTGTTTGATAATCTCGGCAAAGCCGCTGCACAGTTCCCGCAACGGAAGCGTTTCAAAAAAGGCGGGGTCGAGCAACACGGCCTTAGGGTTTTGAAACAGGCCAATATTGTTTTTTAAACCCTGGAAATCAATGCCTAGTTTTCCTCCAACAGAGGCATCTACCTGAGCAAGAAGGGTAGTAGGTATTTGAATGAAGTCAATTCCCCTTTTGAAAGTCCCGGCGCAGAAACCGCCCATATCGCCGATAACTCCTCCCCCCAGATTGATCAGCAGGGCAGAACGGTCAAGGGCATGTTGCAGCATCTTTTCCCAGATATACGCGCAGGTATCCAGGTTTTTATGGATTTCCCCAGCTTCGATTCGAAGGAGTTGCCAGGTTCTGTCCTTTAAGACGGGTTCAATGCGGGGAAGGCAATATTTTTCGGTATTCTCATCTGCTAAAACAGCTATTTGGGGATAGTTGTTGGCGGCCAAAAAGCTTTCCAACATAGGAGCAACTGCTCCGATCTCAATGGGATATTCCTCGGGGCTGTCCATTACCTCAACACTCCAGGCCTGAGGGCGATCGTTAAAAAGCACTTTGGTTTTGGCCCAGGTGGTTTGGAACAGTTCGGACTTCCGGTAATTTTCCAGGTGATCGGGTTGTTCCCAAAGGCTGTAGGTCATATAAACATTAGGGGTCGAAATATCCCGCCAGAGTTCAAGGTGGCGGCAACCGGGAAAGGACCGGATAGCCGTTTTACTATTTTCGAAAATATCCTCAAAGGCATCGGTCTTATCAGGGTCAAAGCTTAGGCGTACAATCCGTTTAATCATGATCGAAAAACTCAATTTGAATAGTGTCCTCCTCATTTAAACCCAGCAAGGTTGCCGCTTTCCCCAGGTTTATGGCGATTTCCAGGAAACCCGCTGCGTTAAAAAAGCAAAGCGGTTGCCCTACCTCAACTTCGGAGTAGTGGTGGTGCATCCGCTTAATGGGGTCATGTCTTTTGAAGTAAATAGCAAAGGGCCGCTCTTGTCCTACCCGTTCGAATAACTCCTTTCGAACATTACAAATGACATTTTCATAACCGTCAATGTGAATGACCATACCCTTTATCTGATCCGGGCCAATAACGGGTTGAAGGGTGATGCGCTCCACGAGTAGCTCCAGCGGTTGTGCCCAGGATTCCGGCTTGCCCATTTCGCAAATTTGCTCAACAGCCTGGGCCAAAAGGTGGGCCTGATAAAAACCTTGCTGTTTAAACTCCGGCAGCTGCCAGGCTTTCTCGGGCTTTCGACCAAAAATCAACCCGAACAAGCCGTTATTGGGGCCCAGAAAAAAATGCCCACTATCTTCCACCAGGATAAATTCCGGATTAGAAGGTGCCTGGTCGTTTACACTGATTATGTGTATACTGCCTTTTGGAAAATATTGCCAGGCTGAACCAAACAAAAAGGCCGCCTGGACGATGTCGTAAGTTCGAATTTGGTGTGTAATATCGACTAGCCTGAGATCGGGCTGACGCTGAAGCAAGGTGCCCTTCAATAAAGCACTGTAATGATCGCGAAGTCCAAAATCAGTAGTCAGGGTTATAGTGGTCATGTAATGACTTCAGTTGTCTTTAAGCAGCTAAACTCGTAATTTTGTCGGAACTGCTATCGATCTGCTTGAAAAGATTTAGCTTGTTTGAAACGAAAATACAGCAGGTTCTGTTATTCTGGATACTTTCCCATTAAATTTGAAAAAATAGAAGAATCATATTGAGCGAAATCATCCTGACCATAGACAATGTTGATCCGCTGGAATTATACGGCCGGAATAACGTAAAATTAAATCTTTTAAGGGAAGCCTTTCCCGATGTCAATATCACCTCCAGAGGGAATAACGTCAAATTAACTGGCGAAAAAAAGTTTACCCAAAAAGCTAAGGCGAAGCTCGAAATGATGGTCCGCGCCCTGCGCGAATACAATGAGTTGCCTGTTCAACTGGTGGAAGATTTGCTGCAGGGTGGGAACCCTTTTGACACCCGTCTCTCCGATAGCGCCGGCAATAAAACCATTCTTCATAGCCGGACCGGTAAGCCTATTAAGGCCAAAACCCATAACCAGCGGCGATTGGTGGAAGCTTCTGAACATAACGATATTGTATTCGCAATCGGACCGGCAGGTACTGGTAAAACGTATACGGCGGTAGCTCTGGCAGTGCGTGCCCTAAAGAATCGGCAGGTGAAAAAGATCATATTGACCCGCCCGGCAGTGGAAGCAGGGGAAAGCCTTGGTTTTCTCCCAGGCGACCTGAAGGAAAAAGTAGACCCCTATCTTCGTCCTCTTTATGATGCGCTGGATGATATGATCCCTGCGGAAAAGCTGGGCCAGTTCATGGAAAGCCGTGTGATCGAGATCGCCCCGCTGGCTTTCATGAGGGGAAGAACGCTGGATAATGCTTTTATCATTCTGGATGAGGCGCAGAACTGTTCCACCTTACAGCTAAAAATGTTCCTGACCCGTTTGGGCCCCACCGCTCAGTGTATAATCACAGGTGACCTTTCCCAGGTGGACCTGCCCTTTAGCCAGAAGTCTGGCCTTCGGCGCTCCCTTGAACTACTCGGCGGCCTGGAGGGGATCGAGGTTGTGAACCTGAATGCAGAAGATGTTGTTCGCCACCGTCTGGTCAAAGCTATCATAAATGCCTACGAAAAATCGGATGAACAACGCCGACTTCAACGCGAGAAAAGAAAACAAGAAGAAGAATAAGTATGACTGCCGAAGTAACCTATCGAAACGGGCTTCGTACCGAAGCCCGCCACCTTAAATCCGGTACTGAATTGATCACCGATGCGCCCACCGACAATCATGGTAAGGGCGAAGCCTTCTCGCCAACGGATCTGATAGCCTCCGCACTGGCCAGTTGTATGTTGACGGTGATGGGGATTAAAGCCCGGGATAAAGGTATCGATATGGACGGGGCGCATACAACCGTCCTGAAAGTAATGGCTTCAGGGCCTCGCCGTATCAGCAGGGTGGAAATAAGCCTGACTATCCCCGATCGGGGTATAGATGAAAAGGATAGGAGTTTGCTGGAACAGACTGGTATAAATTGTCCGGTAGCCAAAAGCCTGCATCCGGAAATCGAGCAAGTGCTGGTTTTCAATTGGGTGAAGCCGGATTAAGCGGTTTTTCTGCCTACTTTTTTTCTTTTCTTATCTTGGTCCTCCTATTACCCATCCAAAATCATGCAATAAATGGAAAATACCATCATTGCCCCTATTGACTGGATCGTAATGCTGGGGACGCTGTTGGGGATCATTGTTTATGGGGTATGGCATACTCGAAAGGTGGATAATGTTCGAAGCTACCTAATGGGTGACCGGGACCTACCCTGGTGGACGATCGGCCTTTCCATTATGGCTACCCAGGCCAGTGCGATTACTTTTCTTTCCACTCCCGGTCAGGCTTACGCAGATGGTATGCGCTTTGCTCAGTTTTATTTCGGCTTGCCGGTGGCCATGGTACTGCTTAGTATATTCGCCCTGCCCATTTATTACCGGCTAAAGGTCTACACGGCCTACGAATACCTGGAGGGGCGATTTGATCTGCGCACCAGAACTTTCACCGCCATTCTTTTCCTGGTACAAAGAGGTTTGGCCGCTGGTTTGACCATTTATGCGCCTGCGATCATCCTTTCCACTATTTTGGAATGGCCCTTGTTCAATACTATTTTTTTCATCGGGGCACTGGTGATCTTCTATACCATGCTTGGTGGTACTAAGGCCGTAAGTGTTACTCAAAAACAACAGATGATCGTTATCCTGGGGGGAATGTTCCTGGCGGCGGTCATTATTTTATATAAGCTTCCCGAAGAAATGACCTTTGATCAGGCACTGGGGGTGGCTGGCAAAATGGGGAAACTGAATGTGGTTGATTTTTCCTTCGACTGGTCGAATCGCTATAACTTTTGGTCGGGCATGATCGGTGGTGTTTTTCTTTTCCTGTCCTATTTCGGAACAGATCAATCGCAGGTGCAGCGCTATTTATCGGGTAAGTCCCTGACCGAAAGCCGACTGGGATTATTGTTCAATGGTTTGCTAAAGGTACCCATGCAGTTTTTAGTCTTATTCGTGGGGATTTTGGTATTCCTTTTCTTTTTGTTTAATCAGCCTCCTTTGCACTTTAATCAGGCGAATGTATCCAAGTTAGAGGGGACTGTCTACGAGCCGATCTATAATGAACTGGAGGCCGATTATGAAGCGGTATTCGAAACCCGCAAGACGGAGGTAAATAGTTTGATAACCGCCATTGATTCGGATGATGCAGAAGAAGTGGCCAGTATTAACCTGCGGATCGACCAATTGAATGCCCAGGAAGCTGCTCTACAGGATTCTGTAAAACAACTCATCCTGGCGCAGGATCCCAAATCAAAGGTAAAGGATACCGATTATGTCTTTATTACTTTTATAACCAGGTACCTGCCTGTTGGAATGGTGGGTTTATTATTGGCCGTGATCTTTTCCGCGGCTATGTCTTCTACCGCTTCTGAATTGAATGCCCTGGCAACTACTACCGTCATCGATATTTATCGCCGCTCTATTGTTACCGAACAGTCTGATCGGCACTACCTAAGAGCCTCTAAGCTTTTCACACTGTTTTGGGGCATTACGGCTATGGCCTTTGCGGCCTTTGCCAATTTATTTGATAATCTAATACAAGCGGTCAATATTATAGGGTCCTTGTTTTATGGAGCGATATTAGGGATTTTTGTAGTGGCCTTTTTCCTCAAGCGCGTGGGACCTCGGGCAGTTTTCGCGGGCGCTTTATTGGCAGAAGCGATGGTTCTAATCATTTTTTATCTAAATACCCAGGGTATTGTCCAGATTGCCTACCTGTGGTTAAATTTGATCGGATGCCTGCTGGTAGTGGTATTTAGTTTGATTTTCAGTGGGTTGGATCGTTCACCCGCCGCAGTCCTAAAGACGTAGAGACGTAGCAGTGCTACGTCTCTGCGTCTAGGGGTACACCAATGGTTTCGTTTAGAATCGAACCCGAACCCCTGCATTAATGAAAAAACTGTTGGATTTGGGAGAATCCTCCACATCATCAAACAGGTCGGAAAGCCCCCATTCATAACCTGCGTCTACAAACAGAATGGAAAAATCAAATCCTAAACCAGCGGCAACGCCCCAAAGAGTATTGCTGAAATCCGTCTCTTCTCCATCAATATTTAAGCCTTCATCGGTGGATACAAAGGAAAGTGTGGGCCCACCAAAAATCCGAAAACCAAGGTCGTCCAAAACCCCGTCGTCGCTGAAATCATACCCTACAAAAACCGGGATCCGGATGTGGGTACGGTCATAATCTTCATCGTCCCCGTCTAACTTTCGAAAGTCAAAGAACAAACCGGGTTGAACAAAGAATTTGTTCCCGATCTGAAGGTCAGCACCAAAGCGGTATCCCAGGTCTTCATCAAAATCGTCCAGGTCCTCCGACAGATCGTTAAAAGTAATACCTACCTGTGGGCGCAGTACCAATTGGGCGGAAGCTAAACCTGCAACCAGGCAAAAGCCCAAGACTAAAAAGATCTTTTTTATGTTTTTGTTTTTTATTTAAAGTAGAAAATTGGTTAGAAACGCGTTCTTAATCCAGCATTGACAAAGAAAAGGTTCGCCTTCGGAGAGTCCTCTATATCTTTGAATACCTCTGAGAGGCCTAGTTCGTAACCGGCGTCTACAAAGAAGATGGAAATATCAAGGCCTACCCCCCCTGTAGCGGCCCAGAGTGTATCATTTATTTCAAGGTCAGAATCGATATTATCAGCCGTATCATCAATATTAAAGAGGAAGTTGGGGCCGGCAAATATCCGGAATCCAAAGTCTCCATCTAATTCATATCCGAAATTGTAGCCGATGTAAAGGGGAATTCGCAGGTTGGTACGGTTCAGATCAAAGACATCGCTGTCGTCCTCTCCTTCATTTTTTCGAAAGTCGAGGAAAAAGCCGGGTTGAATGTAAAGTTTATTACCGATTTGAAGGTCGGCTCCAAAAGAATAGCCCAACTCATCATTAAATTCGATCTCATTCAAATTATCGGTAAATGAACTAAAGGAAATGCCAACTTGTGGACGCAGAACGGCCTGGGCAAAAAGGGTGGTACAAAGCAAAACCCCCAGAAGAATTAATAAAGTGTTTTTCATTTGGTCGTTTATTTTAGGAGTAAATAATGACGTGTAAATTATTAAAAAAATGTGAATCTCCGTTCTCTGTGCCTTGAACTTCGGACCCAAAGGATATGTTCGCAAAGGCCCATTAAATAGGAAGGGGTTTTCGGATAGTTCCGAAAACCCCTTTCAAGTGAAAAAGGTATTTTATGTTTTAAAGATCAGGTCTTATCTTGGATCGATCCACCCGCCTTTCACTTCCACCGATTTATTTACCTTTTTTTCCGGAAGAGTGCGGAAGACATAGTCCCACAGTGGAGAAGAAACTCCAAATAAGGAATTAGGGTCGCTGTAATGGTGAATGGCGTGGTTGGTCCATAATGCCCGGAAAAAGTTATTGGGCGCCTTGAACATATGCACAACGTAGTGAACCAACAGGTAACTGGCGTACCCCACCAGGAATCCGGCTAAAAAAGAAAATGCATAATCACCCATTAAAAGGCGGAAAATACCTAACAGAACGGTACCTACAATAATGCTAAGGGCAGGAGGCATTGCTAGCCTCTGTTTGTCTCGTGGAAAATCATGGTGAATTCCATGCATCGTATAAGACATTTTTTTCCGCCATTCCGAATTGGGGACCATGTGGTAAATCCCGCGATGCACGCTATATTCTGCCAGTGTGAAGGCCAGCCAGCCGCCGAAAAACAGGCCGACAACCTGCAGGTTGGTAAGTGCTGTGGCTACTTTGGTGTAGTACAGGAGTCCTGCAGCGTAAATAAAGAATAAACTAACGGGGATAGCTATGTGAGTGCGGGTCAGTGCGTCCAAAAATTTATTTTGGAACAGCTTGGGCGATTCGTTATGGTTATTGGAAACGAAATGATGGTGCTTGGTTCCTTCCATGGCTTTTATTTTTAAAGGTATTATAAGCTTTTCTGACAAGCTAACGAATGAGCTTTTTTTACAAAATGGTGAAAAACCACCTTAGATGCCAAAAGTCTCCCGGTACTGCCGTAGGTACTTTTTGTATTTCATACGGTAGGTTCTGTAGTAGGTTTTATATCTTTTTCTCATAGCTTCATAAGAGCTGGAAGCTCCTGTAGTATCATTTGGAGCAGCAGCGGCGGGCTGTTGTTCCCAGTCTTCAAGAAACCCATTTTGGCGCATCCAGTCATCGTTATACACCTTGCCCAGGTAGCGGGTCCCGTGGTCAGGGAACAATACTACGACCACATCAGTTGGCTTAAAGGTATCCTTGATCTGGAAAACCCCTTGCATGGCAGCCCCGGCAGAGTAGCCTACTAACAGACCTTCTTTGGATGCGAGCTCCCTTGTCCGGATGGCACTTTCTTTATCCCGGACCTTTATAAATTCATCGATCAGGCCGAAGTCGACATTATCCGGAATGATATTTTTCCCGAGGCCTTCCACCTTGTAGGAATAGATCTCATTGGGGTCGAACTTGCCGGTCGCCCAGTATTTTCCCAGGACAGATCCATAAGCGTCAATCGCAATGATCTTAATATCGGGATTTTGCTCTTTCAGGTAACGGGCAGTACCTGAAAGGGTACCTCCAGTTCCGGCACAACAAACGTAATGGGTTATTTTTCCTTCAGTCTGTTCCCAAATTTCCGGCCCTGTTGTATGGTAGTGTGCCAGCGGGTTGTCAGGGTTAAAGTTTTGCCCTAGATAAAAAGAATTAGGGACCTCCATGGCCAGTTTTTCCGCCCGGGAATAGTAAGAGCGGGGGTCATCAGGCTTGACGTCAGCAGGGCAAACAATGACCTTTGCACCCAAAGCCCGCAGCAGCGAAAGCTTTTCCTGAGAAGCCTTACTGGTAACTGTTAGAATACAACGATACCCTTTTAGAGCACTCACCATAGCCAGGCTAAAGCCAGTGTTTCCGGAGGTGGCCTCGATGATGGTGCCTCCGGGTTTTAGAAAACCCTTTTTTTCGGCTTGCTCCACCATATAAAGAGCAATACGATCCTTTGCCGATTGCCCCGGATTATAGGCTTCTACCTTTCCAAAAACAGTGGCAGGGATGGTGGAGCCGATCCGGCTTAATTTTATCAAAGGGGTATTGCCAATGGTTTGCAGCACATTTTCGTAGTACATAAGCTACGCTTTAGTTAAGGTTGATGGAGAATCATACTGCTCTTTAGACGCGAAAATTTTTGCGATGGGACAATTTTAGGGCATGAAACCCTAAGAATCTGCTCTAAACAGCAGATAATCCAGGTTTCAGAAAAAAAACTTTTTAAAACTCTTGTTTTTATTTTCAACTGCAATAATACTAACAAGCTACAAATTTGGCAAGTAAAATCTTTTCCTCCAAATACGAGACCCAAGTTTGCAGCCGGTTGATTTACAGGCAGAACCCTTTTGAATGGTGGAACTTAACTAATACTTAAACCTACAAGTTTTAACCCGGTAAAGGCTTTATTTAATTTACCTTATTGTAATCAAACCGTGGATTTCTCTGAATATGGCAAAAAACCAAATCTCCCTTAAGGCGCGACTCATTCTCTATGATCGGGGAGAGATCCTTTTGCTTCGTCAAACCAAACCCAATGGAGGAAATTATTCCCTGGTAGGAGGAACGGTCGAATCATATGAAACCGCTCGCATTTCCCTGATCCGGGAAAGCTTTGAAGAAGCCGGCGTGATCCTGGAAGAAAAAGACCTTCGGTTGGTCCATGTACTGCATAAGGTGAAGAACGACAGCCACCGGATGGTACTTTATTTCAAGGCTTTTCGGTGGTCGGGCGAATTAAAAGCCCGGGAAAAGAAAAAATTTAAAAAGGTAGAATGGTTCGCTCTGGGAGAATTACCTCCCAACCTGACCAGTACCGTGCATCATGTCCTAAACCAGTATCGTAAAGGTATTTTCTATTCTGAATTATTAGGCTGAACCAATGTACCACTCGCAACTTTTCTTGAGTCTGCATTTTTTTCCAATTTTGACTACAGCCCTTCGCTTCCTTTTCCAGTAAAAATATTCTAATTTTATTGCCAAAAACCGAATGAAAGCATCTGCCTTCCTAACAGGGCTAGTGGTTATCTTAACCCTGACATCCTGTAAAACCAAAACCTATACTCGCCAGGAATTACCCGATTTACAATTACAATTTGGTAATGGAGGCGGATTCGTCGGAACCAATAATGAATATATTCTTCTAGAGAACGGAAGGGTTTTAGAACAGCCCGAGGGAAGAGACACCCTAATTTTGATCACCGGACTGAAGGGTTCCTCTGCAAAGCAGTTGTTCCAAAAAGCCAGCGAATTAGACATTTCGAACATGGACTACGAGGAACCTGGAAATTTGTTCCAATTTTTACGATTGAAAACAGAAGATGGCACTATCGGGCAGGCGGTTTGGGACCCCGCCCAAGGTGCTCCAAGTACCGAAATTAACGATCTGTATAACGCATTAATGCAAATGCTGGATCAGGGAACCGCTCCATAAGTAGCGGAAATTTGCTAACCTATTTTTTAAATAAAGCAATAATGAAAAGAAGAAATTCTACACTAATTCTTTTAACGTTCATTTTAGGTTTCAGCCAATCGGCTTTTACTCAAAAAAGCAGCATTAGCCAGGAACCTGCTTTGGTCAGATCTATAGGCCTTGGAATCCCTCCTGCTAATAATCGTTTGCCACAAACAGGTGATTTTGAAGCATTCCATTCTTTATCCCTGACAGCAGGTGTACCTGTTGGGAAAAAGATCCTAGCCACAGGGAAGGACGGCCTTCCCATTGCTATTTCCGGGAGTCTGTCTTCTGAATTGGGAAGCCAGCTGCGGTCTGCTGCACCGGAAGAGTTGGCTCAGGCTTACCTGTATGAGGTGGAGCAAAACCTGCAGATACAAGACGCCCTGGATGAATTTCGGGTACGTTCCATCGAAACGGATCAATTGGGACAGACCCATATCCGAATGGATCAATACTACAAAGGAGTACAAGTGTATGGTAGTGAATTGATCGTACACCTGAAAAATGACCGCCCTTTTTTCCTGAATGGCCGCTCCTTTCCAACTCCAAAGCTGGAATCTGTAGATCCTTCCATTACCAGGGAAGAAGCCTATGAGCAGGCAAAAAAGGATATGGCTCGTTATACCGCATTTAGATCCATACCTGAAGCGCTTGCTCCAAAGGTCGATGACCCTAAATTGGTCATCCTGCCCGAGCATGGGGGGGAGCAAACCAGCCGGTTGGTGTACGAAGTAGTGGTGATGCCAAACCCAACGAATAACTGGAAGTACTTCATTGATGCTCAGACTGGTGCGGTAATAGACAAGTTTAACCAGGTTTGTCAGGTTCACTACCATGCTCACGGAGAGCATGAAACCGGAGTACATGTTCCTCATGCTACCATAGAAACCCCAGAACTTCCTGCATTTTCAGCAGGAGAACTGGATGGGCCTTTTACGGCTCAAGGCACGGATCTGGGCGGTGTCAATCGTTCCCTGAATGTTTATGAAACCCAGGGTGTTTTGCTGATGCTGGATGTTACCCGGCCTATGTTCAACGCAGCTCAATCCAACTTGCCAAATGATCCTACCGGGGCCATCTGGACCGTTGATGGTGGTAGCAACAGCCCTCAGAACAATAATTTTGGTATCCGGCACTTGGTTTCCGAATCGGCCACCTGGAATGATCCCATTGCTGTTTCTGCTCATTACAATGCGGGGATCGCTTACGAATACTATGCTAATACCTTCAATCGTAATGCCATTGACGGCCGTGGAGGCACTATCCTTTCCATCATTAATATTACCGAACCGAATGGCACGGGAATGGATAACGCCTTCTGGAATGGACAGGCCATGTTTTATGGTAATGGGGCTCAGGCTTTCTTACCCCTGGCTGGTGCTTTGGATGTTGCCGGGCACGAAATGTCCCATGGCGTTATTCAGAATACCGCCAACCTGGAGTACCGCAATGAATCAGGCGCCTTGAATGAATCCTTTGCAGATATATTTGGTGCAATGATGGACCGGGAAGACTGGAAAATGGGGGAGGAGGTTGTTCGTCGTAACGCTTTCCCTACGGGCGCTCTTCGCGACTTATCCAACCCTAATAATGGGGGGAACCGCCTGGGAGATCCAGGATGGCAACCGGCAAGCGTTAATGAACAATACTTCGGGTCTCAGGATAATGGCGGTGTACATATCAATAGCGGTATCCCTAATCATGCCTTCTATTTGTTTGCTACCGAGGTAGGAAGAGACATAGCTGAGCAGGTTTTTTACCGCGCCTTGAGCAATTACCTGACCCGTTCTTCACAATTTACCGACCTGCGTATTGCAGTGGTTAAATCCATTGAAGACTTATATCCTTCTCAAGCCCAGCAACTCATTGGTGCTGCCGCAACCGCTTTCGACCAGGTAGGCATCGATGGCCCTGGCGGAAATTACGAGGAGGACCTGGAGGTGAATACAGGTACGGAGTTTATGATTCTTACCGGTGCAGACAACGCTCAGGATACCAGTAGCTTGAATGTCGTGAACCCCCGTACTGGTGATTTCATCTCCGTTCCCCTGGGAGGAGGTAACGGCATTAATACCCTGAGCCAGCCCAGCATAACAGATGATGGGGAACTGGTGGTTTATGTCGGACAGGATAGGCATATTTACATAGTTCAATTGCAAAATGGTCAACTGGTGGAAGGCCCCTTACAAATTTCCACTGCCCCCGAATGGAGAAGGGTTGTCGTTTCCAAAGATGGAAGCCGTTTAGCCGCAGTAACCCGCCAACGGGAACCGGTGATCCATCTGTTCGACTTCACTGGAGAGCAGGTTCAACAAAAGGCTTTTGAGCTATTTAATCCAACCACTGCACCTGATAATCAGCAACGTACCTCTGACGTCGAATTCGCCGATGCTATGGAATTCAGTCCTGATGGGCAATATGTCATTTACGATGCGAATAATGTAATTCCCTCTTTCTTCGGAAATGATGTTGAATATTTTGATGTAGGCATTCTAGAAGTATGGGATAATAATTTGGGTACTTTTGCTGAGGGACAAATCCTGAAAGTATTTGGCAATATCGAAGAAGGGTTGGCTGTGGGTAACCCTGCGCTTTCGAAAAACTCCCCCTATATTTTCACCGTAGATGTACTGGACCAGACCAATGGCGAGTCCTTCATTTTAGGGGTCAATTTTGAAACGGGAGAGATTGGAGGGATTCACCAGAACCCGAATAATGTCATTCACTACGGGAACTATTCTCCGGATGATCAATTTGTTTCTTATACCACCACTTCGGGAGGTGTCCCTGCTATTGCAGCTATTCAGCTGGCGGAGGACAAGATCAATGCTGCAAATGGCGCTCAGGAGCAACTGTTGTTTACGGGGGCTCGATGGCCCGTTTGGTATGCGCAGGGAGAGCGTTCTCTGGTCGTGGATACCGATGAGACCAGCCTCAATGGCAGTCCGGTACAGGTAATGCCTAATCCTTTTCAGGATGCCCTACGGGTACAATGGGAACAGGAGGGTGCTCAGCAAGGCTTTATTCAGGTTTTCGATATGTTCGGGCGGTCGGTATACCGCGAACAAAGCCAACTGGCAGCCGGCCTCCAAACTATCGAATTGCCTTTGAATGATTTACCTGCCGGAACTTACCTGATGAATATCCGGGTGGCAGGTGACCAGGTGAGCAGAAAGATCGTTAAGCAGTAGGCTAGTTTGTAGTCATTCCGGTTAGCGAACTTCAGTTCGCTAACCTGTGTACCAATAATCTCAAATAATAGAGCCGAAACAGCATCCCTGTTTCGGCTCTATTATTTACCACCGGTATTGCGGCTTAACGTTTATCCGCGCTGGAGAAGATCCGTTTCCAGTTGATGCCTTTAGCGATATTCCCTTCCTTTGTGGAGAACCATATAAATAAAGGTTTTCCGACAATATGCGTTTCCGGTACATAACCCCAGATACGGGCATCTTCTGAATTGTGGCGGTTGTCTCCCATCATCCAGTAATAATCCAGTTTAAAGGTATAAGAGTCGGCCGGTTGGCCGTTGATGAAGATCTTTCCGTCCTTTTTTTCCAGTTCGTTATCCTCGTATACATTGATGATCCGTTCATAGTAGGGCATATTCTGAGGGGTAAGTTGGACGGTCTCGCCGGCCTTGGGGATATAAATAGGACCGAAATTGTCCACTGACCAACCCTTTGTGATGGTAGGATCACCTGGGAAGATGCGTCGGGGGTTATCATTAAACTGACCAATATCGATGGGGTGAATTAGGATCTCGGGATCTGAAGCTTTGATTTTGTCAATCTGTTCCTGGTTGAGAATAGCCCGTAGGGAATTTGGGGAAGGCTGCCCCAGCAGGTCACTTTGGTAAATGCCCCATTTGTCAAAATTCCGGGTGTTGATCAAGCCACCTCCGGGGTTTTGCAGCAAATAGATAAATTGCATGTACCTGGGGTTTTCAGCGGGTTCGCCATTTATGTAGACCTGACGGTCAATGATCTGCAGGCTATCTCCCGGCAGGCCAACGCAGCGCTTGATATAATGATCTTTTTTGTCTACCGGGCGAGTAATTAACTTTACCCTACCCATATCCACGAGGCGCTTTTCCCGCTCTGGCATCAACCCTCGCTTATAGTCCTCTTGTGTCCAGACCCTGCCGGGGAAAACGTATACGCTATCCCCCACCGGCATATTAAAGACTACAGGGTCATTGTGGTCAATAGATTCTATTGCAGGTAAGCGCTTATATTCGAGTTGTGGTTTATCCAGATAGGATTTCCCTCCGACCACGGGAATACGGTTGTGCAAAAGGGGAATCATGGCAATGGTCTGAGGGGTGCGGATCCCGTAATGGGCTTTGCTGACAAAAAGATAATCCCCCACCAATAAAGAACCTTCCATGGAGGGAGTAGGGATCACATAGGCTTCGATCAGGAACATTCGAATGAAAGCTGCTGCAAAGACAGCAAAAATGATCGCCTCCGCCCACTCTCGAGTCTGCCCCTTTTTGTAGGGGTTATTGTCCTGAAGTTTTTTTAATTGTCGTTTATTGCCCTTCTCTACGGCTTCCTGTAGTTGTGCCTTATAGGCTTTTTCCTTTGGTACGGTTGGTCCGTCGTATTCTTCCTTCGAACTTAAGCCCAGATAGCCGAAAAATAAGGGGGTAGCGATCACGGCCAGCACACTATGCCAAAAACTGTATTTTTTGAAGGAACGCACCATTTCAATACTCATCCCTGCATAAATGAAAATATTGACGAGGGGGATCAGCAAAAACGCTGCATACCAGGCTTTTCGCCCGATGAGCTCCGTCCAGACTACAAAGTTGTATCCCGGAACTAACCCCTGCCAGCCGGGTTTCCCCGCCTTTTGAAATACAAAGTAGAGACTGATGCTTAGCAGGATATAGGCTGCCAAAAAGAACATTGTAAGGCCCATCAATAATTGATTTAAGGAAAATGGAAAATCAGGGTAAAAGTAGGTGAAAATTAAAAAAGGAAAGGACTCCTTGGCTAAAAGTGGGGATATGGTCGACCAATTCTCGTTTTTTTCATTCTACTTCACCCTCTAAATAAAGCAGTTCGGCCTTTTTTTGATGGCTGAAATATACTTTGATCTTTCGACGAAAATAGCCCAATTTGCGGGCATGGAACTCCACATGAATGGTATCTGTTGCAGCGGGTGGAATACCTTCCAGCTTGAATTCCGGAGCTGTGCAGCCGCAGGAAGCTCTTACGTTATCTATATAAATCGTATCGGAATGCTGATTGACAAAGGGATAATAGTAGTCGGAAAAGCTGTCTTTGGAGACCAGACCGGCATCCTGCTCATTGCCATGAACCCAGTGAATGGCGCCCTGAAAGGAAAGCAGTAGTAGTATTGCGGAATAAAAGATCATAGTGTGCAGGAAAAATAATGCTGCAATTGGTTAAGGTAGCAAGAGGTTGTCAAAAAGACCTTTTAGTCCTCTTCCGCATTCAACGTTATATCGCCTTCCTGGAGTATATCCCAGGTATGATCTGCCAGCATTTTAACCGTTGCAACAAAATGATAAGGAGGGTTGGGGCCCCACTCATCCGGTGCTACCATGGAAAGTACAAAACGCCCGTTGGCCCGCTGGAAAAGGTGGTAGGTGAACCCCACCAAAGGCTCGAAGTGCATCTCGGCCTGGTAAATGTTTTCACTGATCAAAACCCGCTTGCGTAAAGCCTTCGCCTGCTTAGCCAGCAATTCGAACTGTTTACGGAGCTGCTCCATTTGCATATCCGTTTGCTCATACATGGCCTGGACAGCACGTCCTTTTACCTTTCCCCGGTCGATCGGTTTTATCTCAACGCCACCCACAGTATGGGCATAAGGTAGGGTATGGGGGTTTGCGGCAATTTTATCCGCATCAATGGGATTGATAAAATCTGTATTTTTTCCTTTTTCTTCCGGCATGCTGTAAAGTTACTATTTGTGGTACCTTACGAACCACGCAAAAGGCAATAAGTTTTCCGGAATATTTCTATAACCGATAACTGATAAGCCGGCCTGAAGACTTAGTTTGCATTTTTTGCCTTGGAAAAGGCAATTTGCTTTCGACCGAAGTCTCGTATTCCGCCCATCACTTATCAGTTATCGTACTGGTTACCAGTCTTCCCAGTCGTTGCCCCAGTTATCTACATCGGTAAAACCGCCGATGCGGAAGGTAATGGTACCTACGGGGCTATTAAAGCTTTGATTATCTAGGTCTAGGAAGTCATCTACTCCGGAGACCAGGCGATAGCCTCCGGTTCCGGCGATACGAAACCAATCGAAAATATTGATCTCGAATCCGATCTCAGGAGTTACGACAAAAACGTTGTCATTACCTGCCTGTGGGCCGCTGCCCCGAGCTTTGGCTTTTCCCCAACCTACCCGCGCGCTGCCGTAAAAGTGCAGCAATTTATCTGTTTGTGGAGTTATGCCCAGCCAGAAACCACCGTGTTTAAGTTCGAGGTCGTATTCTGCAACACCGAAACGGTAGTCATCCAGTTTGGAAGTAAGGCCGTAGCCTCCCAGGAAAAAATCGTTCAGCACCAGGGCTCCACCACCACCGGTATTGATCACTGTTTCATCGGCTATGGAACTAAACTCTACAAAGGGCCCGCCAAAAGCGCCTACCACATCAATATCGTTAAATAAGGTTTCCGTTTGTCCCCAGCCGAGGAGGGTACAGCTACTAAAAAAACTGAAAAGCAGGATTTTTTTCATAAAGCACATTTTTTCAATTGTAAAAGTAAAGGGGCTTCACTACCCACAGATTCTGTTTTTTTGGTGATAATATTCACCGAACAAATGTGAAACCCTTTCGAATTTTAGGATGTAATTAATAGACTAAGACCCCCATTTACTCGCTTGAAATTTAGAACGAAATTATATGGACTTTCAAAAAGCTGTTATTGAACGCAGTTTCGATTTACCCGTTGTAGTAGACTTTTGGGCAGCCTGGTGTAATCCCTGCCGGGTTTTAGGGCCGGTGATCGAACAACTGGCGGAAGAACAGGCAGGGCGCTGGGAATTGGTAAAGGTCAATACCGAAGAACAACAAGCTATCGCAGCTCAATACGGTATTCGAAGTATTCCAAATGTGAAATTGTTTCACAAAGGAGAGGTGATCGCCGAATTTGCCGGTGCTTTGCCTCGTACTCAGATCCTGCAGTGGCTGGATGAACAATTACCCGACGATCGAAAGATCGCATTGCAGGCACTTAAAGAACGCTGGGAACAAGGTACGGCCGACCCCGAGGAAATAGAGACCTTCGCAGATCATAATGCTGATCTGCCAGAGGCTAGGCAATTACTTGCCAGAACTATCTTGTTTTCCAAGCCGGAACGCGCCCTTGCGCTGCTTCCCCAACTGCAGCCCAATGAAAAAGGCTACGAGGAGAACGAAGACCTAAAGGTGCTGGCTGAGTTGATGAAGAGCCAACCCGAAACTGATCAGGCTGCGGGAAAAGCACTCCTTGAGGCAAAGCAGGCGCTGCAGGCGGGTAATGTTGAAACGGCCATCAAACAACTGATCGAAGCTACCGGGCAAGACAAGTCTTATCTTGATGACTTGCCGAGGCGGTCAGCCATTGCTCTTTTTCGAATCCTGGGATCCGGGCATGTCCTGACCAAAGCCTATCGCTGGAAATTTGATATGGCCTTGTACTAGAGCGAAAGGCCACTGCCTTTCGTCTCTATCCCGGTAAATGCTGTAGCTTTTCCCGATTCTTAATGGTTATCAGGCCATCGGTAATATCAATGTAGCCGTCGTGTTTAAATTCGGTGAGCATTCGGATCACGCTTTCCTTGGCAGTCCCTACAATGCGGGCAAGGTCATCGCGTAGAATGCTGATCTCATCCGTGTCTTCTTTTTCGCTAAGGAACAGAACGGCATCCGCAACGCGTTTTCGAACAGAGTTATAAGCCAACTGGAGTAACTGCTCCTCCTTATTGCTGACATTATTGGCCAGCATTCGGATCAGTTGGGAAGAAACATCGCGATTACTGTACATTAGTTTTTGGAAGTCTTCCTTGGGAATGAGGCTGAGTTCACTTTCTTCCAGAGCAGCTGCAGATTCGGTGTAGGGATTATCCTTGATCAGGTCTACGTAGCCGATGAAGTCCCCGGCCTTGTATATGTCAATAATGTAATCCTTCCCATTTTCATTGGTTTTGTAAGTTTTGATCTTTCCGCTTTTTACAAAAAACAGATAACGGGGATAGTCCCCTTCATCGAAAAGGTTATCTCGTTTTTTAAAGACCTTGGTTTTGCGATCATTGGAGAGTTTCTGTAATTCCTCATAACCTTTGGCCTCATTGATAAAGGCACTTAGTCCCTCCTCTGTCTGGTCATATTGCTTGCGTAATTGATGGCTTTTTCGGAGGCGGATTTCAATGACCGAAAGGAGTTCGTCCTTGTAAAAGGGCTTGGTCACATAGTCGTCAGCTCCCAGGTTCATACCGCGGCGGAAGTCTGATTTTTCAGCTTTTGCAGTTAAAAAAATGAAAGGAATAGCTGCAGTTTCCGGCTTTTTACTAAGGATGTTCAAAACCCCAAAGCCATCCAGCCGAGGCATCATGACATCGCAGAGAATGAGGTCTGGTTTATGTTCCAAAGCTAAATCGACGCCCACCTTTCCGTCTTCCGCTAACATGATTTCAAAACCACTTAATTCGAGGATCTCTTCCAGGTTCTCCCGTACTTCGAGGTTGTCCTCTATGACCAGAATCCTTTTAGTGTCTTCCATCTATTTTGCTTGTTTATAGTTGTGATAATCGTCGGCCCGAGTGGCCAAAACTTAATTTTTACTGGGGTTTAATGGTAACTGGACATGGAAAGTAGTGCCTTTATTCAATTTACTTTCGAAGGATATAGCCCCGTCCAGCATTTCGACATACCTTTTTACAATATTTAGTCCAAGCCCTGTCCCCTGAATGTTTTCGACATTGTGCGCCCGGAAAAACCGAGTAAATAAGTGTTGTTGTTCCTCTTCGGGAATTCCGATACCCTGATCGGCTACAATCAAGTTAAACGTTTCTCCTTCAATTTGGATCGAACAATCAACGGGCTGATCCGGCCCGGAATATTTGAGGGCGTTGGACAACAGATTGTACACGATATTTTTTAGGAACTTCTTGTCCAGATAGACCTGGGTTTCGGGCGGAACACCTGAATAATTGATCTTCTGCCCGGGTTTGAGCATGCCTTCCAGGTCTTCTAAAATGCTTTTACAAAAGGAATCCAGGAAAAAATTATGGGGGTCGGGAGCGATTTTACCTTCTTCCAGCCTGCTGAGCGAAAGAAAGTCGTTAAGAATACCCGTCAGATTAGCTACCGAAGACTTAATCCTTCCCGTATGCTTTTTCCGTTTTGGCTGCTGATCCTCCCTGTTGTAGGCTTCTATGAGGTCGGCAGAAGATAAAATAGCGGTAAGGGGGGTCCGAAACTCATGGGAGGCCATGGAAACAAAGCGCGACTTGAGTGTGCTAAGTTCTTTCTCTTTTTCGAAGGCTTTGCGTAATTCCTGTTGGTTCTTGAGCAGGGCTTCTTCTGCTGTTTTGCGCTCCTGAATTTCGTGTTTGAGTTGGCGGTTAATACTGAGTAACTGATTGACGGCATTGGCTAATTCTTCCGTTCTTTGTTCTACCCGTTGCTCCAATTGGGCGTTCATCTGTCGAATGCGGGTTTCCGCTGCGCGTTGTTCGGTAATATCTACCCCTGAGCAGATCATGGAGGTAGCTTGCCCTGCTTCATGCCGGATGACCGCATTACGCCAGGCGATGAGGCGTTCGCCCTTATTCTTGGATAGAATACAGTTTTCAAAGTATTCGTATTGAGCTGCATTGCTTAGCATCAGCTCCTGGAAAACGATCCGCGCTTCCCCCTGATCCCCTTTGGGTATAGCCAGTTCAAACCAGTTTTTTCCGATGACCTCCTCTTCCTGGAGCCCGAGGATTTCCAGGCCTCTTTGATTGATCAGGCTAATAGTTTGATCCTTTTCAATCACAATAATAATAGTATTGGCTACCTCCAGGTACCTTTGGGTGCGTTCCTTTTCTCGTTTAATGGCGAGTTGGTCCTCTTTCAGGCGGGTGAGATCATGAACAATGCCGGTGAAAATGATGCGGTCTTCCAGTCTTACCTCGCTAATACTGAGTAGAAAGGGAAAAATACTCCCATCTTTGCGAAGGCCATTGACCTCCCGGCCGATACCGATGATCTTGGCTTCGCCGGTGCGCAAGTAATTTCGGATGTAATTGTCGTGTTGCTCCTTGTGGGGAGGGGGTGCTAACAAACGGATATTTTGACCGATCATTTCCTCAACGGCATACCCAAAAAGTTGTGCTGAAGCAGGGTTAGCCTGTTCAATAATGCCGGAATCATTGATGATAATAATGCCGTCGGTGGCAGTTTCTATAATGGCCTGTAACCGGAGCGCGTCGTCTGTTCGGTTATTTTTCTTAATGGAACCTTCCAAAACGCAGTTTTTTCGAAAAATTAATGCCGACCACCGGTTTGTTGATTACTCCCTGGTGGGCTCTGGCTTAATGATTTTATGAAATTAAGAACAATCTTTTAAACCTCATTGTAGAGGAATGACAATTGTCACCTTTCGCAGCCTGAAAATCGCTCATCTTGCAGATATGATAAATCTGGGCCGAAATGGCCTAGGGTGATTCCTTTTGTAAAAAGGCAAAAACCTGGCCCGAGATAAAGGGCAGAGAACAATTACCATGACGTTAAACGAACATCAACAATTCAAAAAAGGACAATTTGAACTTCTGGGCATTGGGGCCGCGAAGGATTGCGAGTTGATGGACAATCTCAGGGCAGCTATGCGTCAATCCGGTATTGATGTCCCTGTTAAAGAGGTAAACAAGATCGAAAACTTGCTACAATACGGGATAAGCGGCATACCCGCCCTGTTGTTCGACAAAGAGATCCTCTTTCAAAAGTATGTCCCCAGTGTAAATGAACTGAGCGTTCTTTTGCGCTTACTTTTCAAGAAGGAAAAGCAATTACAGCCGGTCAAACGGATCCTGGTGCCTACTGATTTTTCGGATACAGCTCGTAATGCCTTTCGTTACGCCTTATCTCTTGCAAACGTGTGGGGAGCAGATATCGATCTGGTCCATGTCCTGCGACCGGCGGTTGATGTCGGGGTGTTGGCTGGAGGAGGCCAGGAGCCAAGCCAGACTCCTCGTCGCAAAATGGATCTTTTATTCGAAGAAGCGTTCGAAGCTGGTATAGAATCCAGCAGGATTAAAGTCAATCGTTTATTGGTCAATGGGCAGGTGGGGGAGGAGATCAGGAAACTGATCCATTCTCAGTCGGTTGACCTTGTCATCATGGGTACTACCGGTGAATCCGGGATGTTAGGTAAGTGGTTGGGCAGCACTTCCACGGAAGTAGCCCGAAAAGCCAACTGTCCCGTTCTATTGGTGCCGGGTCTCCTCCAATTCAGCCCTTACAAACAAGTGGTCTATGCTTTTGACGGGCAATTACAAGACCTTAAGTGCCTCCAGCAAGGGGTGGAACTGGTCGAAGGGTTTAAGCCAGGTTTTCACCTGGCCCAGGTCGAGAAGCAGGGTAGCACTTACCATCTGGTTCAAAAAAGAATGAACCTCAGCGGTGTATCACAGCTTAACGAGCTATTTTTTAATACCATTCAATCTCCTGATGTGCTTAGCGGGTTGAGCGCCTATGTGGATCAGTCAGATGCTGACCTTCTGGTGTTTTCCACCTGGCGTAGATCAGTCCTGGAGGATCTTTTCCATCGTAGTGTGACCCGTAAGATGATCCTTCGAGCGACCATTCCCATCCTGGTTTTACACTATTAGGCAAAGAATCCGAAATTTTGGTATTATTGAACTATGAAGCAAATTCTGGTTCCAACGGATTTTTCTGATGATGCCCATGCGGCCCTACAATATGCTCTGATCGTGGCCCAGCGCACAGGAGCAAAGGTGCGTCTGATGCATGCCTATGATGTGGTTAGCTCCACCGGTTTATTTCCGCAATCCCAGGCATTACTGCAGCAGAAGGTTCGAAAATACCTGAGTGAAGAATGGGAGCGATTAGACCCAGTGCTGCGGGAAGGCGTAAAGGTGCAAAATGAAGTTTTTCAGGGAGCGGTCCTGCCCGCGATAAAGGAAGCAATGGATGCAACTGATCTCCTGGTAATGGGGTTTCGCGGGGCTTCCGGGCTAAAACGGATTTTTGAGGGCAGTACAACAAATCAAGTCATCCAGGCGGGACTCGGCCCTTTACTGGTGGTGCAGGACGAGTATTTTTATTTACCCATTCGACGAATTGCCTTTGCCCTGGACGGGGAGGTTACCGATTACACACGCATTGCTCAGCCTGTTCGGGCTCTTGCCCGTGCTTTTAATGCAAGCATCCAGTTTTTCCACCTCGATAAAGGTCGGGAGGTTTCCCCTCGCTTAAGATCTGACCTCGATAATTTTTTCAGAGATGTTTCGCATTCCATTCAAATAGAATGGGCGCCCGGGAAAATTCCCAATAATATCAACGAATTTGTCGAAGAAGAACAAGCAGACCTTTTGGTTTTAGTCCACCGCAATAATCAGTACCAATGGTTGCAGGACTTTTTCCAGCGCTCTATAGCCTCTCAGGAGCTTTTCACTTCAGAAGTTCCCTTGCTGATATTGCAGGCGTAGCAATGATTGCAGTAGGGCCGCCTGGCCTGCGACCCTACTACAACAACTATGGTTGTGCTTTACCTGCCCGTTTTACGTATTTATCCAACCATTGATCCATTTCCCAAAGGCAGTGCAGTATGGACTGACTTGCCTGGTATCCATGACTTTCGTGCGGTAGCATCACAAGACGCGCCTTTCCACCCAGGCCATTAATAGCTGCATACATACGCTCGCTTTGGAGAGGGAAAGTGCCGCTATTATTGTCGGCAATGCCGTGGATCATCAGCAGTGGCTCATTGATTTTATCGGCATGCATAAAAGGTGACATGGTGTAATAGATATCGGGATCGTCCCAATAGGTGCGCTCCTCACGCTGGAAACCAAAGGGGGTAAGCGTTCTGTTGTAAGCCCCGGAACGCGCAACACCAGCTGCAAAAAGATCGGAATGAGCCAGGAGGTTAGCAGTCATAAAGGCGCCATAGGAGTGCCCTCCTATGGCGATCCGTTGGGGGTCAGCTATCCCTTTTTCCTCTAGTACCTGAATAGCAGCTTCGGCGTTTGCGACCAACTGTTCTCGAAAGGTATCATTGGGTTCCTGTTCTCCTTCTCCTACTACCGGCATGGAAACATTATTAAAAATAGCGTAGCCTTGTGTCACCCAGTAAATGGGGGAACCCCAATTCAGGCGAACAAACCGGTGAGGGGACCCGCTGACCTGCCCGGCATTCGATTTGCTTTTGAATTCCCGGGGGTAAGCCCACATGAAAACCGGCAGCCTGCCGTCTTTTTTGGGATCGTATCCGGCGGGAAGTATTAACTCTCCCTGCAGGTCGACCCCATCGGCTCGTTTGAAATGGACGATCTCCCTTTGAATCCCATCTAATCCCGGATAGGGGTTTTCGAAGGTGGTAAGGGGTTCGATCGAATTTTTCTTGAAATTGCGCAGGAAAAAGTTTTGAGGCTCCTCCTTGGATTCCCGGGCGGTAATGAAATCTCCCTTTGAAACATCCAGTAGTTCTACCATGTATTCATAGTAGGGTGCTTCAGACCGCCAAAGCTCTTTGGTCTCCCACGTTTTAAGGTCGTATTCCCGCAGAAAGGGACGATCGCCTTCCGGAGAAGCTCCCGCACCACTCAGGTACAATTTTGAACCCTGGGCATTCGTCAATAGAAGTTCATATCCATTGGGTTTTTCCTCCCGCAAAAAATCCCCGGGATCGTTGTATCGGTCACTATAGGACCCTTCGAATAAAAGGGCTACGACTGATGGATTTTTTGGAGCGAACCGGCTGGTTTTATATTGGCGGCTCGACCACCAACGCTCCTGAACAATGGCGAGGTCTTCATTGGCCCAGTCTATTCCGGCAAAGCGATAATCCAGTGCAGGACCCTTCCCGGGCTTCCCGTCAAAAGGAGCGGGTAGCATGAATAATTGATCGCGCTTTTCGACTTCAACACTGGGGTCTCCACCATCAAGAGCCTCCGTCCAGTAGAGGGTAGCAGGCTGATCTGCGCGCCAGTTCATACTTCTGGGGCCGGCGGGTACGGCATCAAACCCTTGGGGTAGTTGTTCGATCAATGGGATCGAAGCAATAGTTTTGATGAGCTCCCCATTGGCATCCACGACCTGGTAATCAGTGGGGAAGCGGTAGTAAGGAACCAAATAGGAAAACGGTTTTTTTATCGTACTTAGAAGTACATAATTCCCGTCTGGAGATGCAGTGAACGATCGAATGATCCCCAAATCGCTAAAATCGGATATGCTCTTGTTTTCCACATTAATTTTTACGAGCAGCCCGGAGGTGTAATATTCGAACACTTCTTCATCGTAGGGATTTTTCAACAAATCCTGATAAGTTCGAAGCGTGGTTTTTTCACCGGCGGATTCTTGTACCACTGGTCCCTTGGGTGCGTTTGGTGGACTTGGGGCATCTCCCCTTGTCTGGTTAACTACCCTAGCGATCAAGTGCATATTGTCTGGCATCCAGATAAAGGGAGTACCGCCGAGTGCGTCGTTCACGATTGGTTGGGTAAGGGCCCGGGCGCTTTTGGTACCCACTTCTGCTACCCAGAGGCTGATGCCCTCCCGACTGGTCAGTGTAAAGGCCAGGCGTTCTCCGTTAGGGGACCATCGTACATTTTCAATACGGGCCACATCCGGCAAGCCCAGAACAGGGCTGGTCTCTCCAGATTCAATATGCTTAAGTATCAGCCCCATGTAATTGCTGCTTCGGCTAGGACCATTATTGCGTGGGTTCATGCGAAGGCCGGCAAGCCGTAATTCAGGCTGAGCTAATTCGGATATATCCGGGTAACCGTTGCGTTCCATCAAGACCATCCACTCACCGGTAGGGCTCAGACTGACAGCCGGAGGGAGCGGGGCATTGACCAGTTCTTCAATCTCCTCGGGTGGGCTTTGATAGGTTATGTCGGTTTGACCATTTGCTTTTACCAAAAAGCAAAAAAGAAAAAGGGAAAGGATAAATGACTTCATAGTACTAGCTATTTGGTGGTTGTGTAGAATGTATAATACACTACTTTATTGGATCTTCAGGCCCTTTTCGACAGACGACGGCCAGGCTGCCGCTTTTTGCTCTTAGTCGATTCATCTTGGATAGCAGAAAATGGCTGACTCATACCCCCCCTGATAAAAGTCAGCTTTTGGATTTGAGTTATCTCACCCCGATAGGATCATGTTTTTATTAAGTTTGAATAACAACCAAATTTAATCATTCGGACTAGCGGAATAGAAGTTTTTACTGGATTTCGAGCCGTAACGTCAAAATTTTACACCTATGAATGCAAATAAGCCTATCCGAGAGATCATGACGACAAAGCTCGTCACCGTGGCTCCAGATACCAGAGCCCGAGCTATAAAGGAAATCTTTCAGAAGAATTCCTTCCACCACTTACCGGTCGTTGATGCGGGAGAAGACCTGGTGGGCATCATTAGCAAAGAAGACTTTTTTAAGGTTGCCTATATTTTCTCCCTGAACACTACCGGCCGCACCTGGACCGAACGCGAGTACAATGCCCTGCGTGCCAAGGACTTTATGACAAAGTATCCCATGGCCCTTGATCCTGATGATACTATCGGTCTGGCTGCAGATATTTTTCTGGCCAATAAATTCCATGCCCTGCCCATAGTCGAAGACGGCGTATTAGTAGGTATGGTCACCTCACATGACCTACTGCGTTACGGGTACGAAATGAAGGTAGGTGATGGAACGGAAGAATTGGCTCCTGAATATTAAAAACCATAACCATGATCGCACATAACACCCCTGTGAAGGAAATCATGTCCAGCCCTGTAATTACCCTAGGGCCAAGGGATACTATGGATAAGGTGAAGCGAATTTTCGATCAAAATTCCATTCATCACATCCCCGTAGTTGAAGAAGGAAAGGTCGTAGGTATAATCAGCAAGCACGACCTGTTTAAGGTATTACATGGTTTCACACTGTTCAAGTCTCAGCAAAGTGACCTACATAACCAGGCGATCCTGCGATCCCTGCTGGTTGGTGAAGTTATGACCCGGCAGGTAGCCGTTTTGAATGAACAGGACACCCTTCTGATGGCGGCCGGCTTTTTCCGGGAAAATTACTTCCACGCCTTACCCATCATCGATGATGAAGGCAAGCTAAGCGGTATCCTGACTACCTATGACCTGATCACCCACGCTTACAAAGACGTGCCGGTTTCTGCCTAGAGATACTTGCGGGATGAATGTTTGTTGAGATAATTAAAATAACATTCGTTTTACAGGCTAAAAGATTTCCCAGAAGGGAAAATGCCTGTAAAACATTTTTTTAATGGGCTGGTTTTTAGGTTATTAAAAAAAGGCAGCCGCTTGGTAGCGGCCGCCCTCGTCCTAGTCGCAAAAGCCAATTGTTCTTATTCTTTAACGCAGGTCGTTCTCGGCGCTGTAGCGCACAATATCACGGTTGGTTATAATTCCCACTACTTGTTTGTCATCCACCACCGGTAAAGCCCGGATATTGAAATTGTCGAACAATTCCAAAGCTTTTAGAATGGTCTCTTTAGAAGAGATGGTCACCAGAGGGCTGGGGGTCATGAAATCGGCTACAGATAAACGCTCATTGAGGGTCTCTTCGTTGATACAATCCATGACGGGTAGATGGACACTGAAGGCCCGGAGCATATCATTGGAAGAAATAATGCCGACCAGTTCGCCCTTTTCATCTAGAATAGGAAGGTGGTGAATGTCCAATTCAAGAAAAAGGCGGCAAAGTTGGGTAAAGGGCTGAGTTAGGCTTGCGAAAAGAACCTTGTCGCTCATTATATCCGCTACCTGAACGTTGGTGGCAATCATAGTGGTGATAATTTTCAGCGTTTATCCCAAGGTAATTTAATCCAAGGGCTGGAGCTATGATATTGGTCAGACCCAGGCTTGATAATTATCAATGATGCTGATACCATTGGTCCTCATCGAACTCCCTTGGTTTGGGTTTTTTTTTTCGAAGAATAAAAATGGCCTGAATGATGACCAGCGCCGGAACGATCAACATACCAATAAAAATAACACCAGGTAAGGGAAACAGAGCCATTACCGCTAGAACGGTAAGGAGTGCAAGGAATAGCCAGATAGTGATCTTGCTTAATTGCATGACGTTTTTGTTTTACAAACCATTAAACGACCGCAGCTGTTGGCTGCGGGGTTTCGGCTTTTCTGTAGGCCCGTAACAAGTGGATCTTTTGGAACCCAATCATTCGAAGGGAACGCACTACCTGCCGGGCACGTTGGCCATCTTCGCAATAAACGAAAACCGGCCTGGGAAGGGTTTCCCAGTCTTCCAGGAATTGTAAATGCAAACGCCAGGGAATATTTACGGCACCGGGCAGACGTTCCAGTTCAAATTCTTCTCTGGAGCGAACGTCGACAAGGGAACCTACTTTTTTCATCTTACTTAGGAATTGATTGCCAGTAATATACAATCTCGGGCCCTAAGCAAGTGGTGGTAAAAATCACCGGGCGCACATGATTTTTCAAAAGTTGAGAGGGAAAAACACCTCTAGCGACCCGGTCAGGCCACCTTTAACGGAAAAAAGCACCATCAGCACCATCTTATCGCCTCTTTACTTGAGGGGCTTTAGCTGGTAACCCTGTTCGCGCAATAGGTTGACGACCCCCTGCGGTCCGCCCAGGTGACCGGCGCCTACCGCGAAAAATATGGTTCCTTCCTGCATCATTTTCGCCATCACAGGAATCCAGTTGCGGTTGCGGTTAAAAAGAAGCAGATCTTCATAATCGGCCATACCCTTCTCTCCCTCCATGGCTTTGTACATGGCGTCAATATCCTGATCCTGGTACATTTTTACCAATTCCTGGAACTGATCATCGCCGGTATCACCGGTTTTGATCGCCTCCACTAACATATCAGCCTGTACCCGATAGGGGATGCTGTCGAACATACTCATTTGATATTCGGCGGTTTCGAGCCCGTCAATGGTTTTCTCTTGTTGCTGCGCCATTTGAGTGAACTCCATTTCATAGGATTTGACCGAGCCGGGGTCTGATAGGTCCATCCCTTCTCCGGAGGCCATTACACTGAGAAACATAGGCTTAATGCGTTCCAGCATGAACATGGGGAGGCCGATGCTTTCGAAATGCCCCTTGACCATACCGTAATCCGCTTCGGATAAAAGGTCCTGAAGAGTAGTATCCCCTTTCATGAAGGCTTTCATCATAAGGGGCATCATTTTAGACATATCGGACATGTCCTCCATGTTAATTTCGAAAACCACCTTCTCCACCTCGTCAAAAGCAGCCATTGTCTTGGCGGTCAGGAAAAAATCCTCGGAGGGAATCATATGAATGGTGCCATACAAATAAGAGGGGCTTTGCAGCTCATTGCCGCTGATCTCCCACAGCAGGGATTTTTCATCGGTAGCCTGCATTTCTGCCTGGGCATTGACCAGGTTTAACAATCCGACCAGACCTAAAAAGAAAGAAAAGAAACGTTTCATTCGTAAAATTTAAGTGACCCCTAAAAAAAGCTTTTGCAGGGAAAATTGTTGCAACGGAAAGCAAGTTTTGATATTTGGAAAGAATTTTATGCCGAAGGACAGTTATTCGCTTTGGGAGACCAACGCATCAGACAACCATTTTCCACCCGATAAGTTTATACGCAAAATGAGGATGCTGATCACCGCTTTCAACAACTGGGGTTAGATCGTACTTAACCGGTTGTCCGATTGCCTTCGATAGCGCTTGGAGGGTTGCGTAAAGTTGATCCAGGAGTTTAAGGGTGTTGGAGGGTCTTCAGTTTGAAATAGAAATTGTTTTCTATAAGCCCTGCAGGAGAACGGAAGGCCGGTTTACAGCCCACTTAATGCGTCTTATCAAATTCTTCCACCAGATCCAATAGGGTGTGTATGTCATCAAAAAATTCCAGGACGAGCTCAAAGCTGACATTCGTACGCCACAGGCTGGGCTCGAGAATATTGCGGGGTTCGGTGACAGCGATATAAAGGTCTCTGTTCATAAAGGAAAAATAGATCTCCTTTCCGGTTTGTTTATAATAATCAACCATTGCTTTCTGCATAGGTGGGGTAAGGGCTCCAGCAACATGAGCTTCGTGATTGGCATAGACCATGAACAGCTCCCTGAACTCCGGGTTGGTGATCTCATGATCTACATTTTCCCCTGTTTCCCAGGTGAAGGCCTTGATCGCACGGGTGAGATAGGGTCGAAACTCACGTGGCCAAACGACGATCTCGCCTCGCAGCTCTTCCGCAAAGCGAGCTTTCATAAAGACGCCCTTGAATACGTAATTTAGCCGACTGCGTACCGGAGAATTCTCCCGGACGTCCATTTCACACAGTTCGAAAGGCATTTCTCCTACTTTACCCTTGATGAAATCTTCCATTACAAATAAGTGTGCGGGAGTCACAAATAACCTGCTGGCTAAAAAAGTGTCTTTCCCAAGTCCACCCTTTTCTTGGAAACTCAGGTCCTGAATATTGGTCTGGGTCTCCATAAAACCCAGTATCAACTGGAGTACGTTGGGCTTGAATCGCAAAACAAATTGACGAAACCGCCAACCCAGATACAAGAGGTAAAGAGTAATGGGAATGCTCAAAACCAGCGTGAGGACCCAAATTTTCAGGGTAAGATGCAAGACCACTAAGCCCACCGCCAGCAAAAGCGAAAAAGCCGTAAGCCCCATAAGCCGCCAACGCCTCCGCTCCAGGCGCACCAGCTCCGGGTAGATGGTATTGTTATAGTAGATCCGAAAATTGTCAAGACGTCTCAAACGGGTTGCGGTTTAAACCAGTTCAGGAGGTAAAATAAATAAATGGTACCTTATACCAATCAATTTTTGGAAAAAGCCATCTCCCTAAAGTTCGAAGAAGGGGAAAAGGAACAAGTCCCCAGGGGGCATACCTGGACCTGGAATGCCTATCTGAAGTCGGACAAAAGGGCGATCGGGGGCATACCTTTGCCAACAGACAGGGAGGGTCAGCAATAATTAGGAGCGCGATTTGGGAACTAAACCACCCCTTTATTCCATTGTATAGTTGTTGATTTTAGACAGCTGCCTATCAGGCCTTTCCGCCTGGAAGGCAAGCCCAATGCCGTAAAGGTTTTTTTGATGAAGGATTGGAAGGCTAGATCGGAAATGCACCCCCTTTTTCCCAGTGGAGAATGGAAGGGATTTTACACCTACAGGATGGGCCCGGGGGGCGATAAGCACGAAATGCAATTCCTGTTCGAATTTCAGGATGGCCAGATCAGTGGTATGGGAAGTGACCCTGTTGGAGCTTTTACCTGGAAAGGAAGCTATCAGTTAAAAGCGCTGATCGTAAATATGACCAAATCCTACCCCACGCATTGGGTAGAATACCAGGGGCATGTGGATGAAAATGGCATATGGGGTACCTGGACACTGAGTGGACTTAAAGGCGGGTTTCACGTTTGGCCAATCAATGGTGCGGAGGAGAAGACCGAAACGGAAGCGCTTTTGCTAAAAAAGGTATAAAAAAAGGGTGTGAGGCACCCCCACACCCTCCTTATGGTGTTTACTATTCTGTAAGTTTAACGAATTTTTGTTGTAGTATTTGCTCTCCGGCCTGCAGTCGAAGCACATACATACCGGCCGGCAGATCGGCAAGGCCCAGGATCAGGCTGGCCCCTTGTTGAACTTCCCACGGTCGTTCTTTGACCAACTGCCCAGTGGAAAGATCGACTAGTTGAACACTGGCGGCCTGGCCCGGCAGCAGGGATTTGCCGTTGTAAATCAATTGTAATTCATCTCGAACGGGGTTGGGGCTTAGGCTGATTTGACTACGCTTTGATGCAATACTTTGGGGTAATTCAGCTATACCTTCCGTTCCTCCGATCAAAACGCTAATGAAATTATCGGATAGGTCAAAGCAGTTATCCGTCAGAAGGGTTTCGTCTACATCGTCACCAATCCCAAACAGGAGGAAACCAGTATAGCTAAGCGCAAGTACCCGGTAGGCGCCATCATCCAGCCCATTAAAATCATAAACCGCTTGAGAGGTGGTATCGATGATTACGTTTTCTTTGTCAGTGATCAGAAAGACCAGACCGGCGATAGAATCCGCTGTACTTAACCACTCAAGTATGCTGTTCTCTGTGGGATTAGCCGGAAGTTCGATCTCGGTGCTGCCATCGAGTAAACTGACCGAGCCTCCTTCAGGCCGGGAACTATGCACTGGAATGAAATTGTCAGAAATATCATAACATCCCGGTAGCAGTTGATCTTCGAATAGGTTCAGCCCTCCCATGATGTTGAATGCTCCGCGAAAGTTGATTCCCCAGATCCGGAAGATCCCCCGTTCGGAATTGTCAAAATTGATAGTATTGCTTTCAACATCTGTAAATAAAATATCGTTTTTCTCATCGGTAATGACCAGGCGATAACCCGTTCCCTCCGGACCCATTGGAGTGCGAATAGAAACGAAGTCGGGTTCTTCGTCCATGGGGCAGGTATAATAAATATCGACGGAATCTCTACTTTCAATCCGCCCGGCTTCCACTTCGCCTCCCAATTCAATGGCCAGGCTGTTATCGGAGAATTCGAAACAATTATTCGAAAGAGCAGCGGAGGTGTCCAATACAGCTCCCGCATTGATATTCAGGAACCCGGTGAAAGAAAGCCCCCAAACTGTATAATCACCAAGCGGAAAGGTATCCAACACTATCTGATCTACCCCTGGAGGGGTGATATGCTGGATGGTATTTGCCGAATCGACTAAAACGTACACATAGCCAGCCCGGGAACCGGAAGTACTGACTAATTCCAGGGTGCTGCCATCCCTTCCCGGACAAAACTGGAAAGCCTCCATTGCTTCATCCAGCTTGGCGATGGCCCCTCCCTCTGAAGTATCCCGGATGACGGTCAGGTGGTTTTCGGATTGCTGGTAGCAACCATTAGAAAAAATGACCCCCTCGATGAATTGTCCGGCCTGAGCCGTTAGCGCACCGGTATAGGAAAACCCATGTACCTTTAGTTCCGGGAAGTTGATATTATCGAAGTTGAGGCTGTCGTCTTCCAGAATGGCTAAAATGATGCCGTTGCGGTTGGTAATCACATAAGCATAGGCCGCCTCTGTAGCAGTAGTGGAATTGGTAAATACAAAGATATCCGGGTTGCCGTCGGGGCAGGCCCAAAGGGTGTCGTAGGGACTGCCCTGAGCGCTGATTTGGGCCCCGTCAATAGATTCCCGGAACAGATCGATGAAGTTATCACTCAGATCGTGACACTCGTCCGATAAGGGAACCTGGGTTACGTCTTCCCCGATTTCGAGAGTAGGCTCCCCCGTATAGGCCAAACTGTATACCCGGGCATTCCCCCCTGCCAGTTCTTCGAAATCAAAACTATCCCGGTCAAAAACGACCTGCAGCCGATTACTGTCATCCGTTACCAGGTAAAGGAGGGCCCCGGCAGTTGGTCCTTCCCGTTCAAAAGTTAGGACATCATTATTCCCGTCCCCGATACAAAAGGAGGTATCTACCGATTCAAGCACCCGGATAGTACCTGCTTCGGGCTCTTCATGAAAGGTCTGTAAGAAATTCGAACTGGTTGAAAAACAGCCGGTGGCCAGGTCATCCTGCCCGACGACGGCCCCTTCTGCAGCCAGTAGCTCCCCGGTGTAGGCCATGCCATAGATGAGGTAGTCACCCGGCAAAAAGGGCTCCAGGTCAAGGCTGTCGACTTCGCTTACCGCCACGACCATATTATTGAGGTCAGTGAGCAGATAGGCAAACTGGTCCCCCACGGAACCGTTCAATTGAAAGGAAAGGGCATTAGCTATTCCGTCATCCGGGCAGGTGTATCGTAAACTGTCCGGGCTATTTTTAAAGCTGATCGTTCCTCCAGCCGGTTGTTGTTTTCGAATGAGCAGCGTATTGGCGCTGAGGTCAAAACAATCATCGCTTAAAGGCTGCCCGCCAAGGGTGTCGCCGGGGGTTATGGTCAATGCACCAGTATATGACAGCCCTTGGATGGCATATTGTCCTTCCACCAGGTTCTCGAAATCATAGACGTTTTCGATAGTGAGGTCGAGAACCAGGTTTTGGGTGTCCAGGACGAGTAAGGCATAAGCCCCTGCTGTAGCTCCTTCCACGGAGAACGTAAGCAGCGTAAATTCCGCATCGGAGCAAATGAGGGTGTCGGTACCGCCTTCTGCAAAGGCCAAGTTGCCACCTTCCGGTAGGCTGCGGGTCACCGAGAGAAAGTTCTCCGAAAGTTCGAAGCAAGCCGTTGAAAGGCTGTCAATAGCAGCATCCTGCCCGGGCTCCGCCAGTAATTCGCCGGTATAGGAGAGTCCCCATACCCGCAGCTGATCATTTGCCAACTGGTCAAAATCGAAAGCGGTATCCGCAGTAACCACTTCAATAATGTTGGCGGTATCCGTGATAAGGTAGGCATAAGGTGCCATACCGGTGGTAGTAAAACTCAATACATCGGTTTGCCCTTCCGGACAGATCGCGACGGTATCTGGTTCTCCGGTGAAGGCGATACGGCCACCATCCACTTCCTCGGCGAGCAAACGGACAAAATTTGAACTTAAGTCATAGCAACCATTGGAGACGGCGTCACGCTGAATGTCGTCTCCTGTGCTCAGCAAAAGAGTACCCGTAAAGGAAACTCCGTACACCCGGGTGGGCCCTGCCTCGGCGGGATCATAATCTAGTCGGTCTCCGGCCAGAACAAACCGGACGATCCCAGCTGTATCGGTAAGGACGTAGCGAAAATCGGCCGTTTCGGTACTGGTGTTGGCAAAGACCAGCAGGTCAGTTACTTCGTCCATAACGCAGACACGAACAGCGGTGTCCCCATTTTCAAGGCTTACCGTTCCGCCGTCAACCGCTTCCCATTGAATACTGATGGTATTCTCGCTCAGGTCGGAACAAGGTTCAGCCAGCGGGGCATCATTGATATTTTGGCCGGGTTCGGCCAGCAAGGTCCCGGTATAGGCCAAGCCGGTAAGGGTCAATTGCTGAGGCAGGTTACGGTCAATGGGGAGGGCTTCGGTCTCCAAAACCTGAAGGATGGTCCCGCTGGTATCTGTCAGTAGATAGGCATAGGCGGCCCCCATGTCCCCCTGGCGTTGAAGTTGGATCAGGCTTTCCTGCATTCCGGGGGTAAAGCATTCGAGCAGGTCGGTCTGCCCTTCATTTGCACTGATCGTACCGCCCTCCGCCGGGAGCTTTTGGACCTGTATGCGGTTTTCCGCAACTTCAAAACACTCATCCGAAAGGGAGCCTCCCTGAAGGAAGGCATCACCGGCTTCGACCATTAAATTACCGGTGTAGCCCAGGCCCGCAATTTCAAGACGGCCTGAAAAGCTGCCTGGAAGGATGACCTGACTGGTTTCGAATACAGCCAGAATAGTATTGTTGGTATCCAAAACGAAATAGGCATAATTCTGATCTGCTTTTGCAGTAGTGCTTAGTTCAATGGCTGTGTCCAGCGTATCTTCCACGCAAAGCAGCAGGCTGTCGCCGCCTTCTGCCAGGCTGATGGTGCCGCCTTCCACCGTTCGAATACGGATATCCACTGCTTCATCGGACAACTCAAAGCAGGCATCGGTGAATTGAGCCTCCTCCGGTAATTGACCGGTAACGTCGTTAAGCATACCCGAAAAAGACAGCCCGAAAACCTGGTAAGCACCCGTACCGGCAGGGGTGTCAATGGTAATCACCGCTTCAGTGGTCACCTCCAGTATCGTTCCTTCCGGGCCCACAAGCACGTAGCCATAGGGAAGGGAGGAGCTTGTGGGCTGTTCGAAAGAGAAAGAACTGGTCTCCCCATTGCAGGCAAAGTCCTCCTGACCCTCAACAAGGCTTAGGCTTCCTCCATCCACTGCCGCTTTAAGTACGCTGACGAAATTGTCACTCAGGTCGAAGCACTCCTCCGCCAAGGTCGCTTCGGTAATGTTCTGACCGACCTCGGCTGTCAGATCCCCGGCAAAGGAAAGCCCCCACACCCGGTAGATGGCATTGGGCTGTTCGTTAAAATCGATCGAAAAGCCGGTCGGAATATCCAGAATAATATCATTGGTATCGGTGACCAGCAGTTGCAAATTCGGGGCATTACTATCCAGTTCGAAAGTGAGGGAATTGGACTCCGGGTCTTCATCGCAAAGAAACTCCACCTGGTTGCCGGCGCTTGATTCGATCGTTCCGGCATCGGGGGTGAAGCTCCCTACAGGGACAAAGTTCTCCGTAAGCCCGAAACAATAAGCTGCCAGCTCGTCCTCTGCAGCATTCATGCCGGGCTGGGCAAAAAGCGGTCCCTTGTAGTACAGTGCCCAGACCCGGAAGTTGCCCGCTCCCAGGTCGCTCAGGTCAATGGTCCTGCGACGATTGACTTTCAGGATGATGTTATCTTCATCGGTAACCAGGTAGACATACGGCATATAGGTTGGTCCGGTAGTAAAGGTCAAAGCCGAAACACTACCGTTCTCTATACATTGTAAGGCGCTGGTATCGCCGTTCAGCAGGCTGATCGTGGTGCCCTCTCCGCACCCGCTTTGTGCTTGCAGCGGTGGTATGCCACCCAGCCAACTGCTGGTCAAAAACAGGAGTACAGTGGTAAAACGTAAGTTCATATTGTGTGTGTTTTTAGGATATCTGCATTTAGCCACCCCAACCCGCAGCAAAAAATGCTTTTGGACCTGACAATGGCATTCAACAAGCTTGTAAAGGGGACAGAGGACGATCGACGGTAGCATTAAATATAACCGTCCCGGGTTTCTTTCTTAACGTTAGCGTTACCGCAGTTTAGATTGTCTTCGATAGCCGTACTGAAGGGGGGAAGACCGCTATCGTTTATTACTGGCTTGGAGGCCGGACTGACCGGCTTTGTTTGAGAGTATGACCCCCTCCCCGGAGATTTTGCCGAAGAAGGAGGTACCGTACAAATCTAATATTATTTAAGGTTTTTTGAAAAGAAGTTTACACCTTTTAACCACGCTTTAGTATTTTTGAGATAAGAGACGTACGGTTTGAAATATTCCAAGAGATGGTCCGTTTTGGGCTAAGGTGCCGGGCAAGGCTACCTCCGTACCTGGTCCCTCTTCAGTACTACAGCGAATACAAGCGACATCCTCGACCTGAACTGCACTTTCACCACCGGATCCCGCTGGGAGAAACCCATCAAGTTTAAACCGGCAGCATTGCGTTTTGCCGGAAAAAGCCCGTAATTTAACTATCCGCTTAAACCGATTGACGCATGAAGCAAAGGAATTGGATATGCTTCTTTCTTTTTATGGCTGTCGGGGTCCTAACTCCTGGCAGGGGACAGGCCCAAACGATCCGTAAGGCCGGTGTGGTAACGGATGATGATTTCACCGTGGAAGAACTAGTGCAGGACATTTTCGTAAAAGGAGGATGTGAGAATACCTTTAACATCCGGGGGATCGGAGACGAACGAAGCGTAGGGTATTTCGAGAATGCTGGTGATGTCCTCGGTATTGAGCGGGGCATCATTTTCTCTACGGGGCGCATCTCCAATGCCGAAGGTCCCAACAGCACCTACGATCGCAGTACGGACTTTCAAAACCTGGAGGGGGATCCCGATCTGCAGGAAGCCGCTACCAGCCGGGTGCAGGATGTAGCGGGTTTTGAATTCGACTTTATACCTCTGGACAGTGTGATCACCTTCCGGTACGTCTTTGCCTCAGAAGAGTACTGCGAGTATGTGGGTTCGAAATTTAATGATGTCTTTGGCTTTTTTGTCAGCGGCCCGGGGATTCGTGGACCCTTTTCAGATAATGGGGTGAATGTGGCTCTACTACCAGAAACCGACGAATACGTTTCGATCAATGCGGTCAATCACCTTTCGAACACCGAATACTACATCCCCAACCCTCATTCCAGAGAGATCCGGCAGTGTGAAGGGGTAACGGAAGGGGATTATCCCTTCCGGGAGTTCATAGAGTTTGACGGATTTACCAAAGTGCTAACGGCCACCTTACGGCTGATCCCCTGCGAGACCTACCAGCTAAAGCTGGTCGTTGGAGATGTGGGCGTTTTCGATGGAGAACCGGATGGCAAATGGGATTCCGCCGTTTTTTTAGAGGCCGAAAGCTTTAACGTGGGCGGAGCCGTCGAGCTGCTTGCAGAATCCACCATCGGGCGGGATACTATAGAAGAAGGTTGTGATTACGGCTCCTTCTTGGTACGCCGGCTGGATACGACCAGGCTGGATCAGCCCATCAGTGTAGGCCTGCGGGTAGGGGCTGGTAGTACGGCCTGGGAAGGGGTGGATTTTGAACCCTTGCCCAAGCAAGTCATTATTCCCGAAGGAGAAGCTTCGGTCCGCTTCCCCATCGAGTTAATCATTGATGATGAATTCGAACCCGTGGAGGAGATCATTCTCGAACTGGACTTCCCCTGCGAATGCTTCAGCGATGCCGCCTATATTGCCATTTTGGATCCGCCGCCCATGGAAACGGCTTTAAGGGACCTTCAAATTTGCAATGGTGAAACGGTAAGCCTGGAGGTGCAGGCCAGGGGTGGGGTGCCGGGCTATACCTATTTGTGGTCGAACGGTTCCACGGATTCCGTCCTGGTTTTATCTCCCGAAAGCGATAGCAGGTACCAACTTACCCTTACCGATGCCTGTGGCCGCGAACTGATCGAAACGGTGGATATTTCCTTGCGTACACCGCCCACCTTAACCTATGGTGGTTTGCAGCAGGCCTGCATTGGCGCAACGGCTACCTTTAACCTGCAGTTCACCGGAACGCCCCCTTTTGCCTTTACCTGGGCCCTGGACGGAGTAGAACAAGGGTCCTTTTCCGGTATTACTGAAAACCGCTTTCCCCTGCGGGTTTCCGAAGAAGGGGAAATTGAAATTACCGCATTTAATGATGCCACCTGTTCGGGAAAAGCCACCGGGCTGGCGGAATTGCGGTACTACCGGCTGCAGTCCATTACGGATGTGGAATCGCCCTCCTGCAATGGTCTTTCCGACGGGCAAATCCAGATGACACTGGCAGGCGGTGCGGAACCCTATACCTTCGAATGGTCGGATGGGCAGACCGGGAATCCCGTCAAGGTTGCTGCCGGCAGCTATTCCGTGACCATCACCGATACCCGGGGGTGTATTACCCAGGCTAATATGCAGGTGAATGAACCTGCTGCCCTGGAGCCCATCACCTTCGATTGCCGGGAATTTACTAGTGGGTTTATCGCCTATTCCGCTTCAGGAGGCACCCCGCCTTACACCTATTCGGTGGATGGGGGCCCGTTCAGGGATGTCAGCCTTTTTAATGAACTGAGCCCGGGGCAGTCTTATACCCTGCGCATTCGGGATGCCCGTGCTTGCAACCTGATCCAGGACTTTGTAATGCCGGCAACTTATGATAAAATGGTCACCCTGGATGAGACCCTTTTGCTGGAACTGGGCGATGTGGTTACCCTTAGGCCCAGTTTGAGTATACCAACATCTCTAGTCGAAAGCTTACTATGGTTTCCCGACACCCGCCTGAGTTGTTCGGATTGTCTACACCCGCAGCTGACGGCCTTGGCCAGCGAGACCATCACCCTGCAGGTGCAGGATCGCTTTGGTTGCTCGGGTACGGCCAGCATTCGGGTTAAGATCGACCAGGAGCCCGGTTTGTTTGTACCCTCCGCTTTTTCCCCGGACGGTAACGGGGCCAACGACCGGCTGCAGATCTTTGCCGACGACCGGCAGGTGCGGGAGGTTCTTTCCTTTCAGGTGTTCAGTCGATGGGGAGCCGTTTTGTACGAAGCCCGCAATTTTGCGCCCAACAGCCCGGCTCAGGGCTGGGATGGCCGCTTCCAGGGTACCCTGCTGGATGCCGGCCCCTATGTGTACCTGGTCGAAGTAGAACTGGTAGACGGCACCACCCGGCAGTTCAGAGGGGTGACGCATTTGATGCGGTAGGGCTAAGCTTTGGCGGAACGAAACCGCAGCCCAAACCTTGCATCCGCTTTCTCTCCCGGCTCCAGTCGCAACAGGCCTTCTCCATTATTGAAGGCATCCACATTACAGGTCATAGGTTCTATGGCCAGGGAGGCCCGGTCTTCGGGATGGGTGAACAACTGTACAAAGGGGAATTGCCGGGGTCCACTTTCCTGCCAGAAGGTCATGGCGCCTTTTTTACCGCTAAAATGGATTTCCAGGCTGTTGGAGTGGTCAGGCGTGCGGAAGGTGTTGTCCAGGACTTCGGAGCCCAGGGTACGATCTCTGGCAAAGGTGTCGTAAGTGTAGGTCTTTCCGGTGGGCAACATGCGTTGGTCAATACCGATCATTTCGAGGGTAGGTATCTGCAAATGGCAGTCGTCGATCTTGTCGTCTAGTTGAAAATAGGGGTGCCAGCCAAACCCAAAGGGCATAGTCGTGGCTCCCGTATTTTCGACCTGGTATTTAACGGCAAAGCTGCCGGGGCCCAATTTGAATTTCAGGCTGAGGCGGAAGGGAAAGGGATAGAACTCGTGCTCGCCTTCGTAGCTGGTCACGCAGGTGATGGCAGCTTCCAGTTCTTCGAGCTGAACAGATTCGACCTGCATGGGCCGTTCCATGCCAAAGCCATGCAGGGCATTGTCGGTCAGGCTGTCGGTGATGGGAAACTGGTAGGTCTTGCCGTCCCATTCATATTGGCCATTGCGCAGCCGGTTGGGAAAGGGGTAGAGCAGCATATTTTTTGCCCAGCGGTTCACTTCCAGCTCGGTGGGGCTGGTATAGACATCCAGAACGGACTGGCCCTGCAACTGTAAGCCCAGCACGCTGGCCCCGACTTGTGGGCAAAGCGTGAGTTGATTGTCTTCGGAAGCATCCCTGAGCACTTCCAGTTGGTAAGGCCCGAAGGGGCGTTGTTGATGAGTAAACATACCGGCTAATGTTTAAGTATTTTCCACTCTCCTCTTTCGTTATCATAGCGAATTTGCAACAAATAAAGGCCGGGAGGGAACTTTTTCAATGAAATTTCCATCGAATTCCACTGATCTTTATTAGCAGGTAGCTGAACCGGACGGCCCAGCGGGTCGAAAAGGGTCCATTGTATGTTTTCGGACAGGTGCTCAGGAAGCTGTATACTTATTCGGTCAGCGGTTGGGTTGGGAAAGAGGCGAACATCGGGGTACCAGTCCGGGCGATCCACAGAGACGGGCTCCACCGAAGCACAGGCTACGCAATGGTTGAAACAAAGCTCTTCCCGGCTGTAGGGCGCGGCGATCAGGCTACGGGCAGGCGTTTCGTTCAGGCGGGCACTCAGGCAGCTATCCAGCGAAGGGCCGGCTTCTTCTTCCGGACCGTTAAACAGTTGATAAACCAGGGTATCTCCCGCATGCAATGGCAAGACATAGCTGAATTTGGTGGCGTTTACCTGCTGCATAGGTACTGGCAGGCCCTGAGTAAAGTTGCCGGCGATAAAGATCCCATCCGGATGGAGGGCTTCCTCTAGCGAAGCATCCACCAGGATTTCCACCGGGCCCGAAGTAGTGGAAAGCGGACTGAACTGGAGCTCATCAATATAGAAGGCGGTTTCTCCTTCCCCAGCCTGGTCGAACAGGATCTGCTCCGGTCGTTGGGGGATTTCAAGTGCGAGCAAAAGAATGCTATCATTGATCCTTGGAAAAAGAAGGTTGCCCGCTATAGCCACTTGCATTTCTACCCATTGATCCAGAGGGAGCTCAAAAGGGAACCCATTGATGCTCCCTTTTCCGGGCGACCGGTTGAGTTGGATCTGGAACAATTGTGCATCGGTAGAACCAGCTGTTTTAAATTGAATGTCACCCTGACCTTCTGAAGGAAAATACATATGCCAGCTAAACTGGAAATGATCCGCCGCCCTAAAGGGGACCAAAAGGGTGGGAGGCAGCTCCGGCTTGGGAGAGATGGCCAGGGCCTGATCTCCCCGAAATACCTGATCAAAGCCTACGCTGCCCGAAGCCTGGTTTTGTGGGTTCCACCAGGTCAGTCCGGAGGGGTCCTGGAGGTTGCCAGGTGGATACCATTCGAAACCCTCGCACGAATAAGCGTCCTGATCACAGGCTGATTTTCGAATAAAGCGTACATCATCCAGATAAAAATTTGAATTATTATTAGGCGAGAAAAAATTGACCAGGCGAGGTCTTTTTACAAAACGACTTTCATTGACCAAATTATCATTTACGGTCCAGCGTATCCTCCGCTCCCTGAAATCGATCAACTGGCTTATCCGGAACCATTTCGATTCGGGATAGGAAAATACTGTGCCCTGGGGCAGCAACAGGCCCTTTCCGCCTTGGTTCAGCCGTCGTTGAGCATCTGAGGCAAACAAAAGTTCGAATGCACCTTGATCGGAAGGGATAGAGTCGGAGCTCAAAACAAAAGCCCCGCTATGGTCCTTAGGGATTAACATCTGCCATTCCAAAAGGTAAACCCCATTGTCGGGATGGTGGATATCCAAACCGCTCAAAGGCCGGGCACCTTTCAAAAAGTGGGCTGACTGGGTGGGGCTGAAGCTATTGCTGGTGTCTATAATGCCATCTTGCAAAAGACTGCGGGTTTTCCACCAGGGGGCATTCAGGCTTAAAGCGGATTCTACAGGGTATTGGTCAAAATCGTCGCAGATCAGGGCTTCAGGAGTAGCGCAGGCATTGTCGTCTGATCTGCAATCAGTACAACGGCCAAAGCATACCAGGGGAATATTGAGGTCTGTAAGTGGAACCCATACCCGTCTGTGGGGAGGTAAGTCCCGCCCACTGAAGCTACAGGTCTCCGGAAGCTGCTCCTCCAATCCATTGTCCAGATCGTCGAGAAAGAACAGGTAACGCAGGCTGTCTTCCGGAATGGCTTCGATTTCTACTTCCCAGGTATCCGGACTGACTTCCACCGCTTCAGCGATCTGTGTGCCGACAGCGTCTTGTTGAAACAGCAGGCTGATCCTGGAAAAGGCTTGTTCCACCCTTCGCGAATCTACCCTGAACCTCACCGGGGAGCGAAGGGGGCGATGAATCAGGCGGATCAGATAGGTCACTTCCTGCTGGATGGTTTCTACCGGAACCCAATTCCCCTGGCTTTCGGCAATGGCTTTGGATCTGAACCAGGCTTGTTTTTCCTGAAAATTCGAATTGGAAACGCCTAATTGAATATTCGTACCGGTTCCTTCCTGCACCAGGGCAAAAAGGTACTTTTTATCTTTTTCTACCACTACCGGGCCTCCGATAAACTCAAAATTAAGCCAACCGGGACCGGGCGCTTCCAGGTTCAAACTTGCGCTCCGTCGAAGTAAATTGAGCGGTCTTTCCCCCTGGAATTCATACACTTCGACGAATAGCTCGTCCTTTGCTGCTCCGCCGGCTATATAGGTTGATACGGAATAGATACTGTCCTTTACGACAAAGGGAAACACCTGGCCCTGGGCCAACTGCCCATTTACGGGTGCCCCAAGCACATCGGTAAGCCCCTTGTCCAGGGCATATACCGAAGGGGTAATGTTGATGGACTGATCGAGCAGGTTGTTCTCCGGTACATCATCTGCCAAACCGTCGAGCTTGAAGCGTAGCTGGAAAGCCCCTTCAGGCAGGCCGTCCAGACTCCCGAGTTCCAGGACGACACTACTATCTGCCTGAAGTTCAGGAAGTATTTTCTGAAATTTGGACAGGGGGAAGCCCGGAGCCTCCGGGGCCGTTTGAAAGATCTCCAGGGAGAGGGGTATGTCTTTAGCGGTCGTTACTCCTGCATTGACCACTTCTACGGAAAGAGCGTATTCCGCTCCGGCTTGTGATCGGGGAACTTGATGAAAGAAAACGGCTGGCCGAAGCCGGAGGTCGAATAATTGCTGAGTGGGAGTGATAGACCAAAAGAAGGGAGACCGGTCCCAGTGGTCATCCCATTCCAGGTAATAGGTTGTACCGGCCTCCACAGGTAGGTAGTCTACGGAAGCCGCAAAATTATTCTGATTAAACGGGATGGTGTCGATATCGCAGGCATCGTCACTGAAGGCAATCGGACTGAGCTCACCGGAAAGGCCCTTGTACACCCAAAGGCGGGTGTCGGAACCACCCTCGCAACTGCTGATATTGATGAAGCCATCCTCTTTTGCTTCAAAAATATACCAGGCAGCGTGCCGGGCATCTGTTTTGGAGGCGCCGTCGCCAGACTGCAAGCCATTAACAAAATAGGTGCCGAAGTTGACTGGTTCAGCTTTGGCGACCGTCTTTCCCTGGCTAAAAGCAGGTGGAGTCAATAGTAACAAGCAAGCGCTCCAGTAAACAGGCATCAAGGATGCCGGAATTCCCAGGTACTTCATGGGGTTCTAGATAATTCGTAATTAAGGTGTAAAATAGAAGACCGTTGTTCCTAAGACCGTGATCTAATCGGACCGATTATTTAGATGGGAATAGCCAAGAATCACAGGATGGAAAGAACGCTTGCACGGTAACTCCTGAATTAAAACCGGACGATGGGGGTCGAAACCGATGAAAGCCGTGCTTAAGGGGGCTATTCGTTTTTTCTTTTCCTTTTATAAAGATAAGGTATTTCCAAATAGAATGCCAGAATAGGAATAAAGAAAAAACATATTCTTTTTCATAGGGTAGCAGCCTCCGGATCAAATGGTGGAGGTAAGCCAGAGGCTGCCTGAGAGGACCTGAACCTTCAATTAAGAGGGAACCAGTTGGTCCAGTTCTGCTTTAAGCCGGTCAAAAATTTCATTGATAGCCCCAAGGCCATTGACTTTGACCGCTTTATCCTGATGTTGGTAAAAATCGAATACCGGAGCGGTTTCCTTTTTGTAAACTTCGATGCGGTTACGGATGACCGTTTCGTTCATGTCATCTTTACGGCCGGAGGTTTTGCCGCGTTCCAAGAGGCGTGTTACGATCTCTTCATCCGGGACTTCCAACATGATCAGCCGGGAAATTTGGGTGTTTCTGGATTGCATGAGGGAATCCAGGGCTTCTGCCTGACCGATAGTCCGGGGAAAGCCATCGAAGATATATCCACCCACATCCGGGTTGGCCTCCACCTTATTGCGCAACATGCCTATGGTCACTTCATCCGGGACCAATTCTCCTTTATCAATATAACTTTTAGCTTCAAGGCCGAGCGGGGTTTTATTGCCGATCTCATACCGGAACAGGTCACCGGTAGAGATATGTAAAAGTCCATAATGATCTACCAGCTTTTTCGCCTGTGTGCCCTTCCCGGAACCGGGGGGGCCGAACAAAATTAAATTCACCATAACTACTGCTTTGAGTTCATACAAAAATCCACCCTTACCGACTCTGGGAGGCGGCACTAAAGGGGTACAGGTTCGAAATTGGTGGTTAGGGCTATGCGATCGTCGCTCAAGGCTCAACGGCCGGGAAGAAAAAACTATTGGTTGATCACCTCCCGGGCTGTTTTTATCATTGGGGCCCAGTAAGTAGAAGTCGAGATATTGTCAATAGCCACTCCTCTTGATACTGCGTGGATGACCTTTATTCCGTCAGGATTATTCGAAATAACCAAAGATACGTGAAAAACATCTCCCTGAGCTGTTCTGCGATAAAAAATAAGATCACCAGGCTTAACTTTTTCGACCGAGATCTTTTTTCCCTGTTCTTCCTGAAGGCGAGAACTCGGAGAAAGGTTGATATTGAAAGGTCGCATAACATAACTGGTATAGCCCGAGCAGTCGAACCCTTTGGGGTCTTTCCCGGCGTATTCATAAGGAGCTCCTTCGAATTGCAAGCCGTATTCAACGATATTTCTACGCAATGCCATTTCTGAGCTACTTGCGCCGGGTGCGCCAGGAGAACCATTTTTACTGGTGATGCTACAACCAATTTGGCCAATGACCAGGAAAAGGACCAGCAAAGCGGAAAGCGAATTTTTTATAGTTTTCATAGGAGCCTACTGAATAATGCTTCGTTAAGGTTTTAATTCAAAAGTATCCCGGTCATCGAGAAAACGGAACCGGGAGCGAAATTCTTCAAGCTTTTTATAAGAAAGAGCGATGGTGTTGATATTTTCAACATTGGTGGCCTGAAAAAGTAAATTTCCCTCAAAATCATAGAGGGAGGAATCTCCTGCATGATCTACCTGCTTGCCATCTGCTCCGACCCGGTTCACCCCGATGATATAGGCCTGGTTTTCAACCGCTCTAGCCGGTAGCAGGGTATTCCAGGCCAATCGGCGTCTGGCCGGAAAATTGGCTACGTACAGGAGCAGGTCATAGGCTAAATCGTTCCGGCTCCAAACAGGGAATCTCAAATCGTAGCAGATCAACGGCATGACTCTCCAGCCCTTCAATTCTACGACCAACCTTTCCGTCCCGGCCTGATAGTGGTACTGTTCTCCGGCCAAGGTAAACAAGTGCCGTTTGTCATAGTGCTCAAAACTGCCGTCTGGCCGAACCCAATACAGACGATTGAAGTGACCTTCTTTGTCCCGGACAGCCAGGCTTCCCGTTATTACTGCATTCAGCCGCCGGGCCTGTGTTTGCATCCATTGCAGGCTTGGTCCCTCTGCGGGCTCTGCTGTCCGTTCGGGTGCCATAGAGAAGCCGGTGGTGAACATCTCCGGAAGGATGACCAGGTCGGTAGGTTGCGACAAATGGGTGAGGCGTTGGCTAAACCGCTCCCGATTAAGTTCGGGCTGTTCCCAGCTTAGTTCTGCCTGCACCAGGGTTACGTTCAAGTTGGGCGGTGACATGAGTAGAGCGATTAACTTGCGTCAAGATAAAAAAACAAAAGCCCGAAACGAACTTGTGTTTCGGGCTTTTCCAGAAAATAAGCAAGGCTTACTCTGCGGCTTCCTCCTCTTCCGGCATTGGCTCACCAGCTTTGGCGGCAGCGGAAGCTGCGGAACGCATAGCGCGGGGAACCTCTACGGTGGCCAGGGGTACACCAGGAGAATTTAGGATCTCTACCCCATCGGTAGCTTTAATATCCCGAACCCTGGCGGACTGACCCATATTGAGGTGGGAAGTATCCAGGGTGATCTCTGTGACCATCTTTTCCGGCACGGTTTTGATCTTAATGCGGCGCAACTTTTGCAAGAGCTTACCACCGGCCTTTACCCCTTTAGAGGTACCTGTTAGGCGAAGAGGAACTTCCAGTTTGATGGGTTGTCCTTCGACCAAGGCCAGGAAGTCGATATGCTCTACCTCATCCGTTAAGGGATGCATTTGGTAACTTTTAAGGATAGCGCGGTGTGCTTTGCCTTCCAGGTTTAACTCTGCCACTTTAAAGGCAGGGGTATAGATCAGGTTTTTGATCTCATTAAACCGAACGGCAAAGTGTACGTTTTCTTTACCTCCGTATAAAACACAGGGAATCAGGCCTTCACGGCGAAAGGCCCGCGTAGCCTTTTTGCCCAATTCATTCCGGACCTGTCCGTTAACGGCAACAATTTCCATGGATGTAATCCTTTTTCTGGCAATGCTTAAAGCGTAATTTTTTTGGGAAGGATGTAATCCCGCTATTTTTACGCCGCTGCATACCCCTTTTTCTAAACCATTTTAACAATAAATCCAGCAACTTGTGCTAATGGCGCACAAAGATAGGTTTTTTCAAGAAATTCTGCCAGTATTTCGAAAGAAATTAAGGCTAGGTTGCTGGGTGGCTGCCAGCTGTATCTTTAATTGTCTACAAACAAAGCGGAGATGGAACGGTGTTCATGCGTGTTTCGGATAGCCCGGGCAAACAGCTTTGCGGAAGTCAGGACTTTGATCTTAGAACTTGTTCCCGTGAGGGGAATAGTATCGCAAACCAGCATTTCATCTAGTTGAGATTGCTCTACGTTCTCATAAGCCTTGCCCGACAAAACGGGGTGGGTACAAAGCGCCCTTACACTCTTCGCCCCTTTTTTGATCAGGATATCAGCAGCTCTGCATAAGGTTCCGGCGGTATCGACCAGATCGTCTACCAGGATCACATCGGCCCCGGAAACATCTCCGATGACGGTCATGCCGGCCACTTGATTGGCGCGTTCGCGGTATTTATCGCAAATGACCAGATCGCGTTCGAAATGCTTGGAATAAGCACGGGCCCTTTTCACCCCACCCACATCCGGAGAGGCAAAAATGACATTCGAAAGGTCCTGTTCCTGAAGATAGGGAATATAGATGGCCTCCGACTTCAGGTGGTCGACGGGGATGTCGAAAAACCCCTGGATCTGGTCGGCATGGAGATCCATGGTCATCACCCGGTCTGCACCGGCCGCTTCCAGCAGGTTGGCGATCAACTTAGCCGAAATGGGAACCCTCGGCTTGTCTTTTCGGTCCTGGCGGGCGTATCCAAAATAGGGAATAACCGCAGTTATGTACCCGGCCGAAGCCCGCTTGGCGGCATCGATCATTAGGAGTAGTTCCATCAAATTTTCAGCTGGAGGGTAGGTAGATTGAATGAAGAAGACATAGGCCCCTCTTACCGATTCGTTGATGATGGGTTGCATTTCTCCATCGCTGAAGCGATTTACTTTTATGTTGCCGAGTTCATCACCGTAATAATCTGCTATATGTTCCGCTAAATAGCGGGAATCAGTACCGGAAAATAATTTAACTTCGACCATTCAGGAGTAAATAAACCGAATTGAAAAATGAACAACTGATCTTTAGCTAATGCTAAGGCTAAGTTAAGAAGATTATAACGGGAATTTCGAAGAAGGCTGGTGTTTAATTCACCAAGAAGCTTTTCGGAGAGGAGGGGGTGGTGTTGGCCGAACTTTAAAGGAGTTTGGTCGAAGCTATAATAAGCAGTCCTCTGCATGCCCTATTTTGACTACTATGATGATCCAGTTGTTTATACAAGAGTTAAATTTTTCTGAACAGCTCTTGTGGAGTGTTGCTGTTATCTCCACATTACTGGTAGCCGTCCTATGGGTATTTAGCCTTTTCGGACTGGAAGTCGAATCAATGGATGGTAAGGGTAAATACGGCGACGGCGCTTCCATCCTGATCTTTTTTCTTTTTCTGAGTTGGTCCGCACTCCTGGCCCATCGTTGGGAACCTATGGTTTGGAAATCCCTTCTATACGGACTACCGATCAGCTTATTTGCAGCTATTTTACCTATTTGGGCTCATTACTCCTCCCGTAGTCGAAAACAAAAAAAGATACGTGCCTTATTCGAACCCACCCAGGCCCTTTCGAGTACGGGCCAGGTCTTATCGTCCATACCTGCACATAAGCATGGCCGGGGCAAGGTGCACCTGAACCTGCGCATGGCCCCCTATCAAATGGAGGCGGTGACCATCGGCGGGGCATTACCACCCGGGGCCCCTATCCGGGTAGTAGATATCATCGATGATCGAATATTAGTGGTGGAACCCTTGGATGGAGCACCTCCGCATACCTTACCTACAGAAAAAATAAGAGGGAGTGGATAAGCCCTTAACCGCTACTTTTTTCGTTCGGTGACAAACCGAACCAGGTCTTCCATGGCCTGACGCGTAGAAGAAGGAGGGAAAGAATGAAGTAGCTCGAAAGCTTCCTCCTGATAGCGAAGCATAGCTTCTCGGGCGTATTCGATGCCTCCGCTTTGCAATACAAAATCGATCACTTCCTTCACCTTTTCGTTGTTCTCACTATGCCGCTTGATCAGGTGAATGATATGGCGCTTGGTTCTTGGGGAGACCTGCTCCAGGGCGAAGATAAGGGGCAGCGTCATCTTCTTTTCTTTAATGTCAATGCCCCGAGGCTTCCCGATATCTTCGGTCCCAAAATCAAAAAGGTCATCCCGGATCTGAAAGGCAATGCCGATCTTTTCCCCAAACAGGCGCATTTGTTCATGTCGTTCGGGCTCATCCGAGGCGGATGCTGCTCCCGCTTCGCAGGAGGAGGCGATTAGGGTCGCTGTTTTTTGTCGAATGATATCGAAGTAAATGTCTTCCTTTATATCCAGTCGGCGGGCTTTTTCGATTTGTAGCAATTCCCCTTCGGCCATGGCTTGCACGGCGTTGGAAACGATCTCCAGCAGTCGGTATTCCTTGTGTTGAAGGGCAAGTTGGAGGCCCTTGGATAAGAAATAATCCCCAACCAATACCGCGATTTTGTTTTTCCAAAGGGCGTTTATGGAAAAAAAACCCCTGCGTTCCATGGAATCATCCACCACGTCGTCATGCACAAGTGTGGCCGTGTGGAGCAATTCGACCAAAGAGGCTGCCCGATAAGTTGATTCGGTAACCCCTCCGCAGAGCTGGGCAGAAAGAAAAACGAACAAAGGGCGGATCTGCTTGCCTTTTCGGCGAACGATATAATAGGTGATTTTATCCAATAAAGGGACCTGGCTGCGCATGGACTGGCGAAAGTGTTTTTCAAACTCCCGCAGGTCGGTTTCGATAGGTTTTTTTATAGTTTGGAGGGACAAAGCCATCGCATAGTGATTAAGGGTTAAAAGCTGGCGCCTTATAAACTAAGATGGAAATACTGAATGCCTTTGCCATTTGCCCGAACTACGACCAGGTAAATGCCCTTGGGCAAGGTATTAAAATCCATGGGTTTTTGGTAAGTACCGGGTTGCAGCTCTCCCAGAGTTGTGCGTAAAACTTCCTTTTTAAACAGGTTATAGGCCTGTATGTTGATATCGGCAGGGTTTAAGAGTTTAAATTCCACGCGCCAGGTGTTCGATTGGGGGTCTGGTTTCAGGCCCGGCAGGCGAATCCAGTTTTTTCGGTTTTCTTCCGCCAGTTCATCCGGGCTTGTCGGTTCTACAGAATCTGGTTGGGCGGAGGTAGCTGGTGCAGGCTGAAATATTTCGACACAACTGCCTCTACTGGGGTTCCAAATACCAAGGCCGGGAGGGATCTGAAAGCGGTTGTCATCGGTCAGGGCAGATGCATTCGTGCTTTTGTCCACTTCAACCGTTCGGATTTGAATGCGTTCGGAGGAAATAAAGATCCATTTGAATTGATTGAAACTACCGCTGTTGCGGGTCCAGGTTTTATCATCGTCGTTTTCGCGAAGTGGCGCTCCCCAGCAGCCTTCACCTATGTAGACGGTGCCGTTTTCATCATTCCGGATAAAACCCTCTTCCTGCAATCCCTGGGTAGATGGGCGAATAGGGTAGGTCCACTTAACCACATGGGAGTCGGATTCGAGCACAAGTTGAACAGCATATTGAAAGAAAAGGCCGGCCCAATGGATCACCAATTCATCTTTTTCCCCCTTTCTTTTTGTGTGCGGGCGCATGGCGTGATGGTATTGGGCCATCCGCCATAAGACCTGCTGGTTGTCTTGCAGGTCTTTTTCCAGCCAGTCGCGTTGATGACCACCCGAAGCAATGAGGGAGTTCAGGGTGTAAATGCGCAGCAGGTTGCCTCCGATGGTCATGGCGTAGTAAATATCTGGATTGGACGTATCAAAGATCTGGCTGATACTGCTATTGGAAAACTCGTGATTTCCGCGGGCGGCAAGGATGGGGTACAGGCGGCCGTCGGGGCTGATGGTTTCCTGCCAGTCGTCCAGCCAATCCACCCATTCAGGGCCGGTATCTCCACCGGTCATATCCCCTGCGAACAGCACGGCGGTGGGGCGAAGTTTTGCCACCAGGGTATTGGCCCTTTGCCTGGCTTTCCGGAAATTGCGGGAGTCGCCTCCTGCGATCAGCGAAATGGGCGTATTAGGGGTGTTTGGGGCGGTTCGGAAGGAGTATTGACGGCTGCTACCCTCTGTATCGGCAATGATGAAATAGTACACCGTGTTGGGCTGCAGACCTGTTAAACGAACAAAGTGGTTGTTCATCGTTTTCGCTGGCTCCACCCGGTCGGGTTTTTGAGCAAACCGAAAGAGGTCTACCCGGCCGCCATGGTCTTTAGTGTCGAAAAAAACCTTGGGGTTTGCACCCGAGACTTGATCCCACCCGATAACCATGGAAGTGGAGGGGTTGTCCCTCCACATTATTCGAAATCGTTTTGCCTTGGCATAGCCGGTTTGCAAGGTCAGGAAAAGAAGGAAAAGGGAGCACCCGATTGCGCGCATGCCTAAGCGTATATTTTTGATTTTGGATAAAGGTATTAATTCGGAAGCTTTCCAGGGTATAATACAAGTTTCTTATGTGTACCTTTATGCGGACAAGTTTACGGACAATTTTAAGTAATTATTTTGTGGCATCCCTAAAAGAGTCGGATAAAAAGCCAATTGCTACTCCCAGCCAGTAGTTTGATGCTGGGGCTCTTTTAGTTTAGCTGTTCAAGTTTAAACGTCTTTATTTTTGCACTATGTCAAGAGATAAGGTATTATTTGATCTGATTGAGCGTGAGCTGGAGCGTCAGCGTCGCGGTCTGGAGTTAATTGCATCTGAAAATTTCACCAGCCCGGCTGTAATGGAAGCGACGGGTAGTTGCCTGACCAATAAATACGCTGAAGGCTATCCCGGACAACGGTATTATGGCGGATGTGAAGTGGTTGATGAGGTGGAACAACTGGCCATCGATCGCCTGAAGCAGTTGTTTGGGGCAGCATTTGCCAATGTTCAACCGCATTCCGGTGCGCAGGCGAACGCAGCTTTATTCCTGGCCGTCTTAAACCCTGGTGATCCCATTCTGGGTTTCGACCTGTCCCATGGCGGCCACCTGTCCCATGGCTCTCCGGTGAATTACTCCGGAAAGGTCTATCAACCCAATTTCTACGGAGTAGAGCCCGATTCGGGGCTTATCGATATGGAAAAGGTTGCCCAAAAGGCGCGGGAAGTTAAGCCTAAACTGATCATTTGCGGAGCTTCTGCTTACGCCAGGGATTGGGATTATGCCCGATTCAGAGCCATTGCAGATGAGGTAGGGGCCTTTTTACTGGCGGATATTGCTCACCCGGCGGGCTTGATCGCTGCGGGCTTACTTAAGGACCCCCTGCAACACTGCCATTTTGTAACCTCTACTACCCATAAAACCCTGCGTGGACCCCGGGGCGGGATTATCATGATGGGTAAGGATTTCGAAAACCCTTTCGGTCGAAAAACCAAAAAGGGCAATCTCATCAAGATGTCCGCGATTTTAAATAGCGGAGTTTTCCCGGGTATGCAGGGTGGCCCGCTGGAACATGTGATTGCGGGTAAAGCCGTTGCCTTCCAGGAGGCCTTACAACTAGCGTTTAAAACCTACGCCCAACAAGTGATCGATAATGCAAGGGTCATGGCTCAGGCATTCATAGATAAAGGGTATAAGGTGATTTCAGGAGGGACCGATAACCACCTCATGCTCATTGACCTTCGAACAAAAGGGGTCACTGGGAAAGAGGCGGAAAAGGCCCTGGGGGAAGCAGATATTACGGTCAATAAGAATATGGTGCCTTTTGATGACCAATCCCCTTTTGTGACCTCTGGCATCCGCGTGGGGACTGCTGCAATTACTACGCGTGGATTAAAGCAGCAGGAGGCCCTGCAGGTCGTAGAATGGATCGATTCCGTTATCGAGCATCGCGATAACCCTATGGTTTTGAAAAGTATACGGACTGAGATCAACCAGTTTATGAAAGATTTCCCATTATATCAGGCTTCTTCTGTGGCCATTTAGGATTAAATTAAGATGTTTTTTCCTATTTTTTTTAACTCGAAAAATCCAAAATCTATGAAGCAATTGCTTAAGCTTTTATTGGCTGTCTTGGGAGGGATGACCTTTTTTTCAGCCTGTCAGACTTCTTATCCGTCTATTACGGATACGGAAACTAATAAGTATCGATACGGGGCCTTTGTTTGGCACGACCTTATGACCAGCCGGGCAGATCAGGCTCAAAGGTTCTATGGCGAGGTATTCGGCTGGACCTTTGAGACCATCGAGGACGGCAACCCCTCTTATACCCTCATAAAAAATAAGGGTAAAAGGATCGGGGGTATTTATGGAGACAATACCTGGGCTGCTGATGCTGGCTCTGAGTGGATCAACCTCATTTCCGTAGAAAATATGGATAATTCTGCCAAGAACCTGACCAATGATGGGGGGCAGATCCTGAGTGAGAACCTGGAAGTCAAGGGTCGGGGGAATATTATGCTGGCAAAAGATCCACAGGGGGCTTACATTGGATTGATCCACTCCAATTCCGGAGACCCCATCCAAATGACCCCTTCCGTACACGATTGGATGTGGGTGGAACTTTGGGCCGCAGATCCTGACGCAGCTATCGAACAGTATAAGTTCTTCGGTTATGAATTTGAAAAACAAATGGGAGACCGCAATCCCTACTACATTATGAAGTACGGGGAAGAAAGGATCGGAGCCATTATCCAAAACCCGGTGGAAGACTACCGGCCGATCTGGGTGCCCTTTATTCGCGTTGAAGATATCGCCGGGATAACCAGTCGTGTTGAGGCAGCTGGTGGTAAGGTATTACTTGCCCCTAACCCTGAAGTACGCAATGGTACCGTGGCCTTGTTCCTTGATCCGGCAGGCGCGCCTTTTGCTGTTCAGAATATCAGTATTTAACCCTTCTTTTGAATCCTAAAAAAACAAAACCATGCTTAAGAATATAAAAAAGATCCTGATGGTAAGTGGCTTGCTGTTTTTAGTGTTTAGCCTGGAAAGTTGTGCGGGTATGCAAACCTATGCCAACGCAGGTGTAAACGTCAACTTCGGCCCCGGCGGTCCTCGCATCGACCCCTATGTCAATGTAGGGATGTACAGCGGTGGCGGCGGCGGATGTTATGGTTGCCGTTATTAAGGAAATTGGGTTTTGGGGGATATCCCCCAAAACTCACAACTCACTAGCGTCAAAGCCCGCCTCCTCTACCGCTTCTATTACCTGCTCTGGTGTAAGCCCTTCTCCTTTTACCTGTAGGATCTTACCCGGGTGTTCCGTATCTACCTCCCAATGTTCAATCTCCGGAACTTCGTTCAGAAAACCGGTCACACTGCGCACGCAATTAGCGCAGTTAATATTAGTTTTAAACGCTAAAGTTTTCATAAATCGGTATAGTATTTATAGTTGTTTCTGACAATCGGAACTTCAAGACAAGCTACTAAGCATACATCATTTACCCGGTGGAAAGTTTAAAGAGGTTTTTATCTTTAAAGAATGGCGAAAATTGGCAGCTTCTTTGTTTTACTTTTTAGTATATCCTTTTCTTCTATTGAAGCACAGATCCTTATTAGCGGGCAAGTCCTGGACCGGAATACCCACTTGCCTTTGTCTGGAGCTATCATTACTGATACGGAGGGCGTTGAGCAGGTGATCTCGGAAAAAGAGGGAAGGTTCGAATTCTTGCTTAAAGGAAGTGCCATTCAAGTGCAGCACCTTGGATATAAAACCCAGGTCAGAGGTGATCTTCAGGACGAAGTATATTATATTTTTCTAATGGAACCCGATACCCTAATGCTGACACCGGTCGTCTTTCGGGGCGAAGCCGCCAAACAGCTGTTGCGTTTACCGGCTGCTTTTTCGAAAATAGATCCTCTGGCCCTGGAACGGGATAATGACCTTATTCTGACGGAGGCCCTGAACCGGGTACCTGGCCTGTATATGCAATCCGGCGCTTTGAATACCAACCGGATCACCATCCGGGGCGTAGGGAATCGCTCCCTATTCGGCACTGCCAAGATCCGGGCTTATCTGGGTGATATTCCATTGACCAATGGCGTGGGGGAGACCAGTCTGGAAGATATTGATCGTTCCATTCTGGGGAGGGTGGACGTTTGGCGGGGGCCTACGGCGAGTATTTACGGCGCAGGTCTCGGGGGCATGATCCAGTTACAGGCCAGGAATATTTCCTGGGATGGTCTGGAGCTTTCCAATCAATTTTCGCTGGGGAGTTATGGCCTGTGGCGGAATGTCATCAACCTGGGGTATCGAAAAGGAGAGGCCCAGCAATGGCAGATAGGTTACAACCGCACCCACAGCGATGGCTATCGGGATAATAATACTTATGACCGGGCAGGTTGGAGTGTTCTTGGACAACTTGGACCGGCAACCGATCGCACGACCATTCTTCTCAACACAGTAGACGCGAAAGCCTTCATCCCTTCTTCGCTCAACCAAATGGATTTCGAAAATAACCCCCAGGCAGCCGCGCCCAACTGGGCTGCAACAGAGGGTTTTGAGGATTATCGAAAGATTTTAGCAGGGGTATCTCATCGGCATCGGTTTTGGTCCGATACCGATGGGAAACACCTGGATGGCAGTGTGGGCTTCTTTTTGAACCAACGGGAAAATTTTGAAAGAAGGCCCTTCAATGTGTTGCGGGAAAACAGCCTTGCCGTGGGGTTGCGAGCCACCGCCGAGTACCGTTTCGGGAATCGGGAAAGGCCCAATATCAGCCTCGGAGCTGAAGTTTATCAGGAACGCTACACCTGGCAGACCAATAAAACCCTGGAAACCGGTATGGGAGCCTTACTGAGCGATAATTTCGAAACCCGGAACTACTACAACCTCTTTGCAGAGACAAACTGGGATCTCGGGCAGAAATGGTTCCTTACGGCCGGAGCCAACTTTAATCATACCCGCTATGAGTATGAGGATCGCTATACCGGTGATAGCCTGGACCCCAGCGGCAACTATAGGTTCGAACCCATTTTTTCGCCTCGAATTAGCCTTGGATTTCGTCCTGCCAGCAGGGTTTCAGTATTTGGGACGGTCAGCCATGGTTTTTCCCCGCCCAGCCTGGAAGAGACTTTAACCCCTGAGGGCGCTTTGAACCCAGAGATCCAACCGGAAAAAGGCTGGAATTTCGAACTGGGCAGCCGTGGTAGTTACCTTTGGGGCAAGTTACACTACGATCTGGCCATCTTTCACATGCGGGTTAGCGACCTCTTGGTGGCCCGGCGATTGGCGGAAGATCAATTCGTGGGGCTGAATGCCGGCCGAACTATCCATAATGGCCTGGAACTTAGCTTAAACTATGAATATTCGGAGCACCTTTTCTTTTGGGCGAACTATGCCTTTTCGGACTATACTTTCGATAAATTTGTGGATGGAGAAAACGACTACTCGGGTAATGCCCTCACTGGCGCGCCCCCGCACCGGTTTACCGCCGGTATGGATGTAAGGCTGCCTTCCATTGGGCTTTACGGCTTCCTGAACTATGAATTCACCGATGCTTTTCCCATACGGGATGATAATTCCGTTTATTCGGATAGCTATCAGGTCGTTAATTTAAAATTGGGTTGGCAGGGCCAGGTACTCCATTTTGATCAGGGGCCCGCTTTGATGATGGATATTTTTGCCGGACTCAACAACCTGCTGAATGAGCGATATGCCAGTCAGATATTGATCAACGCCTCCAGCTTTGGAGGCGCTGCACCGAGGTATTATTATCCGGGATTACCCAGAAACTGGTATAGCGGGGTGAAGCTTTCCATCAGGTACTAGAGTAGGAGGAATGGAGCGCATTGGCCCAATGCGCTTACTGATTCCATAACCAATCGGTCGTGTAGGGGCCCCCTTCCACTTCCCAGAAGCTGCCATCGACATAGCGATAGCCTTTATTGAGTTTCGTGAGTTGGTTCATGTCCGTATCATCAAGTTGTATGTCGGCCGCCGCTAGGTTTTGAGCAATACGCTCCGGATTAACCGATTTTGGGATAACCGAAACGCCCCGGCTGACATGAAAGGCCAGTAATACCTGGGCCGGTGTGCATCCTTTCCCTTTGGCAATGTCTACCACCACGGGATTTTCCATCATATTAGGTTCATTGGCCTTTTTCATGGCTTCTGTTCGATCTCTAGAACCGAGAGGAGAATAGGCTGTCAGATGAATTCCGTTGGTTTTACAATAACCCAGTAGATCATCCTGGGCCAGGTAGGGGTGCATTTCTACCTGATTGACTTCCGGGCTTGAATTTCCTTCATCGATCAAATGCTGCAACTTGGGGATATTGAAATTGGAAACCCCGACATGCAGGGTCAATCCCTCGTCTCGTAAGGCTTCCATCGCCCCCCAGGTCTCGAGCAGGGGGACCTCCTGCAGGGTGAAATAATCCGCGGCTGATCTCACACTTCTTGATCCCGGCCTTTGGGCGATGGGCCAGTGGATCAGGTAAAGGTCCAGATAATCCAATTGAAGGTCCTGGAGGGTCTTCCGGAAAGCGGGTTGGACATGCTCCCGTTGGTGCGCATTATTCCATAATTTGGAGGTGATCCAAATGTTTTCCCGCAGTACGAGTCCTTCTTCGAAAGCTTTCTTCAGACCTTGCCCAACTTCTGCCTCATTGCCGTAAATGGCAGCACAGTCGATATGCCTGTAGCCGGTTTTAATGGCTGTGTATACCGCTTCTTCGACTTCTCCGGGCTTTGATTTCCAGGTGCCCAGGCCCAGGTCGGGCATACGATCGCCATTGGCAAAGTGCAGGTATTGCATATTATTTTGTTGTTTTTATGGAAAGGTAATTTCGAACTTTTCGAAACTATTCAAAAAATATCGGATGGGAAACCATTACTTTTGTTTTGGATACAAACAGGTAAACCGGATTGTTCATCAACCTAAATCCAAATCCAATGCGCCTCCTATTTTGTCTGCTTTTTGCAATGTTTTCCACTGCAACCCTTGCCCAACCTCCTTCTGGCATCAATTATCAGGCAGTCGCCCGTGATGCGGAAGGCAATCTACTTACAGAAACAGCCATTATCCTCACCTTTTCCATCCTGCCGGATTCTGCCACTGCAAATCCGCAATACCAGGAGACGCACGAGCTCACTACGGATGCTTTTGGGCAGTTTACGGCCATTATCGGGCAGGGCGTGCCTGTAATAGGCACCTTCACCAATCTGGATTGGGCCCGGCACACCTATTTTTTGGAAGTAGCCGTCAATGGAGAAAGTATGGGTGCTTTACCATTTTTGTCGGTTCCTTACGCCCTTGCCACACCCGCCAGGAAGGGTGTTTTTTCCGTGGCCGGATCGGTTTTTCAACCTAATTCGAACGACGCTATTTTCCGGGCCTCCGTTGGTCAGGGAGGAAGCGAGATCACCACACCCGGCTCCGTAGGTACTAATGTCCTTACCGCTCCTGTAAGCCTACCACAGGGTGCCCGGATAAACAAATTCACTGTTTTTTTCAAGGATGAATCGGAGGTAGACCTTTCCATTCGTTTTGACCGGGAGTACCTCTTGCGCAGTGGGGTAAATACGCTGCTTACGCTGGAAACTATGGGAGATGAAAATGGCTGGCGCTCGATGGAGGCTCCTGTAGAAGAAGTCGTCGATAACACTATTTACGGGTATTATATCCGGGTGTTTTGCGATAATTGGTCTGCCTTGGGCTCAAAAGCCATTAAGGGTGTTAGCATCGAATACGAATACTAAATCCCAAGACAATGAAATGGATCTTTCTTTTTGTTTATTTCGCTCCCTTTTCACTTTGCCAGGCCCAAGTTCAGTTGAGTCGGAAGGTGATGGGTAGTCTGGGCGGAGAGCTGAAGTCGGAGAATATCCACCTGCAAACTACCGGGGGAGAGCCTGTAGTTGGAGCAGGCTCCGGGCGACAGTTTTTTTTAGTCGCTGGTTTTCAGCAAGCACTTGAACCGCTGGCAACCAGCCTGCAAATAGAGCCTGCATTTTCCAGCCAATTGAGTATTGCGCCCAATCCGGTGAACGCAATCTTGCAAATCACCCTAAAAACGGAATACCCTGGAAAAATTCAATTCCTTATAGCCGACCAGCAGGGACGAACGCTGCGACTGGAGCCCGCTAATATCCTTGCGGGGGAAACTTTCCGGAAAGAATGGGATGTTTCGAACCTGGGGCCCGGTGGATACTTCCTGCTAGTTAAGGCGGTTGATGGACAACTACTTGGAAAACAGACTTTTATTCGGCTTTAGTTGATCAAGCTTCCGAGCAATTGCACCAGGCGCCAGACGATAAAAACAGAAAGGGCGATCAAGCCAACGATCGAAAGCAATAAAAGCAAGATAACCCACCAGGCGCTGCCCATATGTTTGGATTCAGTATAGTGCTCCTGTAGAAGGCGGACGTTTCTGGTGTTGGCCTTGTGGGCAATGTCAAAAATATCCCCTAAAAAGGGAACCGTTCCCACCAAGCCGTCGACCAAAATATTCCAGACCATTTTCACCAGAACCATTCCGCTGGCTCCCCGTCTTGCCATGATGCCGACCAGGAAGCCGGAAACGATAAAGGTGGCTATATCTCCGATATATGGGAAAAGCCCTAAAAGAGCATCGAAGCCAAAACGGATCTTTGTTCCGGGTATGCGAAAGCGGTTATCCAGAAAATCAGACATTCCTTCTAGGAAGTGGTATTCAGGAATTTGCTCCGCTGCATAGGATATAGGAGGAGGTAGTTGTTCGTCTTCCATGGTAAGGGTGCTTTCAGGTATTAAAGGATTGCTCGAGATGGTGTAGGTTAACCCGGATGCCATATTTGTCCCGTAAATGCTTAGCGGTGGCGTCGGCAGCGTAGACAGAGCGGTGTTGTCCGCCCGTACAACCAAAGTTGACCTGCAGGTGAGTGAAGCTCCGTTCAATATAATTCTCTACAGCTGAATCGACCGCGCGCCAGATATCATTCAGGAAGGTATCAATATTCGAATGTTGTTTCAGAAAATTGATGACCGGCTCGTCGCGGCCGGTGAGCTTTTTATAAGGCTCATAGCGGCCTGGGTTGTGTAGGAAGCGGCAATCGAAAACAAAGCCGCCACCATTGCCACTATTATCCTTGGGGATACCGCTTTTTTTATAGGAAAAACTCTGGACCGTAACCGTTAATAAGCTCGAACTGCCTTTTATCTTATCGAAGGGTTCGAACTGTTTGCGCTCGATGATCTCTGATAGTAACCGGAACAACTCCGGCAATTGGATGGGCAGGTCAATTTGATCACGCATCCATTGAAAATTGCGAAGGGCAAATGGAATACTTTGCAGGAAATGCTCCTTCCGCTCATATAGACCTCGAAATCCGTAGGCACCCAAAACCTGTACACAGCGCATCAGTACAAAACCATAATAGCCTTCGCGGAAGGTGGCCGGGTCTATGGGAAGGTGTTCCCCTGCAGCTCGCAGGTAATGGTCGAATAGTTGTTCCCGGATATCCGGCGGGATATTGGCTTTGGCCTGGAAAAGCAGGGAGGCGACATCGTACTGCAAGGCACCCTTTCGCCCTCCCTGGTAGTCGATGAAAAATGGTTGGCTATTGCGAACCATAATGTTGCGCGATTGGAAGTCGCGGCACATGAAGTACTGATGCTCTGCAGCCAACAGGAAATCCGCTAAGTGGTGGAAATCTTTTTCCAGGGCTGCTTCGTCGTAATTCAAACCGGAGGGAAGAATGAAATGATATTTGAAATAGTTCAAATCCCAAAACATCGACTCTTTGTCGAAGACCGGTTTTGGAAAACAGTTGCTGTAATCCAGGTCTTCTCCTCCGAGGATTTGGAGTTTCGCCAGCTCTTCCAGTACGCGTTGATAGATCCGGACCAGATAATCTGGAAAATAATCGCCTTTTTCGAGTAAATAGCTGTACAAGGTAGTTGCCCCCAGATCTTCCTGTAAATAAATAGAATGACCTGTTTGTTGGGCATAGATCTCCGGCACCGGCAATCCCATTTGATGAAAATGGCGGGAGAGGTAAAGAAAGGCCTTGTTTTCCCTGATGTTGGAGCCGTAGGTCCCAATGGCGGTTCGGTCTCCGTTTTGGAGGCGGTAGTACATACGGTTGCCCCCAGAGGGAGCCAGAGGCAGGATCAATTCAGGGGAACTTCCCGACCACTGCTCAAACAAACGGCCCATTTGGGCTTCTAACTTTTCAGCTTGGGTTTTCAAAAGAAGAACATTTTGACGATGGCAAAGATAACGATTACCACCAGCAAGCGGTATGCATAGAGGTTTGCTTTGGCAAAACGACTGGAGTAAAAAGCAGTCAGGTAGCCTCCGATCATTTGGGCGGTAGCCATGACCAGGCCTATGGGCCAACTGATCAGTCCCTTTGCTGCGAATAGGCCAACTGCCAGGATCGTATACAGCGCTACTACCGGGTTTTTTACTGCATTGCTGTCAATAATGCTGTATCGCGTACCCAATACCATGACGGCCAGAAAAAAGATGCCCATTCCCATTTGAATAAAGCCTCCGTAAAAGCCCAATGCCAGGAAAAAGGGGGCTGCGACCCACCAATTCGTTTTTCGGCTACTATCGGTCTCTCGCAGCCAACGGGCGGGTTTTACCAGGATAACCAATAACATAAAAACCAACAGAAACCGGAAAACCTGTAGGAATTGCTCATTGCTTACCCTCAGCGCCAGCAATATCCCTCCGATGGCTCCCAGAGCTGTTATCAGGATGATGGGCCAGGAACGCCGGAGGTCGAGCTTACCGTTCTTGTAAAAAGCATAGGTACCTGCAGCGCTCTGGGTCCAAACACCCAGCCGGTTGGTGCCGTTGGCGACATTACCCGGCAAGCCGATCAATTCGGTTAAGATCGTCAGGGTGATGGCTGAACCGTTACCTGCCAAAGTGTTTATCCCTCCTGCGATGAAGGCTCCGGCAAAGGCGATGATCAGTTGGTAAGGCTGCAGATCCTGCATTACCCTTCCATGCTTTGGCAGAGTTCCAGGAGGACTCCATTAGTTGATTTTGGGTGAATGAAACAAACGAGTTTATTATCAGCGCCTTTTTTGGGTGCTTCGTTCAGGAGTCGATACCCTTGCCCGCGCAGCCGGTGCATCTCCGCTTCAATATCGTCTACTTCGAAAGCAATATGGTGAATGCCTTCTCCCCGTTTTTCCAGGTATTTGGCAATGGCGCTGGCAGAATCAGTAGCTTCCAGTAGTTCGACCTTTGCTTCTCCGGTTTTAAAGAAGGAAGTATTGACATGTTCGGATTCTACGGCTTCTTCCTTGTAGGGCGGAGTACCGAGTAACTGTTCGAACAGGTCGTTGCTGGCCTTTAAGTCTTTGACCGCAATTCCTATGTGTTCCAGTCGGCGGATCATAAGGTTTGGTTTTCGGATCGGGAGACACGCTCCCGTGTGGGGAAAATAGGGAATAATTTAAATTGCAAAGGTGATAAAATCGCCTAAAGGGGTAGGAGGTAGGGGGGCATGATCCATAACCCGGAATGGTAAACGCTATTGGTCCCCTTGTGTTTGAGCAGCCTTGATGGCCATTGCCTCCCGGGCCAGCGACTGCAATTCGGTGGGGTAGGCGGCACCTTCCTTTCGAAGCAATATCCGGCCTTTTTCATCCATAAACAGCAGGGTGGGGTATACTTTCACTTCGAACAGGGCGACGAGGTTAGTCCCATGGCCTTTTTCGCCATCTACCTTATAGTTGATAAAATGATCGTTCATCAGGGTAGCCGTTTCTTCATGCAGGAACACATCCTCGTCCATGAGCTTACAGGGAAGGCACCAATCGGCGTAAAAGTCAATAAAGACCAGCTTGCCCTCTTGGCCGGCTTGTTCGAGCAAGGGCATAAGGCGGACCGAGGGGGTAAAAGCCACCCCCGTGGGCGGAGGGGGAGGAACCGGTTCCGCAGCAGTCCTGCTATCCTTCATTATTTCAAGAACGGCCAGTTCTGTAGCGGATGAATCTTTTGAACTGCTGCAATTGGTGCAAAACCATAGGATGGACCAGAGAAAAAGGGAAAGTCTTAACGGCATTTGGATATCTTCGTTGATTCGTTTTTAATTTAGAGGATATTTCTTTATTGATCGATTTTATTGGAATTATTTTTTATTCGATCTTCCTCCAGTTGAAGATACCGTAGAAAAACCCCCCAGGCCATGATTTTGCTGATAATGAATCCAGCCTTGCCATCGAGAAATCCAAGCTGAAAAAGGTAATGTTTTAGAAAGCGAAAAGCGGGTTTCAACCAGAGGTGGTAAAAAGTGACCCTGGGTGTTTTTGCCGCATAATCCTGGGCCGACCAGTGGCTATAGCGCGTCATTTTTTCCAGGAAGTGATCGACATTTTTTAGAGTGTAGTGTTCCAGGGCATGTTTCAAGTGCCCTACCCGCAGGTTGGTGGTGATAATCTCTGCATGGACGTTCTTGTCTTCATAGCGGCATTGCTTTCGAAAAAAACGAACGACCGCATCACCCTGCCATCCGCTGTAGCGGATGCGTTGTCCTAAAAAGTGGTTGGATCGTTTGATCCAGAAAGCATCAAAGGGAATATTGTCCTGTGCCAACCAATGCTGGATCTCCTCCTTTAAGCCGGGAGGTACCCGCTCGTCGGCATCGACCAGTAAAACCCAATCGTGGCTGGCTTGGGGAATGGTCCAGTTCTTTTGATTGGCAGAGTGGATGTATTCGCGTTGAAGGATACGATCGGTAAACTCACGGGCAATGGCGATGGTTTCATCCTGGCTGAACGAATCTACGACAATGATCTCGTCAGCCCAGGCAACGCTTTCCAGGACAGCGCGGATGTTGTGGGCCTCATTAAAGGTAGGAATTATTGCAGTAACCGGCTGCGGCATAATAGCTGTTTCCGGCAAAGGTAATCATTCGGCCCGGCAGCGACAATGAACGGAAGTTGGCTCCGTCTGTTTGAAGAGTAGTTTCTAGTTGATAACTTCTAATTTCCATCGCATGTCTGATTTTTGGGATTCGATAAAAAGCCTGTTTAAGAAAACAGCAGAGAGCTCTCCTTCACAGCCGGCAGTGCACGAAGTGATAGAGCGGAAAGTGGAGGAAAAGGAAGATTATGAACAATGGAAGACAGGGCTGGTCGCCCGCCGGTGGCGCGACTGGTTAGCCGACCAGTATGCGGTCTACAGGGTGAGCCCGGATGATATAGACGAAGCCTTGGACTTTTTGGATACCCCTTCCAGTAAGGGATTTGTGGTGCATCTACATAAAACCGGATATACGGCCCGGGAGTCCATTTTTTTTCTGGATTACCTAAAAGAACAGGTGTTAACGCTCAATTATCGCACACAGATCTCTGACCGTCGTACTTACAACCGTCCTTCCTGGGTGGAAACAGTGGAACGGCATTATGTAAAACCCCGCTCCAATCAAACCGAAGGTAAGTTCGATCAACAATATGGGAACATTATGATCGAACTGGAATTCAGAAATGACAGACCCCACAACCTGCGTTTCCGGGCCACTTCCTATAAAGATGCCCTTTTCCACGAAGCGGAGGCTTTTGGCGATTTGATGCAGGGTATAATGGGGGCGTCATGAGTTTAGCTTATGGGGTGTAATTAAAACTCAAAATCCTTAACCCCTGTAAGTTCCCATTGGCCGAGTGCAATGGGGATGTTGCCAATGGCATTAAGGCCGTCGAAGAACTCGGCCAATTCAAAAGCTTCGCCTTTGATTTCCTTTTGTCGGGCGAATTCTGCAAGGACCTTTTCGACCAGAAATTTACCAGTGATATAACTGGTGCCGTATCCGGGTTGGCGGAGATAGAGGTGTTGTTCAAAAATAAGTAATTCCTTTTCCGTCTTCATCCAGCCACGAGGGGTATATTCAGAGTGGATCCCACCGGCCTCTTCCATAGTCATTTCGTTAGCGTGGGCATAAAGGGAGCCCAGGCCACGGGCAGCACGCTGAGCGATCATGATGTAGACGATTTCCCGGACGCGTGGGGTGTCATCGTAAAGACCCGCCTGCATGAACATTTCTTCCACTGCGGTGGCCATACCTTCATTTCGGGAATCGAAAATATTGTACAATAAGGGAACGGAGCGGATCGGGCTTGGGTTAGGCTCCGTATCCATGCGCGCCAGTTCGAACCAGTGATAGAAATGAGAGTAAAGCGGCCTGGGGTCATGATGGGCGGTGATCCAAAAAAAATTTCGGCTTGCTTCAGGTACGAAACTTCCGAGGTGTTCTCGCAGGGCAGGCTCAAAATAGTCCTTTACGGTAAGGATATCGTCTTCTTCCAGGAACCTCATCAGGCTTTGGGCAGAGACCTCTGCCAGCTCATCATAGGCTTCCGGGGAATTAACTGCCTGCAATTGTGGTAAGTTGCGGTTGCGGTGTTCTTCCAATTTCAGGGAAGCCCATGCTTGTGCCAGTTCCCGTTTCAGGATCATGACCTCATCCTCCCAGGTAAGTGGAACCAGATGGACATTTCGCAGGTACCAGGTGTAGTTATCCTTTCCGATACCTGATGGGCCGTTTTTGGAGGAAGCTTGTTTTTCCAGCCAATCGGCAAATTGATCAGTTGCAGCTATTGCTTTTTCTATCGCTTCCACCAAATCTACCTCCTCCTGAACACCGGGTTGGGCAAGTATAGCCTGCAGGTTTTTGCTTTGGGAGCGAATATCGCGGATGCCTGTCACCCAAAGGTCGCGGGCATTACCGGTAAGGTTTTGCCGGGCTTGCTGGTTCAGGGCGGGAATGACTTTGAGGTCTTCCAGGAGTCTATTGCGCTCGGATGCCGATAGCGGGAAATCATAGGTCCAAATCTCCGTGGTGGCGTGGTGGGTGGGGCCTTCATGTGCAGGGACATCGCTGCGATAGGTCCAAAGAGATTTATAGAAAGCAGGATCCCGAACCCAGGGCTTGAGGATACGGTCATTAAAATCATAGCCGTTCATTTCCGCCCAGATGATCATCCAGTCGACCTGCTGGGGAACAGGCCAGGCAGTGGTATCCATAGCCAAAAGGCGCTTTTGTAATTTTTCGAACTCCGGCCTGCGCTTTTTGAAGGTTTCGGCCCGGTAGTCCGGTGCACCGGCATGCATGGGAGGCGTTTCGAAGGCTCGCCATTCAGTAAATAACTGGGTCAGACTTGCGTAGGTGTCCTGGGCTTCGGTTTTCAGGTTGGTAAGAAAGAGGACAAGAACAAGGAGGGATACGGTCTTAAAGCTCATGGCGGAGGTTTTCCGAGAAATATACGGAATATCCGTGTTTTTGAGGCAGGGGTTTTTGCGAATTTACTTTGGAAGAAAAAAGAGGGGTGAAAGGGGGTTGTAAAAAAAGATGGGAAAGGAAACGGGCATAATCCTCCTGGGTGGTTTCCATGCACCCTGCAGCATTGCCTTCGTCTTCGGTGTCTTTGGGCAATACTTCCTGGGTATTGTGTTGACCATTGCAGTAGTTGGTCGCAAAGCGCTCTTCCCAGACATAACTGGTATTGCTCATGCTTAAAGGAATAAAAATCCGTTCCATGGCCAGGGTTTCCAGTTCCTTATCCATCAGGTGTTCTATTACATATTGCAGCAGTACCATTCCCTCCCCGGAGTAGGCATACCAGCTTCCTGGTTCGAACCGGATCACTAAGGGAGCCTCTTCATCAAAGCCACGGGCGGTCAGAAATCGCCAATTTTGGAAATCTGTAGAATGCGACAGGCACATCCGGGCAGTGATCTTTGTATACCGCTCATCATCAGCAATATCATCATACCCCCTCCAAGGTCTATTGAAGGTCCATTTTGTGAAATTGACATATTCGACCAGAGGCTTATCCAGCTTGAGTTTCCCTTCCATCACCAGTTGAGCTACCAAATAGCCAAAAACGGCTTTGCTCAGGCTAGCAACATAAAATACCTGCCTGTTTTGAAGGGGAAGTTGTTTTTCGATCTGTGCATAGCCAAAAGCCTTTTGATAGGCTAGGGTGCCCTTATTGAAAACAGTGACTGAAATACCCGTAACTCCTGCCGCTTGCCTTAAGCGATTAATGGCCCGGTCGAGACTATCTGGACTGATGGTTACTATCATCTAAGCGTTGAAGGGGCTGTTGTGCAGACATGTATGAAATGGATAGAAAAAGACAGCTTAGCAGAATAAGGATTCGCATCGTTTTTCGATAAATCTATTCTTCGAAGGGTGGAAGGGTAAATTTTTAAGACGAATAGGGTAAATTAATAGGTGTAGTGATAAGTCAGCCCCAGTTCACCTTACAACTACGGTTTGGAACCACTCCTGGTCGAAAAAATAGTGCTGCCTTTGCCTTTAATACTTAATTTAGTTCACATGACTGATTTTGTACCGAATCCAGAAAAATCCTGTCCGAATTGCGGGGCGCACATGCAACCCAAGGATGCATATTGCAAAGAATGCGGACAAAAGTTCACTACGGGTAAGATCCCGTTGAAAACTGTGATTGCAGAGATTCTGGAGGATGTGCTTAGTTTGGAATCCAGGTTATTGCGTACGCTGGGCCAATTGTTCATCCCCGGTAAGCTAACCAATGAATACTTCAAAGGCAGGCATGTGCGATACACTCCTCCTTTCCGTCTATTTTTCGTGACCGCTGTGGTTCATTTTGCCGTCTTAACCTTTGGGATAAGCGGTCAACTAAAAGAAGAGCTAGGTGGCTTCGTTGAAAAACAGCGCACAGCTGCTTATCGGGCTTATTTTAAAGAAGAACTGAAGAAGGTGGAGGCGGAAGTTGTACCCATTATGCCAGATACCACCCAGGCCCAGGCGGTGGTGGATTCCATAAATGCCCGGATAAAAGGAAGTAGTGGACACGTATCCTATCAGTATTACTATATTCCCAGTTGGAGAGAATTAGGTAAGTCGCACTTCAAAACAATAGAGCTCAGTTGGAAAGACCTCTACACGCTTACACCGGATGAAATAATCGAAAAAAAACAAATTAAGGGGGTAGGTAGTAAAATGCAGGTCAAGCAGTTGATCCGCTTAAACAAAGAACCCCAAAATTTTGTGGTCTATCTGATCAGTAACGCCATTTGGCTGGTATTGCTCATGATGCCGGCCCTTGCCCTGGTCCTCAAACTTCTTTACATCCGAAGGGGAAAATACTATGTGGAGCATCTGATCTTCTCCTTTCACTTCCACGCCTTTGCTTTTTTATTGTTTACCCTTGGGTTCCTGCTGGACCCCAATGACGGGGTCGGGCTACTAATTGCCTGGTTGGCGGTCATAGTCTACCTGTACATCGCCATGCTAAGGGTATACAAGCAACACTGGTTCAAGACCTTACTTAAATATGTGGTGATCAATAATGCCTACCTATTTATTTTTATTTTTGCTGCTTTAATCACTACCCTCGTGGGGGCGACAATTTATTAAGCATGCATACGACGGCCTATGAAACGGTGATCGGATTGGAGGTGCACATTCAGTTAAATACCCAAAGTAAGGCCTTTTGTGGTGATGGCACTACTTTTGGGGCGGAGCCAAATACCCAAGTGAGTGCTATTTCCCTTGGTCACCCTGGCACCTTGCCGAGGCTCAATAAAAAACAACTTGAATTCGCCCTTCGCCTTGGCCTTGCTCTGGGATCAAAGATCAACTCTACCAATACCTTCGATCGAAAGAACTATTTCTATGCCGATCTGCCCAAAGGCTATCAAATCACTCAGGATCGTTTACCCATTTGTGTCGGTGGTGGACTTCAGATCAAAATAGGTGAAAGCTGGCAAAAGGTGGGTATTCACCATATTCACATGGAGGAAGATGCAGGAAAGTCTATCCACCCTGAGGGGGCACCCTTTTCTCAGGTTGACCTGAACCGGGCGGGAGTTCCCTTGCTGGAAGTGGTAACGGAGCCGGACCTTCGCTCTGCAGAAGAAGTAGATGCTTTCATGACTGCCATGCGCAGGCTGGTTCGGTACCTGGATATTTCAGATGGGAATATGGAACAAGGCTCTATGCGTTGTGATGTAAATATCTCCATTCGACCAAAAGGCAGCTCCGAATTAGGCCAGCGTTGTGAGATCAAGAACATCAACTCCATGCGGTATGCCCGTCAGGCGATCGCCTTTGAGGTCAAACGACAGATCAGCCTGGTCGAAAGCGGAAACAGGGTAGAACAGCAAACCCGGTCTTTCGATCCATCCAGCGGTACCACTTCCCTTCTGCGGGATAAAGAAGATGCGCATGATTATCGTTATTTTCCCGAACCCGACCTCCCTCCGGTAGTCCTTTCTCCTGAAACCATAAAAAACTGCCTGGACGAGCTTCCCCGTTTACCACACCAGTGGTATGATCATTTTTGCAGCAGTTATCAGCTGTCGGATTACGATGCGAGCCTTTTAATTGAAGAGAGGGCAGTAGCAGTATTCTTTTCGAAAATCGTAGAGGCTGGGGGGGATCCAAAAGCTGCTGCTAACTTGCTGATCAATAAAATACTACCCTGGTGCCAGGAGGAGGAAGTGGCAATAGATCGATTCCCCGCTAATATCCCGCACATTCTGGAGTTTTTAAGTATGATCGAAGGGGGAGCGGTAAGCCCTTCAAATGCCTACCAATATGTCTTTCCCCAATGGATGACGGAAGCTCAAACGGGCCCACTTTCGATCGCAGAGCGTTTGCAACTCATACAAACGGACGATGCCGATACCCTGCAGCAACTGGTGGACGAAGTGCTCAGGGCTTTCCCGGAAAAGGTGGCCACCTACCGGAAAGGGAAAAAGGGCTTATTGGGCTTCTTTATGGGTGAGATCATGAAGCGCTCCAAGGGCCAGGCGGAACCTAAGCGCACTAATGCGTTACTTCGGGAAGCGCTGGAGACCACCGAATAAAGTCTGGCTTACATTCTTTCCAGCGTAAATCTTTCCGAAGGATCAAACTGCAAACGCCAGGTCATCATGTCACCGTTTAGATCGTAATCGTAATTAACCGAAACGTTTCCGATGATCAGGGTTAGGACCTCACTGGTGCGCGACCAGTCGCCGCTTTCCGAGGCAGCACCCGCCTGCAGGTTATACGTGAAATCTTCATTGAAGCGGTAAACCGCTCCCACAAAAATGGGGTCGGTGGCATCGGTTACAGACCAGGTGCCGATGATCTCCCCGGTATTCTTTTCGTCATCGCAGCTGTTAAAGCTTATCGAAACCAAAGCCAGCAGGGTAAAAAGGGCAATTTTTTTCATGTGTAATTTTATTTCAGGAGTAGAAAACCGCAACAAGTTACCAAAGAAAATCCTTAAGCAGTAGCGACAAATCCAGTGATAGATTTCTAAAAACTTACCTACCTTGCGGCTTCCATTCATAAACAGTAAGAGCTTGAGCACCTTAGCAGCTGCAGAAGAAAGTCGCACACCCTGGCAGGCCTGGCTAGTCCTGGGGGTCTTGAGCATCATTTGGGGCTCTTCATTTATTTTGATCAAAAGAGGCCTGATCGTCTTTTCTCCTGTGCAAGTAGGCTGTATGCGCCTTGCTATTTCAGCAGTTGCATTTTTTCCTTTCCTGCTCTTACGCAGAAAAAAGATAGACTGGAAGCGCTTCCGGTACCTGCTGGCAGTGGGTATTACAGGCAGTGGTCTACCAGCTTTTTTATTCGCCACTGCCCAAACGGAGATCAGCTCCTCGCTGGCTGGCATCCTTAATTCTCTGACCCCATTGTTTACCCTGATGATTGGGATCCTTTTTTTTGGTTCCCGTTTTGGCTGGGCCAAATTATTGGGGGTAGCACTGGGCCTTGGGGGGGCTTGTATGTTGATTGTTCTGGGCAGCCGTTCGGGGCTCGAGGGAAATGTCTGGTATGGGTTGCTGGTGGTAATCGCAACAATAAGTTATGCTACCAGTGGTAATGTAGTAGGCGCCTACTTACGGGATATGCCTTCCTTACTGATCGGTGCGGCTTCCTTTGGTATTGTGGGAATACCATTACTGGCATACCTTCTACTCGGCACAGATTTCGTGCACCGGCTACAAACCGTTGACGGAGCCTGGTTAGCTCTGGGGTATATTTCCATTCTGGCCCTGCTGGGTACCTTTGCAGCATCGGTCATTTTCTTCCGCCTCATCCAGTGGACTAATCCGCTCTTCGGCTCGACAGTGGCCTATCTGATCCCTTTGGTCGCTCTCCTTTGGGGTGTCTTTGATGGAGAACCAGTGGGCTGGCTGCATCTGGTGGGGATGGCGTTTATTCTATCGGGAGTGTATTTGAGTAAGCGATAAGCCTTCGCTTCGCTCGCTTAAATGAAAGAGCTGCTGAAAAAATCTCTACCGCTTCCACCTAAGCAAAGAAACCAATTTAACAACAGCCTAGCTACAGCAACGATCAGCAAAGCAGGTTATTTAAACCAACTACTATACTTTACATAGGCATTGGCGATCCGTTCGATGGTATCCTGGAATTGTTCGGGAGAGATGGCTTTTACCTTTTTTGCAGGTACGCCGGCGTAGATGTGACCCGATTCCAAATGGCTGTTCTCGAGCACTACAGTGCCGGCCCCAATGAGGACATGCTCTTCCACTACTGCGTGATCCATTACAATGGCCCCCATACCCACCAGCACATTGTCGTGTATGGTACAGCCATGGACGATGGCTCGATGCCCAATGGAAACCTGGTTACCGATCTCTGTAGGGGCACGCTGATAAGTACAGTGGATTACCGCACCATCCTGAACGTTGACCTTATCGCCCATTCGAATATAGTGCACGTCCCCCCGAATGACCGATTGGAACCAGAAGCTGCACTGGTCACCACAAACAACGTCCCCGACGATGGTAGCATTCTCTGCCAGGTAACAATCCTTACCGAAAGTAGGAGAAATACCATTGACAGGGAGAAGGAGTGCCATAATGGATGGAGCGTTATGAATTTTGGGTTTTACGCCAGATTCGGCTAATGTTGCCAAAATATAAAAAATGGAATAAGCAAGGAAGTGTTTTGGCGTCTGGTAATATAGGGATGCCTAGAATGCCGCGCAATTAAGTAGATTTTGTTGGTTTTTAAGGGCCGTTAGTTACCCGTATCCCCTTTGCTAGGATTAGCAGGGATACCCTCTTTTTCCCTCTTCCCTTTAGTTGGAAAGTAACCCTTCCAAAACGGAATAAAAGCGATCGGCAATGAATCTTGCTCCGGCTTCGTTATAGTGCACCTCATCAGCAAGGAAGCTATCATTGAAACCGGTAAACATATCCACCGGGATTACCTGGGAGGTAGAGGTAGTTTGTTGAACAGCAATGGTGATTACCTCCTCTTGCATGTTTTCGAAATAGTTGGATAAGGGCGGTTGCATTATATCAGAACGGCCGGGCGCCATTTGTTCGATGAGGATGGTCACATTCGGGTTGGCAGTCTGCAGGATATCAATAATTGCGTTGATGTTTTCTACGGCTTTCTCGAAAGAAGAATTGACAAGGGTATCGTTCCCGCCAGGGGAACTAAATAATACGATATCCGGCGCACCGGTCATTGTTACCCAAACTTCTATTCCTTCGAGTAATTCGTCGGAGGTGTAGCCCCCATGACCTTGGTGGTCTGTATCGGAGGTTTGATTGGAATAGATAGGGTAAAGATTGGCTTCATCTTCGGCTGTTCCAATAAAATCAAAGTCCCAGTTGCCATCGACCAGCTGTTTCCAAAGTTCGTAACGATAGCTTTCGAAAGCAGGCCTAGCGCCTTCCACTCTGGATGCGCCCAGGGGCAGGATCTTGTTGATGGTCTCGCTAGGGGGAACTGCCAGACCTGGATCATCTTCCTCGGTACAGGAAGAAAAACAAAGTATCGCCGGCAGTACCAAATAGAAAAGCACTTTGAACATATTAAAAACTTTAAGTTTTAATATGTAGGGACGATTTGGGAGGTATATCTTCTAATTTTATCTAACGATTGAAAATGGGACCACCCTATCAAAATCTATAAAATATATCTGGGTACCATTTTTTCGAATGGTACATCCGGAAGGCATGGTGTTTTTTGGGTAAGTGTAGCAGCCGAACCCTGCATACGGTCTGCTTATTTGAGTGATTTTGTCAAGACTGGCATACCGGAGTCACAACCCCAACTACCGCACCCTGAAATAATACTCCCGCTCCGATTCATTCAGGTATCGCCAGGAGTGATTTCCGCAACTGTTGAAGCCAATTTGACCGGGATGGTTTTCCATGAGGTAAGCGTCTATGATAAATTCATTCCTGTCGAGGTTTTGAAGGATACCGCTTTGCCAGCTGATCACATAATCTCCTGTTGTTGTAGGTATTAGACCAATGCGGTAGTTGTAAAACAAACCATTGCTTTCTAGTTCGGGAAGGGCCTGTAAGTGAGCATTTTCGCAAGAGGGGATGAAGGATTTAGTTCCATTTTCCATAATTAACACGAACTGGTCAATGGCATCTTGACAATTCGAAAGGGCCGTGGGTTCTATGAATTGGTAAAGGGAAAAAACGTCTGCTGGGGGCGTATCGAGAAAGACCGAATCATGCTCTGCAAGATCTAAAGCTTTGCTGGAAAGTCTTCCACTTACCCAGATCGTATCGTCAAGGGAAAAGTTCCATTCGGGCGTCACCGCCACCTGGAATTCGTTAATTACCAGGCTGCTTTCCCCCAGCTCCTCTTCACACTGGAAAGCCATTAAAAGGGGAGCGATCAGAAGAAATTTGAGGATGGTCGTTATGTTGTTCATCGCTAGAATCAAACCAGATTTTAAGCTGCCTTAAAAAAAATATATCCGTTTAATGAACTGGCAATCAGGAGCCAGATGAAATAAGGCAGGATTAACAGGGATCGCTCCTTTAGAACCAGCCAATAACTAAAGAGAAAATAGCCCACCAGGACCGTTAATAAACTGATAACGATAAGGGCGAGGAGGACCTGATGAAAATAGAAAAACAGTGGGTTCCAGGCGACATTCAGCACCCATTGCAGAGCGAAAAGGCCAATAAGGAGCTGCTTATGCTCCACTCTTGGCCAAAGGTAGGCCAGATAGAAGGAAAAACAGACCATGATGGTCGTCCAGGCAAAGCCGAATACCCAGCCGGGGGGTGTCCAGGGCGCCTTATCCAGTGCCTGGTACCAATCGGAGGATACCCCGCTACTGGTAAAGAGACTACCAATGCCTAGCGCCCCGAAATTCAGGATTAAAAAAAGGATGACTCTGGTAAGCATAGGTTGGGATATCTTTTAAAATGGGTACTTTCTTTTTTTGTTCACTTGTCGAGCCGAAGAGCGTCAAACACCTTCAGCACCACCACCGCTTTCGGAGGGGCTACAATCGCTCCTTTAAGATATAATAAATGGTCTTAATGCCGTCCACATAATTGCCGATCCGGATATTTTCATTGGGGCTGTGTTGGTTATTGTCCCGGTTAACGGTAGGTACAGAAACCGCCGGTACACCCAACTCATTGACAAAAGGGGAAATGGGAATACTGCCTCCGGAGGTACGCTGCTTGATGGGCTGCTCTCCAAAGGCCTTGACCAATGCCCGGTTTAACCACAAGCCGACCTCTGAGTCAAAATCGGTTCGAAAGGCCAGATAGGAAGTGCTGCTGTTAAATTGACAGATCCGGTCGTACTGGGCGCGTTCCCGGGAATCGGGCTTTCGATCAATAACATAGTACCCCTGTGCCTCAATATGGTCCCTAATCAACCGAAGGAGTCGGTCGGGATCGCTCTCCAGCACCAGGCGAATATCTATTTCGGCAGTGGCCACCGCCGGTACGATGGTGCGGGCTTCATCGCCTACCCAACCGGATCGAAAGCCCCGGACGTTGAGTGAAGGGTATTGCAGGGATTCCTGATAGGTGGGGGCTACGCCGGTCCCCCTGGCGACACCCAATTGTTTGTAGTTGATGTAGGTTTTATCGTCGGGTACGGCATCCAATACGGCTTTGATAGCCGGACTGATCTCGATGCCGTCGTAAAAGCCCGGGATGGTCACCCGTTCCCGTTCGTCCTTCATGCTGGCGATGAGTTGCGAAAGCCGTACTGCCGGATTGGGTGCCCAATTACCATAGTGCCCGCTGTGTTGCGGGAAAATGGGGCCAAATACCTTGAGGGTGATCTCGGAAATTCCTCTAGCGCCGAAGGTAAGGGTAGGTTTATTGGCAATGTGGCGGGGACCGTCGAAAATGATGAGCATATCTGCAGCCAGGGCCTCTTTATTATCCTTTACGGCCTGGGGCAAATTGGGTGATCCCATTTCTTCCTCAAAATCCATGATGACCTTCATGTGAAAATTCGGGGTTTCGTCCTGGTCATTGAGAATATCCATGGCCGTTAGGAACATATTGACCGCCCCTTTGGAGTCGGCAGTGCTCCGTGCGAAAATGCGCCATTCCGGGTCGATGTGCTCCTTTTCCAGCAGGGCCCAGTCGATAGTTTTCCAGCCCCCCTGCGGGTCGCGCTGTTTGAGGGTCGCTTCGTAGGGGTTATCCTGGAACCAAAAGGCGGGGTCCACTGGTTGTCCATCCACCTGTAGGTAAATTAGGACGGTCTTGGCATCGGGGTAGTCTGTTTTTCTTTCAGCCAATAACAAAGGAGCAGCCGGAGTTTCCAACCTTTGATGGGTAAACCCCCTTTGTGAAAAATGCCGCTCGCACCATTGGACGTTCTGCTCTATATCATTGGGAAAGTGCGCATCATTCGGAATGGACAATAAGGCTTTCAACTGAGGGAAGGAGGCTTTGGCGTATCGCCAGTAAAGTTCATCCTGCGCTTGTCCGCTCAAAGGGAGCAGGCAGAAGGCAAAAAACAGGACAGGGAATGGATACTTTTTCATTGTTCTTAAAGGCACTGTGGAAAAAAAATAAATATAGAAGTTGTTTAAAAATGATTTGTTTAGATTCTGAGGAGTATGAGAGCAAATGCCAGATAATGTAAGCTCAGCCAATTTTTAGCCTTTGTTTCAAAGCGGATCAAAAGAGCT
>CAYZMS010000015.1:0-104916 GCA_964479625.1 uncultured Saprospiraceae bacterium
ATTCTCATATCAACCCTCTTTTGGGGGGACTTTTTAAACAACTTCGACATTGAGACTTTCGCAATGAGGACATTGGACTTTGATTTTTATTTTGCACATATTCAAAGTTCGTCCTCATTGTGCTTTTTTAAGGCTCATCATACATCTTTATGCACGACCTTAGATTTTTACTCAAAGAAAATATTATTTTATTTATATGCAAATCCTAAAGGCCCCATCTTTCAATGGGGCGATTACCGAGGAGATAACCGGATGGAAATTTTTATAAGTAGGCCTAGAAAACGTCCCAGTTTTTCTGGACAGCTTTCACCCGTTCTTCCCAAAAAGGGCCGAAGGGCTGTAGAGGCTTTTGGCATAGAATAACCACAGTTCCCCGCTCCCGGGCATATCGGTTCTGGACGCTCCCTACGGTGTCAATTTTTTGGAATAAAGCTTCCACATCACTTCCCAGTTGGTCATTGATATAGATCAACGTATTTGCATTGGTAGTCTGGGGTGCCCATAATCCAAAAGAACCGTTAAAACCGGTCACAATTGGATCGCCCTTGGGAGCAGCGTAATGCAGCGCAGAAGCGGAACGCCCATAGTTATCACCGTAGATCATAATCTCTTCCTTTGGGGCTCCCGCCAGATCAATAGCCTTTTGGGTCAGGTCACCGATCTCTGTCCAGCCAAACATATCGGCAAAATCCTGTGGGAGGGCATGAAGCTCCCCGTCCTCCCAGCGCAGGATACTTTCAAGCCCAAGGTCATTTGCAGCCCATTCGAAGTAGGCAGGGGCACGGTCCAAGGGTACAACGGGTACTCCCACCGGAATGACCGGGATGATAAGGGGCAGGCTAATAGCTATAGGTAATAGTCTGATCCATCGCATTTTGAATGTAATTCGCTCGAGTAACACACTACCACCTGCAAGGATCAGCGGGTGTAAACCCGCAGCGTAATAATGCTTTCCCTTCAAGGCTAGTAATATCAATAGGACACCGGCAGTAACTATGCCTAAAACCCAGTAGGGCTTTCCTCCAGGAAGTACCCATAAAAAGACCAGACCTCCAAGGAAGGTATAAAAAATCGGCAGTTCCAGAAGGAGTTGACCGATCAGAAAGTCGGAGGGACGGGTATTGGCCAATTGGGAACGGTTTAAGGCCCGCATATGGTCGAAAAAAGGCCAGTCGTGCTGCCATTGCCATAAAAGGTTCGGAATCCAAATGAGCAAAGCGATCCCGTAACCCAACCAGAGTTCCTTTTTTAGGAGAACGCTACGCTCAGCAGTAAGTAAATAAGAGCGCTGACAAAAGCGCCAGCAGGTAAAACCCCGTAGTGTATTTATTCAACAGGCTAAAGCCAATGACCCCTCCCAGGACTAAAAGTAGTTGGCCATTTCGTTGATTAAGATACCGTACGATCAGGAGGGAGACGGCAGTCCAAAAACAAACATCCCAGATAACGGGTTGGAACAGAAGGCTCATACGCAGGAAGACCGGGGAATAAAGGATACAAAAAGCGGCAAAGAACTGGCCAAACTTTCCTGCCCCTAGTTCCCGGGCAAGTAATCCGGTTAACACTACCAGTATGCTTCCTCCGATGTCCGGTACCATGCGAACCATCCATAATTCATCACCCAGGGTATTTTGTACTAACCAGGCCAACCAGCCAATAAAAGGAGGGACTGAAATATAGCCCCAGTCAGGATGCCTTCCCATGGCGAGGAATAGTAATTCGTCTCGATGGAACTCATAGTTCGGGTTGGCAAAAAAGTGAAAGACAAACTTGACAATGGCTGCTCCCAGCAGGATGCTCCAGGGGATGGGCTTTTGCTGCATAAAAGGAAGAAAATTTAATTCAAGATGCGAATTTGTCCTTGTTACCCTACTTTTTTTCGACCAACTAGACTTGCGAACGAAAAAGAGCCTATTTTCCCCGAAAAAGGACATGAATGTATCCTGTTGGGTTATTGGGAAAACCCACCCCGCCTATTTGGAAGAAGGTACTTCCATTTTCGAAAAACGTTTAAAACGCTATTTCCCCTTCTCCATTGAAACAATTCCGGATATTAGAAAAGGAGGGAAATTGCCCCCGAAGCAGTTGAAAGAGCGGGAAGGGGAGGCTGTTTTGGCACGTTTAAGTCCGCAAGATTATTTGATCCTCTTAGATGAGAATGGAAAAACCTATACTTCAAACAGGTTTTCGAAAGTACTCGAAAGATTATTACAACGCTCCAATAGGCGGTTGATCTTTCTGATCGGAGGAGCCTATGGGGTTTCAGATGCCCTCTTTGAGCGTGCAGATGAGCAATTGGCTCTTTCGAAAATGACCTTCTCTCATCAAATGATCCGTCTGTTTTTACTGGAGCAACTTTACCGTGGCATGAGTATTTTGCACAACGAGCCCTACCACAATGACTAGCCTCCTGCAATTGGCAGGAGGATAATGAACACGGGGAACGGTAAAATTTTTACCTTCCCTTTCTATTTCTACCTATTCAAATACTTTTAACTTCAGGATATTTCAATTATATGAGTATTAGCATCACCTTGGTCCTCGTGATAATGACCGGCTTTATTTCCTACCAGGCCTTTAATAATTACGAAATGCGGCAAAAGCTGATCTTCCATCCGTATACCGTTAATCAAAATAAAGAATACGGCCGTTTCCTGTCACACGGCTTTATTCACAGCAACATGACCCACCTGATCGTAAACCTGATCGTTCTGTATCAAATCGGGTCCATTGTAGAAACTTATTACAATAGTATTTTTGGCCCTGTTATGGGGCCGGTGGCTTTTGTATTACTCTATCTTTCTTCTATCATCATTGCCTCTGTACCTTCTTATTTTCAGCACCAGGATAATCCAGCTTATGCTGCACTGGGCGCTTCCGGAGCAACCTCGGCCCTGGTATTTGCTTTTATATTATTTGATCCCTGGGCCTGGTTTTTATTCCCGCCCCTGCCAGCTTTGATCCTTGGTATTGCCTATTTATGGTACTCCAATTATATGGATAAGCGTGGAACGGATAATATAGGGCACAATGCCCACTTTTGGGGGGCCGTTTACGGGCTGGTCTTTACCATAATTGCCATTCAGGCTTTTCAACCTACCTATATGCGCTTTTTCTGGTCGAAATTGATGGCAGGACCTACCCCTCCACCATTTTTTTGATAATCCACAGTTGAAGAGGTTGGAAAAAATTAGAGGCAGGATCACTTAGTGATCCTGCCTACCTGAAAATCCAAAAACCGTGGCCTTCATTCTTGGGAAACTGCTGATCATTTGTTTGTCCCCCCTGGTTTGGGTCTTTGTGCTTTTACTGGGGGCTGTTCTGTTTCGAAAACATCGATGGGCAGGGCGATTGCCGGTATACGCCTTTTTGGTCCTTTGGATTTTCGGGAACCACTGGTTACAGGACCTCGCTCTGGATTGGTGGGAGCCTGAGCCTTTGGCTTTTGAGACCATTGACCAACCATATGACGTCGGCATTCTACTTGGTGGGTTTTCCAATTCCTTCGCCCGGGCCGGTGATTTCGAATTCAACCTGAATCGGGCAGGTAATCGATTCCTGAACACCCTGGAATTATACAAAAGAGGGCATCTGAAAAAAATAATGATCACCGGCGGTTCTGGAAATCCTTTCGATAAAACCCCTATTGAATCTCAGGAGGCCCGGGAAATATTACGGACTCTGGGGGTGCCGGATTCGAATATTATTATGGAAACCCGATCGAAAAATACTTTGGAGAATGCACTGTTCTCGAAAGCCCTGTTGGAAGCGCAGTATCCCGGAGCCCGCTGCGCTCTTTTAACCTCCGCCACCCATCTGCCCCGGGCCCACGGTCTGTTTGTCAAAGCGGGGCTTGACTGCGACCCCATTCCCGTTGATTTTCAAACAGAGCGCCGGCAACGGTCGCCCCGCTACTGGTTACTGCCTGCTGCGGATGTCCTTGCCCAATGGGACTTACTGCTGAAAGAATGGGTCGGGTATCAGGGGTATAAACTTCTGGGAAAGATCTAGGCGGGGCAATTGTTCTCATCAAAATACCTTCAAATGGAAAACCCCTGGAAAACACTTTCAATTAAACCTGTTTATGACAACCCCTGGATATCCGTTACCCACCGGGAGGTGACCAACCCCTCAGGTAAGCCTGGAATCTATGGGTTGGTCCATTTTAAAAACCTGGCTATAGGAGTAGTACCACTGGATAATGAAGGCAATGTTTGGCTGGTTGGACAGTTTCGCTATCCCCTGGGCCGCTACAGTTGGGAAATACCGGAAGGGGGATGCCCGCTGGGACAAGATCCACTGGAGGCCGGAAAACGCGAGCTCAGGGAGGAGACTGGAATAATTGCCGGGCATTGGGAAAAATTGCTCGACCTTCACCTTTCGAACTCCGTAACAGATGAAACGGGTGTGGTATACCTGGCCCGGAATCTGACCTTCGGAAAGGCCGACCCCGAGGACACGGAAGACCTGGCTATAAAACGATTGCCTCTGTCAGAAGCCGTTGATATGGTGAACCGGGGGGAGATCACTGATGTAATAACGGTTGCAGCCTTGTTACGGGTTTGGATGCAGTACCTTGCCCCAAAAGGGTAATACCAAAAGAACAGCTACCGCTTGGTGAAAAGCACTCCTGGCATGACAGGTTGACAGCAAAAAGGATGTTTTTCCATTTTTCCTATCGACTTGTCACTTCCGGGAGGCAGATTTGCCCTTCTGTCAGCATTTTTCCCCTGCTTTGGCATTGGCACGGCGATTGCTTTATCATGAGTGTAAAAGCAATTGAAAACCAAATCTGAAAATCATACAGTATGGGTAAAATTATTGGTATTGACTTAGGTACAACCAACTCCTGTGTGGCGGTAATGGAAGGAAACGAACCGGTGGTGATCCAGAATGATGAGGGCCGTCGGACGACGCCTTCAGTGGTCGCTTTCATGGACAATGGAGAGCGCAAGATCGGGGACCCGGCTAAACGCCAGGCCATTACCAACCCTCAGCGTACTATTTCTTCCATTAAGCGCTTCATGGGCCAACGCTATAGTGAAGTGGACCAGGAAGTGGATCGTGCCTCCTATAAGGTAGTAAAAGGGACCAACGACACCGTCCGCGTAGATATTGATGGACGTGAATATACCCCTCAGGAAATCTCGGCTATGATCCTTCAAAAAATGAAAAAGGTAGCGGAAGATTTTCTTGGACAAGAAGTAACGGAAGCGGTAGTAACCGTTCCGGCGTATTTTAATGACTCTCAGCGTCAGGCTACCAAAGAGGCTGGCGAAATCTCTGGCTTGGAGATCAAGCGAATTATCAACGAACCCACTGCCGCAGCTCTGGCCTACGGTTTGGACAAGCGGGATAAGGACATGACCATTGCCGTCTATGACCTTGGTGGCGGTACTTTCGATATCTCTATCCTGAGCCTGGGTGACGGTGTTTTTGAAGTCTTGTCTACCAACGGGGACACGCACCTGGGAGGGGACGATTTTGACCGGGTGATCATTGACTACCTGGCCGAAACTTTCAAGGATCAGGAGAATATGGATCTTCGCAAAGATCCCATGGCCTTGCAGCGTCTGAAAGAAGCTGCTGAGAAAGCCAAGATCGAACTTTCCTCTTCCAATGAAACGGAAGTGAACCTGCCATATATCACCGCATTGGATGGTGTGCCAAAACACCTGGTGGTAAAATTGACCCGTTCGAAATTCGAGCAATTGGCGGATGAACTTATCCAGCGCACCCTGAAACCTTGCCAGGAGGCCCTGAAAGATGCCAAACTGGGAAAGGATAAGATCGATGAAGTCATCCTGGTAGGAGGGTCAACCCGTATTCCTGCCATTCAGGAAGCCGTCGAAAAATTCTTCGATAAAAAGCCAAATAAAGGGGTTAACCCCGACGAGGTGGTAGCGATCGGTGCAGCTATTCAGGGTGGTGTACTTAGCGGAGACGTTCAGGATGTTCTGCTGCTGGATGTAACCCCGCTGTCTATGGGCATTGAGACTATGGGTGGAGTCTATGACGTGGTGATCGAAGCTAATTCGACCATCCCCACCAAAAAATCAAAAGTATACTCCACAGCGTCTGACAACCAGCCTCAGGTAGAAATTCACATCCTTCAGGGAGAGCGCTCGATGGCGAAGGATAATCGCACGGTGGGTCGCTTTATCCTGGATGGAATTCCTCCGGCGCCAAGAGGGGTGCCGCAAATTGAAGTGTCCTTCGATATGGATGCCAATGGTATCTTGAATGTTTCTGCCAAAGATAAAGGCACCGGTAAAGAGCAAAGCATCCGCATTGAAGCTTCCACCGGCCTGTCTGATGAAGAGATTGCACGTATGAAGGCTGAAGCCGAAGCGAACGCAGATGTAGACCGCGAGGCAAAAGAGCGTGTGGAAAAACTCAATCAGGCAGAATCATTGGTATTCCAAACAGAAAAGCAATTAGGGGAATACGGCGATAAGATCCCTGCCGATAAAAAAGAGGCTATTGAAAAGGCGATTAAGGACCTGAAGGAAGCGCATGCTGCTCAGGACATTGCCAAGATCGATGCCGCTACAGAAGCCGTTACCAATGCCTGGCAGGCAGCCAGTCAGGAGATCTACCAGGCACAGCAGGAAGCCGGTACAACTGGAACTTCTGACCCTAATACCGGAACGGATTCCAATACCGGAGAAGATGTAACGGATGTAGAATACGAAGAAGTGGATGACGATAAGAAGTAAGAATTAACTTCCCGTCTGTAAAGCCGGGCTTGGATAGTTTCTTTAAAGGGGGGTCCAGTCATTTGACTGGATCCCCCTTTTTCTTTGGCGATGTTCACCTTTTTTTAAACTGATTTTTGGTTAAATTTAGACTTGTTTCTTGAAAAAGAGGTCCCTTCCTAAATAAGGGTTTTCTCATTTAGCTAACCATTTTAAATAAAATCAGATTCACATCATGAAAAGAAGCGTTTCCCACTTTTGCTGATCGGACTAATAACTACAAGTATCGGCCTTGCCCAGGAACCGGTAGATGAAAGAGTCAATGAAGTTATTCGAAAACAAGGGCTGGAGGAAAGTCAGGTAATGGATATCGCCAGTTGGATGACCGACGTTTATGGGCCGCGGCTGACGGGCTCGCCCATGCTGGATAAAGCTACTGATTGGGCTTTGGAAATCCTAAAGGAATGGGGCATGGAAAACGTGCACCTTGAGGAATGGGGCCCTTTTGGTCGCGGTTGGGAGTTGGAGCACTTTGAAATGCATGCTACTGACCCTTCCTACTGGCCGGTTATTGCTTATCCTAAGGCCTGGTCCCCTTCCACAGATGGAACCGTAAGCGGGGAAGTGATCTATTTGAAAGCTACGGATGAAGCTGACCTCGAGCAATACTGGAACAAATTAAAAGGTAAATTCGTCTTGCTGGACACCATCCGGAATACCGAGGAATGGTTTGAAGCATCTGCCCAGCGATACGATGCGGAGGACCTGCTCGAACTGGCTAATGCCGATTTGCCCATACCACGCCAGCGCAGGAATACGCGCCAGCTTGGTGGTTTTAGCTTCAACGAGGCCCTTTGGGCTTTCCTGGGTAAAGAACAACCACTTGCCATTTTGGATCGCAGTTATAAAGGTGATCTGGGTACCGTATTTGTCTCCTCTGCCCGGGTTCCGGAAGGGCGTTCCTGGGAAGAAGAAAGAACGGTAATCCCTCAGGCCACTGTGGCTATTGAGCATTACAATCGCATTTTTCGGATGTTGCAAAAAGGGCAGACTGTTCAATTGAGCATGGATCTGAAAGCTCGCTACACTAACCCTGACGGGATAGAGCATAATATCATCGCCGAGATTCCCGGAACAGACCTCAAGGACGAGGTGGTCATGTTCGGTGCTCATTTCGACAGTTGGCATACGGCTACCGGTGCAACAGACAACGGCGCGGGATCTTCTGTCATGATGGAAGTTACCCGAATATTATTAAAAGCGATAGAAGAAACTGGCCAACGCCCGCGCCGCACCCTGCGCCTGGCTTTGTGGACAGGGGAGGAGCAGGGATTGTATGGCAGCCGTAATTATGTAGGGGATCACTTTGCAAATTTTGAACCTGAAAGTTATACCCCCGCCAGTTTGAAGGAGGAACAGGAAAAGGTATCGGCTTATTATAACTTGGATAATGGCACCGGCAAGATCCGGGGAGTCTACCTGCAGGGGAATGCTCAGGTGGCGCCTATCTTTCGAGCCTGGTTGGAACCCTTCAAGGATTTGGGGGCCGGAACCCTGACCCTGAACAATACCGGTGGCACCGACCACCTGGCCTTCGATGCGGTGGGAATACCCGGCTTCCAATTCATTCAAGATCCCATGGCCTATTTTACCCGTACCCACCATTCGAACATGGATAATTGGGATCACCTTTCCGGTGAAGACCTCTCTCAGGCAGCCACCATCATTGCTTCCGTCATTTGGCATACCGCCCACCGCAATGAAAAATTACCACGGAAAACCCTGGATCTGGAATGATGAATGCCAGTAGAGACGCATTCTTATGCGTCTCTACTAGGATACTGCCTGGATGAGATCATATTGTGTAATAATATGATGCAACCCGGCCTTGTTGCGACAGACCACTGCCGGCGATTGTCGGGTGATCATGTGACGCAACTGTGAGGTGGGAGTCTCCTCGTCCACCATGGGTAGGGGAGGGCTCATGATCTCTGCTACGGGCGTTTCCCCGGAATCCCCGGGCTTTTCGAATAGGTAATTCAGTACTTCTGATTCGATCAGAGAACCAATCATGGCGCCATTATCCATAACTGGCAACTGGCTGATCTCTCTTTCTTTCATCACCTGGAAAGCCTCCCGGATGGGGGTAGCGGATTCAATGCTAAAAAAGGAGGCATCCTTTTTCATGCTGATGAGGTCGCAAACGCGCAGTTCCCGGTTCAAAAATCCGCGTTCCCGCATCCAGTCGTCGTTGTAGATCTTATTGACGTACCGGCTGCCGTGATCGTGGATAACCACTACCACTACATCTTCCGGTTGGAGACGGTCTTTGAGCTGGACCAGTCCGGCTACGGCAGACCCTGCTGAATACCCCAGCAACAGCCCTTCTTCCCGGGCCAGTCGACGGGCCATGATGGCACCATCCTTATCTGTAACCTTTTCGAAATAATCAATGATCGAAAAGTCTACATTCTTCGGTAGGATATCCTCTCCGATCCCCTCCGTGATATAAGGGTAGATCTCTTTTTCATCGAACTGGCCCGTCTCATGGTATTTTTTAAAGACTGAACCATAAGTGTCGACTCCCCAGACCTGGATGTCCGGGTTCTGTTCCTTGAGAAAGCGACCGGTACCGGAAACCGTTCCGCCGGTACCTACGCCCACTACCAGGTGAGTTACCTTGCCGGCCGTTTGCCGCCAGATCTCGGGCCCGGTACTTTCATAATGAGCCTGCCGGTTAGAAAGGTTGTCATACTGATTGAACCAGAAACTATTCGGGATCTCCTGGCTGAGCCTGCGGGCTACAGAGTAGTAGGAGCGGGGATCGTCAGGCTCCACGTTTGTGGGACAAATGACTACTTCTGCACCTAATGCCTTCAGCAGGTCGATCTTCTCCTTGGATTGCTTGTCGGTGGTGGTGAAGATACATTTGTACCCCTTTACGGCCGCCCCCAGTGCCAGCCCCATTCCGGTATTACCGGAGGTGCATTCGATAATGGTCCCTCCGGGCTTGATATCCCCTTTGGATTCAGCATCTTCCAGCATTTTGATGGCCATACGGTCCTTAATGGAATGGCCGGGATTGAAGGTCTCGACTTTCATCAAAACCGTAGCCGGTACCTCAGCAGTTACCTTGTGTAATTGAACCAATGGTGTGTTACCAATAGTACTCAGAATATTCTTGTGGAAATCCATAGCTATTGCTTTCTGATCATTTATTTATCCTAGAACAAGCCAGGGGCTCCAATTGATCGGGGGTTCTGGCGAGGTAAAGATCAACATTTATTTGGAGGAAGAATAGATTGGTAAAGGCTTTAACCTGTGTTTGGGGTAGAGTGGGGTGTTTGCTTTACAATATTGAAGAGAAAGAGGAAAAAAGCCTTCAGTTTTCCCATCTTTATCCAATGAAGGTCTTAAAACGCATAGCGCTGGGAATCGGCTTGCTCGTAATATTGGCAATCGCGTTTGGTCCTCTGCTGCTACGCTCCCTTTCCGATCTGATCATTGATAAGGTCGAGCAGTTATATGGTAAGGAACACTGTGGAGCGTTGAACATTGGAGGAGCCAGCTTATCCCTGGTCCGTAACTTCCCCTCTTTGACGGTCAGTCTCCAAGGGATCAGCCTTACGGATACCCTTTACGCCGAGCACCCACCTATGGTATTCGAAGCCGAAACTGCCCGGCTTGTAGCCTCTCCACGGAAGTTGATCCGCAGAGAGCTCGCTATTCAAAAACTGGTGATCCGGAGCGGGAAGCTGGAACTGGACCAATTCGAACCCATTGTCAAAGTGGGGAACATCCTTTTCAAAAAAGAGCACTTAGAAAAAATCGAATTTGCCCCTCTGATCAATACCGTCAGGCTGGAAGACCAAACCATGGAAATTCCCCGTATGGAGGTGCAATCCACTGCTTTCGGTTTGTTTTTAGGAGGACGCTTCGGTTTTGAGGACAGCACCAATCTCTGGATCTCTTTCCCCTGGGAGAATTTTAATAAACGCGATTTTGTCGACCCGCCGAAAAAGGAAGGTTACCTGGCTTCCGGGCAAAAACTTTTCGTGGAAGTCCGGGAATATCCGCCGGATAAAACCCGCTACTTTCTGCACCTGAGCAACAAAAAAATGTTTGAGCAATTGGGGGATCCGGAGCTGTATCAGGAGGAGAGGGAACGGGTGTGGGCGTTTCGCAAACAACAAAAAAATGCAGCCAAAAATGGCCAACTCTCCACAGATACCATCCAGCAAGATGAACACTGAGCATCCCCCCTGGTATATCCTTCCAGTAATAGTTCTGGCACAATTTGCCGGTACTTCCCTTTGGTTTGCCGGCAATGCAGTCCTGGCTGATCTGCAAGCCGCATACCAGTTGCCCCTTGGGGCTCTAGGCGGTTTAACTTCGGCGGTGCAGTTGGGGTTTATTAGTGGTACTTTGTTGTTTGCCATCCTAACCATAGCAGATCGTTTTTCTCCTTCCCGGGTCTTTTTGGTTTCTGCTTTGCTGGGTGCTTTGTTCAATCTGGGCGTCGGGTCGGTTGTCCTGGATTATCCTTCCATTTTGGTGATGCGCTTTCTAACCGGGTTTTTTCTGGCCGGTATTTATCCGGTTGGCATGAAGATCGCAGCGGACTGGTATGCTAAAGGATTGGGAAAAGCCTTGGGGTACCTGGTGGGTGCCCTGGTACTGGGAACCGCTTTTCCCCACTTTTTGCGCTACTATGGGGCTGACCTATCCTGGACGTTCGTATTGCAGGGGGCTTCCCTGCTGGCGGTTTTAGGTGGACTGGCCATCGGGGTATTCGTCCCGGACGGCCCAGGTCGGAAGCCCGGTAGAGGATTTAACCCGGTAGCTATTGTGGAGGTCTTTCGCTATCCCGACTTCCGTTCTGCAGCGCTGGGGTATTTCGGGCATATGTGGGAGTTGTACGCTTTTTGGGCTTTTGTGCCTTTCATCCTTGCCAGCCGTTTTCCCGCTATGCAGGAGTCAACCCTTTCGCTCTTTTCTTTCCTTGCGATTGCCTTTGGGGGGCTGGGTTGTGTTTTCGGGGGCTATTGGTCGCTAAGGCTGGGGAGTGTACGTATCGCCTTCGGTATGTTACTGGTTTCCGGACTGTTGTGCTTATTTTCCCCGGCCTGGATGGCACTGGACTGGATCCCCTTCCTGCTGTTGCTCTTTCTCTGGGGCTTTACCGTGGTGGGCGATTCCCCTCAATTTTCCACCCTGGTTGCCCGTAATGTTCCGGCTGAACTACGGGGCTCCGCTCTGACCATCGTCAACAGCATTGGCTTTGCCATTACTATATTCAGTATACAGTTGCTTACCTACCTCGCTCAATCCGGCTACGTACAGTGGATGTATGTAAGCCTGGGAATGGGGCCTTTACTGGGACTTGCGGCGGTGCTGAGGTTAATGAATTTGAAGAACTTTAATAAATAGTAGTCCGACACAATGGAGAAAAATGAGTATTTATAGGTGCTAAAATGAACTCGATTAAAGCTTGTGCCAAAAATTTTCTCTCTTTTAGAGAGTATGATTGTCTGATTAAAGAACACTTACATAAAAAAATAATCATTATGTGGCAGGAACTAATAAGCGTTTTCCTCAGTGTAATAGTTGGTTTAAACCTGGCTAATGCGCAGGGGTTTGAGGGGTATTATCAATATCCTGATATTCACCAGAACACCATCGTTTTTACCGCAGAAGGTGATATTTGGAAGGTTCCGATAGAGGGTGGTCTTGCTCAACGGCTGACCACGCACGCAGAGGAAGAGCGATTTGCAGCCATCTCTCCGGATGGGAAGACTATTGCTTTTACGGCCAGTTACGAGGGGCCTTCCGAAGTGTACACCATTCCCATAGATGGTGGGATGACTACTCGTTGGACCTATGAATCAGAAGGTTCTATAGTAACCAGCTGGACGCCGGATGGAAAGATCGTTTATCAAACTTGGGCGTTCAACAAACGCCCCGATGAGCAATTGGTAACCATTAACCTGAATTCTAAGGGGAAATCGGTAGCTCCTCTCTATCAAGCCAGTGAAGGGGTTCAAAACGAAGATGGCGTCTGGTTCTTTATTCGCCCGGCCGACCATAATGATGCTGCCAAGCGCTATGTTGGGGGAACAGCTCGCCAGATCTGGAAATTTGATGGAAGCAATGAGGCTGAAAAACTTACCGTGGACCATGTAGGGGAAAGTTTTCACCCCATGTGGTACGATGGAAGGGTTTATTTCATTTCTGATCGGGATGGTGTGATGAATATTTGGTCTATGGATGCCGATGGCGGTAATTTGAAACAACATACCAGGCATGATGACTATGATATTCGCTATGCCAATCTGGATGAGGGTAAACTAGTGTATCAACATGCTGCTGATCTTTGGTTATTGGATCTAGCTTCGGGCGAGTATAATAAGTTGGATATACGACTGGCTTCTGATCTCGAGCAACTAAGAGAGAAGTGGGATGAGAACCCTTCCCAGTACATAACAGCTGTCCACCCTGACCCAAAAGGAGAAAAAGTGGTCATTACTGCTCGCGGCAGGGCCTTTGTAGCCCCTGTGCAATCCGGACGATTCATATCCTTTACAAATCAGAAGGATGTTCGCTATCGGGATGCCGTATTTTCTCCTGACGGTAAAGAAATCATCACCCTATCAGATGAAAGTGGAGAGTTTGAGTTTGTCCAATTTGCAGCGGACGGTTCCGGCGCAGTAAAGTCACTAACCGATGATGGTGCTATTTTAAGGTATCAGGGCATTCCCTCTCCAGATGGCAAATGGATCGCCTACTATGATTTGGATGCCAATATGTATGTCTTGAATTTGGCAACAGGGGTCAGTAAAAAGATTTCTACCAATCAGGAAGGCATCCGGGATTTTTCCTGGTCGCCGGATAGTCAATGGCTGGCCTTTGTTCAGGTAGCCTTCAATACGATGGCCCAGATCAAAGTGTATAACATCATGGACGGATCCATTTTCGATCTGACAACCGACAGGGCCAATAGCTTTAACCCAAAGTGGAGCCCGGATGGTAAATTCCTGTATTTCCTGTCTGATCGAAGCTTCACTTCCCTGGTCGGCAGCCCATGGGGAACCAGGCAGCCAGAACCTTATTGGGATGCCAGCGAAAAAGTGTACCATGTGGCTCTCAAAAAAGAGACCAGGTCGCCTTTCAGGGAAAAGGATGAACTCATGGAGAGCGAGCAAAAAGAGGAAAAAACCAAGGAAGACCAAAAGGAAGAAAAGGATAAATCAGGCGACCAAAAGGATAAAGTTGTGGTTTCCATTGATAAGGAAGGCATCCAGTCCAGGATCATTGAGGTGCCTATTCCCGCTGGTAACTACTACAACCTGTCGGTAAATGAAAAGGCCTTGTATATTATGGCATCAGAAACAGGCCTGAAAGCCAAGTCCCATCTAAAAGTAGTTAAAATATCCAACGAGGATATCAAGGTCACGGACATGGTCCCTGAAGTAAATGGCTTTGAAATGACCGGAGATGGAAAGAAATTATTGCTCCGGAAAGGAAGAGCTTACTATATGATTGATGCAGGAACAAGCAAGGTGAGTAAACTGAATGAAAGCCAGATCAGCCTGAAAGGATGGAAGTTTTCCATAAACCCGCAGGAGGACTGGAAGCAGATCTTTACGGATGCCTGGCGAATGGAAAGGGATTATTTTTATGATAAGGACATGCATGGAGTTGACTGGGACGCTGTTTATGAAAAATATTTCCTTTTGGTTGAGCGGGTGACCACCAGAAATGAGTTATCCGACTTGATCGGACAGGTGGTGGGAGAATTATCGGCCTTGCACACCGGTGCAGGCGGAGGCGATCGTCGTAATGACAATAAAAGCATTCCAGTAGCCAGCCTTGGAGTAGAAACAAGCAGGGATGAGGCCAATGGAGGGTTCAGGATCGACTATATCTACAAAGTAGATCCGGACTATCCCAACCAGAAATCACCATTAGATGACCCCTACCTCGACATAAGAGAGGGGGATATTATTACAAAAGTAAATGGAAGGGATGCGCTATCAGCGCTGGACTTAGGGGAGTTGATACGAGATCAGGTCGGTAAACAAGTCCGGCTAAGTCTGAAAAGAGGATCTGACAACCGGGATGTCATCGTAGAGCCAACTGGAAGTGAATATGCACTACGATACGGCGACTGGGAGTATGGAAATCGCCTGAAGGTGGAAAAGGAAAGTGAGGATCAAATCGGTTACCTGCACCTTAGAGCAATGGGACGCGGAGACATCAGCCAGTTTTATCGCGAGTTTTATCCCGTCTTTAACCGAAAAGGTCTGATTGTCGATGTCCGGTACAATTGGGGTGGGAATATTGACGCTATCATTCTCGAAAAACTGATGAGAAAGGCCTGGATGTATTGGAAAGGAAGATCGGGAGAACCCTACTGGAACATGCAATATGCCTTTAGAGGGCATATGGTGGTATTGGTCAATGAAAATACTTATTCGGATGGCGAGGCCTTTGCTGAAGGCTTCAAAAGGCTCGGACTGGGCACCACCATCGGTACCCGGACCTGGGGCGGTCAGATATGGTTGAATAGTGACAATCGCCTAACTGACAACGGTCTGGCCAGAGCCCCTATGTTTGGTGTGTACGGCCCGGAAGGAAAATGGTTGATAGAAGGTCAGGGTTTTGTTCCGGATATTGAATTGGACAACCTGCCGCATGAAACCTTTAATGGGGAAGACGCCCAACTGGATGCAGCCATTAAGCTGTTAAAGGAAAAGATCTCAGCAGACCCCAGAGACGTGCCCCCAGTTCCTGATTACCCGGATAAGTCCTTTAAGAATAATCGAAAGAAGGAATAATTGGAAACCCAGGACGATGACCATCGTCCTGGGTTTTTACTTAGAAGCCTGATAGATTACCTAAACCTGAACATTCCATTAGCATTGGCCAGGCTTTCCGTAGGGATTTCCTGGATCACATCCCAATGTTCAACCACCATATCGTCAGCAATGCGGAAGAGGTCATAAAAAACTTGCTGCTTCCCATTCCATTCTCCTTCACTTACGGTGAGTACGAAATTTCCCTCACCAAGTACTTTATGAATAGTTTGGTATTTGAACATGTTGTTTTGAGCACTCAGGCTTTCTACTGCTTCGATAATGCCATCCAGCCCATCCTTAATACCGGGATTGTGTTGGTCGTATTGTTCGGCACTGATATAATCAGCCATCTTGTCGGGGTTTTTCCCCATGAGGATATCCTCTACCAAAGCCTTGGCTAAAGCTTTATTTTTTTCTGTTTTGTCCAGGTCTTCTATGGTGGTGGGGCCATCGGTTTGCGTCCTCCCACTTGCCGTTTCGGAAACTAAGGGAGTCATGGCGTCCCAATGTTCAGCAACTTTACCATTTTCATCCAAACGGATAATATCAAAGGATACCATCTCGTTAGCACCGAAGGGTTTGGCATTTCTCCAAATATTGTGCATAAATACATAGTCTCCGTCCTCGAACATACGCACATTCTCAGCAGTAGTGCCGTTTTCCTGAAGTAGGGGTAGCATATCAATGAAGGGCTCCAGCCCGCTTGGGATAAAGGGATTGTGTTGAATGTAATCAGCATTGGCTAACTCGCGCATGCTTAAGGTGTCCGCTTTCATGACTGCACCCAGAAAGGTGCCAACAGTTTCTTTTTTACTCATTGTTGAAGTGTTTGAGGTTGAAATTTCAGTGGATTCGTTTTCGGCAGTGGGTTCCGTAGAGGTGGTATCGCAGGCGGCAAATGATAGCGCCACCACAAATAAGAGGGATACTTTTTTCATAAGGGATACTTTATTACTTTTGATTTAAAAGCAAAAATAGAAAATCAACCTGCAAAGTTGAAGTACGATCAGGTTTAATTGCAAAATGCAAGTAATATTAACGGTGGGTTAACATGAACTTTAAATTCCGCTGCGATTGCCCTTTTACCTCAGCCCTGGATATACTGGGGGATAGGTGGATATTGGTAATCGTTAAACAGATGCTTGTAGAAGGCAAGGAAACCTTTAAAGACTTTACGGAAAGTGAAGAGGCAATAGCGACAAATATTCTTTCGGCTAAGCTCAAACTACTTGAGGAATTGGGTATTGTCGTTAAGTCCAACCTGCCCAACAATAAAAAAACAAAGCTGTATCATTTGACCGACAAGGGATTGGCCTTAACTCCCATACTGATCGAACTTGCTATATGGAGTGATCAACAGCTGAGGGATATGCACCCTTCCATTCAAAATGGCTCAGGAATGGAATTATTACGAACGGATAAGGTTGCTTTTGCAAAAACCTTAATCCGGCAATATCAGGAGAAACTGGCCAGGATTAAGGGGTGAATCCACAAACGAAAATCCATTGGGTGGTTCAGGAGTTCCAAGGATGGGAGTCCCCTATATCCCTGCTAAATCCTTATATTTAAGATTAAAAGCCATGAAATTATTTCCATTTCTTTTTTTCGCCCTTTTTTTCTTTTCTGCATGTGACGACTCTGGGGAAGCCGTGCGCGAAACTACTGCTCCAGAAACAGAAACCACTGCGGAACAAAGGGTTGATGATGCCCGGTTTGTAGCGATTGGTTCTGATGAAGCTCTGGTAGCCACCGCCCTGATGGCTGCCCCGGCTGCCGAGCGTGAAAACTGCACGGTGATCGGGTACAACATGGCTGGTGATTTTGTCACTTTTAAAGAAGGGACCAACCAATTCATTTGCCTGGCAGACGATCCCAACAAAAAGGGCTTCAATGCAGCTTGTTACCACAAGGACCTGGAGCCTTTTATGGCTAGGGGGCGGGCTTTACGGGCAGAAGGGAAAACCGCTTCTGAAATTTTCGACATCCGGGAGCAGGAAGCCAAAGCTGGTGACCTGGATATGGGGAAACCCGGATCTACCCTACACATTTATTATGGTCCGGAGGCCCGTTACGATCCTGCCAGCGGAGAAGTGGCTGAAGCCATTTATCGTTACGTAGTTTACATGCCCTGGGCAACAGCGGCGTCCACCGGTTTACCGGAATCGCCCATAGCGCCCAACCACCCCTGGATCATGGATCCAGGAACACACCGGGCACACATCATGATCTCGCCTTTGAATGAAGGGGAGTGAGGTTTTATGTAGGAAGGATTTTGTGGTCCCACCAGGAATCGAACCTGGACCTTAGGCTCCGGAAACCTACGTAATATCCGTTTTACTATGGGACCGTAAGAACAAGCCTTACCAATCAAGGCTTGATTAAATGCGATCGCAAATGTACGGATTATTTAAGAACCATTCTAGCTCTGGCTTACAAAAAAATCAACGCTTGTCGAGATAGAGTAATTCCCCCTCATAACTGCCCGTAAGGTGGGCCTCATTATCGAAGGTGATGTCGAGTTCTACCCGCCAGCCGCCAGCCGGGGTTTTTAAGGTTTGGATGGTACCGCCTACAGGCCGAGGAGTGGATTCATCCCGGATGGAACCATTGTTATTCTCATCTGCAAAGACGAAAACCAATCGGAAGTAATTGCCATTCTTATCGTCTAATTCCCGGGAGTAGGTGAATATAGCGCCATCGTAATCGGCTTCCTTTGGGGCGAAAAGCTCCAGGTAGATCCCAATACCCCCAAACTTATGCGGAATACCGTTTTGGGTGCCGTCAGCTTCGGTTTGAATACGTACTTCCGTATCGAACAGGTAGAAATCCAGGTTATAAAAATCCCGGTTCTGGCCATAGTCTTCGACAAAACCGGCACGCAACAGGTAGGTTCGGCCCAGGTAGTCGACCTGGCCGGTGCGATCACCGGGTTCGAAGGGGTTCAGGCTTTCATCCTTGGAAAAGTCGGTACAGGCAGTAAGGAGAAAACCCCAAAGGAAGAGAGGGACTAACTTAATGATCCGCAACATAATTCGGTGCTTTTAGGTAATACCCAAAATTACCAAATAATTGCGTAGTGGCAAGGCGACCCAAGCCGCCCTGCCGCTAAAAATCAACGTTCGTCTATAATTGGCATTTTCCCTTCAAAATTCCCGGTAAGGGTGGAACCATTATCTAGTTCCAGATTGAAATCGATCGTCCAATCATCACCATTTCGATCAATGGTAACGGATCCCCCATCTGCAGTAATACCAGGATTATTGAAAAGATCGCCATCCTCATCATTATCTACAAGGAGTACTATGAAGTCAAAGTAGTCTTTACCATCATAGTCAAAACCAGGCTCATAATCGAAGGTTCCGGTTTGAAAGCCTGCTGTGCCATTCGAAAATAATTCCATGTAGATATAGAAACCGGAGTTAAGATTGGGAATGGCCACGGTTTCCCCATCTACAGTTATGACTTCCACTTCCATATCAAACAGGTTGAAATCGTAGTTATAATGGGTGCTGCCGGAGCCATAGTCATCTATATAACCATCTACCAGATCGTAGGTCTGGCCCTGAAAAGTAGCGGTGCCGGAGGACTGCATCGATGAGGTGTTGCCTCTACCATCATCATCATCGTCGTCATTATTGCAAGCGGTAACAGAAAATCCAATGGCCAAAATGGCTAACATCCAAAGGGTTAAGCGAAAGCGCAACATAGGGTATGGGTTTTAATATGAAAAGTTGAGGTATTCTACTAAATGAAAGCTCCTGGTAAACCGGCGCCTTAGGGAGATAAGTAAGGAGGTATTAAAATCCTCTTCAAGATACGATCCCTGGTATTCAATTATTTTAATTGGGAAATGTTTTCGAGAAAAAACATACTTTCGAATGACCCCCGGTTTTGTCTTTCAATTGTCCTTTATGTAAATCCTTGGATTCGATGTACAAGACCTGCTTATTGCTTTGTGGTTTACTCTTTTCGTTTTATGCTACCGCCCAATCTGAACTGGATCTGGAGTACCGGAATATCGGTCCTCATCGGGGTGGCCGCGTAACCGCTGTTGCCGGGGTAGCGCAGCAAGCCTTTACTTTTTATTTTGGTAGTACGGGGGGCGGGGTCTGGAAAACCACAGACGCCGGAACGAGTTGGGCCAATATTTCAGATGGCTTTTTCGAATGTGGTTCTGTAGGAGCAGTAGCCGTTGCGCCTTCCGACCCCAATGTGCTTTATGTAGGTACCGGTTCGGCAGACCCCCGTGGGAATGTTTCTGCAGGTTGCGGGATTTATAAAAGTACGGATGCTGGGTCGACCTGGGGCTTTTCCGGATTACCCGATGCAGGGCAAATCGGAAAGATTGAAATTCACCCTCAGGATCCGGATGTTGCCTATGTAGCTGTTTTGGGAAACCTATTTGGAGCTTCAGAAACCAGAGGGGTCTACCGGACTTTGAACGGCGGTCAAAGCTGGGAACAGGTACATTATGTCAGTCCGAAAACGGGGGCTATTGATCTGGTCCTGGACCCCTCCAACCCGCGGATACTTTATGCGGCCATGTGGACGGCGGAGCGCAAGCCCTGGACTTTCATTGACGGCAGCGAAGAAGGTGGTGTCTGGAAAAGCACTAATGGAGGGGATTCCTGGTCAAAACTGGAAGGTTTGCCCAATGGCCAACTGGGCCGTATCGGCCTGGCCGTATCCCCCGTCAACAGTCAGCGGCTTTGGGTATTGCTGGAAGCAAAGGAAGAACAAAAAGGAGGACTTTATCGCTCGGAAGACGGCGGAAAAACCTTCCAACGGATCAATCGCGAACATGAATTAAGACAAAGGGCCTGGTATTATACCCGAGTGTTTGCCCATCCCATAGAAGAGAACACCTTGTTCGTGGTAAATGTGGACCTCCATAAATCTATCGATGGTGGAAAAACCTTTGATCGGATTAATACACCCCATAGCGATAACCATGTCCTCTGGATCAATCCCGAACAGCCCGAACTAATGATCGAAGGTAATGATGGGGGGGCATGCATAAGCCTCAACGGCGGGCAAACCTGGTCCACCCAATACAATCAGCCTACTGCAGAATTTTACCGGGTCACTGTAGATAACCAATGGCCCTACCGGGTATACGGCGCTCAGCAGGACAATAGTACCATTTCCGTTGCGAGCAGGGGAGGAGGTGGCCTAACCCCCTATCAGGACTGGTATGCTGTCGGTGGAGGGGAGAGTGGACATATAGCTGTTGATCCCGAAAACCCCGACCTCATTTATGCCGGTACCTACATTGGTGTGATCACTCGCCTGGACCGTAAAGCCCAACACCAAAAAGGGGTTACTACTTATCCGCAAATGCACGACGGAACAGCACCACGGGATATTAAATACCGGCACCAATGGAATGCACCCATTCGCATTTCCCCCCACGACCGGGAAACCTTATACCACTGCTCCCAATACGTGCATCGGTCTGTCGATGGCGGATATAGCTGGGAGATCATTTCTCCTGACCTGACTACCAACAAAGATGCCTACCAGGACATCCCAGGTGAACCCATTCAGCACGATCATACCGGAGTGGAACTGTATACCACGATCTTCGCCTTCGAGGAATCTCCCCATGAACAAGGTCTGTTGTGGGCTGGCTCTGACGATGGAAGGGTACACCTTTCGAAGGATAATGGTAAGTCCTGGGAAGAGATCACTCCAAAGAACATACCTGTGGAAGGAACGGTCAACACCATAGAGTGCTCCCCACATGCTCCCGGCCGAGCCCTTTTAGCGGTTTATAAATACCGGGAAAACGATTTTCGACCTTATATCCTGCTGACCAACAATTATGGGAAGTCCTGGGAGCTACTGACAGATGGAAAAAATGGCATCCCCGAGGATCACTTTGTGCGGGTAGTGCGAGAAGATCCCATTCGGAAAGGCCTGTTATATGCAGGAACGGAATTTGGGATGTACTATTCGAAAAATGAAGGGAAAAGCTGGACTTCCTTACAATTGAACCTGCCCGTAACTCCCATCACTGATATGGTGATCAAGGATGACGACCTGGTGATCGCTACCCAGGGGCGTTCTTTTTGGATCCTTGATCAGATCGCCCCCTTGCGGCTGGAGGGGGAAGCGGAGCCCCAATTACCCCCTCCTGCGTCAGCTTATCGCTCGCAGTTATTCCCCAACCAGCTTGCCGCAGATGCACCCAGAGGAGCAGTTATTGATTTTTATCTTCCGGAAGAATTGATCGAAGACAGTATTCGAATAGAGGTACTTGATCCCGAAGGAACTATTCGCAAAGTCTACAGTTCGCAGCCTGAAAAAGAAGAGGAGCGGTTGGAAATTCAGGCCGGTCATAATCGCCTGGTTTGGAATCTTCGATACGAAAGCCCCGAGATCCAACCCAAAGCCGTTTTTTCGCTGGCGAGTACCGGCGGCATCCGGGCCATGCCCGGCCAACACACCGTACGACTTGTGACAACCGCTACCAAACTGGAACAGCCCCTGAGCATTTTGTTGGATCCCCGCTGGTCGGTATCCCAAAGCAACCTCCAGGAGAACTATACCTTGACCATGAAAACTAAAGACCTTCTCAACGATTGCCATGGTCTGATCGGTGACCTCCGGTCCCTGCGCAAGCAGATCGATCTTCAGACTGAACGTCTGAAGGAACTCGAACTAGAGAGTGAAACCTATAAAACCCTGGCAGATACCGTACTGGGAGACCTTCGGGAATTGGAAGAGCAACTCATCCAATTCCGCAGCGAAAGTGGCCAGGACCCCATAAATTATCCACCCAAACTGGATGATCAGATCGCTTACCTCTACTCTGTTCTGAACCGGAACGATGATTGCCCAACCAAAGGCGCCTATAAGCGGTTTGAAGACTTAAAGAAGGCCCTGGAACCTTACCAACGACAATTTGATAAACTTGTAAAGGAAAAAGTTTCGGCAATGAACGAGGCGCTCGAAAAAGCAAGGGTACAGTTGTTGCAGATCGCAAAATAAAAGTATTAATGAGCCAGGCTCAAAGCTCCTTAAGCATTTTGTGCCCGGCTCGGTAAACCACAACCCCCTTTTTGTTCATCCTTAATGAACACCACCATCTTTTAAAGACAAAGGGTAATTAGTGGAAAGGTTGCTTTTAGGTGGCCTTGCCATCGGAAAAAATGCTACTCATATGCACTATGTCGAAACCGAAGAATTGGTAGAAGATTGGGCTTTTTCCGGGATGGAGTATCTGGAGATCAAACGACGGCTTAAAGCTCAGGCCTGGGAAGGGGAGGAGCTTCGCCTGTTGATGCTAACGGCCGATGAAGCCATTGCGGAGTACCAATTATTGGAACAGGAGCGTCAAAAACAATTGATACGCATGATCCTGTGGGGCGGGTTAACGCTGATCGGGCTGTTGCTGAATTTTCTGGACCCAGCAATTGTAGCCCGTTTCCCTTTGCTACGATGGATTATTTTAGTGGCCGGGGGATGGTTCTTATGGCGATCCTGGAAACGCTATCGAACCCCTGTACGAAAGGCGGATAAATTGTCCAGAAGATTACAAAGCAAAAAACGGTTTAAAAGATTTTCAGGTAAATAAAAGTTGGAACCGGGTCCAACCATCCGAAAAAGTAGAAAGGGAAAAGGAAAAACCGTGCTTTACCAAAATTTCGCGCACCAGGGTCAAGCCTATGCCCTGCCCGTCGGGTTTGGTAGTAAAGAAAGGGGAGAATAACTCTCCCTGGACTTCCTCTGGGATCGGAGCGCCATTATTGGCAATTTCAATTCCTTTATTATTCAACTGGATTTTCAGGCAATCTCCGGGACAAGTGGCTTCCAGGGCATTTTGGATGATATTGACCAAAACCTGTTCGAACAGGCGCCGGTCTACGATACCTGAGATGGGTTCTTTCGGAATATTCGTAACCAATTGTATGCCGGATCGCTCCACCCTGGGCCTTATGAACCGGGCAAGATCTTTAAGAATTATGGTTAAATCCTGAACCTTTTTATCGGGTTCCGGCAAACGGACCACCTGGGCGAAATTTTTCATAAATCGATTCAGCCGGTCATTGCGGTCCTTTGCTACCAACAGGGCTACTTTTAAATCCTTTTCCAGCACCATCTCACTTCCGCTTTCCAGGATAGAGTTGACGGCCCCAATGGAGTTGTTGACCTCATGGACCATCATTCGGATTACTTTTCCATACGCTTCTTTTTCAGCCTGTAAAATCTCCTTCGAAAGTTCTTGGAGGATAATGAACCTTCTGTCAAAGCCCCGGTGAATGAAGTCTGCTGCTTCTACTTTAAACCTTTCTGTGCCGCCCATTCGAATCACTTGTGTTTCCCCCACTTTTAATTTGTGGATCTGCCTCAGGAGAGGGTGCTCCAGTTGGGTAAGGGGTTTCCCGATCCAATTGGGATCCCCTTTAAGCATTTTTCTGGCGCTGGGGTTCCATTCGCTCAGGCGATTGTCATAATCAAGTATAAGTATGCCTGAAGGACTGGCTGTGATTAACTTTTGAAGGAAAAAATGCTGTTCCTGTACCTGTACCCTTTCTGCCCGGATATTATCGATCATTCGATTGTAAATCCGGATGAGCTTATTCATCTCCATGGAGGAGGTCATATTGAATTTAATGGAAAAGTCCTGGTCTTGCAGGGCATCCTGTCCGGAATACAGGAATTGAAAAGGACGGGTAAAACGCAGGTAATAGGTTACTCCAATATACAGGGAAACTAAAATAACCGATTCGGATAACAAGAACCAAAAGCGCTCTTCCACAAATACATGGAAAGAAAGTATGCCGATGGCAGTATGAATGAGCAACAGGTAAAGCAGGTATTGAAAACGCAAGGGTACATACATGGCTTCAAAAGTTTAGCCGGTGTTTTTCCAATCGCCGGTACAGGGCTGCCCTGGTGATTCCAAGGGTTTTTGCGGCTTCGGTGATGCTGTTTCCATGGAGTTGCATAGCACGCCGGATCAGTTCGACCTCCATAGATTCCAGTGTGGGAATACCATTTTCCGGTAAGGCCAGAAGTTGTCCTTTTTGGTAATGTGTTTGAAAATGCAGCCCCAGTAGTTCATCCTCTGTATGCAATAAAACCGTGCGTTCCACCAGGTTTTGTAGCTCTCTGATATTGCCGGGGAAGGCTTGCCCCTGCAACCAGGTTTTGGCATCCTGGCTAAGGTGCAGATTTGGACGGTCATACAAGCGTTTTAACCGCTGTACAAAATAGTCTGCCAGCAGGGGAATATCGCCGGGCCGTTCCCGTAAAGGGGGTAAGGCCAATTTTACCAGGTTGATCCGGTAATACAAGTCTTCGCGAAATTGGCCGTCCCGGATCATATTTTCCAGCGGTTTATTAGTGGCGCTGATCACCCGAACATCCGTGCGGCGGCTGTGGCTGTCTCCCAACGCTTCGTAAGTGCCTTCCTGTAGTACCCGCAATAACTTCACCTGGCTTTCAAGGGAAAGGTCTCCTATTTCATCGAGGAAGATCGTCCCCATATGGGCTAATTCGAAACGGCCGACCCGATCAGCTATCGCATCGGTAAAGGCCCCCTTCTTATGACCGAACAACTCACTTTCGAACAGGGCGTTAGCAATACCGCCGAGGTTGACCTTTACAAAAGGGCCCCTGGCCCGTTTACTTTCAGCGTGGATGGCCTCTGCAACCAGCTCTTTTCCGGTACCTGATTCTCCAGTGATCAATACGCCCGCATCCGCAGGAGCCACCCGTCTGGCAAGCCTCAAAACTTCCAGCAGCCGGGGATCCTGTCCAATGATCTGATCGAAAGCGGAGGCTGTTTCAGCAGGATGGTCTCCTGTTGACCGGACTTGCAACTGATGCCGAATAGCGGTAAGCAATCGCTTGTTGTCCCAGGGTTTGGCAATGAAATCCACAGCACCCAGTTTCATTCCCTCTACAGCCAACTCCACTGTTGCCCAACCGGTTATCAAAATTACCGGTAAGTCAGGGAATTGCTCTTGCAAAAGCTGAAGGGTTTTTAATCCTTGTTTGCCAGAGGTTTCTATGGCGAAATTCATGTCCAGCAGGGCTACATCCGGACTTTCCCGCTTTATGGTTTCTACTGTATCCCGAGGATGATGAACCGCTGTTGCCTGCATGCCGGAGCGTTTTAGCAACAACTCCAGAGAAGTGCAAACCGCTCTGTCATCATCAATTATCAGGATATTGGGCATGGGTATTGGATTATTCTTCGTGTAAGGCTTCCGCCGGATGAATCCGAGCAGCCTGCCGGCTTGGGAAAAAAGCGCAAAGGGATACCAACAACAAAATTAATCCCAAGGTAAAAAGGAGCCCGAAATAAAAATCGGAATCCGGCCAGGGAACTACATCCAGCAGAGGGATTTGTATGGCGAAAAGCCCCCCGATGAACAGAGCAGCAAGGGTGATGACCAGTAATTCCCCGATAAATTGCCGGCTAATCTCCCCCTGAGTGGCGCCCATACTTCTGCGCAGTCCTATTTCTCCCTTTCGTTTGTTGATATTATACCAAAGTACACCAAATAATCCAAGTGCAATATTCAGTATCAAAAAGCCACAAATACTCAAAATGGCAGTCATGGGTATCCAATACTTTCGACTGGACTCTACCCGCTCCACCTCCATCTTCCGAATGGTAGAGTCATCTCTTTTAACGATGCCTGAAACGATCTGGCTGATCTTTTCTTCCACTTCTGGCTCGGGCTTAGGCCCCAACTTGAGGTTAATAGTATAAACCCCTTGATCCTGCATTGGGTGGTAAAAAAAGGTCAGGGGTTGTTCCTTTGCAAACTCTCCCTGGTATTTGTAATGGTCAACCATCCCGACAATTTTACATTCCTCTCCGTTTATACTGTAAATACTGTCCAGAACAGGATTTCTGTTAAAAGACTCTTCCCAGAGTAATTCAGAAATAACAATGGGTCGGTATTTTTCCACCGACTCGGTACCCTCAAACCACTTTCCCTGGGTAACCGTTAGACCTGCTACCTCCTTGAAAAATTCATCGACCCGAACGATCAAAGTATAAATTTCGAAGCCGTTGTCATCACTACTAGTAGTCCAGATGGAGCCTGAAAAAGGGGTTACATTATTGGTAAAACTCACTTCCCTGACTTCAGGAACGGCCGAAAGTTCCCGTTTTAGTTGGTGCTTATAACCAATGATCTCCGCCGAATCCTCTACTTCCCAAAGGTACATGTCTACCACCCACATGTTTTCCGTTTCGAACCCAAGGGGGCTTTGGTAATTCCGCAAATGATGGATCAGTCCGGAAAAAACCCCAAACAGAATGGCAAAAGCGAAGAATAATTCCAAGAATAGCAAGCCGTTCTTACGGCGTTGGTTCCACATCAGTTTAAATATATGACGGATCATACCGGATTACTTTTTAATGCGTCTGCAATTTGAACACGGGACATACGCCAGGCCGGAAGAATACCGGATAACAATCCAAAAAGCAGAAAAATGATGATAGAATAAATAAAGACCCTCCAATCAAACTTCAGTTTGAAAGCCCCCAGGAGTTGACTTTCATTCAAAGCATTGAGCAGCAGCCAGGCCATGATCAGGCCAATAGCTCCTCCCAAAAAGGTGAGGATGATATTTTCAAATATAAATTGTAGGAGAATGGCCCTGGAGTCCGCTCCAAATGCTTTTCGGATCCCTATTTCCGAATTGCGTTCCATTATCCGGCTTATGTTGATATTGATCAGGTTCAGGGAAGGCAACAGGATGAACAATAACAGCAATCCCATCAATACACTACTGACAATGTAGAAGCTCTTTTTGGGATCCTCTTCCCACACCTGATTCCAGGCGGCGAATTGGAAAAAGGTCATTGGGTTGAGAACCAACTGATTGTATTGCTTTGGATCCGGCATCTGGATGGTTTGTTCCAAATGTTCGATATCTGCCAGGAGACGGGCTTTCCGGGATGGACTTTCCGCCAAAAAAGCAGCGCTGAAGCCCCCCAAAAAGTCTTCATCATTCAATTGTGCAGGATTGCTGGTGGAAAGCGGAAGGAATAGGTCGGAGGTAAGAAAGTCCCGACTACCTTCATATTTGGGTACCAGGCCGATCACCTCAAATTGCTTGCCGTCCAGAGATATCCGTTTTCCGAGGACATCCTCTGTAGTCCCAAAATAACCTATGGCTGCCTTATCCGTTAAAACGGCCACCTGAGCGGCATTTTCTACTTCTACACGGGTAAAGGGTTTCCCGTCAAGAAAGGGGAAATTGAAAACTTCCCAATAATTGGCGTCACAAAAATTAGGGCTTACTTCCAGTTTTCCATGCTCCAGGTATACATCGAAGTTATTGATAATATTAAAGAAGGTATAATTTTGGGCAGAGGGAATAGCTCTCATGTAATTATCCAGGAAGTAGTAACCGATTCCTCCGATAGACATGGATCGTTGTTGTTCTCCGATGTCCATAGTTGAATCGTAAACCATTCTTCCATCCAGATAAGTGGAATCAATTTGATAGGAGGTATCCGGAACGACTAGTTTTTGGCTAATAAAGGGCATCATTACTAGTCGATCGCGGTTTTTCATGGGGGCTTTTTTACCCAGTTCCTGGTTGAGGAAGGCGGTGATCAGCATCAGGATCATCAGCGTGAAGCTGATACCGAACAGGCTGATAAAGGTGAAAAACTTGCGTCTGCCCAACACCTTCCAAGCCATTTTGATATAGTTTGTCAGCATCTAATTCGAAGTTTTTGATTATTGAATTTGGTGCCCATCGAACAAGCGCAGCAAGCGGTGGGTCTTTTGAGCTATGGTTTCGTCGTGAGTCACCATGACTACGGTGGTGTTGAGTTCCTGATTGAGCTTTAGCAGGATGTCCATGACCTCATTGCCCATGACACTATCCAGGTTGCCGGTGGGTTCATCAGCCAGGATAATTCCCGGTTTGCCTACAATCGCACGGGCGATGGCTACCCGTTGTTTCTGGCCACCAGAAAGTTGTGCTGGAAAATGCCGCATCCGGTTTTTTAGCCCGACCTGAGCAAGCGCTTCCTCCGCCATCTTTTTGCGTTCTTTGGCCCCTACCTTGCGGTAAATCAAGGGTAGCTCTACATTGTCGATCACCGAAAGGTCATTGATGAGATGGAAGCTTTGGAAGATGAAGCCCATCTGCCGGTTCCGGAAGCGGGCAGTAGCCTTATTGGCGTACTGCCTGATCTGTTGCCCATCGATCTCCACTTGGCCATCAGTTGGCTCATCGATGAGGCCCATGATATTGAGTAGAGTACTTTTTCCGCAACCCGAGGGGCCCATGATAGAAAGGAATTCCCCTTTTTCAATCTCCAAGTTGATGTCGCTTAGGGCAAGCGTTTCGATGGTTTTGGTCCGGTAGACTTTGTTGATGTTGGTTAATTTTATCATGCTAGTGTTGTTTTTGTTTACCAATCGCTAAGGGTCAGGAGGCGCAGACGGTAGTATTGTTCCCAGTAGCGGGAGAGGGAACTGACCAGGGTCCGGCGGGCCTGATCGCGTTCTTGCTGGGCGATAGTCAGGTCGGTCAGGCTGATGGCTCCCAGCAGGTAGCTTTCCCTGGCGATCCGGTAGCGTTCTTTGGCTCGGGATTCCAGTTCCCTTGTAATGCGTAATTCTTCCTGTATGGCGTTAAAGGTTCGAACGGTTTGTTTTACATCTATTCGAAAGCCTTGTTCTTCTCGCTCCAGTTGCTTAAACGTGAGATCTGCCCGGGCTTGTGAGCGTTCGACCTGTCTGCGTTGTCCACCCCAATCCAAAATGGGAACCGATATTTGAAATTGTAAGAGCTGTTCCTGTTGCAGGTCCTGGTAAACGTTTTCCAGATCCTCTGCAGATCGAACCAGGCCGAAAGATGCAAACAGGCTCGCCTGTACGCCCCCTCCTCCACGGACCCGTGCAATGTCCCGTTCTGCTTCCAGTCGTTGCCTTCGGTAGCGTAGTAGGTTGGGCCGGTTTTTAAGTGCTGCTTTCAGGGCAGCATCTTCATCTACCTGCCCGGTATCGGTAACTTCCGGAAGTAGGGCATAGGGTAACTCATTCCCATAGGAAAAGCCCAAGTAGTTATAGAGGTCTGCTGCGGCCAGTCCTTCATTTTGTAATGCGCGCTCCTCATTGCGCTCAGCAGAGAGTAATTGTACCTGTAATTGCAGGAGATCGCTGTCAGAGAGCTTACCCAATTGGTGCCGTTCCCGGGCCACCTCCAGAAGACTGGTACTGCTTTCCACATTGGCTCTGGCAATATCTACTTCCTGTTGTATGCGAAGGAGGTCAAGGAATAGTTGGGTGGCTTCCAACTCAACAGCTGCCCGGTCTACGGAGAATTGCTTGGTGGCTTCCTGTACCCGCAGGGGTTGAATGCGTTTTTCCCATTTTAAGGAGTTAAAGGCAAAAACGGGTTGGTCGATGCCTATTCGGATGGGTGCTCCATTGTACAGGCGGGATTCCTGTTCGAAATCATCAAAACGTTGCAAACTGGAATTAACGAAAAGCTGCCCGCCCGTCCAGGGAATATTTTGGGTTACCAAAAAACCAAGGGATGAATTGTTGTTTCGAATGGGCTGAAACCGAATGGTACCATCGGGTTGTACGGTTTCGCTGGAAGTACGGCTGTAGTTGGGGAAGTTGGCAGTAGCTGTTAACTGGGGCTTCAAATCGGCCTGGTATAAGGCATAATTCAGTTCTGCTTCCCGCCGGTCGTACTGTGCTTCTTCCATCCCCAGGGCGTGCTGTTTAGCCAGGGCATTCCAACGACCTAGGGTGAGGGTATCCGGTATCTGAGCCTCAGATGTAAATGCGAAAGTAATGATCAATAAGCCCAACACCCAACTTTTTTCATCTGTAAAGCCTTGCATGAATGATGGAATTATTGCAGACTAAAACGCTGCAGGTGATCAAAATTTTTGGTCTCGGAAATAATGATGCGGTCTCCAACCGACACCGCCCCTCCTTCGATCTCTACAAAATCCCTGTTGGAAATGCCTATCTTTAAGGGGGTTCGAATGGCTTCTTCCCCCTGGATGACAAAGACTTCCTGTTGTCGACCACCAGAAAATGCCGGGCCATTCGCTACTCGCAAAACATCTGTTTTGTTTTCAGCCACTACAAATACCTCAACCCGTAGATTGGGGCGCAGGAGCGAGTGGCCGACTTCTTCCAGCTCTACCAGGAAAGAAAGGGTGTTATTTTCCACCGTGGGAAGGATGCCCGTCACTACGCCATTAAGATCTTTGCGATTGATCCGTACGAGCGCAGGCATACCTACCTTGACTTTTTCTGCATACCTATCCGAACAACTGGCCTCAATTCGAAAGGCTTCGAGATCGGCCAGGCGGACAAGGTTTTCCCCCTCCTGGACCTTTTTTCCGATCGACTCATTTACGTAGGTAATGACTCCTGAGCGCGGTGCTTTTACTTTCGTTTCTTTCAGTTTCCGGCTGAGTTCCTGGAGTTCCTTGTTTTTGATCAGAGTTTCCAGGTCCAGTTTACGCTCATCGCTTTTAATGACTGTTCTTCGAAATTGAAGTTCGTTTTCGAGTTTTTTCTTTTCCAATTCGGCAATTTGCAAGGCGAGTTGAGCTTTTTCTAATTCCTCCTGGGTTGCGGAGCCCAGGGCTTGGAGTCGTTCTGCATCAGCTACTTGTGCCTGGAGGTTCTCCAGTTCGAGGGCTTTGATCTGATCGTTATAATCGAGTTCTTTTAGATCTTTCTCATATTCAAGTTTCAACCGGGTGATATCCGTTTTCTTCACTTCCAGTTCGTCATGTAGGGATTCGTAATTAAGCCGAACGAACTCTTCATCCAGTTGAATGATCAGATCACCAACTTCCACCGCTTCTCCCGTTTTTCGGTAAACTTCCTTAATTTCGGTACTCACCGGAGCATTGATCTGTTGTTCGAAAAAAGGAACAACCAATCCAGATGAAGAAATGGAATTCTGAATATCACCTCTTTCCACCTGTGCAATTCGAAAATCATCCTTTGACGCTTTTACCACCAGTAGCCTTCGTAGTAGGAAAAAAGCAAGTGCAATAAGTCCGGCGATTAGCACGATCCTGGCCCAACGTTTTATCTGGTTCCTGCGCTTTGTATTCGGTGTCAGTGGTCTATCCATAATAGGTAAAGCAATTTGAAAGTAGAAGGCCAAAGCTTATGCCAAAAAACAAAAAGCTGTTTTTTAAGTTTTTATAGATTAACAAATGTGTAATTTGTTCGAAAACAAACATTTCCCTTGTTCATTTTCGAACATTGAGGTGGGTGCCACCATGAAGGCTTATGAGAATAAATAAACCTGTTGACCTTACCGACCTGGAGGCCTATTTTGCGGGAGACCTGCCTACGGAGCGTATGCATGAAATAGATGAAATCCTAAACAAGGGTGGCTTAACAGACTTGCTGTTGAAGCTGGAAAGCTCCAGCAATCAATGGGGCCAGGCCGAATCTTTTTCAGAAGCTTTGGAACGGATTAATGCACAGGGTGCTGTCCTTAAGCATTTGCAGCCAGCCAGAAGAGCAGCCTTGGTTGCCTTGATGGGGACGCTCGCCCTTCTAGGCTGGTTTGGCAAAAAGAAATAATTATTTGGTAACTACAAATTGATATCCCACTCCTTTTAAAGTTACGATCTGAATATCCGGATCTGATTTGAGCAAATTGCGAAGGCGGGTAATATAGACATCGAGGTTACGGGAGTTAAAGAAGGAATCATCTCCCCAGATTTCTTTCAATATGAATCGGCGACTGACGGGCTCATTAGGGTGTAAGGCCAGGATCTTTAATAATTCCGTTTCCCGGTGGGAGAGTTTTTGTACTTTATTGTCAAGTCTTAGTTGGAAGCGGCCTGGTTCAAATTCAAGGTTCCCCCAAATAAAGGTATCGGGGGCCAGGCCCTGGGCTTCGGCCTGGCTCAGGTCAAGTAAATTCTGTATACGGACAACTAATTCTTGTAGGCTGAAGGGTTTGCGCAAATAATCATTTCCTCCGTTTTTAAAGCCTTTCAGTACGTCTTCTGTTTGAGTTTTGGCAGTCAGGAATATTATAGGGGTACCTGGATTAGTCTGTTTTATTTGTTGCCCCAGGGTATAACCATCTACATTAGGGAGCATGACATCCAATACACAGATGTTCGGTTGGTATTGCAAAAAGGCAGGCATTACCTTAGCCCCGTCAGAGACCATTTTTATTTCGAACCCGCGACTTTCCAGGCTTTCCTTAACGATTTTGCCTAGAAAGGGCTCATCTTCCACGTAGAGAATCTTTGCCGGCATTTGTTCAAGAGGTTGGCTATTGGCCAGGCTAATGGCCAATAGCTTTTAGTTATTTCCTACCGAAACCAAATTTCCGGAACCACTGATCTTTGAAGAAACCCTGGGCTGACCCCGGTAATGGACGTCGCCGGAACCGGAAGTGCGGACCTCCAGCATTTCCTGGCAATGGATGGACACATCTCCTGATCCACTAATGCGAATACTGGCTTCCTCACTTACCAGGTCTAGGGCATCAATATCCCCTGAACCACTAATGGACATGCCAATTCGTTGGGCTGAACCTTCCAGTTCCATATCCCCTGAGCCACTGATGCGGGCTTCCACTTCTTTTCCCTCAAACTCAAATTGGATATCACCAGAACCGCTGATCTCCAGTCGAAGGTCGCCCAGGTTTCTGAAGGTATTTTCGCTTTTTATATCTCCTGAACCGCTGACCTTGACTTCGCGGAGGTTGGGGACCACAATATGGAATTTTAGTTTTTTGGCGTTACGAACGCCGCGTTCGGTCTTGATTTTCCAAACTCCTCCATTCACCTCTCTTTCCAAAAGGGCAATGATGTTATCCTGGCCTTGGACCTCTACGGATTGTACATTTCCCTGGCGGAGATAAATCTCCCCGGGAAGGGTGAGATGGATGCCTTCAAAGGAAGGAATGTCCAGGCTGCGGGTAACAATGGGCCCCTCACCGGAAACTTTAGAACCATACCAGTTTTGAGCTGTACAGGATTGGATGGCCAAAAAGCTAAATAGGAGACTGAAAAAATAGATGGCTTTGGTTTGCATAAGGTTGACAAAATTTTTTCTAATAGATAATATACCGCTTAGACGAGAAAAGTATTCAATGGGTTATTGATTAATAGTCCTTTCCCTTAGATCCAGCGTATTAATTCTACTAACCAGATGCAAAAAGAGACCAAAACCCTCATCTTGCCCCTTTAATTTCCCTCGTGTTGGCGAGTAGAGACAGGGGGAAGGGAAAGGAGCGTATCCTTACTGGAGCTCCCTTCCAAAGGGGCAGCCTTTTGATCAAAATGGAGGTCGGGCATCCCGGCATTTACCCAGGCTGTATACCAGGAGGAACCAATAGCCAAAACAGCAGCTCGCATTCGGGCTTCTACCATTCCCTTCAATCGGTCCTGATAGGCCTTGGCATATTCGGGGCACTCTGTTCGAATGACCCTGCCCAGCCGTTCGTCATAACAGTAACGGCGGTCTTCCGGCCATTCTTTACTGAGATCTGCCTCAATAAGTAGTACGCTATCTACCAGCAAATGGCTTTCCAGAATGAATTCCCAGATCCATTTTTGGGGATTTTCCTGATATTGAGCAGGACCAACCAGAAAATCATATTCCTTATCTGCAAATAATTCCGGGATACGGCTTTCCCAAAAGGCATGAATACCGATTTGCCCGCTCAATTGGCCGTTATAGTTTTTTGTAGTATGCAAGGGAACGTGGCCATCACCGATATAATGGCCAATATCAGCGGAAAGACGCAGGATGGCTTCCTGATCCTTATCCAAAAAAGCCTGGGTCAGTTTTTGCTGATAGCGCTCAAGGTTGTATGGTGCGATCCCGTGCTCTGATAAATGGTCAATGATACGGATCTCTCCTTTTGGAAGTTTCCCCGGGAATAAAACCTGAAGAGTATCTGGCGAAACTGTCCACACGGGTTCATAATATTGCGGCAGAATATGGCGCTTATACCATCCCCGGTAGGTTGCATAGGAAAGGGTTTGTTGTTCGAATAATGTACACAAGCGAGTATCCGAACCAGTATAGATCAACCGGTCCTTTGCTTCCCGAAAGTATTCCTCTGTTATTATGGGCAGGGTATCCCCCCCAGAAACAATTAGCAGGATCGCTGTTTTCTGAGCCAGGGCATCGAGCCAGGTCCTGGGTAAATGTTCAAAAGGATACTCTCCCCAGTGGTCCATATCAATATAATGCCGGATCGCTTCATAGCGGGTAGCATAGCGTCGTTTATCGGGATCAACGGCATGTTCTGTGAGAAATTCTATATGTTGCTTGTAGAACAGGGCCATTTCCGGAGGCAGGGTAAATACTGCCAGCCGGTTTAGCCGCCTGTGACCAAAGAAGCCCCAGGCTTCATGCTCAAACGTATTTGGCAAGGGTAGTAGGGTAAGCAATAGTAAATACAGCCTAGCGTTCATAAGCACTGAGGGTTTGGTCGGTCAGCTTTTAGTGGTTAAGAATCGATAGAATTACCGGTTGTGGTTGATCATCGGAAGGAGTCTTCCGGTGCCCGGTTGGATTGGAAAGGAAATTCAAATTACGTAATCGTGTTGTTAAAGTCAAGTTTGTTTTAGGGATTAATTATACTTCCTTCTCTCAAAATAATGGTTTGATGCAACATCGGCTTATTGTACTTTCGATCATTGCCCTGGGCTATGTACTGGGCTATTTTGTCCTGGATCGATGGAAGACGAGCTTGTTTTACGGAGATTCGAACGGGTATTATCTGCATGTAGTTTCCTTCTTTGTAAACCAGGATGTGGGCGATTACGACAAGACCATTACGACCCTAAGGAAAGTGAACCCTCAATCAGCAGACCCAAGAGAGGATAAATTTGGTATTCGACAAACGAAAAAAGGAAGGTACTACATTAAGTATACCCTAGGTGTACCCCTCCTAGAGACTCCTTTTTTCCTGTTGGCCCATGCATATGCCGGTTCCAATCCAGCATTTGATGCTAATGGCTGGAGCCTTCCATATAGGTTGCTGGTCAGTTTTGCTCCAGTAGTTTATGTGCTGATCGGTTTGTGGATGCTTTATGGCTTGTTGGAAAAATACTATTCGAAAAGGGTGGTTTGGTTAACGGTATTTGCCCTGGCTTTTGCCACCAATCTATTCTTTCAGGCCACCTATGTGACCATGGCCCATGCCTTTTTATTTTTTGATTATTGCCTCTTGTTAGCCTTGAGCTATCGATTCTATCAAAATCCGACTGGCCTGCTGGCCTTCCTAATCGGTGGGGTGGTTGGTCTGATCGGGTTGACCAGAGTGCCTGAGTTGGTCAGTGTCTTCATTCCCTTTTTGTGGGGAGTATCCAATTGGAAGGGCCTGAAGGGAAGGTTCACCTTCTTTTTTCAGAATTATCGCTTCATTCTGCTGGCGGCATTCGGCGGCATAATAGTGTTTTCCCTACAATTGAATTATTGGTATTACGTTAGCGGCGCCCTGGTCTTTAATCCTTATGACGGGGAGGGCTTTAATTTCCTGAAGCCGAATATACTCAAGGGCTTTTTTGATTTTAGAAATGGCTGGTTGATCTATACACCGATCATGATCTTTAGCCTGGTCGGAATAGTATACCTCAAACGCTATGCACCAGCCGTTTTTATGCCTTTGCTGGTGTTTGTGGGGCTGCATGTGCACATTCATTATTCCTACTATGTCTGGACCTTTTTCCCGGGATTGGGGCAACGTCCTATGGTGGAGGCCTATGCCTTATTGAGTTTTGGTCTGGCGGCCTGCTTTTCCTCTTTGCTTCAAAAGAAACATTGGTTCTGGCTCCCATGGCTGGCCACTTTTTTGTTTACCGGCCTGAACCTGTTCCAGACCTGGCAAATGAAGGAGGGTATTATTTGGTCGGAGCGGGGAAATCCCGCCTTTTATTATGCTACTTTCGGCCGCTTGCAGCCAACAAAAACTTCTCTGGTAGCCTATGACGCAAAGATCCTCCAACCCGATTCTTCGAGCTTGGTGAGAAAGGCCCAACTCGCAGCACAAACTTTTGAGGGTGCTCCATGCGCTAACTGCTCCAGTATTTTCAAACGGTCTGGTTCGTATGCTTATCGCACCGGATTAAAAGAACGGGATACACTGATCCATGCCTTTCCATTGAATAGCGTAAAACCCGGGGATTGGATCAGATTGGAGGCCGAGGTTTATATGCACCGGGATGATCAAACGTGGCAACGGGACAAATGCCTGGTGTATGGTCTGCATTTTTTAAAGGAGAATGGGGAAAAGGTACGGGAAGTGACCATTAAGCCCTCCAGCCATATCGGGAATAGGGATTTCTCCATCTGGACCGATGGAAAATCCGATACCTGGGAGTGGGTAAGCTTTTTTGTCCCGGTGCCGAAAATATACCAGAAAGGCTGGCAGGCAAGGGTTTTTACCTACAACAGGCACCATCAAGTACTTTATTTCGATAATATAAAGGTAGATCACTACATAAAAAGGGAAGAGCTGTAGACTTTACTTTTTTCGATACACCCAAAACCGAACGGGCCAACGTCCGAAAGTGGTGTCTGCCTTCCAATGGGTGCTAATATGGTCGAATTCCTGATCCGAAAAATCATTCATTACTTCGGAATAAAGCAGGACCTCATGCCTTTCCCAGTCAATTACTTCCAAGGTACTGGTATCTGAACCAAGTTCAATCGCAGATCTTTTGCCTTTGTTGGGGAACTGAGTTCCAAATTGATGGGTGTCTATATGCTGATTATCAAGGTATTGCATAGCTTTTGCTCTAGCCCTATAGTAGGGTAAATGTGCCAGGGTGGCATCCCAGTTCTGAGCAATTTTCCTGGGATAAACCCAAAAGTTTCCTGAAAACAATAGTAGACAAAGCCCAAGTACAACAGCTTTTCCTTGGAATGGCTTCCTAAAAAATATTATCCGAAGCAAACATAAAAACAACAAACTAAGGGGAAGGAAAAGAGGTAAGAGGTAGCGCAATGCAATACCGGATTGTGAAAATAAAAATACCGGGGTAAAAACGATAAAAGGAGCACCCACCGCCGCCAGCAAGCTAAGCGGCCGATTGTTTCTTAGCAGGTAAGCTTTGTATTTCCAAAACAGCATAAGGGTGGGAAGCCAAATAAAAATTCGACCGTGGTCAAGTAAACGCCAGGCAAAGACCCCTGCATTTCGAAAGATCTGCTGGAGGGTAGCCACCTCCCTGTGATGGCTCCAGGCGGGATTGGGGGTACGCACCCACCATCCCATTTCCAGCTTGCGCAAAGAGTAGAAAAACAATAAGGGTAAGGCTGCCAAAAGGTAAGGCAGGTACCAGGATATTTTTGGAAGCGACCTGTTTCGATGAAAAAACAGGCAAAGGTCCAGTATTCCCAGGCTGCTAACCAGGAGAATGCCCCGCAGACTACAGGCAAGTAAAAGAAACAAATAAAGGATAAAAAGGGGGGTATGCCGTTTTCGAAATATATCGTTCAAGGCTCCTAAATAAGCAAATGTTAAAACAAGATCCGGACTCACCAGGGTGCTCTGCGCAGCCATTACCGGATCTGCTATCAGTATAACCATACCCAGCCAATACCATATTTTTTCCGGAAAGAAAAAAAGTAGCAGGCGATGCCACTGCCAAATTATCCCCAAGAGGAAGGGCAGCATGGCGAAATGGGAGACGGTCAGACTTCGGCCGAAGGCTTTCCAGGCGGCTGCCACATACATATTGAACAGGGGAGGGTGGCCGGAATCCAGCTCATAGGGTAGCAGTAAATATTGAAAGTTGGTGTCGTAATACCATTGGGCACGACGGGAAGCTTGGCTAATGGTATCCCAAAAAAAGACGTGTTCCCTGACCAAAAAGGTGAGCAGGAACGCCAAAAGGAAAAAGGGAAGGGGAGCGGGTATGTTCTTGATTTGATCTTGCACCTTGTCAAAGGTACAGTTTAATTTTTTTCGAATGCTGTCGGGTTGAAAAACAGCTGATAGCTACCGTCCTCATTTTTTCTATATTTGCAACTCAAAAAAGAACAGCATGGGTTTACGCTGCGGTATTGTAGGCTTGCCAAACGTAGGGAAATCGACACTTTTCAATGCATTGACTTCGGCCAAAGCCCTGGCGGCCAATTATCCATTTGCCACCAAGGATCCAAACATCGGAGTGATTACCGTTCCGGATCAGCGCCTGGACAAGCTGGCTGAGTTGGTCCGTCCCCAAAAGGTAATTCCCACTACGGTTGAGATCGTAGATATTGCCGGTCTGATCAAAGGGGCTAGCCAGGGGGAAGGGCTCGGGAACCAGTTCCTGGCCAACATCCGGGAGGTGGATGCCATCATCCATGTCGTTCGCTGTTTCGAAGACACCAATGTAGTGCATGTCGACGGAGATGTGAATCCGGTACGCGATAAGGAAGTAATCGATACCGAGCTACTGCTAAAAGACCTAGAAACAGTAGAAAAGCGGCTGGAGCGCCTTCGAAAAAATGCCAAAGCCGGAGAGAAGGAGGCTGTCAAACTCGTAGAAACCGCGGAAACGATCAAAGCCCATTTGGAGTCGGAGCAGCCTGCCCGTACCCTTGCTTTTGAAGACGATGACCAGATCGAGCTGTTGAATGATCTGTTCTTGTTGACGGCCAAACCCATTCTTTACGTTTGCAATGTGGATGAAGATTCGGTGCACGAAGGAAATGAACATACCAAGGCCTTTCAGGCGGCAGTTTCCAAGGAGCAGGCGCAGGTTATTTTGATCAGCGCCGGAATAGAAGCCGATATTGCCGAATTGGAAACCGTGGAAGAACGCCAGGAATTCCTGGAAGACATGGGCCTGAAGGAACCCGGGGTGAATAAACTGATTCGTGCCAGCTACGAATTGTTACAACTGATTACTTATTTTACAGCGGGAGAAAAGGAAGTCAGGGCCTGGACTATTCCTCAGAGGTTTAAGGCACCGCAGGCGGCAGGGGTGATTCATACTGACTTCGAAAAAGGCTTCATTAGGGCCGAGGTCATAAAATATGACGATTTTATCCGGTATGGTTCGGAGGCCAAGGTCAAGGAAGCCGGCAAACTGGGCGTGGAGGGCAAGGAATATGAGGTGAAGGATGGAGACGTCATGCATTTCCGGTTCAACGTTTAGATCTCATCGAACTCATATTCCTTGAAGGCTATTCCGTAAGACTCCAGCTCTTCCAGAACGGGATTATAAACCTCCGGTAAAACGGGAATATGAACCCCTCTGGAGTTTATCCGGTTTTCCATCACCAATTTTACAAAAATCCCCATCGGTAACCCGACCGTTTTGGCCATTGCCGTGTCCCCGGCGTTCTCTCCGGTGATCTTTAGTGTAGTGACCAGCTTTTTTAGCCGACCCTCCAATAAGTATTCGAATTCGTGAACCATGAGCACCATATCCTTATCGAAGGGTTTCATAGCCCATTTCTTTTCCAGTAAGTCTTGTAGGATAAGAGCTGGCGTCGCATGGGGTAAGCGAATTTTTGACTTTCGAAACAGCCCCAACCAATCCAGTTTCTTGATAATCGCTGAGTTGACAGGAACACCCAGAAAACGAGCAGTTCGGTCCTTTAGGGAACCACCCTCAGTTGAAGGCAGGAAGGCACTGAGTAATTCGTGATAACTGACACTTTCCGAGGCCAGGATGGGGAAGTCGCCGTCCGTAAATCCAAGTTGGATCAGGGCATCCCAGGCCTTACAAAAGCCTTTATGTCGAATGGTACCTCTGAAAATCGAGGGAATATTATTTAAACCATATACTTCCCGGTATAATAAAGAGTCGCGGTTGGCGTAAACTTCCCATTCTCCCAATTCGGGTATGTCAACGACCTTGAACTCCTTGAAAAGCCGATGATAGGGGATACAGCGCAGTTTTTCATTTTCGAGGAACTGAGCAGTACCCTGCCCAGCAAGTACTACATTCCGGGGGTTCCAGGTGAACTTGTAGTGCCAAGGGTTATCATCACTTTCCGGGGCGATCAAGCCGCCAGTGTAGGAGTGAAAACGTTGTAATTGAGCGCCTTTTGCCTTCAAACGATCAATTACCTGCATGGCAGACATGTGGTCAATTCCGGGATCCAGCCCCATTTCTCCCATAAAGATCAACTCCCTGTTACGGGCTTCATCGCCCAGGCGATATAATTCATGGGAAACGTAAGAAGCGGTAATCAGGTGCTTTTTCAGTTTAATGCAATCATGGGCAACTTCGAGGTGTAAATGGGCGGGCAGGAGCGAAACGACCACGTCAACACGGGAGATCAGATCCCGGCGGTCATTGACCTTTGTGACATCCAGCCATACCGCAAGGGCATTAGGATGGCCATTGGCCTTTGCCTGGGCTTTTTCCAAGTTCACATCGGCTATGGTTACCCTCCAGTTGTTTTTCCTGGCCTGCTGCAGTGTATACCGGATCAAGGCGGAGGAACTAAGGCCAGCTCCTATTATCAGTACTGAATTCATAGAGTCTTTTAAATTATTTAGGGTTTTCGTGGTTCGAGTTTCAGGCCGGGATATTACACTTTTTCTTCTGTAAACCACATTCCTTTTTTTCTGGAATTGTCACCACCAAAGGCTGGAATACCTTAATGACTTGATTGGCGGTACTGCCTGGAGACCTCCCAACTTACGATCCCGACACAGACAGAAATGTTCAGGGAGTGCTTTGTCCCGAATTGACGAATCTCCAGTGCCCCGTCCGCCATGGCAACTGCCTCCTCTGTTACCCCACTGACTTCATTTCCAAAGACCAGGGCAATGGGCGTTTGCCAGGAAGGGATGGTGAATTTCTCAAGGGAGGTGCTGTTATCGGTCTGTTCAACGATCCAAATCTGATATTCTTTGCTTTTCAACTTATTCAGGGCATCGACTGTTTTTTTTTCATAGCTCCAGCTAACGGTTTCTGTGGCCCCAATAGCCGTTTTCAGGATCTCGCGATGAGGTGGTTGGGCGGTTATACCGGTAAGGACTACCCCCTCCAGCGCGAAGGCATCTGCTGTGCGAAAGGCGCTGCCTACATTCAGGCCAGACCGGACGTTATCCAAAACAAGGGTAACGGGAGTTTTTCTGGTTTTTTGAAACTCCTCCGGATTAAGACGGTTTAATTCTTTGAGAGATAGTTTGCGCATAGTTTGTAATCATTCGAATGAATCATCTCGCTCACCTTTTACTGTCCTGTCAGGATGACCATCTATTGGTCGGGAACTTCCTGGCCGATTTCTTAAGTAAGCGAGAAATGGATCAATACCCGCAAAATATACAAAGGGGCTTCGAATTGCACCGATTTATCGACAACTTTACCGATAACCATCCGGAAGTTAGGAAAGCTACAGCCCTTTTGCATGCCCGCCACCACAAATATGCTCCTGTTATAGTGGATATCTTTTTCGATTATTTCCTGAGCCTGCACTGGCTTGATTTTCACCCGGAGCCTCTGGAAGCATTCACCCAAAAGGTTTATCAGAAATTATCAAGCCATCTGCGAATTATGCCCAACCGACTTCAGCGGGACCTGCCTTATATGATACAGGATGACTGGTTGTGTGCCTACGGGAATATGTCGGCCCTGGAGGGAACCTTCCGTCGAATTAAAAAAAGGGTAAGCAGACCGGAACAATTGGATGGAGTAATAGACAGTTTAAAGGACAACCACGCAGCATTGGAAATACATTTCCAACGCTTTTTTCCTATCCTTCAAGAAGCCTGTTCCGACTGGTGTTTTTCGAAAGAGCACTAATGAACAGTTGGTTGTTTGGGGCATTCTAATCGAATTCCTCCTTTTGGACCAGTGACTGGAGGTAGGTGTTCAGGCGTTCCATGGGTTTTACAATGGCTACCCGCCCTGAACGGACGAATTCATAAATGCCAAATTCCTGTAGGTCGGTTAAAAGGGCCTCTGTTTCCTTCTGATGTCCGGTTTTTTCAATGACAATGTATTCGGGTTCGATCTCGAGTATTCGGGCGTTATGGGCCCGGATCAGGTGTTCCACCCGATCGCTGTTTGAAAAAACATGAGTGGGTATTTTGTAAAGGGCAATTTCCTGATAGATCGTTTCCTCCGGCCGGTAATAAAAGGCCTTGATCACATCCACCTGTTTTTCCAGTTGGGCTACCAGCTTTTCTATCATGGATTCTTCGTGTTGGACCACAATGGTAAACCGATGGATCCCGGGGGTTGAAGAAACCGAAGTGGTTAGGCTATCGATATTGATATGTCGCCGGGAAAAAACCGAAACTACCCTTGCCAATAAGCCCGTTTGATCCTCTGTGAAAACAGTTATGGTAAATTCGTTCATTTGACTAATCGATTAGTAGTGATCATAAAACGCTTACCTCAAATGCTTTTTTTCCAAAACGATCTCATCCACAGCACATCCACTGGGAACCATAGGAAAAATATTTTCTTCCCTTTCTACTTTTACATGCAAGAGAAAGGGACCTGTGGTGCTAAGCATTTCAGCAACAGCCTCCTCCAGTTCATTTGGGTGCTCCAGGTAGCGACCGGCCACGCCGAACCCTTCGGCTATCTTTAGAAAGTCCGGATTTTGCAATTCAACGGAGCTGTACCGCCGATCAAAGAAGAGTTGTTGCCACTGGCGAACCATTCCCAGGTAGTTATTATCCAGAAGGATTATTTTAACCCCGGCTTTCCACTGAGCACAAAGGCCTAGCTCCTGGATCGTCATTTGAAAGCCGCCATCACCGATAAAAGCCACTACCTCCCGGTCAGGAAAGGCGGTTTTAGCTCCGAAGGCGGCTGGTAGCCCAAAACCCATCGTACCGGCTCCCCCGGAGGAGACCCATTGATCCTCTCCGAGGAATTCGTAGTAGCGCATGGCGGCCATTTGGTGTTGTCCTACATCAGTGGCTACAATTGCTTTACCCTCTGTTTGACGGGAAACTTCCCGGATGACCATACCCATTCGCAATTCCCCTTTACTGCTGGCCTGCAGGTCGCGTTGTATGACTTTTTGATTTTCTATTTCCGCACAGGCTTCAAACTCGGCCAACCATTGAGAGTGGGTTCTGGCTTCCACCTCAGGAAGGAGTTTTTCAAGGGCAAACTTTGCATCCGATAAAATCGGGAAATGAGCGTGAACATTTTTATTGATCTCAGAGGGATCAATCTCAATATGGATTACATTGGCCTGTTTGGCATATTTACTAAGGTTACCCGTCACCCGATCATCAAATCGCATTCCAATTGCAATCAGCAGGTCACATTCATTTTGTTTTAGGTTCGGCCCATAATTACCGTGCATACCAAGTAAGCCCACGTTGAGGGGGTGGTTGGAAGCCAGTGTCGAAAGCCCATGCATGGTAGTGGCCACCGGGATACCTGATTTTTCTACAAAGTGCTGGAAGACTTTTTTTGCACCGGCTATGTGTATACCATGACCAGCCAGAATGAGTGGTTTACGGGCTGCGTTGATCGCAGCGGCCGCCTTCTCAATAGCCTCCTTGTGAGGAACCGGGTTGGGGTGGTAAGATCTAATGAAGGGAGTAGATTGATAAACAAAATCCAATTCAGCCACCTGTGCATCCTTGGTAATATCAATTACTACCGGACCCGGCCGGCCCGTGTTGGCGACAAAGAAGGCCTTGGCAAAAACGGAAGGTATATCCCCGACATCCGTAATCTGGTAGTTCCACTTGGTAACGGGCATGGTACAGTTGATGACATCCGTCTCTTGAAAGGCATCGGATCCAAGAAGATGGCTAAAAACCTGGCCGGTAATACAAACAAGGGGGGTGGAATCGAGCAGGGCGTCCCCTAGGCCAGTGATCAGATTAGTGGCACCAGGGCCGGAGGTCGCCATACAAACCCCTATCTTTCTGGTAGTTCTGGCGTACCCCTGCGCGGCATGGATGGCACCCTGTTCGTGTCGGGGAAGGATATGCTGTAGTTGATCCTGAAAGTCATAAAGCTTGTCATAAACGGGCATAATAGCACCTCCCGGATATCCAAAAATGGTTTCCACACCTTCCGCGAGGAGGCAATGCAGAACGGCTTCCGCTCCTGTCATTCGAACGGGTGTTGGTTTTTCCTGTGTTTCAGGACTTTCGAAAACAATGGGTTGTGCAATCCGATGCATAATTATTGGTTTAGGCTTCATCCGTTACACACCCCTCACTGGCAGAGGAAACGGACCTGGCGTATTTTTTCAGAAGACCGTTTGTGGCTAGGAGTTCCGGAGCCCGCCATTGAGCGCGTCGACTGCTAATTTCATTTTCAGAGAGATCTACCTCCAGCAGATTTTTTGTGGCATCAATAGTGATCTGGTCTCCATTTTTCAATAGGGCAATGAGGCCACCGACCTGAGCTTCGGGCGTGATGTGTCCAACGACAAAGCCATGTGTACCTCCCGAGAACCGCCCATCGGTAATAAGGGCTACCTTTTTACCCAGTCCTTCGCCCATAATGGCGGAGGTGGGTTTGAGCATTTCCGGCATTCCCGGTCCTCCCTTCGGACCGCAGTATCGTATGACAATAACCTCTCCAGCTTGAATCTCCTTATTCCGAATAGCCGTATTGGCGGCAGCCTCGCTGTCAAAGACCCTGGCAGGTCCGGAGAAAACTTCACCCTCCTTACCCGTGATTTTTGCCACCGCTCCTTTTTCCGCCAGATTCCCATAAAGGATCTGGATATGCCCATTCTTTTTTATGGGCTGCTCAATGGTTTTTATCACGTCCTGGCCCTGTTGGAGGGCAGGTATTTCGGCCAAATTTTCGGCAATGGTTTTACCGGTAACGGTAAGGCAGTCTCCATTCAGGAAGCCTTCCTCCAGTAAATACTTCATAACTCCAGGAACTCCGCCCACCTGATAAAGGTCTTCCATTACATAGCGACCACTTGGTTTTAGATCAGCAATGAAAGGGGTGCGATCACTAATGGCCTGGAAATCATCGATCGTGAGGGGAACACCTACCGACTTTGCCATAGCTATGAGGTGCATAACCGCATTGGTTGATCCACCCAGTGCCATTATAAGGGTAAGAGCATTTTTGAATGCTGCCCGGGTCATGATATCCCTTGGTTTGATATCTTTTTCCAGCAACTGGCGAATGGCCTTGCCAACCCTTTCGCATTCGGTGCGTTTTTGAGGGCTTTGCGCGGGTATGGAGCTATTCGAAGGTAAGCTCATACCCATCGCTTCAATGGCAGAGGCCATAGTATTAGCCGTATACATACCTCCACAGGCGCCAGGACCCGGACAGGCAGCTCGTACGACACTTTTGAAGTCTTCCGGGCTGATAGTCCCGGCAATTTTTTGGCCCAGGGCCTCAAAAGCAGAGACGATATCCAGTTTCTTATCAGCATGGCAGCCAGGGCTGATGGTACCCCCGTAGAATAAAATGGCAGGCCGGTTTAGCCGCCCAAGAGCCATCATTGCACCGGGCATGTTTTTATCGCAACCCACAACGGCGACAACGGCATCGTACCATTGAGCAGAAACCACTGTTTCGATAGAATCAGCAATAATATCCCGGGAAGGAAGGGAATAACGCATCCCGCTGGTTCCCATGGACATGCCGTCGCTTACCCCGATGGTATGGAAAATCAGGCCTATCAAATCCTTTTTTTTTACGCTGTCCTTAATTTCCCCGGCCAAACCATTTAGGTGCATATTGCAGGTATTCCCCTCCCAACCGGTACTTACTATACCTACCTGAGCTTTTGACATATCTTCTTCCGTTAACCCAATGCCATACAACATGGCCTGGGCGGCGGGTTGGGTCTCATCCTGGGTTAAGGTTCTACTGTATTTGTTCAATTCCGGCATTTGATTCTCTTTTTTCAAGCAAGTCTTTCAAATGTAATCGTATGGAGTATCCATCAAAAATCTAAAAAGCCGGACTGTTACGATAGGGGAGTAAAACATTATTTGGAATAAATACTTGATAATGAATTTATTATATGTATCTGACTTACGGCTTGCCGACGGATAAAATTTTAATTCCTGACCCTTGGGTAAGGAATAATAACCCTTCCCCATGCGGTGATCAAAATCATTGAAAAGGTGCCGGAATTATCACCCTCATTTTAATTTGAAGGAACTAAATTCTATGTCGAAATTAATTTTCAAGCATGTGGATACTCCTGGGCCTGCTGATTTTTTTGCTTTTGGTAGTGATTCTATTCCTTTTAACACCCATTCGAATTCATATTGATTCGATACATGGGGTTTATCTTTTGAAGTGGGGTAGGATCGCTGTGGGATATGTTCGACCGGAAGGTGTAGCCATAGTTTTCGGTTTTCGGCTTTTGCTTTGGAAAAAGGAGTCTGACCTCTTTCAGTTCCTGACCCAAAAAAAGCAGGGAAGAGCAATAGAAAAGCAAGAGGTAAAGAAGAAAGCAAAAAGGAAATTTCCAATAAGGCTCAGGCGTATTCCCTTGCGAATAATTCGGGTTCTGAGGTCCTTTCAGGTACGCCAATTGAAAATAGATATGGATACGGATGACGTTGTTCAAAATGCCTACTTGTATCCGTTGTTTTACAGCCTTCGGTCAGGACTTCGGGATCTTAGCGTAAATAACGAAGGGCGATTGATCTTTTTGTTTCAGGCCGATAACAATCTTTTTCGAATGCTTAGGGCATTCTTACTTTGGTAATTCAACCAATTCATTCATAATAAAACCCTTAAATATGGAAATGCCTTTTGAAAAACTGCTGGATCGTGTAACCACCTTTATGGAAAATGAAGCCAAGACCGAAACGGTCATTGGGGAAGCTTTCCAGCTTGGTGAATTTACCTGCATTCCTGTCGTTCGCCTGGGCATGGGATTTGGCACCGGCGGTGGAGAGGGAGAAGATCGTAAACAAGGTCATGGAGAGGGCGGTGGCGCAGGTGCCGGCATGGGCATTGAACCAATAGGTTTCCTCGTTTCCCGTGCTGATCAGATTTCCTTTATTTCTACAAAATCGAATAAGGGACTTGCCGCCGCCTTCGAACGCGTTCCTGATCTAATCGAAAAATTTATGGATCAGCAGAAAGCGAATACCGCTGTAAGTGCTAATTAGTTCAGGACCAAATCCATTAAATCATAGAGACGCGATTTGTCGCGTCTCTATCGGTTATTGAGTAAGTTGAAGGAAATTCCTAAAAAGTACCCCAGTTCGAAAATAGATTTAGTTGGAATAAATTCCGAATCAAAGGGATCACCCACCTCCAAGCCTCTGGAAAGCCGGTCGACCTTCCCTGTCATCAAGCCTCCGGATAGCACTATTCGTTGTCCTTTTCCAAAAATAAAGCTGGGTCCCAGGAAATAATTTTGCAGGCCGGCATTATCCCCACCCAGTGCAATACCCAGGCCGAAAGTACCACCGACAGACAGGTTGGAACGACTTTCCGGATAAAAATGAAAAAAGGAAGTCATAATAGGAAGAAAGGGATCCAGGTCATCTCCTACAATAACCCCATCGTTTAGGAAATAATCCTGGGGCCGGTCAAAAAAACCGGCAAAACTCAAGCCCAAACTGGCATTTACCTTAATTCCCCCATAACCGGTAACTTTTACTTCACTCAGGTTTCTTTCGGGCACCTGGCTGCTTTTAAGGCTATCCAGAGGAACCAGCTTGATACTTATTTTATTTATATCTCCTTCCGGTTCCAGGATAAAAGATCTTTCAAATTGGTGATCTTTCATTTCTTCATACTGGTAGCGAATAGAGGCAAGGTCATTAAAACCCCATGCTTTTATTTGGGGTAATTCTTCCTCCATGCTTTGGATTTTCTCTTCGTAAGCTTGTACCCGTTCATCGGAAAGTTGAAAAGTACTTTCCAGTTCAGCCTGGTCTTCAGGTGTGAGTTCACCGAGCTGTACTAGCACCTCTCGGGTCGCTTTTAGAACTTCCATTTGCTGGGCAAGGCTTTCAACATCCTTTTCGTAATTTGTTATTTTTTCCTGCAGGTTTTGCTGGGTATCCGCTCGATTCAGGAGGTCTTTTAATTCGTACTCCTCATCGGGATCTGCATCCAATATCTGGGTCATGTACTCCAGCGAAATGGCTTTAATTTTGCTGGTAGAAAGGTTGGGGTTGATGCGTACTTTTTTGAGTTCTTCCCCAAGTGAGGTATTTAACTCCTGACTTTGAATATCTAATTCGATGGCTTTGCTGAGATCCTGGATATTTCTTTCCATTGTTTGCATTTGATCCAGGGCGGTCGTGTAGTTCTGCAGTAATTGTGTGGTTTGGTTGGAATAATTTGTTCCGGAGTTGCCAAAGCCTTCCCGCTCTCCTTGCCCTAGACTGCCGTCAGAGGGGATAAAGGCCTGTGTAGAAAAGGAAGCTGCTGCCTGCCTCAGGTTATCGAGGTTGTTAGAGCCTGGGCTGATCGAAAAAATACTTTCCGACCCTGTTGCAGGTATATCATAGGTTTCGCTTTTAGTTTCCAGCTTAACAGAATATAGATAATCATTGAAATTTTTAATATGGAGAATAATGCGCCCATTCTTTCGAATGTAAGGGGTCTCCAATACTTGATTATTTTGCTCATACCGAATACTGTCCAAAGCCACATCGTAATACACATGCAGATCCTGGCCCTTCCCAGGCAAGGAGAGGAGTATCAGGAAAAGGATAAATAGGAATTGCTTCATAAAGGAGGTTTTGAACAAAAAATGGTACCTGGGTAAGGCGAAACTACAAAAATACTAAAGGTTGATTGACCAAGTGTGAAAAACCATTCTTTATTCGTTTTGTATTTTAAAGAAAGCGTATAATAAAATTGGTATCTTTCTAAATTTAAGAAATAAAGATCTGTTTTTCTGAAAAGCTACTGATCCAGAGTCTACTGTTCAAAAATTTGACCAAGAAATAATGAAACCTGCATCTATTCTTTCTATTCGACCGCTATCCTTTCCATGGCCCACTCAGGACCCTTTTTTATTCTGCGCTTATCATTTAGATCATTACCCCCCCGGTAACGAAAGGATGGAACCAAAAGAATCACTGGCCGGAAGGGTTTTGGGTCAGGACTTTGATCCATCCAAAAACTGGCGAATGTATCATGGAAAAAAGGTCCCCGGCTTCCCTGCTCATCCGCACAGCGGCTTTGAGACGGTCACTATCGTCAGGCACGGCTTTGTTGACCATGCAGATTCACTGGGTGCTGCGGGCCGATTCGGAAATGGAGATGTCCAATGGATGACCGCCGGGAAAGGGGTACAGCATTCGGAAATGTTCCCCCTGCTCGAGGAAGACCAGGATAACCCCCTTGAGTTGTTCCAAATTTGGTTGAACCTGCCCGCCTTAAGCAAAGGAGTGGAAGCCCATTTTAAAATGCTTTGGTCGGAAACCATTCCAGTCTTTGAACAAACAAACTCGAATGGTAAGACGGTCAGAGTAGATATTATTGCTGGACAACTGGAAGGCTTACCTGCCCTTGCACCTGCCCCAAATAGCTGGGCTGCTGATCCAGAAAATGAAGTAGCTATCTGGACTATTCAACTTGAGGAGGGTGCCTCTTTGGAGATTCCTCCAATTCCGGTAGGCATTCAGCGGTCCCTTTATTTTTATCGGGGGCAAGAGATCACATTGGATGGATATCCTGTAGGGATAGATCAGGTGATAGACCTGGCCCCGACTCCGGCCATTGCTTTGAAAAGTGTAAAAGGGGCTGCTTCTTTACTTTATCTGCAGGGACGCCCCATAAGAGAAAAGGTAGTCCAGCATGGACCTTTTGTTGCAAATTCCCAGGAGGAGATGGGGCGGATATTTGAGCAATTCCGGGCTACTGAATTTGGGGGCTGGCCCTGGCCGCGTCCGGATCAGGTACATGAACGGACTAAGGGGCGTTTTGCCAGGCATATGGATGGAACCCTTGAGGAGCGTTCGAATTAAACAGTTCATTCAAAAAAAACATCATGAAAACTCCTTGCCTTCTTTTTCTATTGATCTGCTTTTTTCTTTTCCAAAACTTCGGGGCGCTGGCTCAACGTAAAACCGCTTCCTTCAGCTTTATTAATAAATCCAAGGTGGAGAGCACTATGGAGCGTTCTTCCACAAGTGGAGAAAGGGGAATAGCTTACCAAAAAGCCTTTGAGATCTATGAAAAGCTAGTGGAGGCAAGGGGAGACTTTCGTTTTCCCCCACCCGGTTTTGATCTTTCTCTGGACGAAAAAATGGGGGCCTACTTGGAATCTGACGGTTTGAGTATCGGGCTAGAGAAGAAAGCATTTGAGGTATGTATGAGTTTTGGGCCTGAAAAGGGGGAACAGGCCGTAGCCGCCATACTGGGTCATGAATTGATCCACTACTACGAAAAGCACCAATGGCGACGGAACTTTGCCAAGGATTACCAACAACTGCAGGTAGCCCGAAACCTCAGCAACGAAATAGAACTGGATAAGATAGCACAGGAAACCCAATCCGATTACCTGGGAGGGTTCTTGGCCTATTCAGCCGGCTATTCCGTTTTTACCGATTTACCTGAACTCTACCAACGCATTTACGACAGTTACGGATTAGATGAACAGACTGTGGGTTACCCTAGTTTGCAGGAACGAAAGACCCTTGCTGAGCTTTCTTTGGAACGACTTATGGAATTGGTGGATATTTATGATATGGCCAACATCCTGACTGCTATGGGACGATATGGAGATGCCAGAGGGTTTTACAAGCATATTTTACTACAGTACCAAGGGCGGGAAATTTACAACAACCTTGGAGTATTGACCGTTCTGGAAGCTTTGAAATACGCAGATGAAGCAAGGTTGAAATATCGAATACCACTTGAATTGGATCTCGGTTTTGGAAGGCAAACCCGGGATGGCTTTGCAAAAAGTGAAAGGGATTCCATTCGTAATGCTTTACTTAGAGAAGCCATAACCAATTTCGATAATGCCATAGGGATGGACCGGGATTATGCCCCTGCTTACCTAAATAAAGCTTGTGCTTTTTACCTACTGGGTACTGAAAAGGATTTGGAGAGGGCCCGTTTTTACGCTTCTGTTGAAACCATGGAAAAGGCTGAAACCAAGCCAGAACACTTTTCTGAAACTCTTTTAGATGCACAGATCCTTTTGGCACTGATAGATTTGAATAGTGGTAAGGAAGAAGCCGCAGCGCGTAGTCTGGCTGATCTAAAGGAGGAGTCTCCCATTGCCGATTACAATTGGAAAGTGTTAACCAAGGCCGAACTTCCAAGCTCCAACACCGGGTCGGGCCCGGAATATGAAGCTATTGATGGCATTAGCATTAGAAAGCTATTTCCTTATACGCTACAGCATGACCCCATCTGGGAGGAGTTCTTATTCGGTGCCTTACAATTCAATGTCTGGGACGATCCGGAAGATCTTCCCGGAAGCAGAATATTCCGTTATCGACCACCGGTGACGGCCGGCGATCCAGATGTTTTTGTGCATTTAACGGATGAAGGATACTCCGGGGAACTAATGGGGGGGATCAAAGTTGGGGACACTATGGAGGCTTTCATTGAAGAGTATGGGGCACCGACCGCTGTTTTAGGCACTCCCAATGGTCAGATCCTGATTTACCGGGAAATATTAATCCTGGTTGATGGGGACCAATCCGTCCGACGATGGGCACATTACCTGGAGATGGAATAAGATGCCCTTTAAAGCTGTTAATGTAAGGCTGATCGAAATTTTGCTAGGATCGTCCTTGTAAAAGCTCCAGTTTTCGAAAAAAAGTCGTTTTCATCGGAATTTTCACTACCTTATCATTGTACTTGTTTGATAGGCATATTCTTTTATGAGCATGGAAGCTGTTTAGCCTTGGGCTTCACGATGGTTTTCTCTATAAAGGGATTATTTATTAAGACGGAATGTTAAAGAAACTAATACGGCCACATAGCATACTTATTACTGTTTTGATCCTGGCCTTCATTTGGTTGGTGGATTCCTTGCGGTTGAACATGCACTACCTGGATCCTTTTAACAATGGTTTGAAGGATTATGAAACGACGGATATCGTTTATTCCTACTTGAGTAAGCAACCGAAATACCTGGAAAAACGGATAATCATTATAAACTCCGGAAAACCAGATCGGAAACGCCTTTCGCAATTGATCGATCACTTACACCAGGCAGGAACCGGGGTCATTGGTCTGGATCTTCTACTAAGTGAGCGAACGAACACTCCGGCAGATACACTATTGCAAACCAGTATCCGAAAAGCCGGAAATGTAGTATTAGCCTGTACTTTACAGGATGTGGACGGGGATTATAACAGTTTTGAACATATTGTTGGGGTGGACACTTTTTTTTCGAATTATGCCAACCTGGGATTTGTTAATTTTCCTGCAAATGAAACGAAAACCCTGCGGTTGTTCAGTCCGAGAGAGCAGGTAGCTGGCCAGCCTTTCCCAGCCTTTGCTACCCAGATCAGCGCCCAGGCAGAACCCCAGGCGGTTAGTAGATTATTAGCCAGAAAAAAACCGGTGGAATATATTTATTTCATTGGGAATAAAGATGATTTTATTCGAAAGGAAATCGATCAGGTTATGGACCTGGAGCCTGAAGAAGCCCGGGTCGTTTTCCAAAATAAGGTAGTATTAGTGGGTTATGTCCCGGAAGACGAATGGGCCAATTCCTTGATGGACCGCCACTATACTCCCCTGAACAAGAATTACTCTGGTAAGTCCATACCGGACATGTTCGGGGTGGTTTTACATGCAAATGTAATCAGTATGATCCTGGAAGATAATTATGTAATTGATACACCGAATTGGATCATAGTATTACTGACAATTTTGTTCTGTTATCTCAATGTGGTATTGATTCATTGGATTTATCAAAAATTTCATGAATCCTTTCACGGAATAACCAGGGCACTGCAAGGGTTCGAGTTTCTGGCATTGTTTTTTATCACAGCAGCCTTGTTTTATTTTTTCAGGGTGCGTTTTGAATTCACTCTGGGCATTTTCGCACTTTTACTGGCCTATGATATTATAATGATCTATGAACATTTTCTCCGTAATCGAGTACCCTTACTGGAACGGCTTCCGGATCAAATAAAATGGCAAAGGAAAAAAGGGAAGAAGAATAAGTCAATCGCTGAAAAAAGGAAAAAAAATCCAGAGATGCCAGACAAGGCTCCGGAAGCAGAGAAAAAGCCACAGTACCCTGCAGACTTCGCATCCTTTACAACTGTAGAAAAGCAAAACCCCGGAAAGGCAGTGAACGACTAATTGCCATTCTTAACAACTTTATCCTTTTCAGGATTCACACATTAAATATAATTGCTATGAAAAAGCAATGCTGGTTCTTTATTGCCGGCATACTTCTGTTGCCGTGCCTGATAAATGCTCAGGATGAGTGGTTTACCGTGCTATACACGACCTCGGATGCTGATATTACCTACCAAAAGAAAGCTGGAGAAATACAACGGGTTTTTGCAGGCAAAGATCTGCAACCGGAGGGCCTTCTCCTTATCGAAAGTGATGCCTGGCTAAATATTCTTTACAATGGGCACAAAAAACGTCTGGATGGCCCTGCTCGCCTAGATTTGTCAGACCTTGCCCTTCAGATGCACGAGGAGAGTAAATCTTCTTTTTTAGGGCGTTTCATGGCCTTTTTGAGTAATTCAGTTCGCCAGACCAAAGATTCACGGACAATGGAAAAGGAACATCGTCAGTACCTGACCAATGCCACAGCAGCGATTAAGGGTTGGGGCAAAAAGGATTTCGAAATACAGGTCCCATTCTATTTGTCCGGAGTCTTTACAGACTCCCTGATCCGGTTTTATTGGGTGACAGATTCCAGTAATTTGAATTATACCTTTCTAATTGAAGATCGCGAGTCCGACAAAATCTTATTCGAACGGATAAGCAAGGAATCGGCCGTAGCGGTAGACCTGTCCAAATTGAGCCTGGCAAAGCAAAAAGGGTATTACTGGAGCGTGGAAACCATCGGACAGTCGGGAACAATGCTTCAATCGGCTCCGGTACCTTTTCTGTATGACCCGGGTGCCTCCAACGCATTTTTAAAGGCATTGCGGGAAGATTACGAATACCAAAAGTATGACCATTTCGAAGCTCCACTTTTTGAATTAAAAAGCCTGGAGGATAGTGGCTTCTTTCAATCTGCCTATAATGGGTATGAGACCCTGGTGAGGGAGCATCCGGAAGTTGACCTTTATCGTCATGTATTTGCTGCCTTTTTGATCCGAATGGACGCACTGGGAGAAGCACAATTAGTGGGTAAAACCGGGAAAAATGGATAATCGATTTCGGAATATAGCCCTTATCATAGGGTGTTGTTTTTGGGCCTTATCCCCTGGCTTTTCCCAGGAAGGGGTATTTGCCTTTCTGCAACGGCCTGGGGTAGACCAGTTTGCCCCTGAAGCGGTTAGCGGGTATAAATATGAGACGGCTAAAGAAGTTTTTGACCGATTGGTGGCCGCTCAGGGAGATATTCGGATGCAAAGCCCGGAATTTGTAATGAATAACGGGCAGCAATACCTGGCATGGATGGACCCCCGGCTGCCTCAGATCGGCTTGGAGGAAAAAGCCTATGATCTTTGTACGGCATTCGGCGCCGATTCCTTAAACCTGTTGGCGGCCCTGCTGGCTCATGAACTGGTTCATTATTATGAGAAACACGATTGGAACCAGCACTTTGCCCAACATCTCGATCAGGCAATTGAAGAAGCAGGCCGCTTTCAAATGATGGAGAGCGTAAAGTTGGAGATAGAATCGGATTTTCTGGGAAGCCTACTGGCCTTTTCTGCGGGATTCAACGCCTATGATCGCTTTGAGACCTTTTTAGATAAAGCCTATACGGCTTATGGATTTCCACCTGATCTGGATGGTTATCCTGGCCTGCAGGAACGTCAGTTGATGAGCAGGAAAAAGGCCGTTCAGTTAAAGGAACTTTCCGATCTCTTTGCCCTGGTCAATTATCTGGTCCTGCTGGGGGAGCATGACTGGGCCACCGATTATTTTCATCGACTGTTGAAGGAATACCAGGCATATGCCTTATACAACAATGCAGCCGTAAACGCTATTCTTGCAGCCCTGGAATTAGCCCCCAAAGAGCAGATACCATTTGTTCTACCACTGGAGCTGGATATAAATAATCGATTGCAGGAATTGAACATTCGACTGCCGGAAGATGCAGAAGCTCGAAAACAGGAATTTCTGCGGAAAGCCGGCCAGTATCTACAGAATGCTCAGCAACTTGATCCTAAACGCCCATCGGCCTGGCTTAACCAGGCTACGACAGCTATCCTTCAGGAAGATTGGCTGGATGCAGAGTATTTTGCGAAAAAGGCACTTTCTCTGGCTAAGGAGGGTTCCGCGGAATGGGCAAATGGCCAAATAGCATTAGGGGTAATGGAGGGCTTACAAGGGGATACTACCCTTTCCAGGCTTTACTTCGAAAAGGCAGTGACAGGAAATGCAGAGGTGGCTCAAAAAAATTTGCAACAACTACAAAAAGATCCCCCACAAGTCTCCCTGAGGGGGGTGAATTTCGGAAAGCAAGAGACTATAGAAGGGGTTTTCCCCGGGGAATTTCTGGAGGCGCCGAAAATAGACCGGAGCACTGAACTGGCTCCCGGGATCTATTGTGGGTATAAAGCAATGGCTGATTCAGATATTTGGTTGCATTATGCCTATGAAGGACGAGAGTTTTTGTTCATTCAGGTCTGCAGAAAAGAATACAAGGGAAAAACGGAAAAAGGAATTGGTCTTTCAGCCGATTTCTCCACTGTTCAGGAGGCCTATGGCCAGCCAGCCAGGACTATTCATCTACAAGGTGGTATCCGCTGCCGGGTGTATCCCGTTCATGGTTTGCTTTTCTTTTTCAATACCGATGACCAGCTTTCCAAATGGGCGGTCTTTGAGTCATCAGCTAATTAATTAACACCTAAACCTTTTATCATGCGTACACTTTTTTTGATTTTCAGTATTTTCCTGAGCCATGCAGTATTGGGCCAGGGTCTACAAACCGCAATCCTATACATGACTGACGGAAAGCTTAAATACGCTGCTGCAAAGGAGGAAAATTTCTCTCGGGTTCGCGCCGGAACAGAGGTAACTTCAGAGGGTATTCTCCAACTTGGGAAGGGGAAGCGAGCCGGGTTATTTCGTAATGGCACTTTCCTGATCTTGGAAGGCCCCGGCACCTTCGCGCTTGCCGAAGTATTGCAGGATCGTAGTGCTTTTCAGGAAACCGATGCCAGTCGAATTTTTGCCACCAGTCTTGAAGAAGCCTCAGATCCCTACTTCGCCAATGTTACCCTGGGAAGGTCGGGGTTTGCGGCTGTAGACCCCGGCAGTGGAGGATCCACTCCTACCTCCCTCCCCGGACGTGAAGGGGGAAGCAAACCCCCTCCGAAAAAGAGTAAATCAGGACATGGCAACAAAAATTATTCCCTTATTAGATGGCAACCTGCTGGTGGCCTGGTGACGACTGACGGAGTGGTGTTTCGTTGGACAGTTGAGCAGGGAGGGTCGGCAAAAGGCGATTATCGTTTAAGTATTACCAATGAAAATGGCGAATTGATTTTTGAGGGCAATACCCGAAAACCTGTTTTCGAATGGCAACCCGATACCACTGTTCCAACTGAAAGAGATTATATCTGGCAGGTAAAAGAAACGGATGGTACAACCGCTCAGTCGGCGCCGACGACCTTTTCGCTCACTTCTACCGAAGAACGATCGGGTTTTTTCAAAAAACTGTACCGGGATGCTTTGTATCAAACGGCCGATGCAGCAACCCGAAGTTTACTGGAAGCCAGTTTTCTGGATTATTTGGGGTATCAGGCTGATGCCGCCGAGCAGTATAGGGCCTTAAGCAAAAAGGAAAGTAAAAATGAATTGATCCAAAACACCTACGAAGCTTTCCTGTGGCGACATGACCTGGTCCCTGACCCTAATTAGGTAGAAAAGGCGCAATACCGGTCTCTTTAGGTGGTTCAATTCGTCGAGGGCGGTTTGAACCAACTTTTTTTATGCTAGTTCGGGAAAAACCGGTCCATTAATTCTTTAAACTCTTGCTTATCTTTTACCCCTTGAAGGGTAGGAAGTCGCATTAAAAAATCCTTATCATCAAAACCGGTTTCCAGCAGTTTTTCCAATGTTTTCAAGCCGGAATTGGCTTCATTATTTAAAAAGTAAGCTTCCATTAGTCCAAAAAGGAAATAGGGCTCATTTGGTGAAATCTCTAAACAAGACTTCCAAAGGCGGATACCTGCACTAAAATTGCCATTATTGATTTGTAAAAGGGCCAGGTTTTCCAGCGCATACAGATCTTCCGGAGTGATGGACAGAGCCTGTTCGAAAGAAGCTTGCGCCCCCTTAATATCCTCTAAATCAAGCTGGACCTTTCCATATAACACCCAGCCGTAGGGGTCTTCTGGAACCAGCGAAATATATTGTTGAATAGCTTGCCGTGCCGCCGGAAGTTGACCAGGTACTTCCATTAAGAGATACCCCAGATTGTAATAAGCCTCTGCAAAACCGGAGTCGAGGTGAATGGCTTCCCGGTTTTCTGTTATGGCATCCTGGATACGCCCCAATTCCATATACATTTCCCCCAGGTTGTAGTGGGACATCGCCAGTTGAGGGTCCACCTCCAAAGATGCCTGGAACAGGGCCTCTGCCTCCGGGTATCGCTCCACATCCTTATAACTGGTGGCGAGGTTGGTAAGGGCCAGTCCCCAGGTGGGAGAAAGAGCATAGGCTTTTTCAAAGGCAGCAATTTCCTGCTTGCGTTCCCCCATTCGTTTATAGACCAGCCCCAATTCGTTCTGGAGGTGGGGGGCCTCTCCTGCAAGGGTTAAAGCCGTGTCCAGGTAGGCCAGGGCAACCAGAAGGATACTAGAATCGGTAGTAGGGCTTTTCAGCTCCTTTAGGTCGAACTCCAGTCGAAGATTGACTGCCCGGAAATAATACTCCCTGGATTTAATATCTGCATAAAAGGAATTCTGTGCACCTAATAGTTTCGCAGCAACTGCCAGGTAGTCAGGAAACTTTTGATAAAGGTCGGGATTTGCCCACCTTTTGGAAAGTTCCCGCCCAGGTGTGGTCAGATAGGTGTTGATGGCTTGTTGAGCCTTGTCTTGTAGGGCTGAAGCCAGCTTAGGCTTCAGGATGGTTCGCAAAGGGAGCTTTTCTGGGCTTTCGCCAAGAGATAGGAATATTTGATGGGCGCAATTGTCCTTAGGGTCCAGGAGACGGCCTTCCGTAATAGCCTGGTTAAAAGTATTTAAGAGTTGGAGGCCGGAAGTGTCCCTGTCAGCCGTTTTTGAGAACGAAGCTGTTCCTTTGCTGTAACTTTGGCTCACCTTGCTCAGCCGAATACTGCTCCGTGCAGCCATGGTCATTGGGCGTTGGGTATGTCCAGACGCTTCCCATACCTGTTTTTTTATAAAAGGTTCTAGTTCGCGAAATTCAATATAGCGGTTGCCGTCTTCATCGGCTTCTCCTCCTAAGCCTTCCAGCAGGAAATAAGAAAAAAGGCCTCGGCCGCCACCCCAATTTTCTCCTTCTACCGAGAATTGGTCAGGTTCACAGGACAAAATTCGCGTGGTATTACTAAATAGCTCTGCCAAAGCTCCTGTAGTAAGGCGGGTACCCTGGTAATCACTTCCTGCCAGTTTTCCGGAACGACAGGCGTCTGTTACGAGGATCAATTCCACTCCTTTCTTTAAAACCAATTTTTCCAGAAAAGCGTGCAAAGTGGCCACGGAGCACGCTCCTCCACCTGCATAGGCAGAAGGAGTGGCATCATACATTAAAAGATATCCCATGGGACTGGAGGGCGTTTTTTCGATATCGCCATGCCCGGAGAAATAAAGGAGGAGCCGGTCACCTTCCCTGCAGGATTCCTCGATGGCCTGCAGGGCATTCAAAAATGCACCGTAGGTCGCATTTTCATTGATTAGTTTATGGATGTGTTCTTCTGCGGTATTCCAGCCAGATTCTTGTCTTAAAAAATTATCCAGTGCCAGGGCATCCAGGTGGGCAAATTGTAGATCGGGAATGTTTTCGTGCTGGTAGTCTGAGATCCCGACGATCAGGGCGTGTTGTTGCTGGAAAGGTCGAATAGGTCCAATCTGGCCCAGGCTGGGCAGTACATTTAAACAGAACATTGACAGGATCAGGACCCTGTTGGAAAATGGTTGTCGAACGCTCATTGAAAAATAAACGCAAAAGACCTGCCGTATAGTTTCATTTCTTTCCCTTTGTTCTAAATCACTTCAGCCAGGTAGACGCTGGCATAAGTGCCAACCCGATCCTGTTGATGCGTGGATACGGTTTTTTCCTGTTCGAAAATAAGTCGTTCTTTCGCAAAATCCGGGAAAAAATCTACCTGATGAGCTGCGGAGCGCAAAAGAATTTTTGCTCCCGGGCGGCTGTTCTGCAAAATTAAACGCCATTCTTCTTCCAGTGCAGGAACATTATTTGCTGCCAACCAATCCTGGTGGTCTAATAAAATAAAGTGCGAATATTGACCAGGATTTTCCTTGAGGAATTGGCTAATGGTGCAAGAATTGGTATGAACACGGCTTGCCCGCTCCCGGATCGGTTGGAAGGATTCCGGTTTCAGGTATTCCGGGCGGCATTGTTCGTTGTAAGCTCCCTGTAGGTATAAGCGCCAGAAATAATTATCATGGATTGGACGTTCGGTAAATACCTTTCGCAGGCACTCCTGAATAAATCCGAGAGCTCCCCGTTCATACTTTTCGGTAAACAAATTTTGCTGAGCCCTGGGCACTCCAACCAGGCACATGGTGAGGTGACGGTTAACAAAAAACTGAATGATCTTATTGAAGACCTTGGGTTCAATACTATTGTAAATGGCGGATTGTTCCTCCAGAGTTTTACATTCGAACAGGGCCTCAATTTTACGATAAATGCTCTTTCGGGATCTCAGGTATTGATTGGCCAGCCAGGCAAAAGCCCCGGAAGCTCCATGATGGTAGAAGGAGTTACGAATGCCTCTGGGGGAAAAGTACTTAATGTTTTCGTCCCAGTAAGTTCTTGTAAATCCAGTAAGTGCTGGCCTAAGAGCATCTTCATAAAATTCGCGGGCATCTTCGCGGGCACCTAATCCGAAAGTTATCCATAGATCTTGAAAGCTGGCTTTCTGAAAAATGGCTTTTTTAAATTCCAGAAGGGCATTTTGACGCGGATTTACATCCACACAAAATATGGCCTTTGGTTGATCCAGCAGGTAGTCCATTGCATTACAACCCGCGCTGGTGATCATGACCACCTCACTGTCCTGATCTAATTCCAGAAGCTGCCGGTCGCAGCGGGGGTCTTCCCAGCAGGTATTATATACGAGGCTTTTAGTATGGACCTGACGAAAGACCCAATCGCGAACCTGATCGGTTTTTTTCATTCCTTTTTTTCTTGAATTCGCTCTACTAGTGGTAAATCAATGGAGATCGAAAAATAAACCTCCCAGCTAATTGCATCCGATTGTACTTTAACACATCCAATAAACTTAGCTTTCAGTAGGGCTAAGATCTAGTCGGGACTAGCTCATTCCTCAGTTTTAATGCAATCGAAACTGGGGTGAATATCTTTATAACCCCAATAAATTGACCCGGGTTCAAATAAAATCGGCTTCGAAGATAGAGACAAGATGTAAATTAAATGTAAATGATCTTTATTTAACCTTTGCGGCGAGATAGCGGTAGGTGTCAACCTGAGCCTGAACCGCTTTTTCCCCTTCCTTTTTCTCCTTGTAGGGATTGTCCTGTTCAAAAGTGATCCAACGGGCTTTGGTGTTATCGCTCAACTGGAAGTTGATGATGTCGCGCAACTCATCAAAAATAGCTGGGTTATAGATGGGAATAACCACTTCAATGCGTTTGTCCAGATTGCGCTCCATCCAATCAGCAGAGGCCGTGTACATAATTTCCTGGCCCCCATTCCCGAATATATAAACCCTGGCATGCTCCAAAAACCGATCTACAATGCTAATGACCTTAATATGCTCGCTATGCCCGGGTATGGCAGGGGCCAGGGAGCATATTCCTCTGACGATCAGGTTTATCTTGACGCCTGCCCGGCTGGCCTCGTAAAGGCATTCGATCATTTCTTCATCCTCCAGGCTGTTCATTTTCAGGATGATATAGGCTTCTCCCCCAGATTTGGCAACTTCGATCTCTTTACCCACCAGGGCCACAAACCGCTCCCGGGTGTTGAAAGGAGAAACAAATAGGTGATCACATTTGGGCAGGATCACTTTTCGCTCCAACAATCCGAATATTTGGTTTACTTCATCAGCCAGGCGGGGATCAGCAGTCAATAACGCATGGTCGCAATACAACTTTGCAGTTTTCTCATTGAAGTTTCCCGTGCCCAGGTAGGCGTAATGCCGGATTTTTTCCCCTTCTTTCCTTCCGATTAACAGCAATTTGGTATGTACCTTGATACCGGGATAAGAATAGATAACCTCCGCTCCAGCCTGTTTGAGTTGTTCGCCCCAGTAAAGATTAGAAGCTTCATCGAAGCGAGCTTTAGCTTCGATAAAAACGGTGATCTGTTTGCCTTTCTCCCGGGCGCGGAGTAAGGCAGTTACCACAGCTGAACGGGCAGCCACTCGGTAAAGGGTGATCTTAATGTACTGTACTTCGGGATCCTCCGCAGCTTCCCAGATCAGTTTCGGAATATAATCATAGCGTTGATAGGGTAGGTGCAACATGACATCCTGGGTGTCGATCAATTCGATCAAAGAAGGGGCTCTCTCCAGCAAAGGGTGGGGAAGAGGGGGTAGGGGCGGATAGTGAAAAGCCGGATTTCCCGTGGGATTGGGAAAGCTGAACAAATCGTGAAAATTATGGTATCGGCCCCCGGGGAAAAGGTCGTTTTTCTTCAATTCTAAAATAATCCTTAATCGATTCAGAAGGTGGTCATCCATTTGTAAGTCGTACAGAAAACGGGTGGGTAACCCAAGACTCCGCTCCTCCAATCCCGTTTTAATCTTCTCGATCAGATCACCTGAAAACTCGTCTTCAATATAAAGCTCTGCATCCCTGGAAGTTTTGATCGAAAAAGCCTCTTTTACCGACTTTTCGAAAATAGCAGGCAAATTAGCACGGATAATATCATCTAAAAAAGCAATATGAAATTTACCGGCTCTTGGTTTGAACGTATAAAACCTCGGAAGGTCCTCACTGGGAATGTTGACTAGCCCTAGTTCATCGGTAAATTCGAACTGGACAATGAAATAAAGACAGCGGTTGATCAAAAAAGGCACCTCTGCATTGGATTCAGAGATCAATTCGAATTTTAAGAGGGGGCGAACATATTGTTCGAAATAGACAATAGCTTCCTGACGCTGCAGTTCTGTAAAGCTTTCCGGCCCTGTTTGCAGAAAAATATGTTCTGCTTTTAAAGCGGGAATAATTTCATTCCTGAAAATATGACCAAACTCAATTTGTTGCTGGTTAACGGTTTCCTGGATATTGCTAAGCTCCCTTTTGGGTTTCACATCTTCCATAAACTTTCGGCGGGTTTCCTTTTTCAGGTCTCTGAACTTCCTCAAACGGGAGACCCGTACTCTAAAGAACTCGTCCAGGTTGGAACTGTAAATGGCTAGAAATTTTAGCCTTTCATAAAGAGGAGTACTTGGATCCTTTGCCTCCTGGAGTACCCGATGATTAAAGGATAACCAGCTTAAATCTCTATTTATTAAGGGACTTTCAGAGGGTTGGGTTTCTTGGGCTTGAGACATTTGGTGATGAAGGGTTATATAGTCGCATGCAATTGGCTGCCTATGAAACGTAGCATTTCCTTTTTGATCTCTTCGCGGGCCGATCTAAAAGCTTTCAGCAAATTTACCGGGTTTTTTTCATGTTCCCTGGGATCGGGTATATTATAATGCAAATAATGTTGATAAGAAAGATTTTTGGGTAAGGGATTATGGGCACTTGAACAAACAGTGATCAGAAAGTCGAACTGCTCTGTTTCAAACTCCTTTACCGATTTGGAGGAATGGCTGCTCAAGTCAATATTGTCCTCTTCCATAACCTGGAACGTAAGGGGGTGAATGGGTTCTGCATGCAATCCTGCACTGTAAAATGAACCCCATTCGGAAGCAAAATATCGCAAATAGGCTTCAGCCATTTGACTTCTTGCTGAATTGGCGCTGCAGAGGACCAGGATTTTTTTCATGTGGAGCTAACCTTTACTTTACCTGTACATAAAGGTAGCATAATTTTGACCCTAAGTAAACCCATGACTGGTCTGAAGGGGTCTAAGGACCAATAGGTATTGGCGAAGTCAAAATGAATATTTTTTTTGCTAAAAAGTTGGGCAAACGACCTTCCCATATCGTTTGCCGGAAGAATTGCCCGACCCAAAACGATAGCCTAAATGGATAGATATGACCGTGTACCAGTCATTAAATAATCCGCCTCGTCGGTAGGTCACGTTCAGGTTGCTATCATCATTGGGGTCAAGCGATGGGTTGCTGATCCGGGCAGCTAATTCTCCATTCCCGTTCAATACATCTCCATAAACCACCGGATTCCCGCTTACGTCATCCAGGTAATCGGAAAACAATTTTCGACCAACAAATTCTCCCCCAATGGTCCACTTTTCATTGATGACAAACTTAACTCCTCCCCCAAGGGGAATATTGAATTGGGTTTTACGGTAAAGGGCTGGATACCCGGGCAGCCCCTGGGCTTCCGTACCCAATGGTTGGAGGTCGATCCATTCCCCTTCCCAAAAGATCCTTGGGTTGAAGCTGTAAACGCCTAATCCTGCCGCAAGGTAGGGCTCGATCACCACACTGGACGTTTGATAACCCAACTTAAAAAGGGAAAACTCACCGAGTAAGGAAGCTTCAAATAGACTGGACTGAAAGTTCAACCCCCTGTTTAGGTCACCTCCTCTGCGGTCATCTCCGGATACCTCTCCAAAGAGAATATTCGCCCTAAGTGCAATACGCTTACTGACCACGAAGCGTGCAAAGGGCCCTGCCATAGGGCGCATATCTTCAAAATAAAAACCAAATTCCTTGGGGGAAAGGTCTCCGCTGTACAAACTGATACCGCCTTGGATACCAAAATCCGTCTGGGCATTGGCGGTATTTTTGAAAACCAGAACTATAGGAAGAAAAAAAAGTGAGATCAGGATATGTTTCATGTAATTGGGACTTTATGTGCGGTTTCATTTTCTGAACGAAATTATCTTAAATTTCTATACATTTCAATTACCTAAACCACAAAGAAAAACCATCAGGGAAGTAAACTATTGAATGAAAAGGTCAGCTTTTAAAAAATACTGGCTTTACCTTTTCTGGCACACTAAGGCTTACAGTCTAAGCTTGACGTAAAAATGGCGAATGATTCAGGGAAAGCCTTTACATTTGCTTTTCCGGATACTTAATTAAATCGATTTCCCATGAATTCGAAGAACGATCAGGAGCAGTCCAAAAAGGGCCTGAGTAGTGAACGGTTGCGAAGGGCCCTGAGTATTTTCAGTTACGTCCTTCCCTATAAATGGGCTTTTGTTTTGGGGATGTTTTTCCTTTCGGCAGGAAGTCTTTTATTCCTTGGAATCATGAAGGTGCCGGGGGAGATATTTAATATTATTTCCGGTGATTCCCAGTATGGTTTCTCTCTAAATCAGGTCTTTATATTCTTACTTGTTTTACTTGCCTTTCAGGGCATGTTCTCCTATTTCCGGGTAAGGTTATTCGCCTTCGTGAGCGAAAAAAGTATGGCTGGGCTACGGACGGATCTATATAAAAAGCTGGTCACCCTTCCCATCCCATTTCTGGAAAACCGAAGGGTTGGTGAATTGACCAGCAGGATCACCAATGATGTTACCCAGGTACAATCGGTGGTTTCCGTTACACTTGCTGAATTCCTGCGGCAGATCATCATTTTACTTGGAGGAATAGCGATCATCGTTATCACCATGCCCCGTCTTGCTTTGGTCATGCTGGCCACCTTTCCCATTGTGGTGGTGGCAGCTATGTTTTTCGGCCGCTACATTCGAAAATTGATGAAAGCCCGCCAGGACCAATTGGCCCAGACCAATGTAGTTGTTGAAGAAACCATGCAATCTATCCAAACCGTTAAAGCTTATACCAATGAAGACTATGAGGTAAAGCGGTATGTTTCGAACCTGGGGGAATCGGTTCGCATTGCCCTTCGTGCCGCAAACTATCGCGGTTGGTTTGCAGCCTTCATTATTATGGTCATGTTTGGCGCATTGTTTTTTATCATGTATCAGGCGGCCCTAATGGTTCAATCAGGAAGTATGTTGAAAGGGGATCTGGTGGATTTTGTGGTTTTCACCGGGATTATTGGAGCGGCTATTGCAAGTTTAGGTAATTTTTATACCGAAATCGTCTCTGCAGTGGGGGCCACCGAACGCATACAGGACATTTTAAACCAGGCCTCTGAATTACCGTTGCCAGACCAAGAATCTGGGGCTTTTGAGCGATTCTCGGGGGAGATAGCCTTTCGTAAAGTAACTTTTGCTTATCCCTCCCGGCCGGATGTTACCGTTCTTAGGGAAATAGATTTTGAAGTCCCTGCCGGGAAGAAAATTGCCCTGGTTGGAAGTAGCGGTGCCGGCAAATCCACCATCATGCAGTTACTGCTGCAATTTTACCATCCGCAGGAAGGGGAAATTACGGTGGATGGCCGTCCCATTGATACGTTTGATCTCACCGAATACCGAAGAAACCTTGCCCTGGTACCCCAGGAAGTTTTGTTATTTGGCGGGACGATCCGGGAGAATATTGCCTATGGACTACCCAATGCGAATGAGAAAGAGATCATAGAAGCTGCACGCCAGGCCAATGCCTGGGAATTTATCGAGTCCTTCCCGGATGGATTGGACACCATGGTAGGAGAACGTGGGGTCAAACTGTCTGGCGGACAACGCCAGCGGGTCGCTATTGCCAGGGCTATCCTTAAAGATCCCGCCATCCTGCTCCTGGATGAAGCTACTTCTTCCCTGGATGCGGAATCGGAAAAACTGGTACAGGAAGCTTTAAATGAATTAATGAAAGGAAGGACTTCCATTATTATTGCCCATCGACTGGCTACGATACGGGATGCTGATCAGATCTATGTATTGGATGAAGGGCAGATCATTGAGCAAGGCACGCATGATGAGCTTTCTTCCATCCCTGAGGGGGTCTATAACTCTTTGGCCCGTCTGCAGTTTGATACCGTGGTAGGATGAATAGGTATGCCATCCAATCCGATGTAGATCTTACAGCCCTCAATACTTTTGGCTTAGCTGCCAATGCAAGACACTTCCTGCCGATTGAATATCCCGAACAACTGCAGGCATTATTGAGGTCCCGGCCCCAGGGACCATTCCGGATATTGGGTGGAGGGAGTAACGTCCTGATCACCCGGGATATTGAGGATGAATTGCTTTTATGGAACGGGATCAAGGGCCGAACAGTCCTTAACGAGTCCGAAAGGGAGGCGGTTATCGAGATCGGAGGAGGGGAGAACTGGCACTCCACTGTGCAATGGTGCCTAGATCAGGGGTTTGGAGGGCTGGAGAATTTATCTTTAATTCCCGGGACGGTTGGAGCCGCTCCTATTCAGAATATTGGTGCCTACGGGGTAGAGCTTAACAATATCCTTGAAGAAGTAGAAGTTTTACATCTGCAAACCAATAAGTTATCATGGATGGCTGCAGATGATTGTGCCTTTGGTTACCGGGATAGTATTTTTAAGCATGAACTCAAAGGAAAAGTTTTTATTACCCGGGTCCGATTGAAGGCCCATAAAGATATTCACCGGGTAGCTACCTCCTATGGAGCGATCCGGCAGGAATTGAATGCCATGGGGGTAACAAAAAGGCCGACCATTTCCACTGTTAGTCAAGCGGTCATTCGAATAAGACAGTCCAAGTTGCCAGACCCCCGGCTGCTGGGAAATGCCGGGAGTTTTTTTAAAAACCCTCAAGTCCCGGATACCTTTGCCCGGGCCTTGTCGCGGGAGTTTTCCGATATGCCCTGTTACCCCTTGCCGGATGGGCAGACTAAGATTCCTGCCGCTTGGTTGATTGAGCAGTGTGGTTGGAAGGGTAAACGAATAGGCCAGACGGGGGCCCACAAACAGCAGGCATTGGTGTTGGTAAATTATGGAGGAGCGAGTGGAAGGGAAGTATTGGCCTTGTCAAAAAAAATAATGGCTTCCGTTTCCGAAAAGTTTGGAATCTCCCTGGAGCGGGAAATAAACGTATGGTAAAAAATTATTGAAGCTACCTCTGAGAGCGTAACTTGCCAGGCATGGATTTCACCGATTGGAAATATTTGATCCGGCAACAAGTCGAAATTTGGAAGCCAGCTGCTCCTTCAGAAGGGAAAGATTGGTACTATTTCCTGCATATACCCAAAACGGCCGGTACCTCCTTCCGCTACACTTTATATGACCAATTTCCCGCCGCACAGACCTACCCAAATGCAGTGGAATATTACCTTCGCCAAAAGGCCAGATATATCCCTTTAGCTCAGTTCAGGAAGCAGCCAAACTATTTTTTCCCCGACTCAAAAAAGCTATTGATCGGCCATTATCGGATGTTTCCTAATCAAAATGTCCGGGAAACACCCCCCGCTGTGATCACCTTTTTTCGAAAACCAGTAGATCGCTATCTTTCTTCTCTTCATTATCACTATCAAAAGGGGCGACGGTATGAAGGCCTTCCCTTCGGAGCAATAAGTGAACGACACAGGATAGGAGAGGGTAGTCAACACGCCCGTTCCCTGGGTTTCTTACCGGCAAGGGACAACTTTTCCCAGGCATTTGAAAACCTGGAAAAGATCGATGGTATTGGCTTGTTGGAATACTACCAAGCTTCGATCACTCTTTTTAACCGGAAGTTTGGTTGGTCCCTAAAGCCAATGTGGAAAAATGTCGCAAAGAAGGGTAAGCGGATGCAATTATCAAAAAGGGATTTAGAGGCGATCGAAGGGTATTGTGCCCTGGATAATGCCCTTTACGAAAGGGCGAAACAGCGCTTTTTCGAAGCTTGTGAGCAGTACGGGGTAGCGCTTGAAAAAAAATGATAAGCTATAAAAAATTGGAGTAAATTGGCTTAAACTTTTAAGCAATATGGCTGATTTTACGCTCGATCAGGACGAAGCACTCTTTGAGCAACTGATCCAGGGCCTGATCCAGGATCAGGTTGGGTGTTGCGATAACTTCTTGCCTCCTCAGGTGATAACAGGTTTGCGGGAAAATTTGCTGGGATATCACCAGGCCGGCTTGATGCACCCTGCTGGAACCGGGCGGAAATTCAATTACCAGCAAAACACCCTCATCAGAGGGGATGTTATCAGGTGGCTGGATGAAGATGGAAAGGACCCTTTTGAACAGCTCTTTTTTGAGAAGATCAGCAAATTGACTACTTATCTAAACCATAGCTGCTACGCTGGCCTCCATTCCTGGGAGTTTCATTATGCATATTACGAGCAGTATAGTTTTTACAAACGACATCGGGATCAGTTTCAATCGGATAGAAAACGAAAGTATTCTATGGTGATTTACCTGAATTCGGATTGGAAGGAGTCAGACGGTGGACGTCTGGAGCTATTTTTGGGTCCCGAAGAATCCAGGGAAGTATATCCCATAGGAGGCAGGGCCGTCTTTTTCCAAAGCGATCGAACAGAGCATGAAGTACACCCTTCCTATAATCGATACAGGATCAGCATTGCCGGGTGGCTCAAGTCTCTTTAATTGCTTTTTACTAGTGTAAATGTTTTCCCTCCCTTAGTTATACCATTCATTTAGCTGCATCGGTTGAACAATTCCCGCCTGTACACTTTTAGTTAATTAAAAATGTTTCTATAGAAACTAATTTTATTATATTTCCTTTCTCTTTTTAAACCCTTAAACTTATATAATTTATGGCAAAGTGTTTTGCGATCCTGGGTTGGAGCTTGCCCGTGATTGAAAGTTTACAAAAAGCTGATGTTCCTCATGTAGTCGTTTCCTTTCCTGATTTTGCCCCTTATGCCTCGGAAAATAACATACCCTTCGTTCCATATATGTTAAATGAATGGAGTAGTAATTCAAATTCTCTGGATCTGGCTGAACAATTAAAACCTTTTGGAGCCGATGTGGCCGTTCCCCTGTTTGAAGAAACGGTAGAATGGGCAGGTGCCTTAAATTCCATCTATAGGGATGATCCCCGTGTTCTAAATCGGGCTTTTTTGTTTCGCAATAAAGCGATGATGAAGCGTAAAGCGCTTTTAGGTGGCTTGAGGGTTGGACTTTTCGAAGAGGTACACAACCGCCAGCAGGTGCACCAGTTTCTGGACCGACTTAACGAGGCAGAATTACAATTACCCGGTGAAGAAGATGCCTGGTTCCATGCCAAGCCCTTTGCTGCTGCGGGCACCGTCGGGCACCATTTTATCAAATCGAGGTATCAGATCGACCAGAAAATACAGGATAAGGATTTTCCATTCCTGGTAGAAAGCCACTTGCCTGGCCAGGAGTTTTCCTGCGAAGCATTTATACACCATGGGAAGGTCCGCTTTTTGAATATAACGGAGTATGTAAAACTTGGCCATTCGAATTTTGTGCCGGCTGGCCCTCATCTGGAAACAAAACGGACGCTCATTCAAAATGAGGTGCAAAAACTGGTGGATGTTTTTGGCATTGAATACGGTATGTTGCATCCAGAATGGTTCCTTAATGAAAAAGATCAATTGAACTTCGGGGAGGTAGCCTGCCGAATCCCGGGTGGCCATATCCTGGATCTGGCTTCTAAGGCCTATAATTTCGATGCCTTATTGGCTTTTGTTATGTGCCATGACTCCAGCCTTTCGGAAAAGGAATTAGACGAATATTTCCCCCCAAAGGACTTCCAAATGGATAAGTATTTTGGAAATGTTATGGTCTTTCCGAAGCCAGGACATATTTCAAAATTACAAATACCCGAAGAATTACTGGAAGAACCTTACTATCTGGAACACAACCTGCAACCTCCTGTAGGGCAACAGAAGATCCAAAAAAGGGTGGGCTTTGGTAACCACTTTGGAACAGTAGATTTCGCAGGGGAAGATCCAGAAAAAATGCGTAACCTGCTCAAGCATTATGAAGATATTCCTTTTTATGTATAACCTAAATTCCTTCATTTTTTTAAAAAATTTTCCTTGCTAATTCAAGAAAAGAAAGATCGGATTCTGGAGCTGGTCGAGGAGCTTAACAATAGTGTTTTAGACAAACAGCGAAAGGTTCAGTTATTATTAAGACAGGTAGATGTGATTTCCCGATCGCGGGAAGGCTTGCACTTTTTATATCGACACATCCACGAACTGGATAAAGGTGGGGTATTTGAAGGTACTGTCTGGGGGAATCCCAGGCGATTGGTTCCTACTCTTGTCAAAGGTACCCTTCTGGCCGGGGCCCCTTCCAGCGTACTCGAAATTCTTAGTGAGTTACGCATGTTAAGTATAGCCAGGGAAGAGTACCCTGGTGCTTCAATAAGTAAAGAGGAGGCCACTAAATTCTTAAAAGAGGCGGTAATTTCGTCTTTCGATCTGGCCCTTGGAGATTATGAAGATATTCGCAACTCCAACCTTACCACAGAAGAATTTAACCGGATCCGGCTTACTTTTGAAATGATCCTAAAGCAAATACCGATTTCCAGTTTCAAGAAACGGTTGGCGATTGAGATCCAGGCCATGGCTGGCCAGCGACCTATTCTTACCGCTAAGGTGGAACAAATGCTTGGGCTTATCCGTGAAAAGACCAAAATTCATCGGGCAACCCGTCAGGACCGGGTACTTTCCCTGTATGTCAATGCCCTTTTTGCTCCGACTCCGCTGAGTGCAGAATCGGGTTCTATGGAATCGTACCAGCGGTCTATCAAACACACTAATTTGCGGGTGATCCGTAGGGAGTGCAAAGCCTTTGGCAAAAAATTAGAGGTTACCGGGTTGGTCCCTTCACATTTGGTTGTATTACTCCATCATTTAGTAGAGTCGAAGGCAGACCTGATCCCACTGGCCCTTTCGCTGAATGGCCACGGTCAGGCAGAATATGAACGACATCGCTCCTTGGTCAATTACCTGATCCGGGAATACATCCGGGAAGGTAATAAACAAACCGTATATTGCTTAAAAAGAATGCTGGAGCGTACCTTATTGTCGCGTTCATCTGTTCGAAATGGAGTAAATAAGCTAATGGGTATTTCCATTCACCCGGAGGTGCGTAAACGACTGGAACGAACCGCCAGAGAGGAATTTCCCCTTTCCGCACGACAATTGCTCATGGGGGGCGTCATAAGCGTACTGGGGCAACCACTGGGGATCGGTCAGGGAAATAATCCTACCTGCCAGTCAGCCAGAGGAATGAGCATGTGGAGTAAGCATGCTCCCGCCAAGCTCCTGAACATGATCATTGATGCTTCTGTTTCCAATGAACTGAAAATGCGGTACGAAGGTGAACTGGTTAAATCAGACGCTTTTCCCAATAGTTTTAAGGATTTTGACTTCGACCTCGATCCTGTTTCCGTTATTTTGGTTCCCCTCTTAGATCAGATCTACGGTAAAATGATGCACAGGGCGCAGTTGAAACATATAGGTCGGGACCCCCATCATTCCGTAAATCCTGCTTTCTATGGGCATTGGATCCAAACCGGATTTATTTCCTGTTATAATCCAATGACTAATGCTATCGAGCAATTTGACCAATTTGTTCGAACCTTTTACGGTTCCTTTCACCCGGAATTTAATGGAGGGCATCATTTGGTTTATCCGGTACCGGTAGGTATCTTTATTACAGATTCCAAGGCGGAGATGTTAGGTTTTCATGCCATCTCCCTTTTGCGTGTGCAAAAAGATCCCAACGGCAATTGGCGGGCCTATTTTTACAATCCAAACAATGAAGGTCGGCAGGATTGGGGGCAGGGTATTCTTCCAACAGTTTTCGATCAGGGAGAACAACCAGGTGAATCCTCCTTACCCTTTCACGAATTTGCCTCCAGGGTTTACGCCTTCCATTTCAATACCAACGGGATTGAAGAAAGGAGGCTGGATATACCCGTGAATAAGGTTCAAAAAGTGCAGTCTCTTGCTATTGAAAGCTGGGGTAAAAAATACATTTGGCGATGAATATGGAGGTTAAAAAAAGGAAAGTCCGTCACTCCTCAAGGATTTACCTTAGCCAGAAAGCTCTAAAGACCAATATTAACTTTATTCGCCGGAGGATCGGTCCGCATCCGGTAATTTCGGCAGTTGTAAAGGCGAATGCCTATGGACATGGTATTCACCAGATGGTCCCCATGCTCGAAAAATGCGGTGTCAATCATTTTGCGGTAGCTTCAGCTTTTGAGGCGGAGGAAGTTCTGGATAGTGTGTCCAACGGCAGTCACATCATGATTATGGGTATCCTTTACAATGAGGATATCGGATGGGCGGTCGAGCACAATATCGAATTCTACGTATTTGACTATAATCGCCTGCCCCTGGTATTGGCTGAGGCCAAAAGGATCGGGGAACAGGCCATTATTCACCTTGAAGTAGAGACCGGAACTAACCGTACCGGAATGGATCTGGAGGACCTTAAAAGAGCCATTACTTTTTTAAAGAAAAACCGGAAGTGGATCCGGTTCGAAGGGGTTTGTACCCACCTGGGTGGAGTGGAAAACCTGTCCAACCAGTTCAAAATAAAACCTCAGATCAATAAGTTCAAGGCGGTTTTAAGGGAGTTGCAACGCAAAGAATTTATGCCGACTTATCGGCATGTTGCCTGTTCGGGAGCTTCTCTTGTTTTTCCGGAAACGCATTACGACATGGTTAGGGTAGGGGTTTCTATCTACGGTTTCTGGCCCAGTCCGGACATCTACCACCTTTACCTTCAGGATGTAGGGAAAATGCATGATGCCCCGCTCAAGCGCTTATTCACCTGGAAAACAGATGTCATGGACATTAAAACGGTAAAGGCTGGTGAGTTCGTTGGGTATGGGACCGCTTTCCAGGCTATGGACGACATGCGTATTGCTGTAATCCCCCTTGGGTATTCAAACGGCTATCCCCGGGCCCTTTCCGGTAAGGGGCATGTTCTGATAAAAGGGAAAAAAGCGCCGATTACCGGCCTGATCAATATGAACCTTTTTATGGTTGATATCTCCCATATTGAAGGGGTAGAAATTGGAGAAGAAGTAGTTTTGCTGGGAAAGCAAAAGAACAATGTGATCGGGGTAAGTTCCTTTACCAATTTTACCAATCTGTTGAATAATGAAATGTTAAGTCGGTTGCCTGCAGCTATTCCAAGAGTTGTAGTTGCCTAGCGTTTGAATGGTTTTCCCTACCTTGCAAAAATGAAAACCATCCTAATTCTCCTGGGCTTTGCTGTGCTGATCTTTGTAATGGCCGGCTTCCAGATTATAAAAACCTACAAAGAGGTTCTTAAGGATTTGAAAACCAGAAAGTTCAATCGATTGGAATACCGTCGGTTTTGGGAAGTTGCCGTTTACCTGATCCCTATTGTTGGCGCTGGGTTTTACCATGCCTTTTTCATTTACGATCCCCCTTCCACAGGTTGACAAAGACTCCATAAGGAAAAAATAACCTTATGCGGGCGCCTCAACACCACCAGCCCTGAGCCGCCCTCATAAGATCAGCTAACACCTTGTTATTCCAGTCTGAACCGCCCCCCGATATAAATATTCCGGCCAAAGATCGGACCCCAAACCAGTGAACTGTCAAAATAGGGACCGAAGGGATCGTCAGCAGCCAGGATGGGGGATTGCTGCCTAAAATCAAATAAGTTTTCTGCTCCCAAATATAGTTCAAACTTGTCTTTCCAGGATTTGGATACCTGAGCATTAAAAACAACGAAATCTGGTGACTCCTGACGAGCCCGGTAAACCTCAGGATTGCTTTGAGTATTGGGGATGCGCTTGGTGCCTTGCCAGTTGCTGGTCAGGTCAAAACCCCAGCCACTTGGGGTCGCATAGGCCGCATTTGCAAAAAAGCGGTGAGGAGCCAATAGGGGTCTCTGTAAACGCCCCGGTCGGTAATCCGTCTGAACATCATTGTACCGGTAGGCCAATCGAATATCAAGGCGTTCCAGAGGGGTGAAGTCCACCTGTCCCTGTAAACTATGAGAATAGGATTGGCCCTCCAGGTTGTAAAATAACAGTTGCTGGGGATCATTATCCCAATCAGCGACTACCTGGTTCTGGAAGGTGGTAAAATAATAATCTGTTCCAAGCGTGGCCGGTCGTCCGAACCATTTCACTTCTTTGGTGATGTTCAGGCCAAAGTTCCAGCTAATCTCCGGATCCAGACCATAGGGGTGGTCATTTACTTCGGGAAACACCTGCAGTGTTCTGTTGGAAGCAAAACCGCCGATATTCTCGGCGAAAATATTGGCGGTCCGCTGTCCGCGACCGGCAGAAATTCTAAGGGCAGTTCCCGCTTCGGGATTATACCGCAGATGTAGACGGGGCGTTGCAAAAAAGCCAAATTGATTATGAAAATCCCCTCTGATACCGGCCACAAGGGAAAATTGTTGGCCGGCGGTCCAGGTATATTCGAAGAAGGCTCCCGGTACAGATTCCTCTCTTAAATACTGCTGGTCAATGGCCGTTTCGTCAATTTGGTCGAATTGGTAACTCAAACCGGTTTTGAATTGGTGGTTCGTATTACCAATAATATTTTGGTAGATCCAATTAGCGTACAGGCTGGTCTGCTCTCCCAGGTAAAGTCGTTCACCGAAGCGGGCATCCTGTTCATGCCGGACAAAGGATAACTGAAGGCCGGTGCTGGCATAGGGCCTGTTGGGGAAAACCTTACCGATCTTGGCCCAGCCCTCCAGGCGATCGGTATCAAACTGGGATTGCCAAAGTTGATCCACTTCCTCCTCCATTGCTGAACGTTGACCACCTGTGGTCCGCAGTCGTGCTCCCTTGAGGCCAAATTGCCCCATCCAACCATTCTTTCCTTCGTATTTCCAGCGATTCAGGGCGATGAGGTTTTCCCGAAGAGGCATGTCCAGAAAACCATCTCCGTTGGGATCCTGTTCCCGCTGATTTAACCCTCCGTGCAGGAATAGGGCCGTTGACCACCGGTCACTTAGTTTCTGGGTCCAATTGATATTGGCTTCCAGTCGTCCACCCTGGTTGGCATAGGCATTCAGGTATAACTTCTCGCTATCCTCCGGTTTTTTTAATTCTACATTGATCTGGCCGCTCATACTTTCGAACCCATTGACAACAGAACCGGTGCCCAGGTTGAGTTGAATGCCCTCCACCCAGGGGCCGGGGGTGTAGGAAAAGCCACTCAAAGCGGCTAGCCCCCGAATCTCTGGAATATTTTCCCGCATAGTTTGGACATAGGGGCCAGCAAGCCCCAGCATTTGAATTTGCCGGGTACCGGTTATGGCATCGGTAAAAACAACATCTACCGATGGGGTAGTCTCAAAACTCTCCGAAAGGTTGCAACAGGCCGCTTTCAGCAATTCCTTTTCCCCGATCTGTAACTGCTTGACCGGGTTCAGAAAGGAAACCTCTGTACTTCTTTTTCGACCTTTGACTTCGACCTGATCCAGGTAACGCCCTTCTGAAAGGACAATGGCGACCATTTTATGGTCGGCCATATCGATGGTATCGGTTTGATAGCCTACATAACTGACTACAAGCTTGCGGGAATTTTTCCTGGGTGCCAGCGAAAAATGCCCATCCACACCCGTAACCGTACCTGTTTCAGCACCTAACCAAAAGACGTTCACTCCCGGGAGTGGGATGCGTTCGTCGAATAAATTGCGCTCATATACCATTCCCTGAATGGCATCCTTAGAGGCACCCTCATCCTTGATTTTTTGCTCCGGCTTTGGTTGGGCTGACCCCTCGGGGTTTTCGTATTCTGATTTATAAAACTCCCGGTAGTGGCAGCAGCCATCCAGCGCCTCGTAAATATCATCCGGCGCTTTCGCCTTTCGGGTGTCATGTCCCACTGCAGCAATGTTTTGGTGGAGTTGGTCTTCGTCAAACTTTTTCCTGGACACCGTAAGGGCTAAGTTGCGGGTCGCCATATCCCAATTGGCGGTTTTGACACCCCTGGTTTCCAATGCAGTTTTTTCAATGCGTTCCTTGCACATGCCACAAACACCTTGGACAAAAAGGTTAAGCTGTTCCGATTGGGCGTTCAAAGAGAATATATAAAGCAAACAGCCACAAAGGCTTGCTATGATTTTCGTTTTCATATTTATAAATTAGGTCAAGCCAGGTTCCCAATAGACCGACTGATAGACTATTAACCACCAGCAGGCCGGGGGATCACGTCAAGACTTAAATGTTATCGAATGAAAAATAAGAAATTGGCCTAGACCACTTTAACACGGGGCGGCTGCCATATGGTAGGTTGGTATTCGAGAAAATAAAAAGAGGGAAGTTCCGGGTAATCCAGTTCAGGTATGGGAGGTGGTAAAAGTTGAAATGGATCGCTCTCAAAAAGGATCATCAGTAGGATACCGCAACAATTACTGGAACAAAAAGGCGTACAACCCTTGTGGTGATCTTGATCAGATGGAACTTGCCCAGAAGAGGTAGTGTGATCTTCGTCAGCCATACAACAGGCATGATCCCCTGCTGACTTTGAACATTCAGGCGCAGCAATAAGACGTTCTCCACAAGCCTGCACGGATTGTTGAAAAATGCAAAAGGACAATAAGATCACTACTAAGCGCATAACACAAATGTACTGCTTTTTGGGGTGTTCGGCAAATAGCCCAAGCAGCTGGTAACTTCCTGGGTGGACCATATTTGTTGCGTTTTGCTAAAAACAAAGGGGTTACTTACCTTGGGTCCTGGAAACATCTAAAACGGCCATCATGATCAAAAAATATGTACGGGAGCCCTTTCGGAATTTTATTCAAATGGAAAGTTCCGGAGCGATCATACTGTTTGGGGCCACCATTCTGGCATTGATATTGGCGAATTCTCCATGGGGGGAGCAATATTTCCGGTTTCTGGAGGAAAAACTCACCATCGGATATGGGGGCTTCGAATTGTCTAAGCCCCTGTTATTGTGGATTAATGACGGACTCATGGCACTTTTCTTTTTTATGATCGGTCTGGAGATCAAAAGGGAAGTCCTGGTTGGAGAGTTGAGCAATTTTCGAAAAGCCGTACTGCCCATATTTGCAGCGGTAGGGGGTATCGTGATTCCTGTTTCCTTATTCTTTTTGCTAAATCAGGGAGCGGAAGGGGCCAGCGGTTGGGGTATCCCCATGGCCACAGATATCGCCTTTACCCTTGGGATCCTAAAAATACTGGGAGACCGGGTACCCATCGGACTAAAAGTTTTTCTGACAGCCTATGCCATCATTGATGACCTGGGGGCGGTACTCATTATCGCCATTTTTTATAGTGGGACAATTTATTGGAACCTCATCCTTATTGCCCTAGGCCTACTGCTTGGCCTGGGGGTGTTAAACCGGTATTCTTATAGCCGATACCTAACATTGATCATTGGCATTCTTGTTTGGTACCTTTTCCTGAAGGCGGGTATCCACCCGACCATTGCCGGGGTATTAATGGCTTTGGTGGTTCCCATTCAAAGAAGGGGCTCCATTCGTAAAACCTACGAATCCATTCAGGAAGCAAATGCTGCGCTGATTGAAGATTACCAAAAGGATCAGGTATTGTTGAGCAAGCAGCAGATGGGAGCCATAGAATCCCTACAAAAAGATCTGCTGCATCTTCAGCCTCCCTTACAACGTCTGGAGGATAATTTGCACGGATGGTCAGCTTATGTGATCATTCCCATCTTTGCTTTGGCTAATGCGGGAGTTAGCCTGGGAGGTGAAACCAGTGGGTTTAACCCACTGGCTATAAAAATTGCCATTAGTATGCTGTTTGGTAAAGCGATCGGGATCGCTTTATTTTCCTATTTATCCCTTCAACTTGGTCTGGCCGACCTTCCCAAACGGGTGACCTTTACCCATATCATCGGTTTAGCCTTTTTAGGAGGACTGGGTTTTACGATGGCGCTCTTTATCGGAGGCCTTGCTTATGCAGGAGATGCTCAGCTTATCAATTATGCCAAAATCGGGATTTTGATCGGCTCTGTTTTCGCCGGGTTGATCGGATACCTGATCTTGCGGTCATCACTAAAGCCCATCAGTGCCGAGGAAGCTGCCCAGGAGGAATAGGACCCGGGTTGTACAAAAACCAGAAGGAAACATTCCACCATAATTTGAGTTAGGGAATTGTATTTAATTTCGAACCATGTTAAAGAACTACCTTCCCGAGTCTTTCAAGAATTTTATTCGAATGGAAAGCTCCGGGGCCCTGATGTTGTTCCTGGCAACCATGCTGGCCCTTGCCTGGTCCAACTCTCCCTTCGCTGGTACTTATTTTGAGCTACTGGAAGAAAAATTGACCTTGGGTTTCGGGGAGTGGGAATTATCCGAAACGCTCTTGCATTGGATCAATGATGGCCTTATGGCCATTTTTTTCTTTATGGTCGGTTTGGAGATCAAAAGGGAAATGTTGGTTGGGGAATTATCCGATACGCGAAAAGCCATGTTGCCCATTTTTGCCGCCCTTGGAGGAATGGTAATACCCGTACTGTTTTTTTTCCTTTTTAATCAGGGTGGCCTTGGACAAGCGGGCTGGGGGATTCCCATGGCTACCGATATTGCCTTCAGCCTTGGGGTCTTACAGCTACTCGGTAAACGGGTACCTTACGGGTTGACCGCTTTCCTCCTGGCCTATGCCATTATTGATGATTTGGGTGCGGTTTTGATCATAGCTGTTTTTTACAGCGGGTCGGTAGAATGGGAGTTGGTGATATATGCGCTTCTTTTGGTGGCTGGTCTTTTTTTGTTAAACCGTTTTGCCTACAGTCGCTATATCAATCTTTTTGTTGGCCTGCTAGTCTGGTACTTTTTTCTGGAAGCCCATATTCATCCAACGATAGCTGGTGTTCTGATGGCCTTGGCTATCCCCATCCGAAGGTTTGCCTCCATTCAGGAAAGCCATATGGAACTGGTGGAAGCCAATGCAGCCCTGATCGCCGATTTTCAGCCTGGGCAAACCCTACTTTCGAACCAACAAATGGGAGCAGTAGACCAGATCAATGAAACGGTTATGGGGATTCAACCTCCTCTGCAACGTTTGGAGGACAACCTGCATGGCTGGTCTTCCTTTGTGATCATTCCTTTGTTTGCCCTTGCAAATGCAGGCGTAAGTCTGAGTGGAGGAGTTGCCTTGATCAGCCCCTTGGCATTGCAAATTAGTGGGAGTATGCTTTTGGGGAAGGTCCTGGGTATTAGTTTATTTTCCTTACTGGCGATTCGTCTAAACCTGGCGGATTTACCGGAAAGGGTGAATTTTAAAAATATTATTGGCCTCGGTTTCCTGGGTGGCCTTGGATTCACCATGGCCCTTTTTATTAGCGGCTTAGCTTATGGAGAAGATGGCCAGTTGATCGATAAGGCCAAGATCGGTATTCTGATGGGATCTACTCTCGCTGGTCTGATTGGGTATTTTACTTTAAAAGCCACCCTTGGGGCCCCACAGGAAGAATAATAATAAAAGAGGAAGGGGCCAGAAACGGTCTTCTGGCCCCTATCCATTAGGTTTTTAGTGTTTAGTCCTTTTTAGCGCCCAATTACAAAGTCTTTTCCAGGCCCTTTCTAAGGGTACTCCCCTGGATCTGGTGGTGGGACATATCGAATACCACCTTACCATTCCTGATGATAAGGATCTGTGGTGACTGATGACGAATGCCAAATTGATTGGCTACTTTATTCGAAATAGGACGATTAGTAATCAGATCCAGGTAATAAAAATCGAAATCCAACTTATCAAAAACACAGGACGTTTCCAGTTGGAATTTTACCATTGAACTTAGGCCACAGCTAATACTATGCTTGAAAATTACCACCGGCTTATCAACCGAATCTGCTATAATTTCTTCAATTTGCCCCTCGTCCTTTAGTACTTTCCAGGCAGGGTGAATTTCAGCAATCCTGGCTTTTTCTGTGTTAGCTAAAAAACCCATGACTTTTTTGGCTTTTAGTTTCGTGTTGAACTGCAAAAATAGCTTTTCCTTTTGCAGTATAAAATAGTTGTAACAACATCTAATAATGCTATTAGGACGCCTAGAGTTTTAACCGGTCACTGTAGGAAGGATATAAGGTCTTGCCCAGGACATTTTAGATTTGCACACCCATTTTTATTTTAAGCCTGAATGCCCCCCAAAACGAGGGAAGTATTCTCTTTTATGATCGAATACGGTTTTTAAATTGGGTTGTTTTGATTCCAACTGCCCGAAAACCATAGAGGATTAACAAGCCGGTGGCAAATAACAAACAAAGCATACCCAAAGAAATGATCAGGGCGAAAAGGGTTTGGTTTTCATGCATATTTATAAGAGATACTACACCAAAAAAACCACTTAATGCAAATAGTGCGGTGCAGAAGTACAAGGCAACCAGGGCGAGGTTGATCAACTGCAGTTGTTCGACCTTACGGCGTAAAATATCCGCATCACAACTAGGATCATGGAGTAGATCGTTGATCTCACCAGTTAGAGCGATTGCCCAGTTGGTTGTAGACATGATCAGCAATCCAATGCCGGGTAAAACCGTCAAAGGGAATATCCATTGGTCCATTAGGTCAGCGTTTTATTTCCTTTATCTGCCACTCATTCATCGCTAACCGTAAAGGTCTGTTCCAACCCTCCGACCATCAGGGTGAACTGCCCGGGTTCCACTACCCACTTTTGTTGAGCGTTGATAAAGGCCAGGTCTTTGACAGGAATTTCGATCTTTACTGTTTTAGAGGCTCCGGCAGTCAATTCAATTTTGGTAAATGCCCGTAATCGTTTGACCGATGGAGTAATACTGGCAAACTCATCGCGAACGTAAACCAGTACCGGAAGGGCTCCAGAGCGATTGCCTGTATTGCTTACTTTTACACTAAGCTGGATGGTCTCGTTTTTCGAGTAGGTGGATTGGCTAAGTTCCAGGTCTATATATTCGAAAGTCGTATAGCTCAGGCCATGACCAAATTCAAATTGAGGGTTAAAGCTCAATCCTGAACGGCCGACATCGCGGTTTTCAGTCCATTTATGGTCGTAGGTCATTAGGGAGTTCGAATATTGCGGATAGGTAAAAGGTAGTTTGCCGGAAGGGTTGTAATCTCCGAACAATACATCGGCAATGGCCCTTCCGCCTTCGGGGCCAGGATAGAAAGCGCCCATTACAGCCTGGCAGGCATCAACAAAGGGGCTAATGATGCGGGGACGACCTTCTGTCAGGATCAATACAATGGGTTTGCCGGTAGCAGCCATGGCCAGGGCAAGCTCGCGTTGGGGCTCCGGTAACTCCAGGTCGTTTAGGTTGCCAAAATCTTCAGTGTAGGAATCTTCTCCAAGGCAAAGGAGAATCACATCCGCTTCCTGGGCGGCAAAAACGGCATCCTGCATATTGGCGGGCGCTTCAAAATCCGCTCCCAATTGGAAGGTAAGATTTTCTGCTCCGATTTTTGATTCCACTGCCTCCAGGATGGTCATTTTATCATCCATCAGACTATCGGCCAGGGTGCCTTGCCAGTCGTATGTCCAGCCGCCATTAAGACTCCGCATGCTTTTCGCAGAAGGGCCAGTTATCAGCACCTTTGTCGATGTAGAAAGGGGAAGTACTTCATTTTCATTTTTGAGCAAAACAATAGATTCCTGTGCGGCCTTTAAACTTAGAGCAGTGGACGCTTGCGATCCGTATTCTGGGAAGGTATTAAAGGGTTCGTGGGTGTTTTCGAACAAACCCAGTTCCTTTTTCACCCGAAGTATTCGTCTGACGGATTCGTTAATTCGTTCCTCTGAGATGGTTCCCTCTTTGACCAATTCGATCAATAGGTCTGCAAATTCGTAATCAGTTGGTGCCATACTCATGTCAATTCCGGCTTCTATCGCCTGGCGTACGGCCTCCTTCATGGTCGGGGCGGTCTTGTGTCGGGTATTCAGGTATACAATATCACTCCAATCGGTTACCAATAACCCTTTGAAACCCATTTCGTTACGTAAGATATCAGTAAGGAGTTCCTTGTTGGCATGAACAGGAATACCATTGATCTCTCCCGAGTTGACCATGATGGACAGGGCTCCGGCATCGATACAACGCTGGTAGGGGGGCAGGTAAATCTCTCGAAGGTAATTCTCGGGAATGTATGCGGGGGTTCGATCCTTCCCGGAAAAGGGCATGCCATAACCGGTGAAATGCTTTAAACAGGCAGCTACCTTATCCCGGGCGGAAGGGTCTTCTCCCTGGTAGCCTTTTACCGTTACCTCCCCAAAAAGACTGTTTACCAGCACGTCTTCTCCAAAGGATTCCCAAAGGCGGGGCCATTCGGGATTGCGCCCTACATCCATGGCAGGGGAAAAATTCCAGGGAAGCCCTACAGCGCGGGCCTCATAGGCAGTGACCTCCGCCATTTGGTGGGAGAGATTCAAATTCCAGGAAGCTGCCTGGGCGAGCGGTTGGGGGAAAAGGGTTGACCCTTTCGAATAATTAACTCCATGAATGGCATCGATACCATACAATATGGGGATTCCCAGGCGGGTTGTTCCCGCCATTTCCTGAATGGCAGAAATTATCTCCTGCCATTGTTGCGGGTCGGGGAGTTGCCCGGTGGGGACGTTGAGGATGGACCCCGCCTTGTAATCGATAATCGCCTTTTTCATTTTAGCTTCCTCCATCCGGAACGGAACAGCGGGAGCATAAGCTTCTCCCTCCAACAGGAGATCAAGCGTAAGTTGCAACATTTGACCAACCTTTTCTTCCAGGGTCATTTGTTCGATCAATTGGTCGATGTTTACTTCCGTGTTTTTGGTTTGTCCCATGGCTGTATCAGTGCAACTGAAGGTGAGCAAAAAAAGAAAAGCAGCAAAAATCGTCTGACGCATAAGTATTAGGTTAATCCGAAAATATTTTCATAAAAGCTGGAGAATCCGTGAGCATCAGCCGAAAATAAAAAGGATTCTCTTATTTGTATTTCAATTTCAAATTTTATTGCTTATCCAAAGCAAAACAAGGCGGTTTAGATAGGCTCCACCATCTTACTCTTTCTTTGGCCGCATTAAACCCTCCTGGACGACGCTGGCCACTAATCGCCCGTCCGCCGCGAAAATGTTGCCACGGGTAAACCCGCGGGCGTTGGAGGCAGAAGGACTGTCAATGGCATATAAAAGCCAGTCATCCATCTGGAAAGGCCGGTGAAACCACATGGCGTGATCCAGACTGGCGAGTTGTATTTTGTGGAAGGCCCCGGTTTCACTTCCATGAGGAAGCAAGGCGGTAGTCAGCAGGTTGTAATCGGAGGTATAAGCGAGTACCTGCTGGTGTAGTCTCCTATCTTCTGGCATGGCCCCCTTTGCCCGCATCCAGACATGTCGGAAGGGGCTGCTTTTACCGGGTAGGGCCGGATTGATCAATTCCACCGGCCTAAATTCTATCGGACGTTCCAGGTTAAGGAATCGTTTTATATTTTCGGGCAGCATGTCGCCATATTGGTCCACCAGGTCCTCCCAGCTTACCAATGATTCGGGTTTGGAGACATTGGGCATGGGAATGTGGTGGTCAAAACCATCTTGTTGCAATTGAAAGGAGGCGGACATGAGAAATATGGCTTCCCCATTTTGTATGGCCTTCACCCGGCGGGTGGTAAAGGAGCCCCCGTCCCTGATCGTATCTACCTGAAAAATGATGGGCTTGTCGAGATCGCCGGGTAAAATGAAATAAGCGTGCAGGGAATGCGCAAAACGACCTTCGGGAACTGTTTTGGCGGCCGCATGTAAAGCCTGAGCCAAAACCTGTCCGCCAAAGACCTGTTTACTCCCAACGCTACTGCTGCGTCCCCGGTATAGGTTGCGTTCGATCTGTTCCAGCTCTAATAGTTCGAGTAGTTCTTTTACGTCTTTCATGCTATGCCGGCTGAATTTATGCTTTACCCAAAACAAGATTGCTGGGACAATAGAAACGGGGCTCTGGAAAGGCATCCCACTCAATACTTGTCCGTTTTCTTTCGCAAATAACTAAAAAAGTGTTCGACCTTCGACAGACCTGCCCGATTTTTGGAAAAGAAAGCCTGAAAATCTCCCGAAAAACCGATATTCTTGCAGTTCGATAAAAAAATTTAATATGGGACGCGCATTTGAATACCGAAAGGCCCGAAAAATGAAACGTTGGGCCAGCATGTCTAAGGCATTTACCCGTATCGGACGGGAAATTGCCATTGCGGTTAAAGAAGGCGGTGCTGACCCCGCCTACAACTCCAGATTGCGCATGGCGATCCAAAACGCCAAAACGGCAAACATGCCAAAGGCAAATATCGAAAGTGCGATCAAAAAGGCCAGCGATAAAGATGCCAAAGGGTACGAAGAGATCACCTATGAGGGTTATGCTCCGCACGGAATAGCCCTGATTGTGGAAACTGCCACCGATAACCCCATTCGTACGGTTGCAAACGTCCGTCATGTATTCTCCAAATACGGAGGTAGTCTGGGCGTTTCCGGTTCGGTCGACTATATGTTTACCAGGAAGGGGGTATTCAAGATTAAAGCAGAAGGTGCAGAGCCCGAAGAGCTGGAATTGGAATTGATCGACCATGGGTTGGACGAACTGCAAAAAGAAGGCGAGCAACTGGTGCTTTATTGCCAGTTTGAAGATTTCGGGCCCTTGCAAAAAGCCCTGGAGGAAAGAGCGTTGGAAGTAGTAGAATCCGAATTCGTTCAAATTCCCGGGCATACTACAAAGCTTACAGAAGAGCAGGCTGAAGAGGTCATTACCTTGCTCGAAAAGATGGAGGAGGAGGACGATGTGGTGAATGTCTTTCACAATATGGATGAGAGCGAATAGGGCTTTGTACCTGGCATTGGTTTGATGGCCGGTATTTCCCTTCGGTTCAGCATGCTTTTATTGCCAATTTCAGGAGAGATAAAACTACCGGTCGTATTTTTCGGTTACAGAAGATATGGATAAGATCGCATTATCAATTGTGGCATTGGCTCAAAATCAGGGGCAGTCGAATAGTTTTGTTGTACTTCTTAAGGAAGAAGAGGGGAAACGTCAGCTCCCCGTAGTCATCGGAGGTTTCGAGGCTCAGGCAATAGCTATAGCAGCAGAGGGAGTGGCTACCAACCGGCCTTTAACTCATGATCTGCTGACCAATACGTTACGATCCTTCAATATTGAATTGCAGGAGGTCATTATTTCTGATCTCAAGGATGGCATTTTTTATTCTACCCTGATCTGTCAAACGCTTTTGGGGAATTTAGAGAAGGTGGACTCCCGCACTTCCGATGCCCTTGCCCTTGCTATTCGCTTTGGATGTCCTATATTTACTTATCCGGGAATAATGGAAGAGGCCGGAGTCGTATGGGAAGGCCAGGGGTCCGAAGAAGCTCCCGCTTCTGCTATCCGGCATAAGGATTTGGAATCGCTGAGCTTGACACAGCTAAAGGATCAATTGGAATCGGCCATCCATTCGGAGGATTATGAAAGGGCTGCCAATATCCGGGACGAACTTAAAAAACGAAAGTAAGAAGAGTAACACCTAAATTTCCCAATAGATGTTTGATTATTCCGCTCGCCGAGCCCGCCTGCTCCACCACATTTCTGGGGGGGTTATACTTTTTATGGGTAACCTAGAAAGCCCGATGAATTATAAGGGCAACCCTTTTCCATTTCGTCAGGACAGCAGCTTTCTTTATTATTTTGGCCTCGATCAGCCCGAACTGGCAGTAGCCATCGATGCTAATTCCGGTGAAACCATTCTCTTTGGGAATGACTTTACCCTTGATGATATCGTCTGGATGGGCTCCCAGCAACCTTTAAAAGAACGAGCGGAGAAATTGGGGATTAAAACGGTAAAACCTTACCAGTCCCTTCAGGAGTACATAAGAGAGATCCAGAAAAAGGGACGTTTGATCCATTTTTTACCTCCCTACCAGGCAGAAATTGCCAACCGTCTGGGTAATTGGTTCGCCGTAGACCCAAAGGAACTACCAGCGGCTGCTTCCAGGAGATTGATCGAAGCGGTAGTGGTTCAGCGAAGTATCAAATCACCCGAGGAGATTCAGGAAATGGAAAAGGCCTTGCGGATAACCGGCGAAATGCACCTTGCGGTAATGCGCCGGGCCAGGCCTGGAATCACGGAAGCAAATTTGGCAGGAACAGTGGAAGGGATCGCCCTGGCGGCCGGCGGCCGACTTGCCTATCCCGCTATTTTGACCGTTAATGGTCAGATCCTGCACAACCATGACCGGCACCACCAATTGGAAGAAGGACAGCTGATCCTGGGGGATTTTGGGGCAGAGACCCCTGCTCATTATGCAGCCGATATAACCCGAACCATTCCAGTCAGTCAAAAATTCTCCGAGCAACAGCAGGATGTGTATCAAATCGTGCTGGACAGCCAGGTTGCGGCAATTGAAGCTGTTCAAGCTGGGGTTTCGAATCTTGATCTACACTTGTTTGCCTCCCACAAGATGGTGGAAGGTCTGATCGATCTGGGTTTGATGAAAGGAGATGCTCAAGAGGCGGTAGCGCAGGGAGCCCATGCCTTGTTTTTTCCTCATGGCCTGGGCCACCATATAGGGCTGGATGTGCACGACATGGAGAACCTTGGAGAGGACCAGGTGGGCTATGGACCTAGCCAAAGGCGAAGTAGCCAGTTCGGGCTGAAGTCCCTTCGATTGGCCCGGAAGCTCGAAACCGGTTTTGTAATCACCATTGAACCCGGTATTTATTTTATTCCCGAATTAATGGATCGATGGGAAGCGGAAAGCCGTTTCAAAGACTTTATTAACTATAATGCCCTAAAACCCTACCGCCACTTTTCCGGTATTCGAATCGAAGACAATATTTTGGTAAGTGATAAGAGAGGGGTCGTACTAGGAGAACCCATTCCAAAATCGGTAAAAGAAATCGAATCCCTGCGAACTTCCTGATCGGTTTCTTATTGATTCACTTCAGCCGAAAGAACAGTTGACCGACTGGGTTTAAAGATAGTTATATCTACTTATATCCATTTGAAACTTGTTCATTTTCAATGTTTTTAGTACATTGGATAGGGTATTGAGAACAAATCAGATATCCCTGAAGGCGGTAATTCTTTCAGCTGCTTTTTTAAGGGTAGAACTGTTCGATCTTTTTTATTGAGGAAAACTCGGGTCATAAGAAAAACGTGTTTACGCCGCGCTGCACTCCTCAACTACCGTATGTTGGGGAGGTAGTCTGTTTTCTACGTTCCTATTTCTTTTTTTGCTTTTTCTTTGGGCCGGAATGAAAAGAGCGGTTTAATGAAAGTTAAAGGTTACCCAATCATTTTTCTTGTCGGGCTTGGTATTTTCCTTGCTGCCCCTGCCAAATCCCAATTCAGCCACTCTTCAGAAGCCAGGAAGGCCTTAGACCGGGCTGCGTTTTTTTTTGAAAAAGATTCATTTGAACTTGCCTATCACACTTATGACAGCCTGGCAACCTATTTTCAATCCACAGGGGACTGTTACCAGGAGGCGTATGCACGACTCTGGAAAGGAGAGGTGTTGTACGCCTTTGGGCTTCATGACAAAGCCTTATCGGAGTCGTTGCTCGCAGAAGGATTACTGGATAGTTGTACGGTGCCCGATACTGTTCAATATTACTCTTTATTGTTACAGAATATTGGGGTTTTCTATTACTATGCTACGGGTAAGCTGGAACAACAGCTCCAATATTATAAACGCTCCTTCGAGCAGGCCCTGAATTTTCATGGCCCTGCCAGCAGGGAAGCATCTGATGCCTATTTTAGTATGGGAGCAGCTTACGGTAGAAGAAAACAAATGGATGCCTTCATTGCCTATACCGATACGGCTGTTCAAATAGCCAAAGCCATTGACTACAAGGAAGGCTTAAGTGATGGGTACAATAACCTTGCCTATGCTTTCGCCGCAAAAAATGATTACCTGCGGGCGGTCAGTTATTACCGCAAGGCGCACGAACTCGCCGAAAATGCCCTGGATAGATCCACGGCCCTGAACAATATAGGAGCAGTGTACAATGAAGCTGGATTGCCGGAGCGCGCATTGGACCCTCTACGGGAAGCCCTGCAGATCCGGGAACCCATCTACGGTAGGGAACACTATCTTTGCATTGGCACCAGACACAATATAGCCGACGCCTATTTCGGCATGGAGGAGTATGATCGCAGCCTGGAGGAATTAGAAGATTTAACGGCTATTCTGGAAGCAAGTTCAACCCCTGACTTCGGACACCTGAAAAGAGCTTATATCCGCCTTGCCAGCGTATACCTGATCCTTAAAGATCCTCACAAGGCCGAAACCTATGTACAAAAAGGTCTTGCATTGAATGTGCCCGCATTGAACCCCAGTTTGTATTATGTCATGGCCGCTATTGCTATGGCAACAAATGAACCTTCCAAAGGCCTTGAGGCCATTGATCAGGCCCTGCATTTTGAACTTCCCGAGGCCACTTATCCGGTGGGCAGTCTACCGAAGTTTAAAGATATATCTACCTATAATTCCATTTTGGACCTGCTGGCCCTTCGGGCTCAGATCCTGGAAAAACTCGGTCGAACCTCCGGCCAGTCAGACTATTTTGTACAAACGATCCGAACCACTGACTTACTGGATAGTGTTGTCTTTCAGGCCAGGCAAATGAACCAGGATGTGGTCAGTCGTAAATTATTATCGGCCAATATTCGGGATTATTATTTGGCAGGGATTGCAGCCAGCTATCAACTGTACCAACAGATCGGAGCACCCATCTATTTCGAAAAGGGGCTCTTGTTTTCCGATCTAAACAAGTTTGCCGAATTAGGTAAACGGATGGATTATCTATCCTGGGAGTCCAAACTGGAGGTGTCCAGCCAAACCCTGCAACGAGAGCAAACGCTACGTCAGGAAATAGACTTTCTCACCGAACAAATAGCCTACCAAAGGGGGTACTTACCGGATTCCATTTTGAATAGCTGGCAAAACGACGTCTTTATCAATCGAAAAATGCACCGCGCCCTTTTGGATACCCTTGCCCAGGAATATCCCGAATATTTTACTTTAAGGTACGGCAGATCAAATGATCGGCTGGAAACGATAAGAAGGGACATACTGGAAGAAAAAGAAGCATTGCTCGAATACCACCTACAGGAAGGCAGAGGGGTTTACCTGTTATATGTCGATCAGCATACTACCAAATTTCTTTTCTCCGAATCAATGGACCTAAAGGTAAAGGTAATGGCCTTTCGGGAGGCCTTGTATACCCAAGATACAGCCTATCTCGCCCTGGCCCGGGAGTTGTATCAAACATTGGTAAGTCCGCTGGAGGAGGCGCTGGAAAGGGTAGAGGGTTTGGCGATCAGCCCCGATGGCTACCTGGCAACGATCCCTTTTGAGGCCTTATTAACCAAGCCCATAGAACATAGCCAGTCAGCACCGGATTTCCGGCATTTACCTTATTTGTTGAAGGAATACAGGACGAGATACCTGTTTGCAGCTGGTATTGCTGGAATCCAGGAGGAGGCCTCTGCTAGAAGGAACCGTTTTGAAGGCAGGGTTTTAGCCTTTGCTCCGGAGTTTACATTTTCTGAGTCGGAAATGGAACAAATGGCAAGTGCCGACCTTTTCCGCTCCGGTTTATCCCCCCTTACCGGTAATGAAATGGAGTTGAAGGAAATCGGTAAGCATTTTAGCGGACGTTTCCTGAGGGGCGATAAGGCTACCGAAAGCGCCTTTAAACGTCTGGCTCCTCAATACCAGGTCCTGCATCTGGCCACACATGCCATTGCGGAGGAAAATAGCGAGCGACCGGCCAGGTTAATTTTTTCTGAACAAGGAAACCTGCCGGGGGAAGATGGCATTCTTTTTTCTCAGGAATTACTGACCATGCAACTCAAGGCGGAACTGGTAACCTTGAGTGCCTGCAATACCGGGGTTGGGAGAATCGATAAAGGGGAAGGGGTCGCCAGCCTGGCCCGGGCCTTTGCCTATTCCGGAGCACCAAACCTGGTCATGAGCCTTTGGCAGGTAAAGGATCGGACCACCGCACAACTGATGGCCGCCTTCTACGAGCAGTTGGGACGGGGGCTGACTAAAGGGAAAGCCTTACACCAAGCCAAAGTGGAATACCTGGATCAATCTTCTTCCGTCCTAACCCACCCCTATTACTGGGCAGGATTTGTGTATGTGGGAGATAAGCAAGCCCTTAGCCTGCAAAGAGATCCGGTCAAACCGGCCTTGCTTGCTTTTGTATTGGCAGCCCTGGCGGGAGGAATTCTTTTCTTTTTTCTGCGAAAGCGGAAGAGTAACTTAAATCTTATCCAGTAAAGCGCTGGCTTTAATCTGATAATCATTCCGGGAGGTGGAAAGCTTTTCCAACAATGGTTGAGCTTTATCTATTTCATTAGATTGCAGATAGGCAAGGGCAAGGTACCAATCGGTAATGGCCTGCCAGGAGGGATGGAAATCCGCATTACGGGAGGCCAGTAAAACCGGAATGGCTTTGGAATACTCTTTTGCCCCAACAAGGGAAATGCCATAATAGATCTGAAACCGATTATCCGTCTGGTCATTTAATAAAAAAGCGGGGAAAAAAGCATTCGCTTTATCATAAGCCCCTTGTTCGTAATAGGAAAGCGCCAGGTTTTTTGCGGAGGTCTCCGATTTCGAGCCGGACCTAGTCGTTAAGGGTTCGGTGGGAATAGCCAGCGGAAGGTGTTCGAAATAATTGCTTGCTGATGCCTGAAGGCATTGTTGAGGAGATATCCATGACAGAGTGGTAGCATTCAGTATCAGGAGCAGCAATAATGCCGCAGCAATGCCAATGACAATAAAGGGCAGACGAGCCTTGCTTAGCATATTTAAACGCTGAATAGAGGTAACATCGCGCTGGAAGAGGAATTTATCAATAGCCCGATCAAGGCGCTTAAATATCTTTTGGGGATTTGATGTAGGATTGAGCAACTGCATGCCTTCCAGGGCTTCCCGGTCAAATTCATCCAGTTCACTTTGGTTCAGGTTCTCTGAGTAGTTTTTATCCTGAACGGCCTTAGTTAACGCTTTTCTTGAAATTGGGCCGTTCTCGGCTTTTTTTTTCATATCCCCTCACATTTTTGGGAGCACATTTTTTAGGTTGCGTTTCCCGTTTTGAATGTAGCTTTTTACCTGGCTTAGCGAATAGGGCGTCGTGGAAGCAATTTCCTTATAGGATTTTTGTTCCAGGTAGAACAAGGTCAGACACTCCCGTTGCCCGTTGTTTAATTTACTAAGCGCTCTGGTAAGAGTAGTAATCTCATCCTCTCCTCTTCGTATATTGTCAAGAGCATCTTCTGGCCTCATTTCCACAACATTATCTAACAAAAAGCTCGAATTTCGCTCTTGTAGGCGATTGCGCTCTTTTTGTTTTCGAACCTTGAGGCAATGGTTAACGACTACCTTGTGTAACCAACCCTTAAAATTGGTAACCTGATAATTAGGTAAAATGTTGACCAGGTTTTCGAACACTTCCATTACCGCATCTTCACTGTCTTCCTGATTTTTTAGATACTTCATACAGGTACCGAACACTAAGGCCTGGTATCTCTTAAATAATGGCCCAAGATGGGTAGAATCACCGGTCTCAACGAAACGGTTAATGAACTCCTGATCACTGAGTGGAGTCTTAGAGGTGGACTTGAGTTTGAACATAACTTAAAATAAATAAATCGTTAATTACTAATTCACTTACCGCTTGAGGCTCCCAATAATGGTAAACCTCCATTACGGAAGTACATTGGTCGTAGTCAACCACTGTTAACGATCTATCCCCGAAATACATGAAAATGACTTGTCATCGAAAGGATGATAGCCAGTGCAGTAGTTATGGCGTCTATAGTTGAGCTTAGGTAGATCGGATCGAGCTTATAAGCTCGGGGGGAAAACCGATCCAGAGAATAATTATTCGTCTCTTTGTTTGTTGTGATTAAAAGTACACTTTTATAAAAAAGGAAGCAATTTATTACACATAAAAAAAAGAACAAATTTTCAAAATGTAGAATGTGTTCTACCCAGGAGAAAAGTGTTAAAGAAAAATTAAAATTCCCTTTAATTTTAGAAAAAATTTGCGCAACTGCAAGTGGCTGGTGCAAAAACACTTGTGAGGGCTTATTGGTCTATCGGATTTCTTTTGAAGAATACAAACCCATTCTTTTGGTAAAGTCGTTCAAAACCGGGGAAACTTTCCACTTTTTCAGCTTGGTGGATACGGGTAGAAAAATAAACGGGTTTGTCAATCGGGCCTTCCAGCAGCCAATCCAGGTCAAGCCGGTTAGGGTTTTGGCCAGGTTGGGTTTTTCCGTAAAACAAATGTGCATAGGACTTGTAGCCCCTGGTACCCAAATAGCAATCTTCTCCAGCACGCTTACTAAAAAACTCAATGGCTGCACGCTGGCTGTAGCCTTCGACGCGTTTAATAAAGAAAACCAGCGTAAGGAAAACAAAGAGCCCACCTCCGAGGAAAAGGACCAGAAAGCCTTTCCAGGCTCGGTTGCGATTAAAGAGGCTAATACTAATGCTGAGTATAGCTAGAAGCAGCAAGCCGGGCAGGATCTCCCAACCCGTCCAGTTTACTTCTGCATCCAGGTTTCCCACTGCGAATGGGTCGTCAAATAGCGGTTTTAACAGCTCGGGCTGCATACCAAGCCAGGGCATAGCCAGGATAACAAGAATAAATAAGCTCCCAATCGCAATCAGGCCTCTCCTCATCCAGTTGTTGAACTTCAATCGGCCTTCGGTGATCTCAAAGAGAACTTCCGCGGCCAGGTAGGTTAAGGGAAAATAGCACATGGACGAATAGTGGACGATCTTTGATTGAACGATGGTGAAAAGGATCAACACCACCCAAAACAAGAATTTCATCCAAAGCCGGAAATCCAATTGGAAATCTTTCTCGCCTAATCCAGGGCGTTTAAAGAAGGCGCGGATGGCAAAAACAGAAGCGGGGAAACACCCCACCAGTAATACGGCGAAATGATAACCCGGGAAGCCTTTATGCCCGGCATCCGGAGTACTGAACAGCCGGTACTGATAGCGCGTAAATTCATTGATGAACCAGGGACCGTTGGATGCCGTTTCGATCCCAAACCAGATCAGGGTGGCCAGCGTAGCACCAAGGGTGAACAGCGCAAACTCCGGAACGTTGATGTAAAACCTAAAACGCTGATATACCCAATAAACGGCGAAGGTCAGACCCGCAATGAGGTAGGCAACAGGCCCCTTTGTCAAAATACCCATACCGATGACCAGGCCACCAAACAATAAAAGCAACCAATAATTCTGGCGGATATGGATCGAAAAACCATCCTTTTTCCAGTATCCCAATACGAATAGGTAAACTCCCAGGAAAATAAACAGATTGAACCAGGGGTCAATGATCCCAGATTTGAAATACAGGAAAGGTAGGACGGATCCAAAATACGTGAGGGCCCACATAAGGCCGAACTTGCGGTTGTAGAGCTTGAGCCCGATGTGGTATAAAATCACTAGCGTAAGTATCCCTGAGATGGCATTCGGCAGGCGAGCGGAAAACTCATTAATCCCAAACGAGTGCATAGCACCGGCCTGCAACCAGAAAAAAAAAGGCGGCTTTTCCCAAAAAGGTTGATAGTTCACATAAACCCGGAAATAGTCTCCCGTTTCGATCATCTCTCTGCTGATCTCGGCGAAATTGATCTCGTCCCAGTCGAACAAATGGACGCCCCCAAGGAAGGGGATAAAAAAAAGGGCAGCCAGCAAAGCGAGTACTAAGGAGTCCTGGACAGCAGTACGTTTCATAGGTTCCGGCACTTTTGCCTTGTAATAATTACACAGGTCGAATTCGATCCTGCTTTTAATTCTTTTTACTGAAAAAATGCAGCACCCGGCTGACAAACTTATCATCAATACCAAGCGTCCCCTTCAGGGCATTATAGGCAGAAACTGCTTGTTTATCCAGGTAAATAAAAACACTTTTAATGCCATCCCCCGGGCGGGCCCGATAGTTGGTGGCCCGTTTTTTGGGCGTATTTTCTTCTTCAGTAAAGTAATATAAGGCAATGGATTTTCGGGTCATATCCTCCGGGCACTGAATGGGGTCGGGGAGGCCATGGTAGGAATCGTCATCCGTGTTGAAAATCACACAGCGGTTAAAAACGGGTAGTACCTTTCGGGCGCAGGATTTCATGTCGCGGGTCCATAACTCCAATTCGCCGCGGTAGTCCTCTTCCCAACCTTCATTCAAATAAACCAGTACATTGACCCGCCTTCTCCAGTTGCGCCGATGGGGATGTACGGTAAAATCCGCATGAATGTTCAAATAACCGCCGCGCTGGCTTTGATGTAGTCCACCACCCTCCAGAGTGTCGTCGGCCTTTAGGTTTTTTATCCCGGTCAATTCGCTTAAAATCGAAACGAAAGCATCCGAGTTAAGGGTGCGGATCACCTCTTGTAAATAAGAGGGGATACTATCCATTTTATTTAGTCCGTGCTTTTTTTCATTCACATGCACGTAATGTATCCATCCCTGGTCCTTTACAGCAGGGAAGGCCTCCATTGCACTGTGGGCAGCTTCCGGAAGCAGGAAGTTGTCGATCACAGCGTGGGGATAGGGGTATGCAGCTTGGTATTCGGCGGCCATTTCAAGGAAAGCAACTTTCCACTTGTCAAAATCAAGAATAGCAGCAGCTTGTGTCTGTTGTACCATGCGTACTTTAGTAATTAGGTTTTATGCCATATTTTTTACCTCCGCCGACAGCTTTTGCAGGGAGTCTTTGGCATCACCGAAAAGCATTCGGCTTTTCTCGTGAAAGAACAAGGGGTTTTGGATACCGGCATAGCCCGGGCGCATACTCCGCTTCATTATGATCACATGTTTTGCCTCCCAGACCTTTAGAACAGGCATACCGTAAATTGGGCTGGAGGGGTCGTCTTCAGCAGCAGGGTTAACCACATCATTGGCTCCTACAATAACCACCACATCGGTATCTGGCAGGGCGGCATTTGTATCTTCCAGGTCCAGCAATTTGGGGTAGGGGACATCTGCCTCCGCTAATAGAACGTTCATATGCCCCGGCATACGGCCGGCCACCGGGTGGATGGCGTATTTTACGTCCACCCCATTGGCTTCGAGGAGTTCGTCTAGTTCTTTGATCGCTTTTTGGGCCTGAGCTACGGCCAGTCCATAGCCGGGGACGAACATCACCGACTGACTGTAGAATAATTGGATGGCAGCATCGTTAGGATTGACTTCCTTTGCGACCTGATCTCCGGAAACCCCGGCACCGCTGCCGGTAGCACTACTACCGAAACCTCCCACGAGAACGTTGATCAGGGAGCGGTTCATTGCTTCACACATTAGGACGGTGAGAATGGTTCCGGAGGCTCCTACCAAAATACCACCAACCAGCATAATCTGATTGTTGTAGATCAAACCTGCTGCGGCCGCAGATAAACCGGTAAAAGAGTTGAGCAGGGATATTACTACGGGCATATCGGCTCCCCCGATAGGTGCAACGAAAGAGAAGCCATACAGGAGGGTCAGGATCAAGAACAAAATAGCAAGGAATAAACCTGCCTGAGCTCCTCCCAGGACCAACCAAAGCCCCAATGCAAGAGTAACTCCCAGCAGCGCAAGGTTAAAGGTGCTATGCTTGGGGAAGGTGACCTTCCGATCATCCACCAGGCCCTGTAATTTACCAAAGGCAAGCAAGGAACCGGTAAAAGATACTCCACCGATCAGCAGGGCCAATATAACGATCATCAGTTCTCCGGTGCCCAATGCCCGGGTATCCCTATAAAAGAAAACCAGTTCGGCAAGTGCGAGGAGAACAGCAGTTGCCCCTCCCAGACCGTTAAAAATAGACACCATTTGGGGCATGGCCGTCATCTGTACCCTTCGGGCCGAAACGCCCCCTATGACCGTTCCCACAGCCATAGCTCCCAGTATCCAGCCATAATTATTGGGAGCTTCCCCCAGGGGATAGATCAGCGTGGCGATTATGGCGAGCCCCATACCGATCCCCGCGAGTATATTTCCCCGCCGGGCAGTATCCGGAGAGGAAAGTAACCGCAGTCCCCAAACAAAAGCAAGGGCACCGATCAGATAGGCAATATTGATTAAAAAATTGATGGCCATATGTATATCCTATTTTTTCTTTTTCTTGAACATTTCCAGCATCCGGTCTGTCACGGCGAATCCACCCGCTACATTGACCATGCCAAGAACAATACCTACGAAACCAATCCCCAGGGTGAAGAAATCATCCGACTCCGCCTGACGGATCAGCAAAATGGCCCCAATGATCACCACCCCACTGATGGCATTGGCCCCGGACATAAGCGGGGTATGCAGAACGGTGGGGACTTTTGAAATAAGCTCGAAGCCCAATACAATGGTAAACAGGAGCAGATAGATCAGTAAGAGGTTGTTGTTGACAAATTCGAAAAACGCTTGCATATGCGAGAAGGTTATTGGTGAGTAGATGACCTAAGCGGTGATCAGTGCTCCCTTGATGATTTCATTTTCCAGTGATACGTTCAATTCTCCTTCCTTGATCATGATCTTAAGGAAATTGAGTAGATTATTACTGTACAATAGGCTGGCATCCTGGGGCATGCGGTCGGCAAGGTTCGAACTGCCGATGATGGTAACCCCCTTGTGGTCAATGACCTTATTATCCTGGGTCAATGCACAGTTTCCACCGGTAGAGGCTGCCAGGTCAACGATAACAGCGCCCGGCCTCATCTTTTCTACGGTTTCGGCAGGTACCAAGATCGGGGCTTTCCGGCCCCTGACCTGTGCAGTAGTAATTATGACGTCGGCCTTCATTGCGCGGTTCTGTACTTCAGCCCGTTGGCGTTGGAGGAATTCTTCTGATTGTTCGACGGCATACCCACCTGCATCTTTTTCATCCCTGGCACCTTCCACCTCTACAAATTTAGCTCCCAGACTGAGCACCTCTTCCTTGGCGGCAGCGCGGGTATCAAAGGCTTCAACCATGGCCCCCAGCCGTTTGGCGGTTGCAATGGCCTGAAGACCGGCTACTCCCGCCCCCAGGATCAATACCCGGGCAGGGCGAATGCTCCCGGCAGCAGTGATCAACATTGGAAAATAACGTGGCAGGTTATAGGCGGCTTCAAGCACTGCCCGGTAACCGGCGATAGAAGCCATAGAGGAAAGTATATCCATTGACTGGGCCAGGGTGGTACGGGGGATCATGTCCAGACTAAAGGCCTGCAAGCCCTTTGCCTTTAAGGTTTCAACTATTGATTCGTCAGCAAATGGAGCAAATTGGCCTATGACAGTCTTTCCGCTCTTCGCTTCCAGTAGATCCATTGCATCCAGGCTGACCAGGACATCCGCCTGTTCGAATACAACTGGTCGGTCCAGTAGTTGGGCACCGGCCTCGATATATTCCTGATCAGCGTACATGGACTGCACTCCGGCCCCTTTTTCGATCAACACCTCTACTCCCAGCTCTCTCAACTTGGTGGTGGTTTCCGGAACCAGCGGAACCCTTCGGTCCTTTGCTGCACGTAGTATGCCTATTTTCATTGGGTCTCAACTAATGCATTAATAAAAAGAATTGATGCTTCATTTATCTTCCGCGCAAGGTACAAACTAAATCAGAAATGAGAATTCCTGGCAAGGGTAAGCATTAGTGCAGGATGCTATCGGGATTCCGGGAAACTTTCGCTCCGGTTTCTTTTCCATGCAGGGCAGTGTCTTTGACTGCACAGAACTGAATGGAGAAGACCTGCCGGTGCCGACCTTTACCCATGCCGAATCATTGACCTTGAGTGCTACTTTGGCTTGGAGGGCAAGATCGTGGAGGTTTTTTCAACCTTTAGGTGCTTCCAGATATACTCATCTGAAATAGTCATACCCCAAAACTCATTGCAGTTTATGAGCAAACGCTTTTCGAAACTTGTTCATCTTGGGGGTGATGACAAAAGTGCAATAGGGGTTGCGATTGCCGACCCTTTGGTAATAGTCATCGTGTTCTACCTCTGCGGGATAGAATGCGGGGAGGGGGCTGATCTCTGTTACAATGGGATCATCCCAAACCTGGGGGGCGTATTCCGATTTTGTCTTCTCAGCGGCCAGTCTTTGTTCCTCATCCGCATAGAACACTGCAGAACGGTACTGTGGACCAACGTCATTGCCCTGGCGGTTCAGCGTGGTAGGATCATGGGTAGTAAAAAAGATCTGCAGGATCTCCTCCAAACTGGTCACAGAGGGGTCAAAAGTGACCCGGACGACTTCGGCATGTCCAGTGGAACCAGTGCAAACGGTGCGGTAATCGGCCGTTTCCTGTTCGCCTCCTGCGTAACCGGATTTCACTTCGGAAACTCCCTGTACTTGTTGGAAAATAGCTTCCAGACACCAGAAACAACCGCCGCCCACAACAATGGATGTAAGATTATTCATGATTTTGGTTTTGCTTTGCCTCGCTATTGGCTGACGAAAAAATTTAAAAATTGCCCAAAGAACTCCAAAAGGAATCATCCCCAGCTGGGTACTGCTGCGGTTGATTTTATCTTCTCCAGAAACAGCTCCAATCCCTTGCGTTTGTCCGAATCCAGATGATATTGGATAGAACGCGTAAGGTAGGCGTTTAGATCAAAGCCCAGTTGAGGATTGGGGAGTAGCAGGAGTAATTCAGGAATGCGGTCAATGCCCTGGTGGAGCGCCTGGTTGAAATCCTTCAAAAAAGGCAGCGGCAGGGATCGGTTGGTAACCCAGGCGGCAAAAACAAACGGTAGGGCCGTGTGGTCTTTCCAGGCTGCTCCGAGGTCGTATACGAAGGGGTGCTTTTTTTCCAGTCCGATCGTTCGATCTCCGATCACCAATGCTCCGGTACTACCGCCGATCTGGGCTTCAAAGCCAGGCTGAGCAGCTTCGAGTGGAATATCCAGTTGCCAGTGGTCTCGCAGCAGGACCCGGGTAAGTTCTACCGAAGTCCGGGAATGAAAATCCAGTAAAATGCGGTCGAGTTGTTCGATAGGCCGATCCCCGAAAATGGCTACGGTTTCTACCTTCCCGTCCGAACCAATACAATAGCGGGAAACGATCCTGGGCCGGTCCAGGTCATTCAGCGCCGCTACGGGAATAAGCCCCAGGTCAGCCGCTCCATCTTTCAGTAAACGTGCACATTCTGAAGGGATGGCCAGTTGCAGGTCAATTTGGCTTTTTACCCGGCTATGATGTAAAAGGCCGTAAAGCAAAGGCTTGGTATTTAGATAGCTTACGGCGACTATTTTGATTCTTTTTTTCATTCCAATATTTTGCCGTTCAAATGGCTTAGATCATTTTCAAGAATAAATCGAAAGGTGTCCTTTTTCAATTCTACCTGATACAAACCGGTATTGGCATGCCGATATTTATCCATATGGGCTAGAGGCTCACCGGCCAGCAGGCACATGAACGCACGCATAGCCCGTCCGTGGCTACAGATCAGCAGGGAAGACTCCGGGCGCTCGTGTAGGTGATCAATAAAGCGGGAGAGTCGTTCGCCCAATTGAGCAGCCGTCTCTCCTTTTTCCATGCCCACCTCATAATTCCCATTTTTCCAGTGTGTAACGATGCGATCGTAGTCGGCGTTCAATTCAGGACTGCCGGATAAGCCCTCATGTATGCCCCAACTAATCTCGTTTAAGGCTTCAAACTGCTCCCAGGACAGGTCCCGTTGCTCCAAAAAAGGGGCAATGGTTTCATGCGTTCTTTTCAGTTTCGAAGTAAGCACTGCCTCAAAAGGGATCTCCCGGTAGTAATCGAAAAAAGCCCGGGCCTGGGCTCTCCCCTTATCATTAAGGCTGGAATCAATTCCGCTGCCCTGGATAATGCGCTTGCGGTTAAGCTCGGTCTCCCCGTGGCGTATGATATAAATGCTTTTCATTGTGGCAAATTGGCGTTTGTTGGGTGTAAGCCTCTTGGTTTTGTGTGTTTGCTTTCTGAGGGAGTACCAGGGTAATGTCCAGTTCGAAAATTCCCGGCACTTATCCCTTTTGAACAACCGGCAGCGCCAGATACCCCCTGAACTGTTTGTCCTCTTCAAATTCTACGTCCATATAATCCTTCACCACTTCATAAAGTGTATTTCGTTCGATGGGGTGGCGACCAACATTCCGGATCAGGTTTACCAGGTCGCGGGTACTCATGGCAGGGGTTTGTTCTTCCGCACCTGCCATGGAATAGATCTTTGTAGTGTCATCAATGGTCCCGTCGATGTCGTCTACTCCGAAAGCCAGTGACAATTGGGCGGTCGAGCGTCCGATCATCGGCCAGTAGGCTTTGATGTGATCGAAATTATCCAGATAGATCCGGCTGATGGCATACATCCGCAAGTCTTCTATTACTGTGGACTCGGGAACGTGCGACATCTGGTTGTTCTCATTTCGAAATTTCAAAGGAATGAAAGTCTGAAACCCACCAGTTTTATCTTGCAATTTGCGAAGTTCCTCCAGGTGGTGGATGCGGTGTTTGAAAGCCTCAATATGTCCGTACAGCATGGTCGCATTAGAGCGGTGCCCCAATTCGTGCCAGATCTCATGGATGCGGAGCCACTGCTCCCCACTGCATTTACCTCCGGCGATCTGATCCCGGATCTCCGGGTGGAAGATCTCCGCTCCGCCACCGGGCATGGAATCCAGCCCTGCCTCCTTCATCAGTCGCATGCCTTCTTCATAGCTAAGTTTGTCCTTTTTGAAGATATAATGGTATTCTACCGGGGTCAATGCCTTAATGTGCAGGTCGGGCCGGTGTGCTTTGATGCGCTGAAATAATTCGGTGTAAAAGGCAAGATCATACTGCGGTAAAACCCCACCTACTATATGTACTTCGGTAACCGGTTCCTCATCGTATTTCCGGATGATATCCATAATGTCCTCCAGGCTATATTCCCAGCCTTCCTCCCTTTTCTTGATCAGCCGGGAGTAAGAACAAAAGGTGCAGGTGTATAAACAGACATTGGTGGGCTCCACGTGAAAATTTCGATTGAAATAGGTCTTGTCCTCGTGCTTTCTTTCCCGAATAGCATTAGCCAGAGCACCGACAAAGGCAAGGTCCCCTTTTTCGAACAGGTAAAGGCCCTCTTCGGCTGTGATCCGTTCGCCCGTTTGCACCTTTTCGGCTATTTTGCGGTGCTGCCCGGGCAACTGGCTATCCTGAAGGATGGTTTGGAGCATTGATGTATTCATCTGTTTTAGTATTTCGTTCTTGCAAGGGAAACAGCATTTCACAACTTTCAGTTTTAATTGAAAGTAAATCTTTTTCGAATGTAGACTTCAATACGGGACAAAAATAGCAATGTGATCCAGGAAACTGCTACTTTTACCCGCAGACTCTATTTCAAGTGGGTAGCAGAGCAGGAGTAGGTCGGAATTCCCTGATCTGCCTGGTAGCTGCCAAAATCAAAAGCCCTTATGTCGAAAGTGATGATCATTGGCGCTGGCGGGGTAGGACGGGTAGTAGCCTATAAATGCGCCAAAAATCCGGAAGTATTTTCCGAGATCTTGCTGGCCAGTCGTACCGTTTCGAAATGCGACGTCATTGCAGCTAATGTTAAACGGGATACCGGTTACCAGAATATTCAGACGGCTGCAGTAGATGCTGACCAGGTTCCTGAATTGGTAGCGTTGATCCGGGATTTCCAACCCAAAATGCTTATTCATGTAGCCTTGCCTTACCAGGACCTGACCATTATGGACGCCTGTCTGGAAACTGGTATACATTACCTGGACACGGCGAACTATGAGCCCAAAGAGGAGGCAAAATTCGAATATAAATGGCAATGGGCCTACCACGATCGATTTAAGGAGGCGGGCTTACTGGCAGTACTGGGATGCGGGTTTGACCCCGGCGTTACCGGAGTATTTACCGCCCGGGCCGCCAAGCATCACTTCGACAAGATGCATTATCTCGACATTGTCGACTGCAATGCTGGAGATCATGGCAAGGCCTTTGCGACCAATTTTAACCCCGAGATCAACATTCGGGAGATCACCCAGAAAGGCAAATATTGGGAGAACGGCCAATGGGTATACACGGAGCCACACGAGATCTCCAAAATGATCAACTATCCCGAGGTTGGACCCAAAAACAGCTATCTCATTTACCATGAGGAGTTGGAATCCCTGGTGAAAAACTACCCAAGTCTGAAGCGGGCCCGGTTTTGGATGACTTTCGGGGAGGAATACCTGACCCATTTGCGCGTCATCCAGAATATTGGTATGGCGGGGATCGAACCCGTCTCTTTCCAGGGGATGGACATCGTACCGCTGGAATTCCTCAAAGCCGTGTTGCCCGACCCGGGAGAACTGGGCGAAAACTACTCCGGTCAGACCTCCATTGGATGCCGCATCAAGGGTGTCAAAGATGGCCGGGAAAAGACCTATTATATCTGGAACAATTGCAGTCATGAGGCCGCCTATAAAGAGACCGGAGCACAGGGCGTCAGCTACACCACCGGTGTGCCCGCCATGCTGGGGGCAAAAATGATGCTCACGGGCAAGTGGAGCGGAGCAGGCGTCTTCAATGTCGAGCAATTCGACCCCGATCCCTTTCTGTCCGAACTGGGGCCCCAGGGGTTACCCTGGAAGGAGCAGGTAAATGTGGATCTCGAATTTGACTATCCCGCATGATCGACTACGCAACAGTACCTTCCCCCGCTTTTGTGCTGGACCTGAAGCGGCTAAAACGCAACCTGGAGTTGATCCAGGGTGTACAGGAACGGGCCGGAGTAGAAGTAGTGCTGGCCCTGAAAGGCTTCTCCATGTGGCGGGTATTTCCATTGATCGGGGAATATCTGGCAGGGGGGACCGCCAGTGGTCCGCACGAGGCGCGTTTGATCTTTGAGGAAATGGGTAAAAAAGCCCATACCTATTCTGCTGCCTACCTGCCCTCCCAGTTTGAGGAGACCCTGCGGTACAGCAGTCATATCTCCTTTAACAGCCTGGCCGAATTCAACCGTTATAAGGCGCAGGTGCAGGCCTGGGGAGAGCCCGTGAGCATGGGCCTGCGCCTTAACCCGGAATATTCCGAAGTAGAAGTGGACCTGTACAACCCCTCTTCCCCTGAATCTCGGCTTGGCATATTACAGGACAGGCTGGAACACCTGGATCGCCTGCCGGAAGGGATTGAAGGCCTGCATGTACATACCCTTTGTGAATCTAGCGCCCGGGCCACCGGTAATCTGATCGAAGCCCTGGAAGCCCGCTTTGGGCGCTTTCTGCCCCAATGCCGTTGGGTCAACCTTGGGGGCGGCCATTTGATGACCCGTTCCGACTACGAACTGAACCATTTAATAGACGTTCTTACCCGCTTTCGGAAGCGTCATCCACACCTGGAGCTTATCCTTGAACCCGGCAGTGCCATCGCCTGGGAGACCGGCGAGCTGGTAAGCACCGTACTCGACATTGTCGAAACCCGCAGGGAGTGTACCGCCATTGTCGACGTTTCCTTCACTGCCCATATGCCCGACACCCTGGAGATGCCCTACCGGCCCCGCATTCTTGGCGCTACCGATCCTGTCGCCGGTAAACCCAGTTACCGCATCGGCGGCGTCAGTTGCCTGGCCGGCGATTATATATCGGCCTACAGCTTCGACCGCGAGCTGCAAGCCGGCGATCGCCTCGTCTTCTGGGATATGATGCACTATACCATGGTCAAGACCACCACCTTTAACGGCGTACAGCATCCCCACCTCTGCCTCTGGGACGGCCAGGAACTGGAGTTGGTAAAGGCGTACGGGTATGCCGATTTTAAGGGGCGGCTTTCGTGAGGGGTGAATTGCGAGCTTTTCTGAGGTTCCATTCCGAAGGGTGCGATTGCTTTAAACCCCTCGAATTCGAGAGGTTTATAATTAAGCCTGTTTCAATTCCTAATTAATGCTGATGAAGGGGCGGTCGAGTAAAAAGTTTACGATTCGTAAACTTTTACACGGATGTTTTCCATCCTTCTTCTGGTGGATTCTCAATTGGAAGAGCCTACCAGGTCTCGCCTGGGCAGGTTTTACATAATTCAATTCCAATAGGTACGATTGAGTGATACCTTAAAATTTCCGTTTACGTTAATTGAAAAATGTTTCAATTCCAATAGGTACGATTGAGTGTCGAAGGGTAATTAAATTGTTCGAAATCTTTTTCCGTTTCAATTCCAATAGGTACGATTGAGTGTATTATTTACGTTTACGCCTTCGGCCATCAGGCAAGGTTTCAATTCCAATAGGTACGATTGAGTGAACCATTTCTGACCAAAATAGTAGAGGTGATCCCTAGTTTCAATTCCAATAGGTACGATTGAGTGGAACACGCAATGGTAAAAAAGGCATCGGCCTGGTGTTTCAATTCCAATAGGTACGATTGAGTGCAAAGAAGACGTACACCAGGAACGTAGAACACTTTTGTTTCAATTCCAATAGGTACGATTGAGTG
>CAYZMS010000015.1:105016-108309 GCA_964479625.1 uncultured Saprospiraceae bacterium
GTACACCAGGAACGTAGAACACTTTTGTTTCAATTCCAATAGGTACGATTGAGTGCCTTTTTGTTGTTGTTCCTTGCCGTTGGCACTTTCGGTTTCAATTCCAATAGGTACGATTGAGTGCGACTTGAATATAAAAGTATTAGCATACGTTTCCATGTTTCAATTCCAATAGGTACGATTGAGTGGGAAAGTAATTTTGCAAAAGAGTTTACGCTTCAAGTGTTTCAATTCCAATAGGTACGATTGAGTGTGCAACCTAAACCAAAATACGCAAGATTGCTGCAAGGTTTCAATTCCAATAGGTACGATTGAGTGCTACCATGCAAAAGTGTAGGCGCGTTTTAAGGTTGGTTTCAATTCCAATAGGTACGATTGAGTGGCCCCCCAGGGGTTCGACTGCGAAAAATTCTGAAATGTTTCAATTCCAATAGGTACGATTGAGTGCCAATTAACTGTGCCGGAACGCCATTTTAACCTAAGTTTCAATTCCAATAGGTACGATTGAGTGCCACCCAGGAGGGGCTACCTGCAACGCAGCCTCGTGTTTCAATTCCAATAGGTACGATTGAGTGGGGCGGGGGACAAAAGGTTCGCCAATTGCTAGACAGGTTTCAATTCCAATAGGTACGATTGAGTGCCATTTCCTCAAAACTGTCGCATCCGTATTCTTTTGTTTCAATTCCAATAGGTACGATTGAGTGGTACTCTCCAACATTTCCACACCGCAATTTTTACACGTTTCAATTCCAATAGGTACGATTGAGTGTAAACGTATTTTGTACTTTGTCCCTTATTTTTCGTCGTTTCAATTCCAATAGGTACGATTGAGTGAAACAGTACACTTATATATCCCCCAGGCTATTGAGGTTTCAATTCCAATAGGTACGATTGAGTGCATGACTTTGAGAGTTTTACGCGCATGGTTGAGGGGGTTTCAATTCCAATAGGTACGATTGAGTGCCCCCCAGGGGTTCGACTGCGAAAAATTCTGAAATGTTTCAATTCCAATAGGTACGATTGAGTGCTACACAAAGATCGTGTGCAGTTTTTGAAAAAAGGGTTTCAATTCCAATAGGTACGATTGAGTGTTTGTCTACGCCCAGCCCGTGCCTGGTTGCGTCTTGGTTTCAATTCCAATAGGTACGATTGAGTGTGCTTTGTTGCTTATACAAATATACAACTTTATTCGTTTCAATTCCAATAGGTACGATTGAGTGCCACCGTGGCAGCTGTTAGTTGTTTGTAAGACGAAGGTTTCAATTCCAATAGGTACGATTGAGTGAAAAGCGCACCAATTAGCTTCGAAGTGGATAATAGGTTTCAATTCCAATAGGTACGATTGAGTGCGTATAAATTTCTAATAACACTTTCTTCTTTTTGCGTTTCAATTCCAATAGGTACGATTGAGTGGTTTCTGCTCCGCCCTCGATCAGTTGTCTAACTCGTGTTTCAATTCCAATAGGTACGATTGAGTGGACTATCATATTTATTTTGGGCAACAGAATTTGAAGGTTTCAATTCCAATAGGTACGATTGAGTGCTTTGTGTTTTTCCTTAGCTCCCTGTATTTTTATGTTGTTTCAATTCCAATAGGTACGATTGAGTGATGGCGTAAAGATAAATTTAATGTGTTAATAAAACAAGTTTCAATTCCAATAGGTACGATTGAGTGAAGTATAAATACCCATCCAAAAAAATAACAGGATAGTTTCAATTCCAATAGGTACGATTGAGTGCGTGTTGGCAACTTGCGAGCTGGGGGATACTAGCAGTTTCAATTCCAATAGGTACGATTGAGTGGCGAAGGAACAACGTACACTGCAGACACGGTCACAAGTTTCAATTCCAATAGGTACGATTGAGTGGCTGGTTCTGTATTTATTGTTACACTCATTTCGCAGTTTCAATTCCAATAGGTACGATTGAGTGCCCAGGCGAGATTAGCACCGCCCCCATCGAATTTAGTTTCAATTCCAATAGGTACGATTGAGTGTTGCAAGAATTTGCACCTAAAAGCCTGTAAATCAGTGTTTCAATTCCAATAGGTACGATTGAGTGCTATATTTCTTCGCAAATACTTAAAATCCCTACTTGTGTTTCAATTCCAATAGGTACGATTGAGTGACCCTCTATCCGTTTCCCCCCTTATCCGATTCGAATGTTTCAATTCCAATAGGTACGATTGAGTGTGATTTTTGCACTTTCAACCGTGCCCCCTATCATGAGTTTCAATTCCAATAGGTACGATTGAGTGGTGTCCAACATACGCTCCCTGATTGCCGCGAAAATGGTTTCAATTCCAATAGGTACGATTGAGTGGCTGCGTCTACGATAGCCTCTTTCTCTGCACTACTAGTTTCAATTCCAATAGGTACGATTGAGTGACGATTTGTTTAGTTTGGAATTACAAGAATATAGCGGTTTCAATTCCAATAGGTACGATTGAGTGAACAGGTTGAACGCTTAGAGATAACATTGAAAAACAGTTTCAATTCCAATAGGTACGATTGAGTGTTCGTTTAGGCAATTTGTAGCCCGGTTCCGTAAAATGTTTCAATTCCAATAGGTACGATTGAGTGATGAAGCGAAAAGGGTATTGCTAAGTGTCAAATCAGTTTCAATTCCAATAGGTACGATTGAGTGCGAAGCCGCACCCTTTTTACTTTTATTCCTTGCCGTGTTTCAATTCCAATAGGTACGATTGAGTGTTAATTAATTGTTCCAAAAACGCGCCGTTCTTTTTGTTTCAATTCCAATAGGTACGATTGAGTGCGATATAAAAGTTGCCGGGTGGTTAGCTCAGGTTTGTTTCAATTCCAATAGGTACGATTGAGTGGGAAATTGGTTGTAACGCATTGCCCTGCTGGAAAGTGGTTTCAATTCCAATAGGTACGATTGAGTGTCCAAAGCGTCTCCTTCCAAGTCTGTTACGCGCTTTGTTTCAATTCCAATAGGTACGATTGAGTGAGGCTTGCTTTTAGAATACAGGCTAATTTTAACAGGTTTCAATTCCAATAGGTACGATTGAGTGCTTGCATAGCGCTTAATGCGTCCAAATAAGACATGCGTTTCAATTCCAATAGGTACGATTGAGTGCTACATAAATTCGCAAATCCTTGAAATCCTGACTTGTGTTTCAATTCCAATAGGTACGATTGAGTGCCCGTATCGCGCTAGCGGTATCGGCTACAACCTGTGTTTCAATTCCAATAGGTACGATTGAGTGCCGATCACTTCTTCTTTAGAAATTACAAGAGAAACCCGTTTCAATTCCAATAGGTACGATTGAGTGC
>CAYZMS010000016.1:0-101485 GCA_964479625.1 uncultured Saprospiraceae bacterium
AAAAGCAAAGCATTCTAAGCATGGGCACAGGTAATTTTTCCTAAAATAAAAAAAGCCAGCGAATACCTGTAAAATAAAAAGGCCCGCCAACAATTAATGCCGGCAGGCTGCAAGGAGTAATCAATAGCTTGTATGGAAATAAAGCATTGAAAATATAGCTCATCTATCCCTTCCCGCAACGCTTTTACGCTTTCCTGAAAACGGACTGTTTTTCAGACTGTCTCGATAGAAAACCAACCGGTGGCATGAAAAGACAGGGCCAACTTTGAGACATTCCCAAATGGCGAATATATTGTTAAAGTGAAAAGGACGAAATGGGTCTACCCCCCCTAGTTATTTATGCCCGGGAATTAAACGCAAATTAGAACGACAGGAAGATTTTGAGAATGACTTTTGTCATGCTGCGGAAAATCGTGCAGTATATTGCACTTTTATCCATTCCCAGGCCCCAAAAAGGATGGCACCATAAACAAGTGTGCCCCCAAGTAAATTACGTTCGAATGGCAGGGCAGCAGTAAGACAGGCAATAAAGCCGCTAAGGGTTTTGGGGTAAAGGCTTCCCTCCAGCCATACCCCCAGGTCGGTTACGATCCAGTGGATGAACACGATCAGCAGGCTGGCACCTAAAAAATTGGTCACTTTTACTTTATTGTGTAACAACCATTGCCCAACTAAAACCATCAGGATAATAGCTCCGTAGGTCCAAAGAGCTCCCTCGTACAGCAACACCCACTCTCCACCAAATACAAAACGGCTCAAAAAAAGGTCACCCACCCAAAGGGCGACTAAAGGAAAGGCGAACTTACGCCAGTTGCTCAGGTAGGCGCCACCAAACAGGGCCATGGCACCAACGGGCGAAAAATTACTCCATGGAGACATATTATCTGCAGCCATTAACAGCACGCGGCCCGCTGCAACCACAAAAATAATAGCGATCAATAACCATTCGCGGGCATCAAGGCCCAAAAATTGGGATTCTTTCATTGTTTGCTTTTCTATTTTTGCAAAAGTAAGGTTTTTTTTACAAGGTATAAAGGATCAAAGGCAAAGAGGATTAGGGAAAGGTGCGGGCCGCCGCCTTCATTTTTCATCTTGTACGGCTTTAAGCTCCTTTGTCAAAGGTAGGCCCGATAAGTTTTATTCGGTTCTTATTCATTTGATCCATTTAATTAAATTTTATGCTGCTCCCTGGCTACGGAAAGGAAGGAAAAATAGGCATTTTTGACTCCGGTTACGGTGGATTAACCGTTTTCAGGGAGATATTGGATCGATTACCCGGGTATGATTATGTATACCTGGGCGATAATGCCCGGGCACCATATGGAACCCGCTCGTTCGAAACTATTTACCGCTACACCTGGCAATGTGTACAAACCTTATTCGCTCAGGGCTGCCACCTGGTGATCCTCGCCTGCAATACGGCTTCCGCAAAAGCCCTCCGAAATATCCAGCTACTGCACCTGCCGGAATATGAGCCCTGGCGTAGGGTGCTTGGGGTAATTCGCCCCGTGACAGAACGTGCTGGTTTGTTCTCGAAAACCGGAAATATCGGCATACTTGCAACGGAAGGCACGGTTCGATCCTTATCCTATACCATCGAAATCCAGCGCTTTTTCCCCAACGTTCAAGTACAACAGGAAGCCTGTCCAATGTGGGTCCCTTTGATCGAAAACAATGAACACCTAAGTCCAGGTGCAATTTATTTTGTAAAAAAACACCTGAATCACCTTTTCGAAAGGGCTCCTAAAACAGATAACCTCATCCTGGCCTGTACCCACTATCCCTTACTATTGCCAGTCATTCGCCCATTGATTGCCGAAGACGTTCACATCTTAGAACAAGGTCCTATTGTTGCCGAGCAATTGGTAGATTATCTTGACCGTCACCCGGAAATAGAGGAACGACTGACCCGGCATGGCAGTCAGGAATTCTTCACTACCGAGTATCCGGAAGTTTTTGAAAAACGAGCAGATATTTTCCTGGGAAGAACAATAAAAGCCCATCAATTAGAGGTAGAGCGACAATAAATGCAATTTAGTTGCATTTATTAGATTATTTCTATAATTTAGCCCCAGCTTTAGAATTAAGTTGCACCCGTGGAAATACCAATTGAACTTTTAAAAAAACACAACCTTAGGAAAACTCAGGTTCGAATAAACGTCCTTGAACTTTTCCTTCTGTGTAATGAAGCCCTTTCTCACAGTGATCTGGAGGCTAAACTTGAGAAAGGGGTGGATCGTGTTACCCTTTACCGGACCTTAAACGCCTTTGAAGAAAAGGGGCTGATCCACAAAGCCTACGAAGGCCCTGAACAAACCAAATATGCCCTTTGCCGAAAAGAGTGCATCGAACATGAACACTATGATCATCACGCTCACTTTCACTGCAGGCTTTGTGGGTTGACCACCTGTATTGAAGAACTTCCGATTCCCACTCTACCCCAGAATAAGCCGTTCCAGGTTGAAAGAACCACCTTTCTCATCCAGGGATTATGCAATGACTGCCAGGATAACTAGGAATGGGCAGGTGGGTGCACCCACATAAGAATTCAAAAATTTATTTAATTTTGGTTAGCATTAGGCCGAACGGGCAATTTTGCCTTGTTCGGCTTTTTATTTTCTCAAAGGGGCCATAACGCTCAACTTATAATTATGCTGCTTATGCAACGGCTTATTACCCTGCTATTGCTTCCATTTTTCCTGGTTCCCGGCCATGCGCAGTACGAATTGGAAACTGGTAAAGAACTGACTATATCCGGGATCGGGCTTGGGCTGAATGTAGGTACGATTTTCCTGAACAAATCCGTAGCTCCTCTTTCAGAAGAGGAGATCTTCGAACTGAACCCCCTTGACATTCCCAAGATCGACCGTTGGATCATTCAAAATTACAATATACAGGCCCAAAAATCCAGCGATATCGCTCTGATCTCTTCCTTTGTCGCCCCACTTACCCTGATCGCAGCTGATAATGCCCGGAATAACCTTGGAGAGGTGGGCCTTATGAGCCTTGAAACACTACTGCTAAATACCGGCGTGACCAACCTTACCAAGATACTGGTCAAACGTCCCCGCCCTTATCTCTATAATCCAGAGCTACCTATGGAGATCAAGCGCAAGGTCAGCGCAAGGTATTCTTTTTATTCAGGACATACCTCCAACACGGCTGCCATGTATTTTCTAACAGCCAAGTTGTTTAATGATTACCAACCCGATAGCGATCTCAAGCCAGTTATTTGGGGAGTTGCGGCCCTGATCCCTGCCTACACTGGTATGCAAAGGGTTCGCGGCGGAAAGCATTTCCTTACCGATGTGATCGTTGGGTATGTATTGGGCGCTGCCATAGGCATCCTAGTACCAGAACTGCATGCACAGTTCTGAGCCAGAACTTAGAGCCTGAGTGATGGGTGATCATTAGTAACTGATGAGTGGATAGCTTACCAGGGCGCTGCCGACTAAAGTCAACGCACCATATCGGTGCAATGGAGGCTCAAGGCTGATCAAGGATTCGCTCCAATATTTTAAGTGTGATCAGGTAGGTCGGTTTCACCCCTTCCAGGCCCAGACTGCCTGATGCAAGCGTACTACCGGTTTCTAAAGGGTTATCGGAGGCATAATAGGCGTACCGGAGTTGGAGATCGGGGCGAACGCTTTTCCGGATACGAGAAGCCGACTGGATAGCCTTCTGATAGTGGGCCCCCTCCATTTCCAGGCCAATAGCATTCCAACTCGAATGAAGAAAGTAGCCCAAAATATCCCGGTTTTGTAGAGAAGTACCCAATACCGTAATCATACATCCCTCGTAGACCTGGAGCCCATTTCCCTCGAAATCCGCCTTTCTGAATTCATTATCTATGGGGTAGTTGTCGGTGGACCCCTCAAAGAGATGGGCTGTTGGGACCATAAGGTCCCCTTTACGGCCTTCCAGAATACCGGCTTTACCCATGATAGAAACAGAAACGACATTGAGACGCAAAGGCCCGGAGGTGGATGCACTGGGTTTTAACAATTCGTCCATGGTCTCGAATGCTTGTTCGCCGAAGGCGTAATCCATAACTAACAAAATGGGCTTTTCTGTTTTCAGGTAGCTGCCGTCGTAGGTTAGTTCCGGGGGTAAATGCTCAAGTGGAGTCTTTGAAAGGTCGAAAAGTTGCACGTCAATATTCATCCCGGAGGCATCGTCAATTTCGATCATTCCGTTTTCCAGTGCATAGCCTCTCACTTTCTCTTGTATACTGTTTTTACCGGGATCGCTCAGGCTGGCGGCAATTTTTTCCATAGAGCCGACTTTGGGCACTTTCGCCAGGGCCGAATGGGCATACAGTGTATTCATTACCGAGTGCAGGTTGGCACTAATAATATGCACGGGCCGATCCATCAAATCCTGACTCTGCAGAACTCCCTTGATATGCCTGGCCCAGATTTCCCCCAGGTAGTGATGCCCTATGGTTTCCCGCAGGGTGGAGGAAAAATTAATCTCCCGGTCGAGTCCTTTTAAATGCTCTTCCATGGACCGTCGTCCCAGCCAGTAGGTTATATGAAAAATACTGTTGACTTGTGCTTCCTTTCTGAACTGACGACAGGCCTCTACGGTTTCTTCATAAGTCCGGCCCAGAAGGGTACTGAGGTAGGTGTAGGCAACCTCTTCATCAAATTCCTCTCCCTGGTCTTCTTGCTGAACAATTGCCTCGAGTTGTTCCCACTCCCTGCGCTTTCTGTCTTTATGGTCCAGGCTATTGCGTCGGATCTTTTCAGCCTCGATGTACATGAAGGTAAGATGAGTAAGAATGTCATAGATATCGCTACGCCCCCTCGTCATTTCAATGTATATCTGATCGAAATCTATGCGGTAACTGTTTCTACGCCTTTTCGGAGGAACAATGGGAATAAAGGAGGTATTTTCAAACCCTTCCCGTCCGATTAATTTTATAAAGCGGCATTCTTCTATCCCTCTGGGAAGTCGTTGAAAGATGTAAAAAAGTCCTATTAACTCTACTTTTTCGGGATCAGTGATGGAGCCATAGATCTCTGGCCTTAGGGTGGTAAGGGCTTCTATCATAGCTTCTCCGGAAAGGCCTAAGGGTTTGTAGCTACCCCGAATGAACAAATGGCGCATGGCAATATACAGGCGCTGCACTGCCGCCCGGGAGATTTGTGCACGATTAGGCATGCTGCAAATTAAAAAAAAGGCCGGCTTTTAGATAAAAGCCGGCGAACAAGTCCTAGCGACTTTGCGCTAATCTACCCCATATAGACTTTCCACTCAATGCTTGTTGAATGGTTATTTCTTTGTGCCGCCCCAGGGGGCGGGCACAAGAACCACAATCGAAAAGATGCATTCATCCTTTCAAATCGTGGCGGCGTTTGTGAAACGGGGGGGATGAACACAAACACCTTTGGTTTATTTGTTTGAGCTGAGCGTAAAAGATCGCTCTCTCTGTTTGGGAATAGGCTTGGATAGGCAGCATGATTCAATGCTTTGTATCCAATCATTTATTTCACCTTTTTTGTTATTTAGTTTCGGTGAATTTAAAAAACAAAACCTAAGGGGAACGGCTTTTTCGTTCTGGGTTTATCGATTATTATTGAGTCGGTCGATATTTCGTTTACCATTTACTGCACTTACTCACAAAGGTTTTATCCGTTCCGATTGCACGAATCAGGTATTGTCCCCTGGGGTAAGTACTAAGATCAAGCTCATAAAGGTCAAACGCTACCTGTAGATCCTCTACTCTGGGCCAACTATTCAGGACTCTACCATCCAGGCTGACCAATTCCAGCAGATGCACACTATCGTTCAATTGTATGCGCACAGCGGTTGAAGTAGGGTTCGGATAGGCACTAATTTGTTCAATCCTGGAAACTTCTTTTGTGGAAGTAACCAACTCTCCCGAGGTAGCTGGAGGTATTCCCACGACACTCACTTCTTCAAGGTCTTCTGCCACCAAACGGGCACTATCCAGTCCTATGCCTAAATCATCTACACTAAGGCTGACAATAATATCTTCGATCACTATACTTGCTACGGCAAAATCACCGAAGCCTTCAGTTTCTTGTTGGTTAGTTTTTGTTATTGCTACTTCGGCCTGACCCGCATTCGGATCATCCATTACAAAAGCGACTACATCCTCTTTACCTGCCTGGTTAAAGATCCAGGAATACTCAATAAGCTCGAGATTCAGGCCTCCGTTTACAAGGACTGGATTATAAAAGAGGGTGAATTTTGTTCCCAGGAATTTTTTTACCTTGACTTTTTCAGAACCCAGCCCAATCTTCATCTTCACTCTATTTCCTGGCTTGATCTCGGAAGGATCAATGTCAATAGTATAGCTTGGGTCTGACTTTCCATTTCCTTTTTTCGAGGGCTTTTCCTTTAGCTTGCCATGGGATCGTCCATAATTCTTACGAATGACCTTTAAGTCATTTTTATCAACGAAACCATCACCATTACAATCGGCATAGGCATAACTTAAATTACCCTTAAATTTATCCTTCCAACCGGAAGGAGACAACTGCTGTGACCATTCCATGGAGGCTCCAAACCGTGGAGGTCCCTGAAAGCCATTGGCGAGTGCCCAATACAATACATCGTCGGTATCTACGATACCGTTGTCATCCACATCGCCTGGCCAAAGCCCCTGACTAAAAACTCCAAAGCTCCCAATCAACAGCAGCCCAACGACTGTTGAAATTTTAATTTGTTTCATGTCCATCCCCGTTTACATCATAAAGGTAATTTAGATATTAGTCTGAAGCAAAAACATCTTTCTCCATTTTTCAGAAAATACGCTTATCTTTCAAAAAAAGATAAAATAAAAACATTACCACAAAAAACTAAAAAACAGAAACTTACAAATATCAAATGTTATTTTTATTAATTTGAAAAACAAAATAATCAACAAGCATTTGTGAACATCAAACTAATTGAAACGCTAAAGACCTTTAAAAAAGGAGAACTTGAACGCTTTGGCACCTTCGTTAACTCTCCTTATTTCAATCAAAGGAAGGAGGTAAAGCACCTGTTTGATTATTTGTCAACTTTTTTGTCAAAATCAAAACATGAAGAGCTGGATATCAAGGAATTGATTCATCATTCTAAAGTTAACCCAACTGGGGAGAAAAAGCAATTCGCTTATACCTCAAATTACTTACAACAATTAGTTGACAGTTTTTTGGCGATACAATCGCTAGAATCCGACCCTGATCTTAAGGACCTACTTGCCATGCAAGGTCATTTGGAACGAAGGCAGGAAAAACAATTTCGTTTTCTGACTAAACGGGTTGACCGAAATCTATCCAAAGGCCCGCAAATAACCGAAAATCATTTATTCAAACGGTTCTATTGGTCGAGTTTACAACACCAGCATTTTTCCCAGGAAAAGAAGCGAACCTTTGATAAAAGCCTGCAGCAAGCATTAAAGGATTTGGATTATTTCTACTTTCTAAAAAGGCTAAAATACAGCTGTGAAGCACTAAATACCCGTAGCATTATTCAGGGGCCGGATCTGGTAGATCTACAGATTACGGATCAAATTGCCGCCTACCTGGAGCAGATGGAACTGAACTACTCCCCATTGATCAAACTATACCTGGCTGTTTTTAAAATGCTTAGATCAGCGGAGCCTGATCAACCTTTTCAGCACTTAGGGAGCTTGATTGATGGGTTGGAAGGCGAAATTGCCGTGATGGACCTTAGGGATATCTACATTTACGCCATTAACTTCTGTGCAAGAAAAATCCGAAAAGGAAAAAAGGAATATATCTCCTATGCCCTTGAGCTCTACCAAAAAGGGATCGATAATAAGGCATTATTCGAAGGCAATCACCTCAGCCCATGGACCTATACTAATGTAGTTAAATTGTCTTTAAATGTGGAGCGTTACGCCTGGGCGGAAGCCTTTATATACGGGTATGTCGATCGACTAGAGCCCCGGTATCAAAAAAATGCACTTTATTTCAATCTGGCTGATCTCTATTACCAACAACAGGAATATGGCCATGTCCTGGAATGCCTTAATAAGGTAGAACTGGATGACATTAACTACCTGCTGGGAGTCCGGTTACTTTACATAAAGACCTTTTACGATTCCGACGAGATCGAGCCCATGCTTTCCAACCTTTCCAGCTTTAGCGTTTACCTTAGACGAAACAAAAGGCTTGGTGCTAATTTACTGGAAACCCACCTCAATTTTTGCCGGATTCTTCAGGCAATTATGCGTCGTAAGGAAAAAGACCGGGAAAGACTATACCATCAGATCAGAGAAGCGGGCTTGCTAACTGATCGAAGATGGTTGCTCAAGGTTTTGGAAAAAGAGATGGGCCTGCCCTCCACCAAATGAAGTGGAGGGTAGGCTACTCCCGCTATTAGGCAAGACATTTAGTCCTCTTCCCTGCCCTTTCCATTGCCTTGGGGCTTCGGAAGGAGGGCTTTACGGGAAAGGCGCAGTTTACCGGTTTTTTGATCTACACCAATCAACTTGACCTTCACCGGATCGCCTTCTTTGAAGTGTTCTTCGATCTTATCGATCCTGGTATGGGATACCTCAGAAATATGCAATAGACCGCTTTTACCGAGGAAATCCACAAATACGCCGTAAGGCATGACCGTTTTGACTACGGCATCATACACATCTCCAACTTCGGGAGTAAAGGTGATCCTTCGAATTCGAGCCACTGCTGCTTCTACGGATTCTTTATCGGAACTGGCTATACTCACCACTCCCTTATCCCCGACTTCCTCGATATTGACGATCGTTCCGGTTTGAGCCTGTATTTCCTGGATCACTTTACCGCCAGGACCGATCACTGCTCCGATAAAGCTCTTATCGATCTCAAATTCAACAATGCGGGGGGCGTGCGGCTTATAATCCTCGCGTGGTTTTTCGATGGTCTTCATCATTTCCTTAAGGATGTACATACGCCCTTCCTTTGCCTGTTCCAGAGCTTGCTCCAGCATTTCGTAGGGCAGGCCATCGATCTTGATATCCATTTGTACAGCGCAAATCCCGTTCTCCGTACCGGTCACCTTGAAGTCCATATCACCCAGGGCATCCTCATCTCCCAGAATATCGCTGAGGATGGCAAACCGGCCTTCCTCGGAGATCATCCCCATGGCAATACCCGAAACGGGAGATTTAATGGGGATACCACCGTCCATCAAGGCCAGTGTTCCGGCACATACCGTCGCCATAGAGGAAGAACCGTTCGATTCCAGAATATCAGAAACCAGTCGTAAGGTATAGGGTTGTTCATCCGGCAGGACCTGCTTCAGGGACCGACCGGCCAGATTGGCATGGCCAACTTCCCGCCGGCCCGGTCCGCGTTGGGGTTTTACCTCTCCCACCGAATACCCGGGGAAGTTGTAATGTAGAATAAAATGCTCATAGGTCATTTCCAGCGCCTTGTCTATCATGACCTTGTCCAGTTTGGTACCCAGGGTCAGGGAGGTAAGGGATTGAGTTTCTCCCCGGGTAAAAATAGCGGATCCGTGCGCCGAAGGCAGGTAGTCAACTTCTGTCCAGATGTCCCGAATATCCCTCGCTGAACGCCCATCCAGCCTTACGCCTTCGTCCAGCACCATTTTCCGGATGACTTCCTTTTTCAGCTTGTTGAAGTACTCCTTGATCAGTCCACCTTTTTCTTCCATGAACTCTTCATCCTGTTCTTCTTCAAACTGTTCGATCAAGGCGTCTTTTATTTCAGAAAAACGCTCTTTACGTGAATTTTTATCCAGCGCCCCCCGAGCTACTTCATACACTTTGTCCCGGCACAGTTCATATACTCTGGCCTTGATGGCATCGTCTTCTACCGGTGGGTCTACCTCGCGTTTGACGGTGGCCTTCTCCCCTACCTTCTGGGCGAGGTCCAATTGAGCCTTACACTGTAACTTAATAGCTTCATGAGCTATTTTAATAGCTTCCACAAGAGCCTTTTCATCACATTCCTTTGCTTCCCCTTCCACCATCATTACGTTATCCATGGTGGCTGCCACAATAAAGTCCATATCAGCGTCTTCCAATTCGGTCTTGGAAGGATTAATGCGGTATTCCCCATTGATGCGGGCTACCCGCACTTCAGAGATCGGCCCGGCAAATGGTATATCTGAAACGGAAAGAGCGGCAGAAGTGGCCAGAGCTGCGTAAGCATCCGGCAGGACCTCGGCTTCTCCGGAGATCAGGTTCAGGATAATCTGGGTTTCATTCATATATCCATCGGGGAAAAGGGGCCGGATGGCACGGTCTACCAGGCGGGAAATCAAGACTTCGTAATCGCTTAGCTTGGTTTCCCGGCGGAAGAAGTTGCCCGGGATTCGACCAGCCGCAGCAAATTTTTCCTGATAATCAACAGATAGCGGAAAGAAACTTTGCCCCTCCTTGGCTTCTTTGGCGGAAACAGCAGTAGCGAAGATCATGGTGTCACCGACACGTACGACCACAGAGCCATCGGCCTGAGTTGCTAATTTTCCGGTTTCGATAATGACTTCCTTTCCATCGGGTAATTGAAAAGAGGTGGTGATTGGGTTCTTTTGTCCCATAAGAAGTGTTCGAATTAAGGTTTAAGATATGCATGAACCGGTTTCGTTTTCCGGTTTCTGATACATACAAATAGAAAAAACTGGTGAATTCCGCTGGCAACAGGTAAGAACAAGCAGCTCAGTCGAGTTTGAAAGTATCTGAATAGTGGCGTACAGTGATCGCTAAATAATTGTTATAAACAGAATGTCCTTTCTCCTTCACTATAACGCCCAGATAGTATTAATCCCGGATCGGTTCGTTCGAACGATTTTGCCTGGCTTAGGCTTCAACAGGAGCCTGTAACCAAGCCAACAGAACTATTCCATCGCAAGGTAAGAAAAAAAGTCGAAGGACAGTTTCCTTCGACTTTTCTATTTAACGACGAATACCCAATTTGGCGATCAAGGCACGATATTTTTCAATATCCTGCTTGGCCAGGTAATGCAGAAGACGCTTGCGCTTCCCTACCAGAGACAGGAGGGTCCGACGACAAGCATGGTCTTTATTATTCGTTTTCAAATGCTCGGATAAGGATTCAATGCGGTAGGTGAACAAGGCAACCTGCCCTTCAACAGAGCCGGTATTCCCTACGGAACCACCGTACTCTGAGAAGATCTCTTCGCACTTCTCTTTAGTTAAATACTTTGCCATTTTGTTTAAAATTACCGTTAGTGATCACACGAATCAGTTACAGCGAGCGCAAAGGTAAGAGTTTTCGTCATAAAACAAAAGGGTTTGATCAGATAAAACCCTTTTATTTTATGGATAAATGCTTATTGCCTAGCTATTTTTAAATTTCTTGATGGCCTCCGTCAGCCGAGGGACCACCTCAAACAAGTCACCGACCACACCGTAATCAGCCGCCTTAAAGAAGGGAGCCTCCGGGTCCTTGTTGATGACCACAATAGTTTTGGAGTTGTTCACTCCTGCAAGGTGCTGAATAGCTCCGGAAATCCCAGCTGCAATATACAGATTGGGCCGGATGGCAATACCGGTTTGTCCTACGTGTTCATGGTGGGGGCGCCAACCATCGTCAGATACGGGGCGCGAACAGGCCGTTGTAGCTCCCAGCTCATCGGCCAATTCTTCGATAACACCCCAGTTATCGGGGCTTTTCATACCACGACCGGCAGAAACCACCAACTCGGCTTCCGGCAGAGGGGCGCGGCCTTCCACCCGACTAACATCTTTGACCTTCACCTTGGAGGCGGGTACTTCGACCGACAATTGCTCTACACTGCCTAGGCTACCCACCAGCTCCGGTTTTATGGAATTTCCCATCAGGGAGATCAGTTTTATATCGGTTTTAATTTCATAAGTAGCGAAGGCCTTACCCGAGAATACGGGTTTGGCCACCCGGAAGCCTTCTTCAGTGATGGGTACTGCATTGGCACCAGCTACCGACCCGGCCTCCAGGCGGGCTGCCAGTCGCCCTAAAACCGACTTTCCGGTGGAGTTGTGAGCTACAATGATCACCTTGGCCCCTACCTGCTCCGCTGCCTGAGCAATAACGGCAGTATAGACCTGGCTATCGAAATGATCCAGGTTGGCATCTTGTACCTGGAGGATTTTACTGGCTCCATAGTTACCCAACTCTTCCGCTCCTTCTACTTTCCCTACTGTGAGGGCCATACATTCCACCCCTAGGGCCTGTGCCGTTTTATATCCGTAAAAAACCGTTTCGAAAGCGGCTTTTTTGAATCGTCCATTTTGATGTTCTGCGTATACTAGTACCATTTTTTTATTTTTTTGACAAGACCAAAGGATTGAGACTAATTGATCATAAAATATAATCCTTGTTCTACCCAGGCTCCCCTAGCTATGTCTGTATGTCTACTAAATCACTTTCGCTTCTTCGTGTAGCAACCTGACCAGCTCATCCATATCCTCAGAGTCGATGAGTTGGACGGCAGATTTGGGAGGCGGTAGCTCAAAGTGAACCGGGACGACCGGATCCTCAAAGGCAACCGCTTCGACTACTTTCAAGGGTTTGCGTTTAGCCATCATAATACCACGCATATTGGGGATTCGTTGTTCTGCCAGACCTTTCGCAGCGCTCAGGACGAAGGGGGGAGCCAATTCGGAAGTCTCTGCACCACCTTCAATATCGCGCTTGACCATAGCGGTGGATTCGTCTTGCATTTCCAAATGAGAAGCATAAGAAATAAAAGGTAAACCCAGGTATTCGGCTAACATTGGCCCTACTTCCGACCCATTGTAGTCAATGGTCTCCTTTCCCAGCAGGATGATATCGAAGCCTTCCCCTTTTGCGTACTCGGCGATCTGCTTGGCTACATTAAGCGCGCTTTCAGGTTCCGTATCGATGCGTACCGCCTCATCTGCCCCAATGGCCAGTCCCTTCCGGATCACAGCATCGTTCGAGGCAGGGCCTACATTTACAATAGTAACGGTACCTCCGAGCTGTTCTTTTAACTCAAGGGCTCGTACCAAGGCATACCATTCATCATAAGGGTTCATAATGTATTGAACTCCGCTCGTTTCGAAGGCTGTACCATCCGCATTGAATGCGATCTTGGCGGTTGTCTCCGGTGTTTTACTTACACATACTAGTAATTTCATTGGCTTGTTTTTTTCTCAATGAGTGCTTGGACTTGACTATCGGCGATCGGAAAATTAAGTCCAATACATCGATAAAGTTCAATTTTCCGGATTTTCTTTCGAAAATCAGACCTTTGCAAAGTCTTCTTTCTTCTGGGCTTTCACCCGACAAATATATTGAATAGGATCAGATTACGAAATATGGATTAGCGAATATTCGCTAAATAAAGTTTAGGAAAAGTAATTTTGTTCAACTCAACACAAAAAATTCCTCATGCCAACATCGAGAATGGAACAGCTGCAGGCCCTGCTAAACGAATCCCCAGAGGATTCCTTTCTTTTATTTGCTATAGCCAAAGAATACGAAAAACAGGAAGCATGGGAAAGCGCCAGGAAGCATTATGAAAAGCTTTTAGAGGCTGATCCTGAGTACCTTGGTGTTTATTACCATTTAGGCAAATTACTGGAATACCTGGAGGGGCCGAAAAAAGCATGGCAAACCTATACCAGGGGTATGGAGCTTGCCCGTCTGCAGGGAGACCAACACGCGCTAAGTGAGTTGGCCGGTGCCCGCTTAGCTTTGGGGGAAGAGGAAGATTTTGAATAAGGCTTCTTAAACGAGGGCCGTCGCTTCAATTTCCACCAACATATCTGGGCTGATCAACCCGCTCACCTCCACCATGGTGGATGCGGGGCGAATATCCCGGAACATTTCCCCATGGGCACGCCCGATCTCCTGCCAGTGATTAATATTTGTGAGGTATATGCGTGTACGGATAACACTTTCCAGGGGAGCTTCCAGTTCGATCAGGGCTCGTTCGATCTTTTTCAAAATAAACATAGCCTGCTCATAGGGATCGCCCAGGCCGACTAATTCTCCCTGCTCGTTCAAGGCAGTGGTGCCGGCTACCTCAACAATATTCCCTACTCGTACGGCTCTTGAATACCCCACCACATCTTCCCATTTTACACCGGAGGAAAAGTTAGTTCTGCTCATAATTATTAGTTGGTTTCTTTGCCAATGTGAAATTCCAGGTTCTATCTTTTTTCTGGCTTATTCTACCCTGGGTCTTTCTGCAAGTATAGCGATATAATCAAAAATCCGGCCTTTTTTTAAAAGGCGTGTTTGTCGTATGCAAAACCCAACTGCATTAAGCTGGTGTTCATAATCTCCTAGCTGGTGTTGGTGAGGGTGCAGCAGGTCTCCGGGCAGGGTTCGAAAAAGGGCCTTTAGTCCTTGCCACTTATGCATATCCGCACCTAACAGCAATTTGCCTCCTGGGTTCAACAAATCGAAAAGGCGATGAATACTCAGTTCCCAATTCGAAAAATGGTTTATTGCATTGAGGCAAAAAATATAATCAAAGGACTGATCAGGCTGGTACTTTTCAAATGGATGAGGCTCAAAGCGTACGCCGGGGTACCAGTTTGGGTCGAAATGGTCTAATTCCCGTTCATATATAGCTAATAGTGGATCGACTGCGCTAACATTCCCGGAAAGGACCATAAAGATCCCCGCCGGTCCACAGCCGACATCTAAAACGGAGGCTTCGGCAGGTACTTCCAGTTCTATTGTCTTCAGGACCCGGAACCAGTAGGCTTTTTTTGCTTCGAGGTATTTCCCTACGGGTTTGTTGCGAAGGTAATTTCGCCACCAGCGGCGTTCTCCCCATTGAGCGAGTGCCCATTTGCAGTTGTTCATTCGGCCAAGGTAAGGAAATGGAGATTGGGATAGTGGTTTTGTATTGGATTGCTTTTGGGGGTTTGCAAAGGTTAAGCAAGCAAAGCCAGGGAAGGTGCTGTGGTCTCCCTTGGTTTTATATGGACAACTTTTTCCCTCTTTGGGGTTTTAATTTAGTAATTTAACTCTGATTGTACGCCTGCTGAGGTGGGTAACATAAACAATAAATACCCTGACCATGCTTTTCTCCATTGGCACGAAAGTCCGTCTGCTCCAGTCTGGTGAATTTGGCAAGGTAGTAGAGCTGCTCGACCAGCAAATGGTGTTGGTCGAATTGGAGGAGGATGGCTTGGAGATACCGGTATTCCTTGAAAACCTGGAGCCTGCAGCTGCCTTTTATGACACCCGGCCCGGAACAAAATCCAAAATAGTTCCCGGAAAACGACCAGTAAATCAGGAGAGCCCGCCACCGCCTAACCCCCATGCGGAATACTTCATTTTGAGCAGCATGGGCATTCAACTGGCCTTCGATCCCGTGTTGCGTCCAGATGCTACCGCCGAAAGCTATCGAATATTCCTGATCAATGATACCCACCAAGACGTTCTTTTTACCATTCAACTTCAATTACAGCAGGAAGCGATCTTCAAAAAACATGGTAAGTTGCCAGGCCCCGGTTTGGAAGAAGTAGGGAAACTGTACTACGATGAATTGAATGAACAACCCATCTTCACCATTGAATGCCGAGCGCTTCGCACCGACGGGACGGGGCCAAAGCAGGAACAACAGCTGCGGATCAAACCCGCCAGGTTCTTTAAATCTGTTCGTACAGCTCCTCTTTTGGATCGCCAGGTACACCACTACATTGTTTTTGAGCAGATAGATACAGAGCGCCCTTCTCCAAAGGAACAGAAAGAAGACCTCCAAACCTATACACAACGACTTGCCAGGACCAAACCACATCAGGTGCAGGCTATTCGAAGACTGTTGCCACACGAAGTTGAGGAAATGGCCCATTTTTCTCCGGAAATCGACCTGCATATCGAGGCGCTTACTGATTACTCCGGCTCAATGAAGCCTGCAGATATTCTTCACTTACAACTTGTCCAGTTCGAACGCTATATTGACCGGGCAATCCGCTTGGGCGTGGATCGTGTTTTTGTTATCCATGGTCTTGGCAAGGGTCGCCTTCGGGACGCTATCGCTACCCGGCTTCTGCAAACCCCGCATGTTAAAACTTTCAAGAATGAATACCATCCGCGCTATGGCTACGGGGCAACGGAAGTGATCTTTGAATAATGGACTAGGATGGTTGTGAATAAGAAAGGAATAGGTTCATTAGTAGGAGACACAAAGTAATCAACAGTGTGCCTCAGCGAACTCTTTTAGTGAAGCATATAGAAAATCCACTTGTATTCCGGCTTGTTCGATCAGTGGGAGATCCTCGGGTTTAGTGGTTATGAGGGCTGTTTTCATTCCAAGTTGCTCCCCAAAAACCATATCGGAGGCGCTGTCACCAACCATAACACTTTTCGAAAAGTAGATCCCGGGAAAATCAAGTTGGGCTTGAATGGCCAGGGCAGGTGCTGGTTTCCGGCAGTTGTTTACTTGCGATTTAAGGTCGGGGCAAAAATAGATGCCATCGATTCGACCGCCTGCGGAATGAACAGCCTTTCGCATAAATTGATGAACACGCTCCAGGTCGGCCTCGGTCATTAACCCCTTACCGATACCCTGTTGGTTGGTAACCACCAGTACGAGATTGAAATGGCGAGCCAGGGCTGGCATGGCCTCCAGCACGCCAGGCAGGAAGTGAAAGCCTTCCGGGTTTCGAACATAATCACCAGGCGGTCTCTGATTGATCACACCATCCCGGTCGAGGAAAAGCGTCCAGCCCTTTGGAATGCCCAAACTCAACGGGGCGCCTTGGGTAGCATGGAAAAAATAGGCATGTCCGTGTGGTAGGATAATCGTTTGGTTTTACTCAAATCGAACAACTCCTGGAAGATATTTTTCTTGTAGATCACACTGCCTAAGACGTCGACCTTTTGTTCTTTCAGCACGCGGATCATTCGGTCCTGATGTCCCCCCTCTCCTGGAGGTATATGTTTAAAGTCTAGGTTTGGTAACTCGGGGAAGTCAGAAGACCATTCGGCGGATTTAGAAAAGAAGGTTTGTTCATCCATGGGAGAATGATTTACACAGATCACATGCCCCGAGAACAGTGCTGCAAAATCCGTGAGCCGGATTAATGCATCCTTTTCTTTATCATTAAACTCGGCTGCGAAGGCGAGTTGGTCGATCCTGCCGTCAAAGACTGCATTTTCAGGAATGGCAAGAGTGGGCCTTCCGGAATGCTCCATCACTTCTCCAGCGACGCTGCCTTTGAAGTATTTTTTGTATCCTGCTGCTCCGGTAGTGCCCAAAACGATAAGGTCGACGTCCTCTTTTTTCGCCGTTTTGGTAATACCTGCGTGGATCAGTTCGCTGCTGTTAAGCATATGGCTCACCTCAACATCCGCATACCCCTTAACTTCAGCGATCCTTTTCAGGACGGGGATGGTCTGACGATAATTTTGAAGCGATTCCAGGAATGTTTCCTCGACATAATCACTGAGCGTTGCCCGCATATGCCCTGCAGCTAAAGCTATACTCTGGTAAACGTGTAGGGTGAGGATTTCGGCGCCCGTTGCCCGGGCAATTTGTAGGGCATAAATATAGGCCTTGTTCGCGGCCTCCGTAAAATCGGTCGGATAAAGGATAGTTCGCATGGATCTTGGTGTTTCAGATGAATATCCAAATATATGGAAAATAGGGGATTGGCGTGTTGGCCTTTTAAGGATTGCCTGTCAATTCCTGGACCGGCCTTTACAGGACACTTAAAAGCCCGGCAACTGGCAGCTTGCAGTGCGACTAGCAACAACGATCCGGGAATATGATCGATCTTTACCATTCTAGGAAACTTGAGTGAAGGGCATCTTCCCAAAATAACTAAACCAGCTTCAAATGGCCCAAATGGTGGTCTCCGTGCCAGGCATAGAGCGCTAATAAAAATTCCAGGGAAAAATCTTTCCCCGATTCGGGATGGTACCACTTACGTTGGCATTGTGGTGCCTCTACCGTGCGCCAGACCTGCATCCACCAGGCGTGAAGGCCCTCAAGGAGATCTAAAGAGGGCGGCACAGGTAAGCGGCCATCCGGCATTGCAGCCCATACTCGTCATAGACTTTGATGGTGGGGTGGTCTTCCGTGAGTATCCATTTTGTACGAATGTAAGCGTTCAAGTGGCTTTCTGCCACATGGTGGATCACCTGCCGGGCCGTCCAGCCACCGGGTCGGTAGGGGGTGTCGAGTTGTTCCGGGCTGAGTACTTCCGCCTGCTGCCGAAAAGCTTTTGGGAGTTGTTCGATCGTCTGCATCCAAAGGGTTCGCTGCCTTTCGGTAATGTTTTCCGGAATATGTAAAAGACCAATAGGATACTTGAGAGCTTCCATGCCTAACTTTTTTATTGATACTGAACATCAGCATCCTTTTTTTTCTTGAGTGAGTGTACGCAACCAATCACTCAAATTAAAATTTAAAAAATGAAAAGTTTAGCTATTCGATATGGCCTTTTAATGTTTTTAGGTTTTACCGCCTTTTTCTTGTTCATGTTTGCAATCGGGCAGGGGGCAGAAATCTCCAATCGTTTATTCAATTCTTTGATCCACCTTGGCCTGATAACTGCAGTTATTCGAAAATTTTATCTGATCACAGATTTCCAGACCGGCAATTACGTTTCAGGAGTTGCCATGGGCGTTTATGCTTCCTTTATCGGAGTGGGGCTATTTACTGTTTTCATGTTTCTGTTCATGCAATTGAATCCTGCTTTTTTCTCTGGGATCATGGCGCACTTGCCTTATGAAAACTACGTAACTCCCCTTAGTGCAAGTATGATCATTTTTGTGGAGGGCATTGCTGTTAGCCTGATCGGTTCCTACCTGATCACCCGGATCATAGATGCGCAATATCCGGATAGGCAGAACGCTTAGTGTTTTCGTCCCCTTTTTGCACTGCAATACCGGCTTTAGTAGTCAGCCTACCAGGCTATATATTTTTGGGGAAGCCCATGAAAAAACAGGCAGATGGCTTTCCAGCACTGACGGGAAGCCATCTGCCTATTTTTAGAACTGCAATATCAACTGCCTGGTCTGCCTCCACCCGCCCGTTGATCAGCAGGTTGTATTGATAGCTGCCGGCGGGAAGATTACGGATTTGGAGGTTCAGACTTCCTTCACCTGGCCCATTCAGCGGGATGGTCTGTACAACCTGACCAATGGCATTGGTTACTTGTAGTTTGGCCTGGCCGATCCCTTCGGGCAGGTAGTAGTCGATCCGGGTCTACCCCTGAGTGGGGTTGGGGATGTTCTGGTCAAGCCGAGGCCCCAGGCTGCCGTTCAGTGTAACAGATTGGATACTTTGATCTTTCTCCAAAGCATTGAAGCGCGCTTCGAGCTCATTCAAACGATGCAGCAGTACCTGATTTTGATTTTGTAAGCGCCGAATCTCTTTTTCTTGATTTTCGATCAGGTCTCGTTGCTCCTGTGTGGCGCGGATGTGGATGGGAATGAGTTCAATATAATTCAGGGCCAGGTATTCATTTGGTCTTCGAACAATTTCGGCTGTTTTGGTATCCATATCAACACCTTCAGTAATGACCACTTCCTGTGCAATAAAACCGCTGCGTTTACGACCATCCGGGTGATACTCATCCCGGAATTGATACTGAACGGGCCGTAGCTGTATCACTTGGTCCAAGGTACCCGAAAGGGTAAGAATATCCCGCTTCAACCCTGCGATCAGATACATTAATAAAGTCCATTGCCTGACAATCATCCCAGATAAAGGTAGTGAGCCCGGTAATAGGTTGACCAATATCCAACAGGGATTGGAAAGGAAGCAAATCCCCACGAAAAAGGATTTCTTGGTCATCTACATCGATCGACAGGTAATCCATACCGCTACCGCTATTGTCAGAATAGAAAAAATTCATTTTGGGGTCGTTGGCATCCCCTACTGCCAGGGCAGCAATATCCCAATAATCTTGTTGAGTAGAACCTGCATTTCGAAAAGTCATCCGGGAAAAATCACCGGCAGCTGTTTCGGTAAGCATTAATTGCGGATTTGCAGTACCGGAATTATGAGAGATCTCCAGTCTTCCAAAAGGGACGTTGGTCCCACCAATGGCCACGTTGCCATTACTCTAGATGAACATAGACCAGGGGGAAGTATTGCCTGCCTTAAAGATCAGGCCATCTCTTGCATTCAGCACAATATCCCCTCCCAAAAGGGAATGGGTTATTGACAGAGCAGTAGAATCGAAGCGGGTATTCGCCAGGGTCGCATTATTTTGCAGGTATCGCAACGTACCGATAGAGCCGGATAAGCTAATATCACCATTGACGTCCAGAGACGATTTGGGGTCATCTGTTTTTATACCGACACTGCCAAAAGGATTGATGTAAAGGGCCTCTGTTGTTAAAGAAGTATTAAAATCGATGGCCTGAGATTCCAGATCCAAATCGCCTGGTCGGTTATTGATTAAGGCGAAGTCATTAACATCTAAGGCGAGATAAGCAGCCAATTGGTCATTCTGGATAAACTGAAAGCTACCACTATTATCTGTCAGGGCGAGATTTTCGCCAAGGGTGAGCAGGGGGTTGAACCTCAGCGTGGAAGTCCCGATACCGACCTGCCCAACACCGTTGATCCGCATCCGTTCCAAACCAAAAGTGGAAAAAAGCAGGGTGCCCTGCGCTCCGTTTACAGAAAAGGCATCCCAATCCGCTTCTAAGGCTCCATAGCGTATATTGCCTTGCTCATTCCATAGATAAACAGCTGGAGTATCGTTTTTCAATTCGACCTGGCCAGAAGGCAGCAGGCCGGTCCCCCCAAATTGGGAATAAAGAGATAAGTTACTATAAATCAGTTAAAAAAAGCAAAGAAAATGGGTTTTTAAGCATTCCATAGTATGGTGTTGTTTTCCTTGCCAATTTCCCTTTTTTTGAAAATGCATACAAGTTTTACTCCTAAATTGTATATGTTTCGAACCCATTCAAACGCGCCAGCAATACCTGGTCTTAATTTTGTAAGCGGCGGGGCTCTTTTTCTTGATTTTCGATCCGTTCCTACTTTTCCTCGCAAGGATCCATTCTCTATGTCACCACTTTTCTTTTCAAAATAGGACCTTTAAAAGAACTTCTAAGGGAGTTTATTAAGAAAGTCGATGGCCATCGATAGCCATTTATATACCAACAGGTGGGGCCGACCAAAGTCTTGGGTAATAACTGGGGGATACCAGAGATGGTATGTCCACCGCCAATCACCTTAACGAGTGTCACACTACCCTTTTTGGGGGTACCTTTCCACTCCCAGTGTTCGACTCGGCAATCATCTGATTTTTTATTGGATAAGCGTTTAACCTCCGAGATCGCAGGTAGCCCTTGCATGGCCGCCAGGTCTTTTACCACTTGTTCAGTGGGTAATTGACGATATTTTTCTACATCGTCCATGGAATGGACCGTGTTGGCTTGTACTTCTTCATAAAAGATCAAAGGATCTTTCGTTCCATTCATCAACAGAATATGGACCGGTTTGGAAAGTTTATATCCATTTCGAATATGGGCAGGCATACTTGCAATAAAAATAGCTGCCGCCTTTATTCTGCCTCCCAATTGATCCAGTGCCCAAAAGGCCAGCATGCCTCCCCGGGAAACCCCAATCAGTCTGACCCTGTCCGGGTCAGCCTGCTCTTCGGTCACCGCATAGTCGATCAGCGCCTCCAATAGGGCGATATCATCCGAACCGTGGTAGGGCCTCTTTGGGAAGGCGCGTAGAAGTCCGTCAACATTCTAGGTATCATTAATTCCCTGAGGAGCAATAACAAGCCCTTCAAGTCCATAACTTTCTGGAGGGATCCGCATCTTGCCGCCACCGCTATGTAGATAAATGGTAAAGGGCTGTTTTTCAGATTCAGCTAATGGTGGCCTTTTAATCAGGTATTCCCTTTCGACCCCTTTCACGATGATAGTTTGCCTTTCGGCGGTTTTAAAAGTAGAAGTTGTGTTTATTGTTGGGAAAAACATTTCCAGAGCCGGGCATCCTTCGCCAGGGGAGTAAAGCGCCTGCCTGGCAAACGCTTTCCCCATCAGGGCCGGACTGACAAAAAGGAAAAGTATAAAACGTAAGCAAACTGTTAAATCGACTCGGCTAATGCGGTGCTCACAGCTGTTAGGGTTAATTAGGTTTTACTATCTTAATATGCTGCAATCCGGGAGAAACCACAAGGAACTTAAATCTTGCTTAGCGCGCCTTAACAAGTTCATAAGTGATGAGTGATCTTGGCGTAGTGGATGTTGGTTAAGACGGTAAGATCACTCGGGTACCAAATGCTGGCGAACTGAAGTTCGCGGACCGATTCCAGTCGGCATAGGCTTTAGTATACCGTGCGAATGCGGGTGCTCCGTTGAATCCAGCAGCCGATGTAGTAGGATTGTCCGGTTTTCAGGTTTCGAATAAAGACATCCTCCTTGCTGGGCATATACTGGCTGTAGCGACCGATCCAGCGGTTGGCTTCGGAAGTGACGCTGGGGTCCACCTGTTTGGCTTTTGCCCAGGCATCGATGGCGGCCCAAACGACCACCTGGCTATCCCAACCGCGACCGGGGCCGCAGAGCGGACCGCTGGATGCGTAGAGTCGGCCGATTAGGATATAGGGTTCCCCCCAGTCAGGCCGTACTTCCGCCGCCTGCAGGGCAAAATGGCGAGCGCGGGGATAGTTCTTCAAATGGGCATCGTAAATCTTGGCAACGGTCAGTAAAAGGCTCCCCTTTTTTTCAGCCTCTTCGGCCTCTTCGGCAGCCTGTGACAGTTTATCGATTGCGCACTGATAATCCGCATTGCGCAGGCATTCGTAGCCTTCTGCCACCGGTCCGGTATCCATGACCCGACAGTTTTCGTTGAGGGCACTGCGCAGCTGTTCGAATTGCGGAGCATCCTCTGGGCAGCCCCCCCAACGCAAGCGGCTGTATACCGTTCTGATCATATCGCAATCAGTGGGGTCCTCCTCAAAGTTGGGGAAATACTTTTCGACATAATAGTCGCAATCGTAAAACCCTTTCACTGCTTCGAAGGCCTCCAGGCGACTCAATGCATATTCTTCTACGATCTTCCAGCGATCACAACCTGTGCCCTCACAGTTTTCCAGGCCGGCAGCAATTATTTCCCTGATCTTTGTTTCATATTGCCGAGCCTCTTGGATAGATACCTCGCCATCGACATGCAATTCGTACAATAAAGCCGTGAAAGGGTTAATCACAAAATCATTTGTTTTTACCCCGTCCGTATCAATGGATTGCTTGAAGAGGGCGTACATCTCCTCCTTACTGGCCCGGTTCGGGTATTTGTAGTACAGATCGAATCCCTTTCGGCCGCTGGCATAACCGCCTCCCTCCGGGAAACACTCCTGGATTTGATCGTAAAGCCGGAAAATAGCCTCTATGTATTGATCCCGCTGAGCGGTATCAGGGGTTTGAGAAAGGAAATATTCGTTGAAGGTGATACCATCCGCCAGAACAGTGTTGCGGCGGCCATCAGCTGCCGGGGCCACCTCGTATACTTTTTCCCAATAATCGTAAGCCTGGTCCCAATCCCCTGCTTTTAAAAAATCCCGGTAAAGGACATAGTCGGTAGTGGTTTGATCGGGGTTGGGAGCATCTAAAAAGGTAGGACAGGGACTCTCCTTCTCTTCCGGTTTAGGTTTAGTAGAAGTTTCCGTTTCCTGTTCTTCTGCAATTTCTTCTGCTACTTTGGGCGTGCAGGAAGTAAGAAAGGACAGTAAAAATAAAAGGTAAAGAAATCTACGCAACATTATTCTGTTTTTTTATCCTGAAAGACTGGCCAAAATTAATCAAATTTCGAGTTTGCCAAAACTTGCGACAAAAGCGGGTCCAAAAAGCTTCCTAAAAACTTGCTATTGTCAGTTTTTTGTTATAAAGTCGCTTTGCCGCTAAAATTGCGGCAAAGCGACAAGGTAAACGCCTATGTTTATTGCCCATTTGCACCGCTTAATTTGTTTCCTGATACTGGGATGGTCCTTAAGCTCCTGTCAGCAGAAGGATACTGCCGGGACAGCCCTGGTCGTTAATTATCCCAAAGCTTTTACAACTCCCTCCGAACTGGACCGGCTGGATAGCCTTCAACTACCTGCTACCCGGGATTGGATGAGCCAACAGGCTTTTTTAACCACCCAATACCTGGATCTTTTACCCGAGGCCGAGCCCCTGGAAGCGCTCGCTGACTCTCTGCTTGGCTTCCATCGGTATCAACCTCCCCTGTGGTGGAAGGGAAGTTATTGGGCCCTTCGAAAGGAAGCAGAGGGTCAAACCCAGATCATTCGATTTTCCGCTGATCTGGATTCGAATGAGTTGGTCTTTCAGGCGCCGGGGCTTCTTTGGTTCCTTCCCCATCCGGAGGGTCTTCACCTGGCCATCGGTCAAATCGATCCGACCTCCTTTCGGACCCGGGTTTTGTTGTTAAGCGGCGAACCCCTCCGCCTTACGGATACCCTAAAAGGTCTGGCTCCGATGCACCAGCCAATTTGGTGGCGTAACCGGCTGTTATACGTCAAAAGTAATTCCGAGGCACTTGATTTCCCAGCGTTATACGAGCATTACCCTGGCCTGGAGCAATCTCAGGACGATCCGCTTTTCCGGGATTATGGAGCCGCTTCTGCCCGGCTTCAGCCATTTACCTTTCGAAATGGAAATTCCATCTTGCTTATTCGAACAGAAGGGAGCCTGACCGATATCCTGCAATCATCAGATGGAAGCGAATTCTCCCCTTTCATCGAGGGGAGCTCTGCCCATTGGCATTACCTGGGAGAAGCCAAGGGCCGCTTATTCTTTCAGACAACAGAGGGTGCGGCAAACGGGCGGGTTGTATCCATTGACCCCGCCAGGTCAACAGAGCGCAACTGGAGCAGTGTTCTTCCTCAAAGCGAGCGTATTCTGATCCATGGGCAGGTCTTCGATGACCGATTGATCTGTTTAGAACGGGAGGAGGAAACCCAGTCGCTGATCCAATATAACCTCCGCGGTAAAGAAATTTCCCGAATTCCACAACCCCAGTCTTCCACCATCGGCGCCTTTTCCCGAAGTCCGGGAGAAGCCGGCCTTTGGTATACCCTGAGCAGCCCTTCCATGCCTCCGGGTCTGGTGCAATGGTACAATGAAGAAGAACGTGGCCGCCCTCGCCGAAGTGCCGGTCCTCCTATTTCCGTCCAACGGGAACTAGTTGAGATCCAGGGCTCCAATGGCCATTCTCTTCCAATCAGCTTGTGGAGCCCGCCCCGTGTAGACCTGGATGCCCCTTTATTGCTGATCATTGCTGATGAGGCCTGGCATACGGTTTGCCATAGCCACCTTCCCCTGGGGTTGGGGATCGTTCCAATGGTATTAAGCCGTGGCGGCCGGGTGGCTATTGCCCACCCTAGAGGCGGGAATTTCTACGGGGAACGCTGGGCCCTGGAGGCCAGTGGTTCCCGAATTTCCCGGGCCATGGAAGACGTAGAGGCGGCGATCGAATGGCTAAAACGAGAACAGGATGCAAAAAACCTAAGCCTTTTCGGTCAGGGACAGGGCGCATTTCTGGCTACCAATAGCCTGCTGAAAAAACCGGACCGGATCTCTTCCCTTATCCTCGATCGGCCGATTCTCTCCCTTAGCAGGTATCAGGAGTATGGGCTGGGCTCTCTTTTACATCCCGTTTACGGAGACGAACTGGCGGATATCCCCATTCCTCAACAAGAGTACCCTCCAATATTGGTATTGGCTCCCAAAGGAGATCCACTGCTCAGTCTTTCCCACGCTACCCGTTGGCTAGCCCGTATGCAAGCTCGGCAAACTGGCCCGGCCCCTGTCCTAATGTATCCTTATTCTACTCAAAACCTTGAACAACTCAGTGTTCCGGATCAAGCAAATCTGACAGCACAGATAATGAGCTTTATGGAACATGCTTACTCCAAAAAGCATCAATAAGACACCAGCAAACATGAACGGTTAATTCAGGGTTAGTAAAATAAAACACCTTGAATTCAATCCAATCTCCCTCCAGCCTGTTTCGATCCGTTCTGGTTTTACTTTGCATTTGCCTTTCTGTAACCATATTATATTTTGGGAAAACCTTTTTGATTCCCCTTGCTTTTGGATTACTATTTGCCACCCTTTTCTGGCCTTTACAAAAACGCTTCCTTAAATGGGGGGTGCCACGCATATTAGGCATTTCCGCTTGCGTGTTTTTACTGTTTTTATTGAGCTGCAGCTTTTTGTTCTTAATGGGATATCAGGGCAATTCCCTGGTCGAAGACTGGCCAAAAGTCCAGGAACAACTATCGCTAAAACAAGATGAATTCGAAAATATATTATTAAAAACATCGGTATTGCTTCGGAGGAGCGCGTAGAAGAAATAACACAACAACTGGCCGAGCAAAGGCAGAACCTTCAAAAAGCGGCTATGGGGTTTCTTGGTGCACTTAGCAATACCTTTGGCTTATCTGTCCTGGTTCTGGTTTATATGTTCCTTTTTATGCTAGAGCGAGAACGGCTAAGGAGATTTGCCTTAAAACTGAGTAAACCGGAACAGCGCGATAATATGGCCTCCGGACTGGAAAGGGCCGGAGCATTGGTCATTCAGTACTTATGGGGGCGATTGATCCTCATAGCTATTCTGGCGATCGTTTATAGTATCGGTTTCCTGGCCTTTGGTTTAAAATATGCCATACCCCTTGCCATCCTTTCGGCCACGCTTTCTATTATTCCCTATTTGGGCAACCTCATAGCAGGGGTAATAATCATCGCCCTATCCATGGCCACAGGGGGGAGTATCACCCAGATCATTGGGATTGCGGGCGTATTATTAGTTACTCAGTTACTGGAAAGCAACATCCTGGAACCCTGGATACTGGGGTTGCAGGTTGAAGTGAACCCATTATTCACCTTGGTATCCATAATCGGCTTGAGTGTGATCTGGGGGGTTGCTGGAACCATTTTAGCCATCCCTCTTGCCGGCACTCTAAAAGAGGCTTTTGACCGAATACCAGGAATGGAACCATACGGGCATCTTATGGGACTGGAAGAGGAGCAATAAGTTGCTTCCCGGGGAACGACTTATGCACGAAATATCTGATTTTTTGCGTTTATTGCTCATAAACACTCATTACTCGAAACACCATGCCCAAACAACCCACACTCCACGCCCTGCTAATCGGCATCAATGATTATAATCCTCCCGTTCCTGCTTTGGAGGGTTGTGTACCTGACGCAAAACGGCTAGAAGCCTACCTGAATAAGCAACAAAAGGATTTTGACCTCCAACTCCATTGCCTGCACGATGAAAAGGCCACCAAAAAGAATATCATTCGAATCATTCGAAATGAACTAACCAGAGCAAAGGAAGGGGATTCTGTTCTGATCACGTATTCCGGCCACGGCATGCAGGAATTTGCCGACCAGGACTTATGGCCGCAGGAACGGGACGGTATGCTGGAATGTCTGGTATGCTACAATCCGGAAGGAGACACTGATTTTTTGCTAGCCGATAAGGAATTGCGCTATCTGATACACGAAATACAGGCCCCCTTCCTGAATAGCACGGATCCACCACATGTGGTCCTTTTGATGGATTGCTGCCATTCCGGCGATAACACCCGCTCCATTCCGCAGGGGCTGCCGGGGCAGCGAACCACCTTGCAAACCGCCAAACAACGTTCAAAAGAAAACTTCTTCTTTTGGGACGAGAACAGAAGTGCAGATTTCGACAGATTGCCCTTCATGCAGCAGGAAAGCCGCCACCTTCAAATGGCGGCCTGTCAGGACCGGCAGATCGCCAAGGAAGATTTCCTGCTCGGTGCTGAAAAATCCGGCGTTTTCACTACCAGCTTACTCGAACTCCTGGAACGGCAAAACGGCAATTTAACCTATTATGACCTCAAACGTCAGCTGGGCGCACTTACCAAATACCGTTATGACCAGGTTCCCCAATTATATACCGCGGGACAGCAGGATGATCAGTTTTTAGGCTTTTTAAAACGTAAGGTCGACCAATCACAATCCCTGACCGCAGAGGCCCATTTTAACCCTCGGAAAACCTGGGTACTCGACCGTGGAAGCCTGCACGGTATCAACAACCGAATGAACGGGATCACTATTCTCGATGAACAGGGAGAACCGTTGACCATTGCCCAGGTCAAAGCCGTCGAAACCGACCATACCCTTCTTTCTATTAAACCAGCAGATAGTACCCGCTTAGACAGGAAAAAACCCTATCGCTGCCGGATCCCTACACAGTTTGCCTTACCTTTTGGCTTATTTCTAAACAATATTGAACTTTCAAAGGAGCGATTTACCTCCCTCCAGCAGGAATTAAAGGAGCAATCTGGTCTTTTCAATGTATTAGAAAAGGAAAAAGGTGCGGACTTCACCCTGCACCTAGAGGAGGAAACATACACCCTTACCCGTGCTTACGACCCGTATCGCCCGGTAGCCGAAGCCATCAATGCCAGTAAAAATAGACGAGAGCGTGGCAATGATATAAAGGAACTAAAAGCCTATCTCGCACAGATGTCTCAATTTCGATATTTACAGCAACTGCAAAGCGAACCAAGGGAGCGAGCCGTTTTCGGGAGCCGATTACCTATTTCCATTGAATGTGCTTTTAACGGGGAGCAGGGTAATTGGACCACTGTAAAACAGGAAAAGGAATTTTTCCACATCCCGATGCAGCGGGTGATGCATGCTAAGTACGATTGGCGGCAAGATGTACGCCTGGTTTTCCACAACAAACTGAGCCGGCCGGTATGGCTGGGGTTGATTTTTCTGGATGTCAACTTTTCGGCAAACGCCCGCATCCTCAATCCGCCAGTACAGGCCATAGAGCCTGGTGGCAAACCACTGGAACTGGAGTTCTCTCCCTATCTGGAACGCTATTTCGAACAGTACAACTGGCCGGGTAGTCAAATCCAGTTCAAGCTCATTATCAGTACCCTGGATAATATCAACCTGATACCCTTGGTATTCAACATGGAGCAGGGCCTGCCTGCCCCTTATTATTTGGGAGGTGATAAAGGCCGGGGTGGGCTATTTGGCGGTGATCGCAATATCCACCAGGAACATGGATGGATGACCCAGGACCTGGTCCTTGAACTCCAGAATCCCCATTTCAACAAGGTTTGCCCTGACCTGCTCACCCTTATGCTGGAAGACGGCCGAATGCGCCCTTACGCGGAGCACCATTACCTGGCCCAGCCTTACCGACCCGGGCAGGAACCGCTGTTAAAAGAGGGGATCGTTTTTGCAGAAGGCAGCTGTTTTTCAGCAATCAGGAATGAGGTTTGAGCCATGAACATTGGGCTCAAGCTCAATTGTTCGAACCTCAAAGCCTGGACTGGGCATTCAATAATGACAATAAAAAATAGAACCGGTGATCCGCGACCTACTTAAGCAAGGCAAACCCGAAGAAGCACTGGCAACCCTCTTGGAAATCATCGCCCGGGTAAAAGAATGGGAGCCTTACCTTTTGGATGCCCAAACCTCTTATGGGCGGCTGGAGACAGAGCTGCGACAGGGAACCATTACCAATGAAGCGCTTTCCATTGCCCGTAACAAAAGGGACCTGGAGGTCCTTCGGGCCACCGTGGCCCTGGAGAAAGAAATCCAGAAGTACTTTCCCTACCTGCAATTGCCTGTTACGGATGAGGACCTGGATAACCAACTGCAACTTAAACTGCAGGACCGCTACAATCAATTGGAATTCCTGGGAGAAGGGAACAGTAGTATGATCTACAAGGTCCGGGAAGTCATCACCAATAAAATGGTGATCGTTCGGGTCCTTAAAAAACACGACTTCACCCATGAAGAAGACCTCCTTACGGAAAAACTGAATGCCGAACTTAAAGAAATCTACGAGCTTAAGCACCGTAATGTGATCAAAGTGTTAGGTGCTTACCTGGCCGATGTTCCCAAGCACATCGTATTGGAATACATCAACGGGATCAGTCTTCGAAAACTCCTAGATAATATTCCCTTTACTGCAGCGGAGTCCTTGCGATTGGTCCGGCAAATTGCTGAAGCGCTGTACTACCTGCATATTCATGGTATCATTCACGGTCGTATCCGTCCTTCCAAGGTGTTGGTTGATTACGAACAGGAACCTATGATCTCGCCCTACGAAGTTTTTAGCTCCAATTATTCTACCTTTACCAATGAGCAGGTCATTGAGGATTTAATGTATGCTCCTCCTGAAACCGTAACGGGAAGAATTCATCAACAGGACGCCTATTCCGACCAATTCACCCTGGGTTTACTAACGTATGAGCTTCTGGCAGGATTTCCCTTGTTTAGCAGCCGGGAAATCTCTGGAAGTGATGTCGATCTGGGTCGGCTGAATGACAATAGCATTGTGGCCATTTTCGAACGTAGGCGATTGTTTTTTACTAATGAGGAGTATCGAAAAAGCATATTTACTCAATTAGAAGCTCCGGAAGAGCTAAAGACCATCCTTAGAAAATTATTGGCCCGCTTCCAGGAGGATCGCTACAATAACATGGCTGAAGTCATTAACGACCTGGATCAAATCGTTTTACCGAAAAGCCCCCACCTTCAAATCGCCTTTCAAAGCCTGGATAGGAGCCTTACCAGCAGCGTGGAGTTTATCGATGACCTGGAAGTTTGCTGGGAAAAGCTTCAGGGACAAAAAGACCTGATCGAAGACTGCTTTCATTGGTCGGCCCTGTTTAAGCGAAAGAAGGACCGTCGACGTATTTTGCGAGCAGCTTTACCCCTCTTTTTACAAGACCCGCCGGATGCAAAAGACCTCGAAGCCCTCTTTCATACGGGGCTGAAGAATAACCTTCCGGAAAAAACCTACAAAACCTTTTTCAAAGCAATTGAGGATACCATAAAGGCTTACGACTACGTCTATAAGACAGGCAGTAAGGGGACGCAATCAACCATTGAAAAGGCCTGGAAACAGGTAAGTTCGGATAACCTGAAAGTGATCAGGGTTCTGAGAAAAGAGGGCTAAGCTTAATACAACAGGCCGAACCTCCACCAAGGGATCTTCCTATCAACACCCTATTCGATCTCCTCTGCAATACGCTAGAGTGGTTGCGCCATTTTTACTTGGTATCAACCTCTTTTCAACACTCCTGGGGCCAAATCCCACTCTTTCAACTCCATATTGTATTCGGTTAAAGCATAAAGGATACGATTCTGTTGAACCGTTGCATACTCCGGAGTTAATAACCCACGCTGGCGATCCTTTTCGAGGCGATGGTACTGTCCACTAAGTCCGAAGATGTCGGTAGAAAGACTTGACCCGAACTTCAAAATACGGTCAAACACCTTCAGGGCCGCTTTGATCTCTCCAATATTGAGCAGCGCCTGGATGGTACGTTGCACCTCACGAACAGAGCGGAAGGTTTCGGGAATCTCTTTGGAATCCTGGGGTTGAGGCGGAGGCATTTCGATGGGTTGCCCGGCCTCGGGGAGGGGTTTGGGTTTGGGCCGTTCGACCGGCACAGGTAAGGGGGACTCCGTCTCCGAAAGTATCTTGAACATAAACTGCCCGCCCATATCACCTGTATTGCGAATGACGCCGCCACGCGGGAGTTGATCAGAATTGTTGCCAACGGCCATTATGAGTTGTTGGGTCAGGTCCGCAACGGGGAGCCAGCCCCCAGAGTGGCGTTTTAACAACTCCAACAGGGCACCTGCAAAAGGGCTGTGGGATCCCGGAGGTCCATCGCTGACCACCTCATTTCGCCCGGCAGCGATCAGCCAGCGGGACGGCAAGCCCATCAAGCGCTCCAGGGCAGGTTCAATACCTGCAGTACGGCTCATAAAGGCGGAGCCGGCATAGCATGCATCAGCGATCATTAAAACATGCAAACAAGGCATGGCGGCGATGTAAGCAAACAAGGTGCTGTAGGGCAGGTAGCCCGAAGTTTCTCTTGAAGAAGCATCTGCAGGGAGCAGATACCCCATTTTTAACCGATGATCGTACCAACCATGTCCGGAAAAATAGATCAATAGGCTGTCATTCTCCTCCACCCGGTCTACTACCTCCCTTAAGGTAGAAAGGACCTCTGCCTGGCTGGCTACCTGGTCGAAAAGGGGGTAAACGCGATCGGCAGAAAAATCGTACCGCTGGGTTAATACTTCCTGCACGGCCATTGCATCCCCAACGGCATTATTCAAAGGGGTAATCCCATTCTCATAAGCGTTGATGCCAATCAGAAGCAGGTGATTATTGCGTGGTTTCAAAAGATTTTCCTTCGGCCCTCCGAATTCAGCTCCTTTGTTGGGAATATCCATGGAGTTCTGGGTTTTGGGTTGGATTTAAAGAATGGTCGCCTGTTACATCCGTAGCTTTCCAAGGGGGAATTTAGGATAAAACAATAAAAATTAAATATAGAATCTTAATTTAGATTCTATGAAAGGATGGTTTTTCTTTTTATTATTTATATTAAACTGGCATTCCGGGAAAGCCCAGCAGGTATCCCGGGCAGGCAACCTCAAACAGATGCGGGCTGCACAGGATTATGAACATTCCTGCCGGCTAGACGAACTCGAGTCGCCCACCGGAAGCTTTACCGCCAAGTTCTCCCCGCTTACCCTGGTTTTCGATCGCCCCCCCAACCGCTTGTACCTTCAGATGATCAGCCTTGAGTCGGGCCGTTACCTGAGGGTGAAATTCGAACAGGAGGCAAAGGCCCTGCAAGCATGGTGCCTTTCCGCCAGAGCCAGGCTAAGTTTTCAGCTGATAGAATCGGAAAACATAAGTTTAGACGGAGCCGGAGACTTACATTGTTCCAGCAGAAGCGAAAGGAATGGTCTGCATTTTTACAGAGGCGACGGTTGGTTTACCCTGCCTGATGACAAAGCAAAGGATTTAGCCGGCACTCGTATCGAAAACATTCAACTAATTTTCCCCGACGGCCAGTTTCTGCACTATAAGCTCCCATCTGCCCTCCCCGATCCAGTTCCCAGCCAATTTACCGGCAACCCAAGGTATTATTTTCAGTATTTTTTGCCCTGTCATCCGTAAAAACTGCTAACTTCATTCTATGGAAACTGCGATACTGATAGCCGATATTATCAAACATGCCATTTGGCCCGTTACGGTTTTGATTATCATCACCCGTTTTAGAAATGAATTATCGGATTTGCTCTTCCGAACGAATAAGATACAATTGCCAGGAGGCGTTCAGGTAGAAGCCTTTTCGGCAAGATTGCGGGCAGCAGAACCTGCTGCCGAGCGGGTAAAGCAGGAGCAGGCTTTCGAATCCGGAAAAAGAGGTGGCGCTTTTGTAGAAGAATTGCGCAGTCCGGAACAGGTAAACGAACGCCTGATCCAATTGCAGCTTAATCCCTTGGTCAGTGGCCTGGATATGAACTACTTCCGGAACCTAAGCTACCAAACCCCCGCTCAGGCGCTCACCGCCCTTCGACTGGACACGAGCACCCTTTTAAAAGACCTCGCCAGAGCGTTGAGCATACCTTATACCGACCTGGACAGCATCGATATGCTGGCTGGAAAATTATTGAGCCAAAATAGAATAGATCAAAGTAAATATCAGTTATTGAAAACGATAGATGATTTGACCGCCCCGGAATATCTCAGGTCAGACGTTTCGGCCGAACAGGTAAATCAATTGCTCCATATGGCGCAGCCACTAGCTGATGCTGCTCGTACCTGGTTGACCGTCGGTTGCCCTCAAGTTGTTCAATAGGGCGTTTGCACCCAATTCATGAACCATGAAATGCCTGAAACCCTGGGCCATGCTAAACCTATGTCTGGCCCTTCCACTCCTGCTCCCGGCTCAGCAGATCCGGCTGGCTACCTTCAATTGTGAATTCCTGGTCTACGAACGCGTTCACATAAAGTACGGCGCTCCTTTCGACCTGAGCGGCATGAATCCAAATGACAGCCTGCAATGGACCCAGGATGATTATCGAAAACCTAAAATGCAGGCGGCCATAGATAGTGTAGCTGCCCAGATTGCTGCTATAGATGCGGATATTATCGGGTTAACTGAAGTTGGGGATCAGGAGGACCTGGACCAACTGTTGAGCGCCCTGAAGCGCATTGCTTCTGAATACCCTTATTCGGCTCTTTGCAAATCGACGGATACCTTTACCAAGCAGCATGTCGCCCTGCTGTCGCGCTTCCCCCTTTCGAATATACAGCCCAGTTTCCCGGATGAAGCCATTTATTTTCTGGAATCAGACCGGGATGAGGTAGCCATTGCCCGCAATGGAAAGATACTGCGTGCTACGGCAGAAGGCCCAGGTGGAGATCTACATGTATTTTTAATGCATTTGAAAAGTGAACGCGGTGGCGAGGAGAGTGATAACCAGCGCCTGGCACAGGCAGAACTTGCGCGCCGGGTTATATTACCGGATATCATGGCTGAGCGGGCGGTAGTCGTTATGGGTGACCTGAATAGTGAACGGCGCCACCCCGTGCTTCTTCGGGTTCGGGGGTTTGACGATATTTTTCCGGAATTGATCCAAACCGGGGACGATTACTTCTTTGATGACTATTCGATAAGACACACCTACAATTACAAAGGCAATCGCGAGCAGATCGATCATATCCTGCTTTCTTTACCTATGCGAAAGTTCTACAAGATCAAATCTTCGATCCTCGCCTCCCCTTCGGAATTCGTTTCGGATCATCATGCATTTATTGTCGATTTGGAGGTAAGGTAACAGCTTTCATTCATGCAACCAATTTAAATAAATTACAAAACACAACGAATGAAACCTATTGTTTTCCTGGGCCTCGCCACAGGATTAATGCTCAGTACCGGGTGTAAGAGTACCCAAAATACGCCCCTGTCTGATGCCAACCGCCCCACTAACATCGTCCTCATGATTGGAGATGGCATGGGAATTACACAGATCTCGGCAGGCTTGTATTCGAATAATAACCGCCTCAACCTGGAACGCTTCCAGGCCTTCGGCTTACATAAGTCGTATTCGTCCAGCTCGTTGATCACGGATTCGGCTGCCGGTGCCACCGCCTTTTCCTGTGGTGTAAAGACCTATAACGGAGCCATTGGGGTTAGGGCAGACACTTCCCATGCACCAACCATTTTAGAAGCCGCCGAGCATCGCGGTATGCCCACCGGTCTGGTGGCCACCAGTACTATCGTCCATGCAACACCTGCTTCTTTCATTGCACATGTGGAACAACGTAAAATGTACGAAGAGATCGCAACCTACTTTCTCAAAACAGATATTGATTTTTTTGTTGGGGGTGGGAAAAAATACTTCGATCGCCGCGATGATGAACGAATGCTTTCCGATGAATTAAAGGCCAAAGGCTATCAGGTTTCCAGCTACCTGGAAAAAGAGATCGATGCCATCCAATTTGATAACCGCCCCTTTGCTTATCTAACCAGCGACGACGATCCTCTGCCTAAGTTGCAGGGTCGGGATTACCTGCAACCGGCCAGTGAAATGGCCGTTGACTTTCTTAATCAGCGGGCCGGCGACAAGGGCTTCTTCCTCATGATCGAAGGTTCCCAGATTGACTGGGGTGGCCATGCCAACCAGTCGGATTACATCGTTACCGAAATGATCGACTTTGATAATGCCATAGGTGCAGTATTGGATTTTGCCGAAAAAGACGGCAATACCCTGGTCATTGTGACTGCCGATCACGAATGTGGTGGTTATGCTATTAATCCTGGTTCTGAAATGGGGTCTATTAAAGGGGCCTTTACTTCGGATTATCATACTGCAGACCTGATCCCGGTCTTTGCCTACGGTCCCGGTGCGGAGGAGTTCATCGGCATGTATGAAAACACCGCCATTTATGATAAGATGATGAAACTGCTGAAACTATCTCCGGTAAAAATGTAATGGATTTGCCATTGCCCCTTGGCAGGCCGATTGTAGTCAGTAGTGAACAGGGGAATTGGCAAAGGGACACTTCCTGTCTCATAAATGACGGAGCCGAAATAGCTTTGCTATTTCGGCTCCGTGCTTATCCATCCGTCCTGCCAAAACTTATGGCTATTACACGCCTTGCTCAAAATCTACCACATCTGCAAGATCCGGGAAATCGATGAATGGATTCCGGTTGCCCTGAGCCCGCTGGATATGGAAATTCCGGTGCAAGTCAAAGGGATCCACTGGGAAATCCTTATGCCATTTCAGTAGTGTTTTCAGGTCTTTTTCCTTGTATTGGGTACTATTCGGGTAACGAAGGATGAAATACAGGGTCGCTCTGGCCACATACCCCTTACCGGCCTCCGGTTCAAACCGGCTTCCATCAGCCTTTCCACACTGGCGTTTCAATTTTTCGAAAGGATCCTCAACCTGGGGTGCAAAATCCTCGAAATCCTTGTAACGATAGTTCGAACGATGGCTGTTACATTTGGGCTCACAAGCGAACAAGTGGTGCAGGTCGGCCCGCATTGGATTGGATTTGTTAAACCAACTTTGCGGAACTACATGCTCACAGTTAAAGGGGAACTGAGATTCTAGGGCTGCCAGAAAATCCGCTTTTTCATTATCTGTAGCGAAAGATTCAAAACGGGTAAAGCGCTCAAATTCCCGGCGGATTTTCCGGGCCGCTTCAAAATCCCGGCGGATGGCATCCTCTGGATCCATTTTTTCCCCGGAGTAAATGCTGTGTAATTGCCCATCCGGCCAAAGATCCACAATGGGGTACAAATAGCTGTGCCGCGCTTCTCCATAACTCAAAAACCGCTCATGGGTTTGTTTTAACAATCGATGCAAGGCCTGGAATAGCTCCCCGCCTTTAAGGTCATTCAAAGGAATACCCTTGTAATAGGCTTCTGCCGTTTTGGTATCCAGCTCGGGATCGTAATATTCCTTTTCGACCTTGAACTTGGTTTTATTTAACTTGGCCTTGATAGCCCCGATGGCTGCCAGATCCTCCTCTTTTTCTGCAGCGGTTGAAGTTGTTTCCTTACAGGGATCGGATGCTGAAGCCTCCGGTTTTTCATCACCTCCGCCAGCCATCGGCAGGTCATTGTCTCCTGCTCCGGTAGTGTCTTTGTAAAGAATTCGTACCACTACCGGGACGTGATCGGAGATCTCTTTTGTAAATATCGCCAACTCCTTATCCAGCCGAACGATGGCCGCGTCATCGGCTTCGATCTCTCCCAATTGAGTGTCTTTTGAAACGATGATATGGTCTATTACTGACTGGTACTTCGGATTACCCACATAAGTCATGGCATCTTCCTGATGATCGTCGCTGGTAAGCGTAAACAGATCCGGATCACCCGTCAGGCTGGCTAAAACATCTCCGTCCAAAACCTGATTGAAATCCCCTCCCAGGATAACGGGCAGCTTTTCCTCACTCTGTATGTCCTCAATTATAGCCGCTACGATCTGGGAGGCCAGTTTTCGACGCGAACGACTCAAGGCATCTCCAAAGGCCTTTAGGTGGAGAACAATAAAAATGAAGCGACTTTCCTTTGCCCCATCGCGCACTATGCACTGGGCAAACAAGGGGAGCCGCCCCCCTGCAAAGGCGGGCTTCCCGCCGTCAACGGTCGAATTCAATAGATCGGCATAGCGATCGTAAATATCATTGCGCATGAAACACTTTACCAGATCGGCATCGTAGAGGACAGCCATGCCCTGAGCATAATTGGAGGGCAGGTAAACGAAATCGGTATTTACCCCTCCCTTTCTGAGTTCTTTTTGCAGGCGCATAAGCGCCCCATCCTGTACTTCGGTCAGCCCGAACACATCGAGCGAAAGGGTTTTGACCACCTTGCTCACTTCCCTTACCCTGCTATCGGAGATCTTGTCATTAAAATGTTCAATATTCCAAAACCCGGCGTCCACATATTCCCTTGTGCCCTTGTAGTTTAAGACTTCTACCTCAAATTGGTCGTCACCAGGTTCCACCAGCCCGGCCAGGTCGAAAAAGCCCATGGCCTCGGTATAGCCATTGACATGCCGCAGCATCTTTTTGGCAGCATCGGCATAGGCTGCTCCCTGAGTGACCCGTCGCATCAGGTCCGCAACGATTGCCGAGATCCGGACCCCCTCATTCACCGTTTTGCCTTCTTCGTTTTGCCAGCCGGCATGGTGCAGGGCCACCAGTTCCCAATCGTCGTTAAAAGAAGGCGCCCCCGAGCTACCGGTTTCGGTATCAGTGGTATAATGGATCACCTTCTGGTCGATATAGACCACCTTGTTTTCATGAATGGCAATCTCCTTGAAACGTCCCTTTGGGTGCTGGATGATATTCGCCCGCTCTCCCAGGGCGATCAAGGCGGGTTCCCGGCATAGGGTAATGGGCGTCGCCTGTTCGATACCATCTACAGAACAGGCCACGATGGTGTAATCCAGATCGAATTTATCGGAGGTGATGAATAGTTTTTCCGGATGTAAAGTAACGCGGATCGTATCTACTCCTTCTTCATAGTAAAACTCTGCCACGAATTCTTTTGCTTCCTCCGGGCTTGCGATGAGGTGATTATTGGTCATTAGTAATCCCGGGCCTACCAAAAAGCCCGTTCCAAGGTTGAAGCGGGCATTCAGGCGGCAGATCGCATCTGCACGGCGATTGCCTTCCCGAATAAAGCGGATGGGAAGTAGATTACTTTCCAGGTATAATTTTTCAAAGTCAAAATCCTTAGGGTCAATGATCCCTTTTTCGCCAGCCTTGGGAGGATCATAATCCAGGATCTGCATGGCCCGGCGTTCAGAAAGGTCTGCAATAAACTGTTGGGGAAGTTCTTTACCGGCAAGGCTCATTTCCTTGCCCATTTCGGGTTTGTCCATTGAATATTGGGTTAAGGTGAAGGGATTATTCCCTGCTCATATTTGGAAACGCTATATCGACAACTATTTCAAAGACGAAAAAATCGAATTTAAAATGATTTATGTGCTCATTATGAATATTAATTAATTGTTAATTGTCAGAAAAAGAGAGGGGGTGAAAAGACCATTCCGTCCTTTCACCCCCTTTTCGGTTCCTTATTGGGCAGGGTCGATCAGGCTGGTAAAACCTCCCCTACTGATTTAAATTAATCGGCGCGGTAGCGCACCTTCACTTTTTCAGGAATCCAGCAGGGAACACTTACCGTTTTATCCTGCATGCCGCGCATAAACACCTCTGATTGTGGTGGAATGGCACTATTGTAACGGCCAATTCGGCGATTGGCGTCCTCTGCTACACTTGGATCGATGGATTTTGCATAGGCATACTTATCAATAGCAGCCAGAACAGCCAGGCCCCGGGAGTATCCGTCGCTACCGCAATTTCTACTGGAAGTAGCATACATATCGCCGATCAGCATATAGGGCCGCCCCCAACCGGATTTCAATTCAGCGGACTTGAGGGCGCTGGAACGTGCCGAAGAGTACTGGCCCAACTGCCGGAACTGGATAGAAGCAATACCAAAGTAATATTCTGCCTGTTTTTCGGGATCCTCCTCCTTTGCAATTGCCTCATTATACTTATCGATAGCTCCCTGATAATCGCCTTCATCATACAACCGGCGAGCCAGCACTCCCGGATTATTGGCAAGGAACTCTGCTTCCATTTGAGCATTTAATTCCGCAGCCATGGTTTCGTATTTGGTCTTAAGTTCGACCATAATTGCATCGGTAGAATCACAACCCTGAACCTTCAACTTGCTGTATACATACCGGATGATATCCAGGTCTTCGGGATTATCTTCGTATTGAGGCACCAACTGCTTTTTGAAGTATTCGCAATCAAAAATATCACCGGCCACAGGTTTTAATGCGGCATCCATCCTGGCCTTTGCTGCTTCATAGTACTGCCCGTAAGTTTCATTATTAACGACATTGTGCTCGGCGATCTGCTCCAGGCTTTCGATCAGCTCCCGTGCTTCTTCCTGGGTAACTTTTTCTTTGTCAAACAAATAGGCGACCAGCAAACCTGCTGGTTCCAGCAGAATATATTCCGTGGCATTACCTCCTTTTTCGACCGCAGCGGTAAAGGCATCAAAGGTAGAGCGGCGATACCCATAATTGTCCATGTAAAACATGTCGAAAGCCTTGCGCCCCAACAGGAATACCTCGTCCTTGGGGTAGCATTGGGCTTGTTGGTCATAGAGCATCAGGATTTTGTCATTTAACTCCGCTTTTTCCTCATCGGTAGCGCCTAGTTCTTTCATGGCGGCGTAGAAAAGGCGTCCGTCTATATAGTGAAAGGGGCGCTGCCCATCTGCATTGGGAGCGATATTGTAGGCCTTTTGCCAGTTTTCAAAGCCGATCTGGAAGTTTTCATTATCCATCGCGACGAGGTCAGCGGGTTGCTTATTTTTCACGATGGGCCGGTAAATGGCATGCGCATTTTCTGCCTCTTCTTGCCTTGGGTTATCATTCCAGGTTTCGCATTGAGCCTGAATACTTCCAACAGAGCCTACAAAAAGAGCCAGGACTATAGTCAGGTGACTTAGATACTTCATGGTTTTAATTAAATTTACGTTTGTAGAACCAGGTATTATCATTGAGCGCAAACCCAATTTTTAGCTGTATATAATTTTCGATCAATTCATTGGGGACTCCGAAGCGCCCTGCTTCCACCGCTAAATTAACGAAAGATGTGGTTTGTCGGGTGAAAACTATGGGGAAACCCGCACCAAATGTCAGACCGTATTCCGAAATCTGGGTTCCGTCCAGGGTTCGGGGGTCGGTTCCGTAGAAAAATCCGGTGCGATAACGCACCTTGCTAAAATAACGATTTCCCAGGCTTCCTGCGGGAATCCATTCCACCCCTCCGGCAATTCGCCAATTGTTCGTCAGGTCCTGGGGAGCTGCTTCATTTTCATAACCTGACCACTGGCCGAGGGAGAATTCCGCTCCAAACTTAATCTTTCCTATGTGGTCATATTGAAACCCAAGACCAAATTCTGCAGGCAACTGCCCGGATCCTCTCACCTCTTCAAAATTACTGACCGTATCGCGGCTTGGAGAGGTGGAAGAATTATCCCGGAATACCAATTGGCTGGCATTGGTATTAAAGCTGTTGGCGGTGTGCCCGTATAAACCAAAGGTCAGACGCCTGTCTCCATCGATAGTGGCGCTAAGGGCATCTCCTTCTGAAAGGGTACGGGTATACTCCAGCCCGGCATTCCAGCTAAAACCATTGATGCTGTATTCGTCCACAAATTCGGTCGCCCAGGGTCGAACCAGACTATCCAGGAGTATCCGGCGGCTGTTGGTAATTTTTCCAAAGCGATAGGCCGCTTCGATGCCCACGGCAAAGTCTCCCCACCGAAGGCCATTAGCCCAGGCTATTTTATAGGTTCCACCGGTTCCCTTCAATATACTGGAATTAGATGTCCCCCCTTCCGGGTCAGCCTCTACCAATTGCAGGTTGTAGCCTACTGTGGTGTAGGGTTGGAGGGCAAAACCCATGCCCCAATGGAAGAGGCGATCCCCCTGTCGTTGTTCCAGAGCTTCATTGATCGGATTGAAAATGGGAAAAGCCAGGGAAACATTCACAAGGTTCCCACTCCAGATATTATCGGTAAGGTCGCCATCTTTCCAGTGGGAGAACTTCCCGTACAGACTCACATCCAAAGAGGTCACCCGCAAATAGGCAAGAGAGGCAGGATTGATAAAATTTGCATAGAATTGATCCTGAAAAGCAACTCCCTGACGGCCCATACCCATGCCCGCAGCATTCTGAGCAGGCACAAAATCGCCCAACCCCAGGCGCGAATAAGGCGAGTTGATCTTTGGGCTGATATCGGAGCTTACCTGAGCCTTTACCAGGCTACCGCTCGTCAATACCAGAACGACTATGGTCGCAAAAAAAGAAAAAGGTAGTTGTACCTTACAATTCGACATTATCCCTTAATATTTTATTCAGGCCCTTAAGGACCAATTCTGGTTCAATGATTGTTTCCGGCCCCAATCCACCAGCCAAGAGTTCTGCATCGCCACCGGTCATTAGTAACCGGATTGCGCCATATCGGCCTTTACAATACTGAACAAAACCTGAAATTTCCCATACCATGCCCCAAAACCCGCCATTTTGCAGGGCGGAGTCTGTAGTATGTCCAATAGGGTTTAGGAGGGCGCGGGGTTCCACTTCGGGTAAACGCGCTGTGAATTGATGCAATGCTTTGTGCCGCATTCGCAAGCCAGGGCTGATATTTCCGCCCAGGTAGTGGCCGTCAGCACGCAGAAAATCCAGGGTTAGCGCCGTTCCGGCATCCAGGATAACACAGTTTTCTCCTGGATAGGCCTCCAGGGCTCCGGCCGCTGCTGCTAATCGGTCGCGTCCCAATGACTGCGAGCTGCCATAGTCATTTACAAAAGGTAGCGCAGTGCCTGCATCTAATTCAATAAATGTGTCGGCTGCTTTCAACCAACTGGTGATTTCAGGGGCCAGCCCATGCTTCACCGTAGATAGGATGCAGGCAGCGGGCGAATGGTTGGTTGTCAAACTCTTAAGACTTTCCACATCCTCCTCAGCAAATACCTCCGTCCGGATCAGATGCTGCTCATCGAACCACCCTATTTTCACCCTGCTGTTTCCAATGTCTATCGCCAGGTTCATGATTGGTATCTGAAGTTCTGCCCAAGGCCGAATATCCGCTAATGCAACTTATCGTTTTTCCAATGTCTTTCCCTAGTGCTTGAAGTGGCGTGTACCTGTGGTTACCATGGATAATCCGTTCGCATTACAAAAGTCGATACTATCCTGATCCCGAATGGACCCCCCTGGCTGTATAACTGCTTTGATCCCAGCCTCGTAGGCAATTTCCACGCTGTCTGCGAATGGGAAAAAGGCGTCAGATGCCATCACGGCTCCTTCCGTATCGAAACCAAACCGCCGGGCTTTTTCAATGGCCTGGCGCAGGGCATCCACCCGGGAAGTCTGGCCGCACCCCATTCCAATCAATTGGTTGTCTTTGGCCAAAACAATGGCGTTTGACTTAATATGCTTAACACACTTGTTAGCGAACAACAGATCCCTGACCTCTTCAGTAGTTGGGGCACTATCGGTAACCACTTGCAGGTCGTCGGGTCCTTCCATTTTTTGGTCCGTATCTTGCTCTACTACACCATTTAGCAGGGATCGAAAACTTCGGTGGTGCACATAAAACTCTTTTATACCCAGTAAAATGCGTTTTTTCTTTTTCGAAAGGAATTCCAAAGCATCTGCTTCGAAATCCGGGGCGATGAGCACCTCGTAGAAGATCTTGTCGATTTCCTCAGCAGTAGCGAGGTCTATGGAAGTATTGGAGATGAGAATGCCCCCAAAAGCAGAAATAGTATCCCCGGCCAGGGCCGCTTCCCAGGCCTCTTTGAGGTTTGCCCGGGTGGCAAGGCCACAGGTATTGGTGTGTTTGAGGATCGCAAAGGTCGGAGCCTCTGCTACAAATTCCGACATAATGCCGACTGCCGCATCCACATCCACCAGGTTATTGTAGGACAGCGGCTTGCCGCCCCGCAACTCGAACATTTCTTCTAGTTTGCCGTAGAATACTCCTGATTGGTGGGGGTTTTCGCCATATCGAAGGCTATTCGCCTCCAGAATGCTTTGTTTGAACGTTGTCCCTTCCTTTCCAACAGAAAAGTATTGATAAATGGCGGTATCATAATGAGAAGATACCATAAAGGCCCTGCGGGCCAGTTCCCGCCGGTCAGCCTGATCCGTTTCGCCTTCCTTCTCCTGCAGGATTTTTAATAGCCGTTCATAGTCATCCCGGGAGGGAACTACGGCTACATCCTTGAAATTCTTGGCTGCTGCACGGATAAGAGCAATGCCCCCGATATCTATTTTTTCGATTATGGCAGCCTCATCCTGTGTATGTTTAACCGTTTCTTCGAAAGGGTACAGGTCAACGATGACCAGGTCGATTTCAGGAATATCGTATTCTCCTAATTGCTGAAGGTGGTCATCTTCTCTGCGGGCGAGAATTCCCCCGAATACCTTGGGGTGTAAGGTTTTCACCCGGCCATCCAGGATGGAAGGATAGGTAGTCAGGTCTTCTACCCGTTGAACGGCAACCCCCAGCCCTTCGATAAAGATCTGTGTTCCCCCGGTGGAGTATATGGTCACTCCCAGTCGATCCAACTCCCTAACGACAGGTTCTAACCCATCCTTGTAATAAACGGAAATAAGGGCCGACTTGATCGGTTTACGGCTCATAGTTTGTTTTACTGATTTTCAAGAAGCTGCAAAAGTAGCAAGATTTATTTCAAATCCAGAATATTACCCATTTCAAAACAGGTACGGCAACGCGGTTCATATTTATCCTTTTCACCGAGAACGATGGTAGATTCCTGCCCGCTTAGGCGATAGGTATGGGTTGCCAGGTTCCCGCAATGCGGACAAATAGCGTGTAATTTGGTAATGTATTCCGCCACTGCAAGGATCTGGGGCATGGGTCCGAAGGGCTTCCCCCTAAAGTCCATATCCAGGCCGGCCACAATGACCCGTATCCCCCTCAGGGCAAGCACCTGGCAATGTTCCGGTAGTTCTTCATCAAAAAACTGAGCCTCATCGATACCTACGGTATTCGTTCCCTCCGGCACCTTCAAAATGGTTTTAGCATGATCGATCGGTTGGGAAAGGACAAAATTCGCATCGTGGGAAACCACCTTTTGTTCATCGTAGCGGGTATCCAGGCTCGGCTTGAAAATCTCTACCCGCTGCCTGGCATAGGTCGATCGCTTCAAACGCCGAATGAGCTCTTCCGTTTTACCCGAAAACATGGATCCACATATAACTTCTATCCATCCTGTGCGTTGCCCTTTAAAGTGTGGTTCAAGAAACATTGCTTACCTTTACATGGGTGATAAATGACAGGTGAGGGATGAGGATTCCTTCCTTATCAGCTGTTGCCCATCACTAATGAAGACTGAAAAACGTAAAAATACATTTTTGCATGAACAGTAAAAAAGCAGGGACCGTCCTTAGAAAGATCAATTCTTTATATGGAAGTATTGATTTCGAAGAAGAGGGCATCTCTTCGATCGAACGAGACCTAATGCTTAATTACATCAGACAGTTGTACGAGTGCTTTATGGAGGTGGACGAAGCGCCCGTTCGCAAACCCGTAAAAAAGATAGCGCCATTACCCGAACCGCCAGCTTCCCCTTCGAAAAAGGATATTCCACTTGAAATAGAGTCGACCGCACCCAAACCAGAGTCCAGAGACTTTTCCCACAATTCCCGCCCCGCAAGTGAGTCGCCGACACCACCGGTCAATGAGCCTATCGAAAGGGTATCTCCCGCTGTGCAACCCGATAAATTCAAAGTAACGCCTCCCATTACGGAGCGCTCTGACCCTGGTTCCCCTTTCCAGACTGGAACGGCGGACCTCAGTGCAGATATGGAGCCCCTATTTGCCTTTCGAAAAGCTACTGAATTGTCTGAGCGGCTGAGCGAACAGCCCATTTCAGACCTGAGCAGAGCGCTTTCTATCAATGACCGCCTGCTTTATACCAATGAATTATTCGGAAGGAATATCCAGGCCCTGGAAGATACCCTGAGGGACTTAAATCGGTTTTCGACCATGGATCAGGCCCAGCGGTATTTAATTGACCTGGCCAGGAAATACGATTGGATGAAAGAGGAACGCAAGGAAGTTGCCCAGGCATTTGTAAAATTGGTCCGCAGACGTTATTTGTAAACCCAGGTTTACGGGAACCAGGAAAAACCTGAAAAAAACCATCCACATCTAAAATACAACCCTATGAAAAAGATCGCCGTTTTCACCTCAGGCGGTGACGCTCCGGGTATGAACGCCTGCATCCGGGCTGTAGTCCGAACCGCTCTGCATTTCAATCTGGAAGCAGTGGGGATCAAAAGGGGGTTTCAGGGTATGATCGAAGGCGATTTTGTGCCCATGCACGCTTATTCAGTCAGCAATATTTTGCACCTGGGTGGGACCATCCTTCGATCAGCACGCTCCAAGGATTTCCGTACCCCCGAAGGACGAAAAAAAGCATATGACAACCTCAAGGCACATGACATTGATGGCGTGGTGGTTATTGGCGGAGATGGTAGCTTTACCGGAGCTAAGGTGTTTATGGAAGAATACCCCGACATCCGTTTTGTAGGATGCCCAGGCACCATTGACAATGACCTTTACGGAACGGATTTTACCATTGGTTATGATACGGCAATCAATACCGCCATGGATGCCATTGACAAGATCAAGGACACGGCCAATGCACACGACCGGTTGTTCTTTGTGGAAGTTATGGGGCGTGATGCGGGCTTTATCGCAATGTCAGCAGGTATTGCTACCGGAGCAGAAGCGGTATTAGTACCCGAACAAAAAACAGATATTGATGAGCTCTGCGGTATCCTTCAGGATTGTTACCAACGAAAAAAAAATTCTACCATAGTAATCGTTGCAGAAGGAGATGATGCAGGAGGTGCCTTTGATATCGCCGAAAAGGTAGGGCAACGACTGGACCACTACGAAATAAAGGTCTCGGTACTGGGCCATATGCAAAGAGGGGGGCGCCCCACCTGTATGGAGCGGGTGCGGGCCAGTCAAATGGGCATGGAAGCCGTTCGGGCTCTGCTCAACGGTAAGAATGGCGTAATGATCGGCATCGTCAAACAGGAAATGGCCTATACCTCCTTCGAACAGGCCATTAAACATCACCTGCCGCTCAACCCAAGCGTGCATGATCTGGTTAGAATTTTGATGTGATCGAATTAAACTGGTGACGAAGGGTTTACAAGATGTAGGCTGCCGTTAGAAAGGCCCTTTAAACCTTCCGTTTGCCCCTTATAAGGCAGGATTATCATGAAACAAAAGGTTTACCAAAGTCTGGTCTGGCCGGCTGGCGCCATTCTTCTATTGTGGGTCATTCATTTGATCCAGGTAGCCACTGGAATAAGCCTGGCGGGTTTTGGTGTCCGCCCCAGGCATTTAGACGGCTTTTGGGGTATTTTTACCGCCCCTCTGGTTCATGGCAACTGGAGTCACCTTTTTTCGAACACCCCCCCTTTATTTGCCATGCTGGCCATGGTCCTGTTTTTTTACCGAACCGTTGCGGTTAGCGCGATCAGCCTCATTTACGTACTTACCGGCCTGGCGGTCTGGGCCTTTGCTTTTAATGCCAATACCTTTCACATCGGAGCCAGTGGAGTGGTGTATGGGTTAGTTTCCTTTGTGTTTTGGAGCGGCGTTTTCCGGCGTAATTTAAAATCCATCGTATTAGCGCTGATCGTGGTGTTCTATTACAGTTCTATGTTTTTGGGCATACTTCCCGGACAGGAAGGGATTTCCTGGGAAAGCCATTTGTATGGGGCCATTGTCGGTATGTTGGTTTCCTTTTGGTTTAAGGACCGTATCGAACCGGACGAGCGCCCGGAGCCCCCCTCCTGGGAATTGGAAGCTCCCCAGGAAGAACGCCCCTTTTTCGACCCAAATGTTTTTGAAAAAACCCGGCAGGAACGCGCCAAAGAACAACGACAGCGGGAAGAAGGAGGCTGGTTCTCCAACTGGTAAGGTGGGCGTTTATGGATGCCCCTTGAGCCGAAGCAGTTGCGCTGCTTCGACTCAAGTCTTTAAAACAAAAAGCTCGCCAGTTCCCTAATCCGAATTTAACCCAATTGGAAATGGCCCAGGTTCGTCGGCTGGTTTGGATCCTTTCTATGTTGCCTGTTACCGCTTCCGCGCAGGTGGATCCCGGGTATTTTCAACTTAGCTGGTCCAACGACTTTTTACAGATCACCAGGCCCACCGACCATTATTATACTAACGGATTATCCCTGGCGTACGGCGGACCCTTTTTTCGAAATATCCCACTGAACGTTTTACTTTGGTCAGTAGACGACCAAACTACCATTTCCGGCTTGGGACTGACCCAGGATATCTACACCCCCATACAGAAGGATACTAATGTTTTCCTGCCTGATGACCGGCCCTTTGCTGCAGTGCTTTACCTTTCCGCTACAAAAACAAGCCTGGCTCCCAGTAAAAAAATACGGATGACTTCCGCACTTCAACTAGGCGTTATCGGTCCTGCTGCCGGTGGGGAAATCCTCCAGAACTTCATTCATGTTCTTTCTCCGGGCAGCGAGTTGGTCGAAGGCTGGCCCCAACAGATCCGCAATGGTTTGCTGCTTAATTACCAAGTGGAACTGGAAAAGAACCTTTTCCTGAATGACCATTTCCAGATGGAAAGCCGCTCCAAAGGGCGCATCGGAAGCCTTAATATCGACCTGAGCACCGCTGTAGCGTTCCGGCTAGGACAATTATTTGACAATTACCAACAGGTGCTGCCTTTCCCTTCCTCAAAGCGAAACGGGTATGCGCATGCCTACGGATTGGCGGGTGTACAGTTGGTTGCCTATGATGGCACCCTTCATGGCAGTTTATTGCACAGGGATGAGCGATGGGTCGAAGCAGTCCAACCGGAAATCGCGCGGTGGTTTTGGGAAATCGGCCTGGAACTTACCCTCCCTTATGGTGCGCTTCGCTATGGATTGGTCAAAACGGCGCCAGATTTCGAAGGGGGGCAAACCCACCGATATGGCAAAATTGAATTCAACTGGCGTTTATAAGCCAAAGAAAATATTTACTTTTAAGTTATCTTAAGCAAAGATACTACCACCCAAACCGAATGAAAAGACCTGTACTTATCATCCTTCTTGGGCTAGCTTTATCAGGCCTGAATAGTTGTGCAACCGTTTTCGGCAATTTCAGTAATGCGCTGGTTCTCCGATCGGAGGACCCTACTCCCGCTGAAGTTTTCCTGGACGGAGAAAAGATCGGAACGGCACCAGGTAAAATCAAGCTCCCACCCAACCAAATTCAACATGGTAGTGAGCTGCTGATCACTGCAGACGGTTATCAGGATCAGGCCTACACCCTTCAGCGCCGTCCCAGCCTGCCCTATATTTTTGCAGACCTTATCACCACTGCAGGTCTAGGCATGGCGGTCGACTTTATTAGCGGTTCCATTTATCGGCCTCAAAAACGAAAAATCAACTACCAATTGAAAACCGAGGAATAGGTCATGCACGCACGAATACTTTTACTTCTTCCCTGCTTTTTCTGGGCAGCCTGTACCAGTGGTCAAACCTTCAATGACTATACCAAGCTGGAAATCGATACTGCTTCCAATTATGGCTTTTTTAATTTTATCCAGCTGCGATTGCACAGGGGGTCTAATTTGACCAGTTCGAAAACAGATTGGGTAGCCGACCTGTATTCCAATAGCGGGTATACTGGTATTGATCTACGTATCGGTTTCCAAACTACCGGCAAATTCGAGTGGGAGCAATTGTTAAAATACCCCCAATACGGTTTCGGATTCTCCACCTATTTCTATACAGAACGCGACGTTACTGATCTGCTTGGCCAACCCTCAGCGGTATACGCCTTTGGCAACCTGCCTTTCTATCGAAGCAAGAACGAAAAATTCTACCTTTCCTTTGATCCCTCTACCGGGCTGGCCTATGACCTAAATGGCTACGATCCGGAGGAAAATCCTTTTAATGATGCCGAGGGTTCCGACATTTTATTTTACTTCAACTTTGGCTTGTCGGGCGTTCATTTTTTAAGCGAGCGCATGGATCTAAACTATGGTTTAAACCTTATCCACTTTTCGAACGGCCGCCTGCGCACGCCCAACCTGGGGGTCAATATGGCTGGTATTGACCTGGGGTTGCGGTATTACTTCAATCCGGTTAGTCGGTATACCAGTACGGCATATCCCGATTATCAGCCGCAGCTTCGCCCTGGCTTCCAGGAAAGGTACCTTCCCCCTCATGAGGATTACAGCATGTGGAACGTCTTTTGGGCAGTAGGTATGAACTCTACCACCCGGGATGCCTTCGACGAAGAAACCGGCGAACCCCTTAATGCCCAGGGGCCAAGTTATTTTGCCAGTACGCTTGGTTTCGAATGGCAGCGCAAATACGGCCGCGTAGCTTCCTGGGGGCTTGGCTTGGATTATCACTTCGATGCCAGCCTGGGAGAGGAATACGAAGGGGAGGCCTCCTTCTGGGAACGGTCTACTATTGGCTTTGGCCCCTTACACGAACTTTATATAGAACGCTTTAGCATCTTTTTTCAGCCAAGCATTATCATCCTGGGAACAAAAACGGCACAAGATACCCGCGCAGGTTTCTTCGTCCGGGCCGGGCTTAGGGCAAGAATAACCGATCAACTGTTTGGCCATTTTGCCTTAAAGACCTATTCCGGAGCTATTGCTGATTACGTCGAATGGGGCGTAGGGTATTCGTTTTATTAAACCGCTAAGCTGTACAATACCAGGTGCCCATTGTACAAGGGCTTGCAAGCAGCTGTAAGCAAAAGGCGAGCAGGCTAAGGCAGCAAAAGATTGACAAAAGTCATGGCCTTTTCCTCTTGACACTGACCAAGTTTAGTTTTTAAATTCAGAAGACTATTTAAACTTTAAGTTATAGAACTAAAACCACCACCGCTATGATTAACCATTTGTATCCTCACACCCGATTATTTTTTCGTTTGATCGGACTCGCTTTCCTGGCCATTCTTCTGGTCCTGTTGGTAAGCTGAAATACCGAAACCCGTTCTGAAGTGGAACGAGGAGAAGCCATGTATGTCTCCTACTGCCAGATCTACCATGGGGAAGTGGGAGCCGGAAAGGGAGCAATGGCGGACCTCCTTAAACTTCCCGCGCCCAATCTTACGCAGATTTCCAAACGCTACGGCGGGTAGTTCCCGGATGATCGTATCGTATAAACGATCGGATACTGGAGCATACGGATACCGATATGCCGGCCTTCTGGGTAGCTATTAAAAACGGGGAAAACCTGACCACCGACCAGCAGGTCTCCGATAAAATCGGTGAATTGATCGCTTACCTGAAAACTATTCAGCAATAATCGTTCAGGAGGGCTAAGCGAAAAGGGATAGGAACTGATTTTCAGCCTTTCGCTGAAAATCAGTTTTCGCCTTTCCCTCGCTCCGTTCCAGTCAAGCTCAGACCAAACCCGGTTGCTCAGTGGCATGCAACCTTAGGTCTCCTTTTCCTCCAGAAGAACGAACTGTTCAAATAATTCCTCCAGTGTCTGATCCAGATCCTGGCTTAATCCGGGATGTACAAAAGAGCATTGGAGTACGGTACTCTTGGCTGCCGTCAACCAACGAAAGCGCTCCGGGGCCTCCAACCGGGCAATAGGGCCACCAGCAAGGTCGCCGGCACAGATCAGTTTCCAGTTTTCCAGATACCGTTGCAACAATTCCAGATCCAGTTCGGGCCAAAGTGCCAGCAGGCGTTTTTGAGGCAGGTCATACCGCATTTTCAAAAATGCAGGCCGTTTGCAAAACAGGAGTACCCCCACATTGATACACTCCCCCCGTTCTATCCGCGGGATGACTCTGATCAGGCTGTACTCATAAGCTTGCTTTCCGGGCATCTTCAGCTTTTTTGGTGAGCAATTCCAGTTTCGAAAGGCGGATTTTCAGGTATTCCACATAAGCAGCTCGCTTTGCTTCCGGGCTCAGGCCGGAGCTTTTGTCTTCCAGCCAATCATCGGGAAGTATTGCCGCGATGGCCTCCAACTCCCCTTCCCCTACCTTTTGGTGAATCAGCTCAGCAGCTTCGAAAAGCAGTTTTGCCTGGGGTAGCAAAACATGATCCTTGATCATTGGAAATCCTCGTTGGGCATGGGAATTCCAATCCCCCCAATTGTGGTGAAAATACAAACATGCCCCATGATCGATCAACCATAATTCTCTTTTCCAAAGTAAGAGATTGGTATTGCGTACCGTTCGGTCAATATTGGTGATAAGGCTGTCGAGTAAAACGATGATCGAAGCTTCCCGGGGGTTAACTTTCGAAACAGCGGGGTCGTAAGTGATAGCGCCCTCCAGGTAGTGCAACCCCAGATTAAGGCCCACGCTAAATCGAAGCAGATCCTGGATCTCCTGATCGGGTTCCAGGCGACCGAAGGCCGCATCCAGTTGGACAAAGACTAATTCAGGGACCTTTAAGCCCAGCAGGCGGGCCAATTCGCCACCGATCAGTTCTGCCAGGAGGGCATTCTTTCCCTGTCCTGCACCCCGAAATTTGAGCACATAAGGGAAATCATCATCCGCTTCCACGATCGCCGGCAAGGACCCCCCCTCCCGAAGGGGTTGTACATATCGTATGGCCTCCACTGTACGAATATCGAGTGCTTGCATAAGGGCAATATACAGGTTTCGGCCTATTCTCTGGCAAGGGCCAGGCTTTAGCTGTTTTCGAAAACGATCTATCGAAAAATTCGCGCGCCTTTCTCTGTAATTGGGTACCTTTTAGAAGTATTCTTTGTTATTTGTTGCCACCTATGCCAGAACAACCGAAGAACAAAACTTGCAGGCACTGCGGTGCTGATCTGCCTTCTGAAGGGGGCTCGTTTTTGCCCTGAGTGCGGGCGACCTGTCCGCCAGGGCACAGGCTCCAGTAATGTTTTCCAGGATTTTTTCCAGGAAGCCCTGAATTGGGAGTCCCGTTCATTTGCCACCCTTAAACCACTTTTTTTCGACCCGGCTTTTTGACCAATGTTCATTTCTCCGGTGGGGCCTTAGCCTACACGCCTCCGGTGCGCTTATTTTTTGTGGCTACTTTCTTTTCCTTTACCCTGGGAGCCATTAACGACCTATTTAACAAAGGACCTGCAGTCGTTGAAGGCCCACAGCCTGTGGAAATTGCTCAAAAAAAGGCCATTATACAACAATACCCTATGGAGACCTATTCCGATTCCCTGCTTGATTCCCTGTGGCTCAACCTGAAAATTTCCAGTACCGGTGACATACTCCTCAGCAATGCAGACTTATACCGGGAGGCCATAGACAGCCTGGGGGTAGAAGGATTCCTGGAGCAAACCGGCTCCAGGGAAAATACCGGTGCACTTACGAATCGCATCCTTCGTAGATCCTTGGAAAAGTGGAAAAATAATGAATGGGAACAACTAAAGACCAACTTTCAGGCTACCTTATCTCTACGACTGCTATTGTCACTACCCGTTTATGCCTTAATTTTGCAATTATTCTTTTTTCGGCAGCCCTTTTCCAGGCATTTCGTATTCTGTTTACATTTTTTGTCTTTTTTCTTTTTGTTTACGGGCATTTGCTGGTTCATTTTAAACCTGCTGATCTCGATACTCCCGGTAAACATTGCCGTTTTCGGCTTTTCATTAGTGGTGGTCTATTTCTATTTAATGCTGGCCATCCGCCGGGTGTACCACCGAAGGTGGTGGCGCAGTATAGTAGTTGCCTTTCTGGTAGCTATTCTTTTTCTGGCGATCCTGCTGATCTTTAGTGTAGTTTTCGGTCTGCTCTACATTTTATTTTTCTAGAGGTTACACGACCGGGGCCCCATCGACAATGCGATCGGGATCAGCGGGAAGCTCCATTACCTCCCGGGCGCGCAATTTGCCCAGGCCTATCATGGTGGCCATGGCATTGGGCTCGAATCGCAAACCTGTTGGGTTTTGTGGGTCCAGGTCTTGCAAAGGTTCAATTATTCGAATATCGCAATCGGTATGTTCCTTTTTGAAGTGTTGCAGTACCGTCCGGTCATTTTCCCTGACTTCATGCAAAAAAATGGAAATGGCCCGGAAGAGGACATCCAATACGCTGGTGAAAGGTTCATCTCTTCGCTCGATGGTTGCCGGGTTATTACTAAGGACGATGATCTTATTGGGCCGAGGCATAATGAAAGGGACAAGGGCTGTGGGGACGACTTCGCGATTGCCCCCATCAACAAATTGTTCCTGTTCAATATCAATAGGCGGCATAAAAGCAGCCTGATTACTGGAGGCCATCAGGGCATTCTTTAGGGCAGCCCAGGAGGAGATCAGGCGCTTATCATACATTCGGGAATGCGGGATGTTATCCTTGGTGCAAAAAATAGTCCGGCGACCGGTTTTCAAGCTTACCGCATTCAAACAAAGGTTAGTGGGGGAATCCATGATGTTTCTAAACCGGTGTTCCAGTACCCTGTCCAGGATTTTATTCAGGGGGTGGTTGTCGAAAATGAAAGGCCGATCGGCTAAAAAATTGCGCAGAATGTTCTGCCGGGTAATGATATCGTTCGTGTTAACAGAGGTATAGACCTGCTCCAGTGTGTCCAGGTCTCCAATAGCGGCCAGCGTTGAGATCAGGGCTCCCGAACTGGTCCCCAGGATATAGTCGAACTGATCGGTGCCTATATCGGACAAATGCCGTAAGGCGCCTACCGTAAATGCTCCTTTCGCGCCCCCGCCGCTGGTAATTAGAATAGTACTCATGCTTTGGCTTTAATTGAACAGCCGGTAGGCGATCCCGCCCACAAACAAATAATTATTTTCCCGCTCCTGCCATCCGCCCATCAATTGGAATTGAAAATTAGCCAGGTCGATCCCTGCTCCGCCTAGGGCCTGAAAAGTGTTCACTCCAAAAACATGCCCCGCTTCCGTTATGAGCTTGAGGTGGCCAATGGAGGTAAGCGGGTCGCCGAGATCTACGATCCGGTATTCTGCCCGCCCTCCGGTGTACCCGAATGCTTTGGTATCTTGGTATTGAAAACCACCGCCGACCATAAGCCGGAAGCGGCCTCCACATTGAAAATCTGAACTTCCGAAGGTATAGGAAAGGTATCCTCGTCCTAACAAAAGGAAGGATTCCTCATCTCCAAAGATATTTTTACCCCCCTGGTCAATTTCCAGGTGGATGCCAACTCCCTTACAGAATTCAGAAGACCGCCACCGCTGGTCATCCAGTTGGTTCTCGAAAAAGAGTTTCCAGCGCAATAGGTTATCTTTTTGAAAGGCATCTAATTCAAGCTCAAGGATGTGATCATTAATACAACGTTTCATGCTGCCATCTTCATCGGGGCGTACCCAGCGCCGGATCTCCCGAAACAAGCGATCCAATTCCGTTTTACAATCGCCCTGGCAGAGCCGTTCCACCTTGTCTTGCTGGTCGGCTGCATTTACCGGACAAGATCCCAGGATACTTAATTGTTGTTGAATGGCCTGGGCATAGGCTGATGCAGCTTGTTGGCATTCGGCTTGATTACAACAATCCTGGGCGACAGCTCTGCAAGAAAGGCTGAAGGTAAGAAGCAGTATTGCCCCCTGGATGTAGGTATACGTTCCCATAGGGTGAGTATTAGGTGTGTTTTCCGGTAAGTTAAATATACGAATAATTTTTAATTCGGTAGCCAAAAACAAGCAATAGCGCTTGATCAGCGGGTAGGCTAACTGTTCTTGCCGAAAAGATTATGCGAGACCGTTTCAAAAACGGTGTCCATCAATGTGTAAACTTCCCCAAAAATAGGACAGTTTAAAAATGGGAAAAACCATTAAATTGAACTGCCATGAAGAAGAGCAAATTCACTGAAAGTCAAATCATCAAGATTTTCAAAGAGAACGAAGCGGGCCGCAGTGCGTCGGAGATTTGCCGAGAACACGGCATCAGCCAAGGCACTTTTTACAACTGGCGTAAGAAGTACAGCGGCATGGAGGTGCAGCAACTAAAGCGGCTCAAGGAGCTGGAAGAAGAGAATAAGCAGCTCAAGCAGATGTTTGCCGATTTGAGCCTTGATCACAAGATTCTAAAAGAGATCATCGAAAAAAAGCTTTAAAGCCCTGGTTGAAGCGACAGTTGGTGGATGAAACGGTGCAGGAGCACGAGATCAGCATCAACAGGGCTGGTAAGCTTGTCCATTTGAGTCGTTCGGTGTATTACTATCAACCGCAGCCCAAAGAGGATGAGATGGTCGTTGAACAACTGGGCCAACTAAGTGAACGGCATCCAACACAAGGTTTTTGGAAGCTTTTCCACCGCATGCGTCTGGAAGGCTGCCAATGGAACCACAAGCGAGTTCATCGGATCTATTGTCAAATGGGGTTGAACATCCGGCGCAAGAAAAAACGCCGGCTGCCAACCCGAGTGAAAGAACCCTTGGAAATACCGCAAAGGATCAATCACACCTGGTCTATGGACTTCATGAGTGATAGTCTAGCCAGTGGTCGTAAGTTCCGGATTTTAAATGTCATGGACGACTTCAACCGGGAAGCGCTGGCCATTTAAGTGGCCATCTCCATGCCTTCTCATCGAGTTACGAGAGTACTGGAAAGGATTTTATACTTCCGCGAAAAACCGAAGCGGATCCGGGTGGACAATGGTCCGGAGTTTCTGGTAGCCGATACGGTCAAATGGTGTGAGGAAAGAAACATTGAACTTCAATACATCCAGCCGGGAAAACCTGCCCAGAATGCATTTGTATAGCGCTTCAACGGGAGCTACCGAAAAGATATCCTGGACGCCTATTGGTTCGATAATCTCGGACAAGTAAGGATCCTCTCTAAGGAGTGAATGGAGGATTACAACCATTACCACCCCCATGATTCTTTGGGGAATATCAGCCCGGTAGCCTATGCTGTCCAGGCCGGCCAAGCTGAGGAGGCTCGCCTCCTCAGCTTGAACCAAAGTGCTTTAGAAAATTCTGTTTATAATCTGTCCTAAACAAGGTAAGTTTACAATAAACAAAATCCGGTTCCTGGAGTTTTATAGCCTTTTACCAACGGATACAAGATGAATAACCGCTCTTTTATATTGTGGAGCTTGCTATCGATGACCACTCTAGTTCAGGCCCAGAACGGAAACCTATCCGGCCTAGTTACCGATAGGGTTACCGGGGAGCCGCTGATCGGAGCGACCATTCGCCTGGAAGGGACGACATTGGGAACGGCCACCGATTTTGAGGGCCGCTATATGATCACCAATATTCCACCAAAAACCTACAATATTACCGCTTCCTTTGTCGGTTACCAGTCCGTTACGCAGTTCAACCTGGTCATCCGGTCGGCGGGAAATATAGACGTCAATTTCGAATTGGAAGAAAATACCACCATCCTTGGCGAAGTAGTGGTGAAGCCCAACCCTTTCGAAAAGGAGAGCAATACCCCGCTTTCGATCCAAAAGCTGAGCCAGGAAGAGATTGCCGCCTATCCCGGTGGGAATAACGATATTGCCAAGGTCGTGCAGTCGCTGCCGGGGGTGTCGGGCTCTGTGGGTGGTTTCCGGAACGATGTCATCATTCGGGGAGGGGCGCCCAACGAAAATGTCTACTTTCTGGACGATATTGAGATCCCCAATATCAATCACTTTGCCACACAAGGAAGCGCCGGCGGACCGGTTGGTTTGCTGAATGTTTCCTTTTTCGAAAATGTTACGCTTTCTGCCAGTGCCTTTGGTGCCCAATACGACAATGTCCTTTCCGGTGTTCTTCAATTCGACCAACGCAATGGAAATGCCCGGGAATTTGCTGGCAACCTGAGGGTCAGTTCCAGTGAAGCTGCCCTAACCCTGGAAGGTCCCCTTTTCAAAGGAGAACAGGAGACTGCCAAAACCACTTACCTCGTCTCTGCCCGGCGGTCTTATCTGCAATTGTTATTCGACCTCATTGGACTTCCCTTTCTGCCTGATTACTGGGACTATCAATACAAGATCAACCACCAGATTGACGATTACAACGAAATTTATATTACCGGAGTGGGTTCGATAGACGACTTTGCCGTCAATGAACTCGATGAATTCGATCCCGAACAACAAGCCCAGCAAGACCAGGTCCCCGTGATCAACCAACGAACCAATGCCATCGGCATTAGCTGGAAACGCCGATTTAAGGACAATACCGGTTACCTGCGGGCCACCCTTAGCAATAATTTTCTCCTCAACGAATTCGAACAGTACGAGGATAATGTGGCGCAAACCGGCCTCTTTTTTAGCAATGATTCCCGCGAGGAGGAAACCCGTTTGCGATTGACCGTCAACAAACTGACCGGCCAATGGAGCAACAGTTTTGGTTTGGTGGGCATACGGGCTTCGTACCAGAACAATACGGAGGATCTGGTGAATGATATCCGGTTCAACTCGAACCTGGCGTTTTACCGCTATGGGCTTTTTGCTCAGACTTCCCGGCGATTGCTGGACGATCGCCTGGGTTTAAGCCTCGGCCTTCGGATGGATGGCAACTCTTTCACCGAAGGGGGCAATGACCTCCTGGCGACCCTGAGCCCGCGTCTGGCCCTGTCCTATCGCCTGACCCCCGCTGGCGACTGGACTCTTAATGGCTCCATCGGGCGTTATTATAAAATTTTGCCTTACACTACTTTGGGCTTCCAGGACAACGACGGTTGCTTTGTCAACGAAGGGGGTTCCTACATCAAAAGCGATCACGCGGTGCTGGGCTTGGAATATTTACTGAGCCCTGCCGCTCGGCTCACCGTGGAAGGGTTCTACAAGCGCTACGACGATTATCCGGTTTCTGTGCTAGACAGTGTTTCCCTCGCCAATAAGGGCGGCGACTTCGAAGTCTTAGGCAGTGAAGCTATTGAAAGCGCAGGGGAAGGCCGAACTTATGGGATCGAACTTTTATTCCAGCAAAAATTCACCGGTCGTTTCTACGCCATTGCTGCCCTCACCTTTTACGCCAGTGAATTTACCGGTTTCGAAGGGGAATTCAAACCGGCGGTATGGGACAACCAGGTACTCGTTTCCCTGCTGGGCGGTTACAAATTCGGCAACAACTGGGAGATTAGCGGCCGCTATCGTTTACTGGGCCCTGCCCCTTTTGCCCCTGTTGACCAGGAAGCCACCCTGGTCAATTACCCGGCTGTTGTTCTCGACTATTCCAGCCTGGGCGAAGAACGCCTAGATGCGTTCAACCAGCTCGATATCCGGGTCGATAAAAAATGGAGTTTTCCAAACTTTAGCCTCGACCTATTCCTGGACGTACAGAACGTATTGGCGCAGGCCGCCCCCGAGCCCCCAGCCTACGGGCTTGATCGGGATGAGAATGGGGAGGTCATCCAGCCGGAGCAATTGGTGCAGGTGAACAGCATGATCGAAGGAGAGATCCTGCCTTCCATTGGGATTGTGGTGAATTTCTAGGAAAAATTCCGGAACACTAGATACGCCGCCGCACCAATTACCATCAAGGCCTCCGGTCTGTGGGTTATATCTGCTTTAAAAATTGGGTGGTATCTCCCCCAACCCCTTAACGCTTCATCAAAGGTCGGCCAGGTTCTTGACGAAGCCGTTGACTCCCTGGGCCTCCATGCGATCATGCAGCTGTCGGGCGTCCTGTATCTTCTTGAAGGCCCCGACGATGATCTTGTAAAGGGTAGCTGCTCCTGAACCGGAGGTGTGGACATAGACCGGATGTCCGAATTGACGTTTAAAGCGGTTGGCCAGGTCCATTACATTGTCGAAACTGGAGAAAGCACCTGCCTGTACCCCCCAGCCGCTGCGGGGTTTTTCGGTAACATCCACCTGAAACAGTCCGCCGGAACTGCTACTGCCGGTTCCCACTCCAGTGGAGGGGCTGCTGCTGTGCTTTCGGCGCAGGGCTTCCGCAACCGCCCGGTCGGCATTGACACGCCCAAAGCCGTATCTTCGGGAATGCCCATTGAAGTATTCGGCAGGTTGGCCGATCTTGTCGGCGGTCTGTTGCAGTATTTCCTTCACTTCCCTCGCGGAAAGCGCGGGATTAGCTGAAAGCAGGAGGGCGCACACGCCGGCTACAATAGGAGTCGCTCCGGAAGTGCCCCCGAAATGCATATAATTGTTGCCCCGGTTCCGGCCATCTACCCAATATTTGAATTCGCCCTGCTGCCGGTGGTCTCCTGGATCCCACCAGGCGCGGGCTGCAATGAGGGGCCAGTGACCATTGGATGGAGCACAAACATCAACTTCCATCCCTTCGTTGGAGTAGGCGGCATGCTGGTCAAGACTGGTAGACGCCGCCACACCGATCACATCCGGGTGGGCCGCATAAAAATTCACCTGATTCTGGCCATCGTTACCCACTGCGTACAAAATTATACAGCCCTTCCCATTCCGCCCCTGACGGGCAGCCCTGGCAATGGCACTTTCCTTGACGCTGTTCAGTCGGTTGATGGGGTCGATCGACCCCCAACTGCAACTAATTATATCCGCACCATTGTTGATACAATAATCGAACATCAACTCGGTATCCCTGCTGGCAAAGGATGTTCCGCTGATGGGCATAAACCGGGCATTGGGAGCTACACCGACCATGCCATTTCCATTTTGCCCGGCAAGAGCCAGACTGGCAACCGGAGTTCCGTGTACATATCGGCCGTCCCCCTGGACCACCTGATTGGAATTATTCCAGATATCGAAAGGTCGGAAGACCTTTGACCTCAGGTCGGGATGGGTTAGGTCAAAGCCGTTGTCAATGACCGCTATGGTCACTGAAGCAGAGCCAAAATCCCCCAGCCGGTTCCAGGCATCCACCACTTTGGCGTCAGCCCCGGGCTGCATCCTTACGGAGGCATCAGGAACGAAACCGAAATTGCGCAAACTCCATTGCTGGTTCATTAGGTGGTCTGTCGGACTGGCTACGTCATAGTTATCCAGGAAGGTATCAAAGTCGGGCTCCGCCAGGCGCACCATGGAAATAGCAGTAAGCGCCTGGGCGATTTTGATAGGATTGGGCGATTGCGCTGTTACCCGGACTACGATTTCGGTATCTGACCTTCGACCTATCAATTCCAGTGCAAATTCATCCATCACTACCGATTGCTCCTCTTTGCTCACACCCGGTTCGAAATAGAGGTATAGGTCTCCGGTAGGGACTATAGGCCGGTCGGAGCCTTCCGCATAATAGGCGTGGGTGCCTACCTTCACTTCCTGCCTGGCCCGGATCTCATCCAGGCGTTCGTCCAGCCTTCCTCCATCCTCCAGTTCTACCAACTGGAAACCTCCCAGGTAAGGACACCATTCTTTGCTTAGGAAATCGAGCTTTTCTCCCTTCAGCCCTTCTCGCAGCCGTATACCCGCCAGTTTTTTGCTTTTCCGCAGGCGTAGGGGCCCCTTTTCGGTTTGTATGTGATAGGTTTTACTCATATGCAAAGGTGTTGAAAAGTACAAGATAGGAAAAGAATGGGTTTTGGGGATGATGCTCTTTCAAAACAACAAATTCTCCATTAATATCCACTGATCCATGGTTTCCTTTAAATAAAAAAGGGCTGCTTCCCTTTGCGGAAGCAGCCCTTTGCTTAAATGAGTATGCTTGTTAAGCCCGTTCCTTGTGCAGGCTGTGATACATTTTCTGCAACTTTTTCCTGGCGAAAAATATACGGCTTTTGATCGTTCCGAGGGGGGATTCCAGCTCTTCCGCGATCTCTTCATATTTGTAGCCTTCGTAGGCCATCATGAAGGGGCGCTTGAAGTCGTCCGGTAATTTTTCTACCAGGCCGTGAAGTTCTCCAAATTCGACATTCGACTCGCCGTCGTTAACCACGGTCTTATCGCCGGAATTCAGGTAGTAATTGTTCGGAGTTTGGTCGATGATCATGTTGCGCCTCACCTTCTTTCGATAATTATTGATGAAGATGTTTCGCATGATGGTCACCGCCCAGGCCTTAAAATTGGTGCCCTGTTTATATTTGTCCGCATTGGTAATGATACGAACGGCGGTGTCTTGATACAGGTCTTCCGCATCCGAGGTGTTTCCCGTTAATTTCAGCGAGAAAGCACGCAACGAGCTACTAACCCCTTCCAGTTGCTCCTCGATTTGATTTTGTATTGTGTAGACCATAAAGTGGGTGATTTTATTGCTGACTAAAACAAGGTCGCTTTAAAGTCCGCAACCGTTGCATGGGTCTTGTAATTCTTTTTTACAAAAATAAGTGTTTAGACATCTAAATGCAAATAATATTAGCATCCCAGGCCGGTATTCGTCCAAACTGTAACGGTATTGACAGTTTTGTGACCTGGGTCACAAAATCAGTTAATTTTCTTAACGCCCTTAAACTCAAACCCCGCCCATTTGTATATTAAAATACAGGCTTGATCGAATTTTAAAGAAATCCGCTACCGGATACTTTTTTAACAACCACTTATTTGAAAGAACCACTACTTGCTGAAGCGGGAATAGTGCATTGAAATGAGCAGGATTATGGACCGTACAGAAAAGGCATTGCCGCCTACTTCCTATCTACATCAGAATATTCGAATATTGCGCAGGCGACTGGGTTTCAGCCAGGAAGAACTAGCCCGCCGGATAGGTTTAAACCGCGGGAACATTGCTTCTTACGAGAACGGATCAGCCGAACCGCGCATATGTAATTTAATAAAGTTATCCAACTTATTCACCGTAAGTTTGTCCGATCTTACGGGGGCTGACCTGAGTTGCGAGGATCGACTCCAACTGGCGCTTAGTCCTGAACCAAAGGTGCCTTCCGACACGCCCTACCAGACTTCTTTCGAAGAGCTCATCCAGCAGGCGGAAGAACTGGCTACCGTAATGAAAAGCCTGCATGCCTGCGGTTGTTACAAAATGCGCAACCTCCATGGGGAAGTTCCAAAAGATATTCAAATGGTGTTTATGCATTTCGAAGAGCTATTTGCCACCGGCCAAAAGCTTTATGAACAACATCTTGACCTTCTTAGAGCTATCGCCAACTGGCACGATCAGCATTAAGTGTGAACGACCACTGCCCTAATTCCCTGCAACTGAATTCCCTACTTGCGTTTTGCTACAGTCCCTGCTTCCTTACTCTTTTAGCAGAGGAATTGCCGATTTGGTCTTACCTTTGGAGACAAACCACTAAAAAGAATGCGTTATCAGACCCCGATATTTCTGCAAGTCCTTTTTTGGGCTGCCTGTTGCCCCCTTTTGCTGCCTGCCCAATCCAAAGAGAGTTTTCTTACCCAAAGCACCGTAGAAAAAGCTCAGCAAATTGCCGCGAAAGAACAGAAACTGATCTATGCTCATTTTACAGCCGACTGGTGTATGCCCTGCCGTTGGATGGAAGAGAACACCTATTCCGATTCCCGGATCAGGCATTATTTATCGCAGCACTACTATCCCATTCAGGTCAATATTGAAGACCTGGAAGGGTATAATGACAAGGTCGCCTATGGGATCGAAATGCTACCCACCGTCCTGCTTTTTGATGCAGGTGGGAAACAAGTTGCACGATTTGAGGAATCCCTTTCCGCCAAGCGCTTGCTGGAGATCCTTCGACAATACAATATCCCCGCTAATCGATATGCGGGAGCGATCAGCGGCCCGGTAGGCCCCGATCTGCCCACTCCTCAGGCTGGCACCGGCCACCTGGACCGGCCCCCACTGGGCAGTACGGCAAGCCAGCCGACAGATCCTGCATCCGATTGGGAAAGGCCTTATACAGAAGCCGTTCTACCTTCCCCAACCAATTCGGTTTTTTACTCCATACAGGTAGGGGCCTTTTCGAATTATGAAAATGTCATTCCCTTTGTCCGCAAACTGGAAAGTCAAATAAAGGAACAGGTGCAGATCGAATCCGGTGACGAAACCAAAGGCCCGCGATTTAAGATCTTAGTAGGGCGTTTTGACAGTCGGGCAAGGGCTCAGCAGTACTTGAATGACCTAAGCAGTAAGGGGATTAGTGGCTACGTTCGGGAAGTCCGGTAAACAGGAAAGTTAGCATTACATTTACCCCGCAATAATTGCAGTAGGTCATCGTTTTGTTCGATGTAAATACCTAATGAAAAATGAGTGGCGAAAGCGGTTAACAACCGGGAACTCGTCCCTACTTTTGCTACACCACTTCTTTTCAAGTATAAATTCCATGAGAAAGTACATTCTTCCGGCTATTCTTTTTTTAGTGGCCCAGGGGGCTATTTTTGCTCAACTTGCGGAGCCCGTTCGTCTGGAAGGGCCCACCAGCTCCGGGGGCTTGCGTATGTTGTGTACCAATGATGCCGGTACCATCAGTTTTGCCCCCTTTGACGGGCAAAGTAATGATGCCGGAGCAGGCATTTTCTTTTTATGTGCGGGGGATTCCATTCAGGTCATTCACAACCAGGATTTCAATCTTGGCGGAGATCCCAACCCCTCCACCGCCCCTGGTATTGGGTATGCCTACTATGATTGTCCGCCGGCTGCGGCCTTCTCCGGCCCTAGCCTGTCAGATATTAGTATCGATCCCTGCCTGAATGATACCGATCCCATTTTCGATCCTATGGGGAATCCCATCGATCAAATGAACGGGATTTGGATTACTACACAGAACAATAATGGCGATGCCGTTTTCTTAAACGACGGTTCCGTTCAACAAGCCTGGACCAATGGAGCTCCCGTTCGATTCCTTTTCGCTCCGATCACAGTGGATGACTTCAATAATAATCTGTACGAGGTAGACAGTACCGGCACAGCCGGGAACTGTGTTAATGTAAACACCGATCAGGCCTTTCGGGTAATCTACCTTAACCCCATTGAGGTCTCCCAGATCGTTCCCGATATCCCCGGTGAGCAATGCTTTGCCTCCTTTAATGTGGAGGGCGGTATGCCCGAATTTGATAATTCGGAAAGTTATACTTTCAACATCTTCAAGGCAGATGACCCTACCGTCCGGGGAATGATTACTAATACCAGTACCCCTGGTCACGACGACCAGGTCAGGATCTTTGTCCCGGAATCCGGTACCTATCAAATTGAGGTGGAGGATGGGAAAAGCTGTGGAGCTTCCTTCACCATGGATATAAGTAGTTGTAATAGTGTCTCCTTTGAAGCGCCCCTTCAAAATCGTATGCAGGGGGAAAATTTTTGCATAGACGTACTAGTAGAGGATTTTGATAGCGTAGGACTTATGGAATTCAGTGTGACCTGGGATGCCAGCGTACTCAATTTTCAGGCGGTTACCAATTTAAACCCCTTTCTACCAGGCCTCAGCAACGCCAATTTCAATCAGGCGGCTCCTGACAGCCTTTTGATAAGCTGGAACGATGACACCTTCATGGATGTCAGTTTACCCGATAGCTCCAGCCTCTTCCAACTCTGCTTTCAGGTGATCGGCAACCCCGGAGATGAAAGTCCGATTCGCTTTTTTCCAGCACGGAATATTTTCGAAACAGTGGCTAATATTTCCGGAGACCTGGACAGTTATGGCTTTATTTTTTCGAATGGACAGGTCAACGTTTCCAACAGTTCCTTATTTGTCGACATTCAAACCAATGAACTGGATTGCGCGGGGGCTGCAGACGGAACGGCAACTGTAAGGGTCGCTCAGGGATTGCCCTCCTATGTTCTGACGGTAACCTCCACTTCCGATCCTACCTTCGCGCCCATCGACAGTGTCATATTCGAGAACGGAGGCGCTGTCACCTTTATGAACCTCCCGGGCGGAGAATACCAACTGGATATTAGTGACGCCACAGTACCTGCAAATACCTTTCTTGATACCTTTATCATAAATGCACCGGCTACTCTGGATGCACGCATTCGAATTCTGAATGACCCCACCTGCTTTGGCTTTTCAGACGGAGTTGTAGAGGTGGAAGTACTGGTCAACGGAATCATCCAACCCAACCCGGAAAACAACTTCCAGATCCAATGGAATCTACCTGACTCTACCGGAGCGAGGATGGTTAACCTCCCTGCTGGCCCCTATTCGGTAACGGTAACCAATTCCGATGGCTGTACCTCTGACGCGAGTACGAATTTGTCCCAGCCCTCTCCCATTAGCCGCCTTATGAATGGGGGGAATACGACCTTGGATACAGCAACTTGTAGCGGAGTAGCTGATGGGGGCATTAATATTTTAGTGGTCGGGGGTATTGCTCCCAACGGACTTTATGAATTCAATTTCGACAGCCTTCCCAACTTTACCGGTTCCAATTACGTACAAAATAACATTCCTTCCGACCTTTACCGCTTTACCATTACAGATGAGAACGGCTGTGTCAAGGTGGATTCCGTGATCGTTCCTGCTGCCAAGATCTTAAGCATAGACGGGGCCGTTACCGATGCAGTCTGTAACGGCGGTTTTGACGGGTCCATTGTAAGCAGTGGTTTGACTTCCGGTGAGGCCCCGGACCTTCCTTATACCTTTAGTTGGTCGACCGGCCAGGTTGATGTAGATCCCACCGGAAGTTCCATCACCGGATTGAGCGCAGGCACTTATTTCCTAACCATGCAAGACAGCGACCCCCTGGGTTGTGCGGTGGTCGACAGCTTCGTCGTACAGGAACCTGATTCCATTCAAATCGGCCTAATTGACATTCAAAATGAAAGCTGTAATATCGGGAATGATGGCAGTGCTACCGTCGCTGTATTCGGTGGATTACCGCCTTATAATTACTTATGGAGCGACGGTCAGACCGATTCCATGGCTGTCAACCTGGTTGCGGGAATCTACACCGTGGAAGTGACGGATGCCAACAACTGTACGGTAACGGGTACTGTGGAGATCACGCAGCCTGTCCCCCCACAGGTAACTGCCTTTCCCAATGATACCCTCGCCTGTCCGGATGATGCCAATGGATCCCTCACCGTAACCGCAGTGCCAGGTGGGGCCCCTATCGACACCTACGAATGGGATAACGGGGCCTTTGGACCTACCATTACCGGCCTTGTCCCAGGTAACTATATTGTCAGCATTACGGCGACAGACGGCTGCATCACCGTAGATACGGCTGCTGTTGTTGCTCCTCAAGCGGTCAGGATAGATAGTATTCTCAGTCAATCGCCCGTCTGCCCGGGTGAATCGAGTGGCCAGCTGACCGTATTTGCAGCCGGAGGTACTATGCCCTACACCTACATCTGGGAAGATACTCCTCAGCCGGATACGCTGCTGAGTGCCGTTTATATGGGGCTGGAAGCGGGTACTTACAATGTCACGGTGACGGATGCGAATAATTGCCCAACCGCCTCAGCGACCGGCTCTGTCAGCGACCCTGCTACCCTTCAAATCAATTTCACAGATACCACTTCGGTAAGTTGTTTTGGAGGAGATTGCGATGGAAGCGCCACCGCCCTGGCCGAATATACGGATGGCAGTACCGGTTTATTCACCTTTACCTGGGGGAATGGAGAAACCTTCACCAATACCAATACTTCTACCGCTATTCAGTTGTGCCAGGGTTTCAACACCCTGCTGGTGGTTGATTCCAACCAATGCGCAGCCCTGGATTCGATCAATATACCGGCGCCTCAGCAAATCATGATACTGCCCAGCATTGATCCGGTAAGTTGTAACGGCAGAAGCGATGGTGTGGCCATGGTAACCGTTAATGGCGGCTCGGCACCTTATGATTACCTGTGGCTGGGAGATGGTTCCACCAGCCCCACCAATCCCAACCTGCCCGCAGGGGATTATACCGTAGTGGTGACCGACAATCGAAATTGTAGTGAGGAAGCGGTAGTGACCGTAACCGAACCAGATGTCCTGCAGTTGCGAATTGACCCGCTGCGCACCAGGGATGTCAGTTGCAATGGCGAAATGGACGGCATGATCGGCGTTCTGGTAAACAGTGAAGACAATATCAACTCCCTGGGGCCGAACCCCTATAACTGGTCAGACGGACAGACGCCTGCCAGTTCTGATCTTGCAGAGAACCTTCTGGCCGGTACGTACTTCGTAACGGTCACGGATATTGAAGGTTGTACTGATTCGGTTTCCTTTACACTGATCGAGCCTACCCCCGTACAGGCAGTGATCTCACAACCACAGGACCCGCGCTGCTTCGGAGAAGCTACTGCCCTGCGGGTAGATACCGCCTTCGGGGGGAATGGGCAAATGCTACTGGATTATACCTTTTCCGTAGATAATAACGGTCTGATGTTCCCACTGGATCAGGCTGCCAGTATATTCGCAGGCCCTCACCTGGTGACCGTGGAGGACCCGCTGGGTTGTAGCTTCACGGACTCTATCTTCATCAACCAACCCGATGAATTGACCGTACAGTTTAACCCGGATGAGATCGTCATTGAGTTAGGGGATTCCAGCGTTCAATTATTTCCCATTATTAACTCTTCCCTGCCGATCACTACTTATTTATGGACTCCCTCTACCTATCTATCCTCCGATACAGTGGAGGCCCCCTTTGTCGATCCTCGGGAAAGCCTGGAATACACTCTGACTGTAGTCGATGTAAACGGATGTAGTGCTTTGGAAAATATTTTTGTAGAACTGGACCGCAACCGGAATATTTTCCTTCCCAATGTGTTTTCACCGAACGGGGACGGCCGTAACGATGAGTTCCGCATTTTCGGCTGCACGGGTGTCACTCAGGTGACTTACGCCCAGGTCTACGACCGGTGGGGTGACCTGGTCGCAGAATTATCCTCTCCCTTTCTGCCAGACTGTGGCAGTGGTTCCATCATCTGGGACGGAGAAGTAAATGGAGAAGATGCTCCCTCGGGAGTATACGTCTATGTAGCAGAGGTTCAATTCCTGGATGGAATTACCCTGACCTACCGGGGAGATGTGACCCTGATCCGGTAAAGGGGCAAATGCTCGATGGGCATTTTCGACGCCCATCGAGCATTTGATCATTCATCACAGAAGTTTACCAACTATGAAGTTTTGGGGCCCTTCCAAGTGGGTTCCGATATTGCCTGGCACGACTGAATTAGCACGGATACCACATAAATTAATGGTAATCAGCGGATGATTGTAACGCTGCCACTGGTCAGCAGTTCCTCTCCGTTACAAATGTTTCGAACCCGGTACAGGAAAACACCGGGATTAACTTTCTGGCCCTGAAAGAAACCATCCCAGCGTTGGAAAGGATCGGCAGTGCCGAAAACCCGGCCTCCCCAACGATCGAAGACCTCTAAAGCAATAAACCCATTCTGGATAGCAAAGGGATTGTCTACGCCAAAAGTTTCATTTAGTCCATCGCCATTGGGCGTAAAGGCGTTAGGCAGGTAAACCGTACTGCAATCCAGGGAATTGGGGTCCACCACATTGATCGCTATGGAATCTTCCGCTATGCAAGTAGAAATATTGTCAGACAATTGCACCTTAAAAATACTCGTTCCGGCAAAAATAGGCGTGATTACAGGCTCCGCAGCCGATGAGTTACTTACTCCGGTGGTTGGCAACCAGTTGTAACCCGTTGCACAGCTGGCTCCCATTTGGATAGCAACCGACTCTCCCAGAAAAATAGAGGTGTCGCGATTCAGGATCCGATCCGGGCGACGGTCATATCCGGCCTCCACTTCCGGATCGTCCAGTGCCCGGTTGTAAAAGCGCAGGTCATCGATTATTCCGTCCAGGGAAGTTTCATTCAGGCCGTAGCAGTCGCTCCCCCCCAAAATGAGGTTGCTTTCATTGGAAATATCGATCCGGCTAAGGGTTGCCAGTTCCTGTCGGAATTCCCCATTGAGGTATAATTTGACCCGGGTGGCGTCCCGGATAATGGTAATATGATGCCAACAATTACCCTCCGGCAGGACTTCCACCAGGCTGACGCTCTTTTCAGCCGACTCACTCAAGACCACGTTTAAAGTGCGATTCAGGGGGCGATAGCGAATATAAAAGGAACTATCGCTGCCACAAATGGGGTGGCGTTTCGAAAGGATATATTGAGTTCCGTTAGGCCCAGTAGATTTGAAGTAAAAGGAGATCGAAAAGTCCTCCGTATCAAATTCATCTGTAACGGGGCCGATAAAGTTCAATTGGTCGACCGCTCCTTTAAAGGCTACTGCATTTTCCTTTACCCCACAGACAAAGTTCGGATTACCAATGGGAATACCCACGTTTGCGGAATTACCGGTGGCGTCGGTAAAAGCGGTATCAAAGGGATAATAAGCTACCAAACCTACCGTGGATTGGGCGAAAGCCGCAAGGGAATAGAATAAGCAAAAAAGGAAAGCCAGGGTCTGGATCTTCATTCGAAAACTATTTCCAATCTTAACGTAAAGGCTATTGGGTTATTTTCCAATTGAGGCGAGCCGCACCAATGGACGGGGTGAAAACACCCCTAATAGCAGCTGCTCTTTTTAAATCCCTCCGGTATCGAATAAAAAGGAGGCGTACAAAAGGTAGAGCATTAATAAAAACGCCCCTTCCCAACGGGTAATATGCCGATTATTGGACATCACACCAAAAAGAATAGTTAACACTATCATCATCGGGATAAAAGTCGTTTTCATACTCACCGGTATCTCCAACTCCCCAATCAAAGAAGGCAATCCCATGACGAAAAAGGTATTGAAGATATTGGAACCCAGCACATTACCCACCGCAATGGAGGCCTTACCCTTTCGGGCAGCACTCAGGCTAACGATCACCTCGGGCAGGGAAGTACCCAAGGCGATTACAGAAAGGGAGAAAATTTCAGAGCTGATGCCCAGCAATTCTGAGAGGCGGGAAATATTCGAAATGGTGTAGGTCGCTCCTATCCAGACGCCTGCCGCTCCAATGAGCAGCATGACATAGGTTTTCCAACTGGTGTGCACCTTGACCACTTCTTCCTCTGAGTTATCGCTTAAACCGGAGTAAAGTAAAAAAATAACGATCCCTAAAAACAAGAGAATAGATTCGAATAAGGAGACCCTAAGATCCAGAATAACAAAATAAAGCATAAATGCTGACCCCCAGAGATAGGGCATATCAATGTTCCAGACGTTATAATCCAGGCGTATACCATTGGTTACGACCGTGACCAGGCCCAGGACCAGGGCGATGTTGGTAATATTCGAGCCCACCACATTGCCTACTACGATCTCTGACTCCCCCTGTAAAACAGAAGAAATCGAAGTAACAAGTTCTGGTAGAGAGGTGCCGAAGGCAACAATGGTAACCCCGATGATAAAGGGCGAAATACCCAAGGAGAGCCCAACCTTTTCGGCCGAATCGATCAGCCAATCGGAGGAAATTAAAAGAAGGGCCAGAAAAACAATGATTAAGCCAAGCGTAATTGCGACATCCATATATTCAAAAAAATTGGCTATTGGAGGCTCGAAAGCTGTTTGGTGAAAAAGCTTGAAACTGCTTCAAATGTACTGCTTTATTTGTTTCTGTTTTGAAAAATAAATGGGAATCCCAAGCCGGTAGAGGCAGGGAACACCTAAAATAGCGAAAGTGAATTTAGATTACAGCAGGCGAAAAGGCCTCCTAAAAGGAGTGAATGCGAACCAAAACTGCTAATTTTGTTTTCTTTAAAATTTATCCCTTTATGGCCCTGGATCAAGTAGATGTGGATCAATTGGAATCGGGAAAGGATGAAATGACCTTTCTGGAACATTTGGAAGAGTTGCGCTGGCACATCATCCGGAGCCTTGTGGCGATAGTATCGGTTGGCATAGTCTTATTCATTGCCCAGGAGTGGTTGTTTCGGCAGGTTATTTTCGCCCCTACCTATCCGGATTTTCTAAGTTACCGGGCGATCTGTGCCTTTTCCAATCAGGTTGGTCTGGGAGATCGCATGTGCTTTACCCCTCCGGAATTTGAAAAACAGGCGATCGGGTTTGGAGAGTCTTTTATTACCAGTATCAAGGTGTCTTTCATTACCGGCTTTGTAGTTGCCTTTCCCTATGTATTTTGGGAATTTTGGCGTTTTATCCGGCCGGGGCTTTACCCCAGGGAACGCCGGGCCGCCCGGGGCATTGTTGTTATTTGTTCCCTGCTTTTCATGATGGGGGTGACATTCGGGTATTATGTTATTTCCCCCTTCGCCATCAACTTCCTCGCCGGCTACACTATTCCCGGTGTTTCCAACGCCCCTACCCTTTCCTCTCTGATCACCTATATGGTGATGTTCACCCTTCCGGCGGGTTTGGTTTTTGAGCTGCCGATCGTAGTCTTTTTCCTTTCCCGGGTAGGTCTGATCGTCCCACAGGATATGCGGACTTACCGCCGGCATGCCATTATCCTCATTTTGATGCTTTCGGCCCTGATCACACCTCCCGACGTGGTCACCCAGTTGTTGATCGGGATTCCTTTATTTTTCCTTTATGAGATCAGTATTCTAGTTTCTGCCCGAGTGGTTCGAAATCTGGAGAAAGAAGAAGTTTAAATTATGGAGCGGATTTCCAGTAATGCTACCCTGTTTTTCAAATTCTTTGTGCCCATTTTCTGGATGGTCTTCATGGGTGGGGTTACGGCAGTCGTCCTGTTCAAGGGAGATTTTCTACGAGGAGCAGCAGGCGGTACTATCTTCAAACTTTTTATGGCCCTTGGGTACCTGGCTGGCCTGTTGGTCATTTACTTTACCTTATTCCAGCTCAAACGGGTAGAGATAAGCCCCGATTCCATCTATATCACCAATTATTTTAAACATTACCGCTATTCAGTGGAAAGTGTTCAAAAGATCCAGCTTAGTCGATTCCTCTTCTTCGAAACCGGCCGTATAGAACTTTACCAGCCGGGAACTTTCGGCAGGAACCTCCGCTTTTTAGCCAGCCGTAGCCGGCTTCGGGCTGTGTTAGAGGAAATGCCAGAATGGAAGGTGATCATCCGCCCAGTTTAGCAAAGTCCCAGGTAGGAAGACCCATCATACACTCCATTTCCCATAACTCCTTTCCTCTACGGGCACTTTTTCATATTGAAAAAAGGCTTAATCTTCTAAAATGGCCCCTCTTACCTGGCCTTTAACCGTACAACCGGACAGATCATTTCCTCCAGCGAAATCCCCCCGTGTTGGAAGGTGTTTTTGTAGTAATTGTGGTAGTGATTGTAATTGTTGGGATACAAAAAGAAAAGATCCTCCTTGGCAAAAATGAAGGTCGAGCTCACATTGGGCCGGGGCAGGCCTGCTACCTCTGGTTTACGCACCTCCAAAACGTCCTTGCGATCATACTGAAGGTTTCGCCCGACCTTATAGCGCAGATTGGTAGTCGTTTCCCGGTCACCTACTACCTTGGAAGGGGAATGCACCCGGATCGTACCGTGATCGGTAGTAACGATCAATTGAACATCCCGCTCTGCTGCCCGTTCCAGGGCGGCCCACAAAGGAGAGTTCTGAAACCAGGAGCGCGTAAGGGAACGGTAGGCTTTCTCGTCTCCGGCAAGCTCTTTTAAAACCTCCATTTCGGTGCGGGCATGAGAAAGCATGTCAATGAAATTATACACAATTACTGTCAGGTCATTATTCAGGTAATTCAGAATATTGTCCTGTAGTTGTCGGGCATGGTTGACATTGGTGATCTTCAGGTAATCGTGTTTGATTTCCCTGCGTAGGAGACGATCCAATTGCTCTGCTAGTAATTGGGATTCGAAAAGGTTTTTCCCTCCTTCATCATTGTCATTTTTCCACCAGTCGGGGTAGTATTTTTCGATATCAGCCGGCATTAATCCGGCAAAGATGGCATTCCGGCTGTATTGGGTTGCCGTGGGTAAGATACTGTAAAAATAGTCCTCTTCTTCCACGCGGAAAAACTCTGCTAGAATGGGCTCAATGATCCGCCATTGATCATAGCGCAGGTTATCGAGTAACAGCATCAAGGTAGGGCGGTCTTTTTCCAGGCGAGGCAAGACCTTTTCCCGCATCAGCCGATGGGACATCACCGGCCCGTCAGCTCCCTCTTTCAGCCAATCCAGGTAGTTTTTTATGATATACTTACTGAATTCCTTATTGGCTTCCTGCTTTTGCATAGCCAGAATGTCCCCCATTTCGGAGGATTGCGACCGATCGATCTTGATCTCCCAACTAATGATCTTCCTGTAGATATCGACCCATTCTTCAAACCCCAGCCCTCTATTGATTTCCATAAATATCTGGCGGAACTCCTGCTGGTAATCGGATGAAGTTTTCTCACGCTGGAGGCGCTTCTGATCAATGATCTTTTTTAAGGTTAGCAGGATCTGGTTGGGATTAACCGGTTTGATCAGGTAATCGAAAATATATCCCCCCAGGGCTTCTTCCATGACGGCCTCCGCCTCGTTTTTGGTGATCATTACCACGGGCAGCAGCGGATGGGACTGCTTTAGCTCCGTAAGGGTTTCCAGGCCGGTCAGGCCAGGCATGCTTTCATCGAGGAAGACGACATCAATATTGGGGTTTTCCGAGCACTCTTCCAGGGCGTCATGCCCATTGGTGACGGTTCGAACGGTATATCCTTTTTTTTCCAGGAACAGTAATTGGGGTTTGAGCAAATCTATTTCATCATCTGCCCACAAAATGGTAATCGGGTCCATAAACGAAGACTTAATTAAGAGTTGAAAAAGGATAGTACGCCAAATGTAAGGATTTCCCTCCATCTGCCCTCTTCCTCTAAACTGGGAAAAAGGCCTTAAAATTGCCGTTGCCGGCAGAAAGCTTTGGGGAAACTTCCAGGGCTTGGAGCCCTGGAAGGGATACCTAGTACAATTGCAGTCCGGAATTTGTATCTTTCGAAAGTTATGGCAAGAAAGAAAATCTTCAATGACCCCGTGTACGGCTTTGTCAGTGTGCCTTATGGTATAATATTCGAATTGATAGAGCACCCTTATTTTCAGCGCCTCAGGCGGATCAAGCAAGTCAGTATGACCCACTTCGTCTATCCTGGCGCTCTGCACACCCGCTTTCACCACGCATTGGGAGCATTTCACCTGATGAACCGTGCCATAACAGTACTGCGCAGTAAGGAGGTACCCATCACGGAAGCTGAAGCCGAAGCGGCTTCCATCGCCATCCTACTGCACGATATTGGGCACGGCCCCTTCTCCCACACGCTCGAACACAGCCTGATCGAAGTTTCCCATGAGTTCTTATCCGACCTATTCATGCAGAAGCTCAACCGGGAATTCGACGGGAAGCTGGACCTTGCCATAGCCATATTTGAAGACCGCTATTCCAAGAAATTTCTCCATCAGCTCGTATCAAGCCAGCTCGATATGGATCGAATGGACTACCTCAACCGGGACAGTTTCTTCACCGGTGTCTACGAAGGGGTCATCGGCTATGACCGGATCATCGAGATGTTGGCTGTACACCAGGGGGAATTGGTCGTGGAAGTTAAAGGTATTTATTCGATCGAGAAATTTCTGATGGCCCGTCGGCTTATGTACTGGCAGGTCTACCTCCACAAAACGGTACTTTCGGCAGAACAAATGTTAAAGCAGGCGCTGCGCCGGGCCAGGTATCTGGTGCAGCAGGGGGAGCAGGTCGACACCCCTCCTGCTCTAGAGTTTTTTTTGAACCACACCCTTCGTCGGCAAGACTTCGAAGGACCCCGACAGGATGAATTGTTGGATCGTTTCGCAGCCCTGGATGATTTCGACCTGGTCAGTGGCCTTAAAATGTGGATGTCGCATCCGGATGCCGTCTTACGCACCCTAGCATGTGGCCTGATCGAAAGGCGCTTATTCCGTCTCGAACTACACAACCAGCCCGTTTCTAAATCCTACGCAGACTCCATTCGGAGGCAAATCGCCAATTGGTGGAAGGGACCCGAGGAAGAACTGGAATTCCTCTTCATCTCCGGCCGGGAAACCAACCGCATGTATAATACGGCAGAGGAAGAGATCAAGATCCTCCACAAAAACGGAGAAACGCTTCCCATGTCCCTGAGCTCCGACCACTATGTAGAGGGGGCAATGATCACCAAATTCTTCTTGTGTTACCCCAAAATTAAAGGAAAAAAATATATTTAACCTATTCTTAATTTCAAAGCTTTTATATTCACATATTCTTAAAATTTGCGCTTTTTCCACAAATACTTCTTTACAACCTTGTGTTTTGAAGAATACCTTCCTACTTTTACCTTTAAACTGGGATTAACAAATAACCGATCCATTCGATACCTAAACCTCATTCTTCCTGCATCCCCGATCAGCAAAAGTTTGGTAGGCCAGCCCTTGCTGGCCGGCCTCAGGCAAAGAGTAATTATAATTTTTTAATACCCTTTTTAAAAACCAATGTTGCACATTATGAAGACAGTAAACTACTTGCTTACGTTGGCGATTGCCTTGTTTGCAGTGACCATTACGACGGCACAGCCTGGTGATCTGCCCAAGGACAGCGAGCCCGGCAAATGCTACGCGAAATGCCTCATCCCTGATGAGTATGAAACCGTTACTGAGCGTGTATTGGTAAAACCAGCTACTACCCGTACCGAAGTAGTTCCTGCGGAGTACGAAACCGTAACTGAAAAGATTTTGGTGAAAGAAGCCGCTAAGGTTTATGGAAGCCAGATCAAGGAAAGCGACTTGTATGTTACCGAAACCCAACAAGTAGAGGTGAAGCCTGCAGGCATTCGCTATGAGTACGTACCCGCTGAATATGAAACAGTAACCGAACGGGTGATGATCAAGCCGGAATCCAAGCGCTTCGTGTATGTTCCTGCGGAGTATGAAACCGTAACTGAACGCTTGGCCGTTAAGCAGGAAGGCATTCGCATGGTCCCCCGCCCTGCCGAGTACGAAACCGTAACAGAGCGTGTAGCCATACGGGAAGCCGGTATGCGTATCGAACGCGTTGCCCCTACTGTAAAAACAGAAACCGAACGCATCGAAGTGGCTCCTGCCACTACCAAGTGGGTTAAGCGTCAGGCTGACCGCAACTGTCTTTCTGCCGATCCCAATGATTGCCTGGTTTGGTGCCTGGTCGAAGTTCCCGCGCGCTATGAAACTGTTACCCGTACGGTACCTGAAGGTTGCCCCACAGGTTACACCTTGAGCGGCAACGATTGTATCAAGGAAGTAGAAGTTCCTGCTGAATACAAGACTGTTTCCAAGCGTGTCGTTACAGAACCTGCCAGTTTGGAAGAAGTAGAAATCCCTGCTGAGTACAAAACGATCAGCAAGCGCGTGGTAAAAACTCCAGCTACCTATCGTGAAGAAGTTATTCCTGCTGAGTATACTACCGTTAAGGTGCAACGCGAAAAAACTCCAGCCAGTGTTCGCGAAGTTACTATCCCTGCTGAATACCAGACTATTTCTATTCGTCGTGCCAAAACCAAGGACGACGTCATGGCAGCTTCCAATGATATCGCTCGCGAGATCCAGGGTGAATACCAAACCATTACCCGCCAGGTTTTGAAAACACCGGCTACCACCCGTACGGTTGATGTTCCCGCTGAATACAAGACCGTTTCCAAGCGCGTATTGAAAAGCCAGGGAGGCTTCACCGAATGGAGAGAGATCCTTTGTGCCAATCAAGTGGATAGCTACACCATTCGCCAGATCCAGCAGGCACTGAAAGATGCAGGTTACGATCCGGGGCCGATCGACAATATTCTGGGTGTACGCACCAAAGCTGCCCTTACGGCATTCCAGCGGGACAATGGCCTGCCCGTTGGCCAGCTAGACCTGGAAACACTGCAAGCATTAGGGGTGCAGTATTAATTCCCAAGCCTATCTCAAAGCACCAGTAGCATTTTGAGATATGAAAGAAGGGGTGCATGTACATGCGCCCCTTCTTTATTTTACACCTCCTTGCTTCGGGTAGGTTAAAACTGCCCTTGTACCATAAAAAGCCTCGCCGCCTCCCTTTTTCGAATCTTTCCCGCTTCGTTTTTATATCCAAACACCAAAGCATTAAAGGGGCCTTAGTCTTCCAGCCCGGGGACGGGGGCGCAAAAGCGAGTTAGCTTGTGGGATAGCCCTTGCATTTTCATTTAATTAGAAGAAAAATAAAAAGCCCGATCCAATGGTGAGGAATCGGGCATGTAGTTCAGAGAGAGCGAATAATAAAGGCTAGATTCTTTTGGGGTTGGTGGAGGAGTGGAAAAACCACCCCTTCACTCGATGCATTAGCATTTAACAGGCAGAATGTTTTCAAATGGTTGAATAAAAATTCAATTGGTTTTTCAGAGTTGCTGCCTTGCGTTTTCGTTAATGTAGAGCTACTGCCTATTGGAATTCCATAAACAAATGGGAAAAAAAATCACAAGCTTTAGAAAAAACGGGCCTGACAACTATTGCCCGCCTGCAGGTGATCGAAAAATTGGTACCTTTAGCGCAAAACCAGCGATTTGTGTTAGGGCTATTTAGGACCAACCAATTATTGGGAAGCATATACCTGATCCCTTATTTAGGTTTGCTTTTTGCGGCCAATTGGTTTTACCCCATGGCGGAATGGGAAGGGGTACACTGGGAGGGAGGAGTCCTCTTTGAATACCTTAAAGCCTACTTTCCCGCCCCGGGACCCTGGTCCTGGGCACTGATCATATTTCTACTTTTTTTGCTGGGTGCGGGAAGTAATTATCTGGAGATGTACTATCGGCTTGGCCGGGATGTCAGTTTATTACCCGGGGTATTCGTTGTTCTTGTTAGTGCCTTTCATCCTCTTTTTCGCACCAATACGCCTTTCCACTGGGCCAATCTGTTTTTGCTGATCGCGCTGTTTCAGGCAATGGGTATTTATAAAAAGGTGCGCTGTGCTGACCAGATCTTCAACATTGGTCTTTTTGTGGGCATTGCCAGTTTTTTCGTACCTGTCTACCTGATCTTCTTTCTTTTTGGTTGGGTAAGTTTATCCATTATGCGATCTTTTAATATCAAGGAGCGGTTGATGATGTTAAGCGGCCTGATAACCCCCTATTTGCTTGGAGCAACGATCACCTTTTGGTTCGATCGCCTGCCATGGTTCCTTAAACGGCAATTTATAAATGGGTTTAGCTTTTTTCCATTTCCGGACTTGAGTCCGATCGAATGGGCAACTACCAGCCTATTCGGCTTAATCATACTTTTATTGGTGTTGTTCTCCGGGAATTACTATAAAAAAAGAGTGGTGCAGGACCGTAAGCACCTTCAGCTTTTATTTTGGCTGATACCCACAGCACTGCTTTGCCTCCTCTTTCTACCACAAGCGAGTATAACCAACCTCTTGGTCCTTAGCCTTCCGCTTGGGGTACTTACTGGCCTTGGCTTTCAGCCAATTTCAAGGCCCCTGGCCGAGATCCTTCACGTCTTTCTGCTGCTGTTGCTGGCAGGTATATATTTTCTTCCTTTGCTTTTACAAGGGCTTAGCTAAGGCAAAACCTTTAGATTTTGTCTTACCTTTACCAAAAAGAACGATAGCATGAAATTTGGAGTTGTTGTTTTTCCAGGTTCGAATTGCGACGATGATATGGTGCATGTGCTTGAGGAGGTCATGCAAGCTGAAACGGTCAAACTTTGGCACAAGGAAATCACCTTGGATGGTTTTTCAACTGGCGATTGCATTGTATTACCGGGAGGTTTCTCCTATGGTGATTACCTCCGGGCCGGCGCTATTGCCCGCTTTTCGCCCATTATGCGATCGGTAATTCAGTTTGCAGAATCAGGAGGCTTTGTCCTTGGGATCTGCAATGGATTTCAGATCCTTTGCGAATCAGGCTTACTGCCGGGGGTCCTCCTTAGGAACCAGAATCAACAATTCATTTGTAAAAATACCTTCCTGAAAACGGTTTCCAACAGATCTCCCCTAACTGCCCTACTGTCTCCCGACCAGGTGCTCAAGATCCCCATTGCTCATGCGGAAGGGCGTTTCCATGCTGCCGAAGAGACTATACAACGACTGGAAGATAACGAGCAGGTACTTTTCCGGTATTGCGAGGCAGACGGCAGCATTACCGAGGCCGCTAACCCTAATGGGTCCATTAACAACATTGCCGGGATTTGCAATGAGAACCGGAACGTCTTCGGCATGATGCCTCACCCAGAACGCGCTGCTGAATCCATACTCGGTAACGCCGACGGCCGGGAATTATTCGAATCTCTTCTAAAAGCAGCCGCAGTGAATGGGTAAACCTACACCCTCTGTGCATATCTCCATGGCCTTTTTCAAGAAAACTACTTCCCCACAGAGCACTAGAAGAACAGGGAAAAGGAATAAAACCATTGCCCAAATCGCCAACCCACTGGCCTCCTTCCCTTGTTAATCTTTTGCTTTTGTATATGCGATCACAGAACATTCCTGAAGGATCTCCGTAAATTAGCGGAGAAATTAAGAAAGCTACCCGAACATGAAAAAATCGAGCATCCTTTTTGGCCTTCTACTGCTTAGCTCCGGTTTACTGGCCCAGTTAAACCCGGTAAGCTGGACCTTTTCCTCAGAAAAGGTAGGAGAACAGGAATACGAGCTTTCCTTTGAAGCCGATCTTAAACCTGGCTGGTATATTTACTCCCAGTTCCTAGAAGAAGGAGGCCCCATCCCCACCAGAATTTTCCTGGATGTCCAGGATGGCTTCCTACCCCTTGGGGCCGCCCGGGAAGAGGGGGAAAAACTGGAGGGCCACGATGCGCTTTTTGGAATGGAGATCGTAAAATTCAAGGGGAAAACCCGATTTATCCAACGCGTACAGGTCGTTGACCCCCTTCAAACGATTACCGGATATATTGAATACATGGTTTGTGATGAAGCAAAATGCCTTCCTCCGAACGAAATGGAATTTGTATTTGAACTGAATTAAAAGTAGCCCCGTTCTTTTAAAGAACGCTGCTCGTTGGCTCAACCAAAGGATAAGGAATAAGGCTTGACCCTACGTCGGGCCTTTACCATAAATACGCGACCATGAAGCGATTTTCCATTTTATTTTTATTACTGCCCGTTGCCTACCTGTCCACCGCACAAATCTTGGATCCTGTAGACTGGAACTGGACCGTCCGGGAACTAGGCAATAGTGAGTTCGAACTGGTCTTTTCCGCTGAGATCGAAGAAGGCTGGAACATTTACTCCCAGTTTGTGGAGGAGGGAGGCCCCATTCCCACGGCCTTTTATTTCGATGACAACACCAATGTGGAGCTAGTAGAAAAAGCCGTTGAATCGGGCAAGGCCAAGGAAGGCATAGACCCTACCTTTGGTATCCATGTCAAAAAGTTCTTTTCCGGAGAGCCTGCTGTATTTCGACAAAGGGTTCGCCTTCTCGGTGAAAGCGCCAGTCTGAGCGGTTTTCTGGAATATATGGCCTGCGATGCAGAACGCTGCCTTCCTCCTACGGAAGTGGAGTTCAAATTCGCCCTGGGAGAAGCCTCATTGGTGCAGGAAGCTCTCTCAGACCTATTGTCGGAGGAAACCCCTACTTCCGGTATCATTCAACCGGCCAGTTGGAGCACAACGGTCAGCCCTGCAGAAAACAAGGACAAAGTATTTACCCTAAAGTGGACGGCCAGGCTGGAAGAAGGCTGGAGCCTTTATTCCCAGGAAGTAGAAGATGGAGGTCCCATTCCAACCACTTTTCACTTTGACGATTCCAGCAGTTTTCAATTATTAGGCCCGATCGAAGAAACCGGGCATATCGTTCACAAGGAGGACCTGGTTTTTGGGATACCCGTCACCAAATTCCTTTCTGATCAACCAGCTGTATTCGAAGCCCGCATCCAGGTCAACGACCCAAGCCAGTCCATTACCGGCTATGTGGAGGCGCAGGTGTGTGATGACTCCAAATGCCTGTTTTCCAATATAGATTTCAAATTCGTCCCGGGAGAGGGCCTGGCTCTGCTTGGAGCCGAAGCACTTCCGGATGAAAATAATGAGACTACCCCTGTTATATCTCCTGAGGCTACTGGTGACCTTTTTGCTATACCGAAGCCCCACCTGACCTCCCTTAATGGGGATTGTCAGGAAGAAGCCTCTCTGGTAGAAGCCAATACCAGCTATTGGAATATCTTTTTGCTGGGGTTCCTGGGAGGCTTGCTGGCCTTATTGACCCCCTGCGTTTTTCCAATGATCCCCCTGACGGTCAGCTTTTTCACCAAAGGCGGGAAATCGAGGGCAGCCGGGTTCCGCCAGGCTATTCTTTACGGAGCTTTTATCGCACTGGTTTATCTGCTCCTGAGTATTCCCTTTCATTTAATGGACAGCATCAATTCCGACATTCTGAATAGTATTTCCACCAATGTCTGGCTAAACCTTTTCTTCTTTGCCGTATTTGTATTTTTTGCCTTTTCTTTTTTCGGTTATTACGAGTTAACCCTTCCTAGTTCCTGGGCCAACAAGGCCAGTTCGGCAGAAGGCGTTGGCGGTGTGGTGGGCATTTTCTTCATGGCCCTCACCCTGGCTATTATTTCCTTTTCCTGTACCGGCCCGATCTTGGGCTCGCTGTTGGTCGGTTCACTGACTTCCTCCGGAGGAGCCTGGCAGCTCACCGCCGGTATGGGAGGCTTTGGATTGGCCCTTGCCCTGCCTTTTGGCCTGTTTGCCGCTTTTCCGAGCATGATGCAGTCCCTTCCGAAATCCGGGGGTTGGTTAAATACGGTTAAAGTGGTATTGGGATTTCTGGAATTGGCTCTTGCTTTGAAATTCCTTTCGAATGCAGACCTGGTAAAGCACTGGAATTTCCTCAAGATTGAGCCCTTCCTCGGCCTTTGGATACTGATCTTTTTGGGTATGGCTTTGTACCTGTTCGGACTTATTAAATTCCCCCACGACAGCCCGGTAAAGAAATTAGGCTTCGGTCGAATCGCGCTTGGCAGCCTAAGTTTAGCCTTTGTTCTATATCTCGCCTCCGGTTTTTTGAAAAACCCGGATACGGGCAGCTACCGCTCCCTGAAATTGCTCAGTGGCCTGGCGCCTCCTGTATGTTACAGTTATTTCAACCCCTGCAATTGCCCACAGGGACTAGAGTGCTTTAAAGACCTGGAAGCCGGTTTAGCCTATGCCCAAAAGGAAAATAAACCCGTCATGATCGATTTCACCGGTTATGCCTGTGTGAATTGTCGAAAAATGGAGGAGCACGTATGGTCAGAAGAACCGGTTAAAAAGCTATTAAAAGACGAATATGTGCTGATCAGCCTTTATGTAGATGACAAGGAGTTGCTCCCCGAACAAGATCAGGTCCGGGTTATTCGCTCCAACGGAGCGCCACGCACCCTAAGAACAGTAGGCAACAAATGGAATCATTTCCAGGAAATCTACTTCAAAGTAAATTCTCAGCCCTATTATGTGCTGATGAACCCGGAAGGAACAGAGTTGCTCAATAATCCGGCAGATTACACGCCGGATGTGAAGGAGTATGCAGAATTTCTTCGCTGCGGTCTCGATGCCTATGAGCAGTTGCAACAACAATCCTTACAATAGAGGTTGAACGAGGTCGTTTCAAAGCTCCATTGTCGTCTGGTGTTTCTTCACTATGTTTTGGGTTGAATTAAAAACACCTGTAAGGCCTTTGAGACGAGCTCGTTCAAGTTTTTTCGGCTTCCGCCATTTCGATCAGAACCTGGTTTTTATCAACGGCAGCACCCTTTTCGACCTTAACCGATTTGACGACCCCTGCTCCGGGAGCTTTTAGCACGTTCTCCATTTTCATGGCCTCAAGAATGAGTAGCGGCTGATCGGCTTCTACTGTTTGACCCTCTTCCACCTGAATTTCCAGTACCAGGCCAGGCATGGGAGCTTTAACATCTCCGACCTGCTGGGTGCTGTATTTGTGCAAACCCAGTGTATTGATGATCCGGTCGTAACGGTCGGCCAGATCTACTTCATACTGGGAGCCATTCACCTTAATGACAAATCGCTTGTTCTGGGGCTGATGATCAACTAATTCTGCGAGGAATCGCTTTTCGTTGTATAAGATGTGAAAGTTGCGTTGATCGATCCGTACAAAATCCAGGGGCCCATTTTCCAGTTGATCCAATGACAACTCCCCGTTGACTACAGCGGTAATTTCCTTAAACTCCATTTGTTGTTGTTTTTTGTTGGGTCACCCTGTTAAAGGGCACCCTAAATCTGAAACTTTGATGGGATCAATTAGAGGGGGGCTTCTGACCGGCCAAGCCGAATCATGAAAGCCATTTCGAAAAGGGTATAGATCAAATATAGGCCAAAAAAGGAAAAAACGAACCAATTATTGGAAGGATTTAAAACTTTGGTATAAACCATCAGCAAGCCCAGGGTCAGAAACATTTTCCCTGCAGTAAAACCCAAAGAGACATTGGTGAAATCGTTTTTATTCTGGCTTTTAACTGCTCTTCGACCGGCATAGAACATACCGGTACTAAATAAAACAAAAAAGGCCACTATGCCCAGGGAAAAGGGAAGGTGCTCCCGCATGGCGGGGTTGCGATGCGTCAAATAAACTGCAGGAAGGGTGAAAAGACTTACCAGGAATAATTGAATGAAAAAGGTTTTTGTACGCACGCTGTAAAGGCTTAAGTTCTAGGTTTACCTCAAAATAGGCATAGCGGATCCTCCATTACCTGGAAGTAGGCTTGAAAAAATCTTTAAGAGAAATATACAGGGCAGCAAAAACCGCAAAAAGAGAAAGGCCCATAGTGAAATAAGGCTTCTCCGTTTGGAAATGGGCATCCAGTTTTTTACCGAAAAATACCCCAAGTAAAATAATGAAAAGCATCTGAAAAGCCATACCCGAATACCTGGCATAGGTCTTAACAGACGGCGAGGCAAAGGGGGATGGCTTTTTTTTCTTACCGGACTTCTGCTGATTTGGTTTCGCTTTCTGTCCCTCCGTTTGATTTTGGTTCCCCATGCGCTTGTCCGTTATTGATGGAATGTTTGCTACCAGCCCGCTTTACACCCTGGCCCATCGTACAGCTAACGTTGAACAGTGCACCGGACTGGACGATTAATTTCTGAGTAGTCACATCCCCCTTAATTTGTGCAGAAGAACGAATATCCAACAGCCCCAACACAGTAAGGGAGCCTTCCAGTTTGCCCTCGATGACAGCATTTTTGCAATGAATCTCTCCGTCCACATGTCCGGTAGGGCCAATAATAACTTTGGCATCGCAATGCAATTTACCTTTGATCGCTCCGTCCACGCGGATGTCGCTTTCCGATTTCACCGTTCCTTCTACCACGGCACCTTTAACCAGTGTATTCAAAGAATTTAGATTTGAGGAAAGGCCTGTGCTTCCTTTTCCACCCTCTTTTTTGTTGTTTCCAAACATAGTAGTTTGCAAATTTTGGTTTGAATCATTTACCCCGGATGGCAAGGTATAACATGCCACTTGTCCGGGCTTGATCCCTTTTGAAATAGGGTCAGGCCTTTTTATGCCTGCGCTCTCTGCTCAGCACGAAAATAAGCAAAACCAGATGGAAAAAGCAAAAAAGCAAATAACATGGCAAGACAGGCTGTATTTTTAACTTTTTCTTTGGAAACGGGCCATATCTACAAGGGAGGGCGTTCCAAAGCGCTTTCGTCGCCTTGAAACGTCCTCGTCCATTTTGCGTTTCTTTTTTGCCTTGGAAAAGCATTCTAGCTATGGAGCCCCCCGGCTGCTTTCATAACCAAGGGGATCTTAGTTAAAAAGAGCCGAATGAACTTAAAACTCCGGACAGTAAATATTCCTCCGGGAGCCCTGACAGATCTTATACATGAGGGCAAACTCGAAAGCCCCCTGGGAATTGCTGGCGGCCCGGAGGTCGGAAATATTCAGATCGTAGCTGAAGCCAAGGCTGAAGTTGTTAAAGTCGAAGCGGGTAGACAAGATCGCGGCGTCTGCCAGTAGGCCCGATTCCGGTTGGTTAGCCATTCGGCCCCACAGTCCGAGTTGGAAAGCCTGGTATTGTCCCTGGGATTTGCTAAGTAGGAATTTTACACTCGTACCGGCATTGATCTGAAAACTGGGTCCCTGGCTCATAACAATAACACCAGGTAATAAGCCCATTTTATCGCCGATGGGGAATTCACCTCCGGCGTGCAGGGTATACCGGCTAAAGATCAGGTCCTCCTCTTCACTGTTGAATGACTGGTTGGAACGGTTAAGGTGATGGAAAGCACCGCCCACGTAGTAGTTCGTATTCTCGTCGATAACCCCAAACCATAGCAGGCCGGCTGCAAGATCCGCGAACAGGAAGTTATCCATATCGAAGCCTGTTTCCTGAGAGTTAGCATTTGGGTCAAACCCGCCCTCGCCATCGTGTTGGGTTCCCCAGCGCAAATCTAGGAAATCAATACTACGCTGGGCTAATCCGGCCTCTCCTCCTACGACCAGGTAATTGCCGAACTTGCGCGATCCCCCCATTTTCTTGCTGTAGGAAAGGGCCAGTTTTCCGGTAAGAGTGGCGAAATCGGCCTCCCCGGCACGGTCTCCCCAAAAGGTCCCACCAATACCAAAATAGTCGGTACGCCCAACTGGGATGCGCTGGTCATAAGAAACCGAATAGGTCCGGAAAGCATCCGCTCGTAGTACACTCGCCCATTGATTCCGGTAGTTAGCCACCAGACGGATGTCACAGTTCATTACCCCAGCCATAGCCGGGTTCAGGTTTAAGGGTGACATGTAGAACTGAGAAAAGTGAATGTCCTGCGCATTTAGGGAAAAACCCGCCGCTAAAAGCAGGCATACGGTAATAAATGGTTTAAAATGCTTCATAGGTTGTGCGTTGTCGGAATAGTAGCCGCCTGGTCACTACAGACAGATATAAATTTCCTTAAAGTTTTCGATACAATATTATGCCCAAAGTCCGGGATTTTCAAATGGAGATAAGTTAGCCTGAAGAATTTAACGATTCCGGGAGCGATTGCCAACGGACGTAAACTGTTCTCTGAACGCCTTGTAGATCTGGCTTATTGTTGGTTATAAACTTGTTAAAATTAATTTTCAGTTTCCTCTTCGTACTTCCACAGGGCTCCATATTCTTCTACCAAAATATTATCGTAATAATCTGCGCGTTCAAAAAGATGGTCGAAGAGTTCGAGACCGGTATCCACATCCAGATAGCGGTCATAAATAAGCAGGGAAAGGACAATATCCTGGCCTTTTATGCTTAGTGTAAGTCCTTCTACTTCCAGGTTTTGGCGCAGCAGATATTCGTAGATGGGTTTGATGTCTTCACGAGGTAGCAAACAAAGATAAGCATCTCCGGTGATCAATCCCGTTCTATCGTGGTAAGAAATGGTAATGCGGGCGCTACCCCGCAGGATTTCCCAATTATTTGGTCCTCTTCTGGAGAGCCGGACGTCATAGCCAGCTGACTGGAGCATATCCTCCAGGGTCCTTGCCACCCCCAAAGGTTCGTACATTTCTGCCTGGGAAGGCAGCATTACCTGAGCCCCACAATGTGGACAATACCGGCCATTTAATTGTTGTCGAAAAACAACGTTCAGGCAGGAAGCACAGCGACACCCCTCCTCACGCCCACCCTCCTGGTATTCCTTGAGGGAACGCATTAATTGCTCTGCAGGAAGGGAAAAACCGATACTACTCCCTTCGCGGAAGATAAAGGTATTGACCCCTACAATGCGGCCTTCTTTGTCGAGCAGTGGACCGCCGCTGTTGCCGGGGTTCAGGGCAGCATCGTGTTGAACGTAAGGTATTTCATTCTGTTCATGCTCTATATTCGAAACAATACCCTGAGTAGCGGTGAACTGTAGGCCAAAGGGGTGACCAACAGCGATGACTGCTTCCCCGTGTTTTAGAGGAGGCGTGGATCGCATCAACAGGGGAGGAAGGTCCGGGAAACTTTCCAGTCGAAGAAAGGCCAGGTCGAAGCGTTGATCGATATAGACAACAGGCGCCATTGTTTTCTCAAGCTGCTCTCCAAAGACCACTACCTCGCGGTTATCCCGGACTACGTGTTCGTTGGTTACCACCAGGCCGTATTCCGGCACAAGGAAACCCGTCCCCGTACTGTAGGGCGTAGCGATTTGTACAACAACTCTGCGAAATAGTGCGATGACGTCTTTCATACCTTTCGAATCGAAAGGCTAAAATACGAATAACTATAGATTCTTTTCGACAAGCCTGCTTATCCAAATCTCTGCTACAAGTTCAAAACAGTTTACCAGGTAGCTCCCGGGTGGGTGCGCTGTAGATGCTGCAATTCGGTAAGGATATACCCCAGGTGCTCCGTGTGTTTTCCCTGTTTACCGCCGGATTGCATCCAGTTGTTGGTGGGTTTTTCCAACGTGGCCTCTTCCAGTATTGCATCTACCCGGGATTCCCATTCTGGGCGAATGGATTCAAGATCCGGGCCAACCCCTGATTCGAACATTTCTTGGTCGATCTGATCAGCAAGCAGGCATTCTTGTGAGAAGGGCCACAGTTCATTGAGGGCATGCTGCATTTTTGCTCTGCTGACCTGCGTGCCGTCCCCTAGCCGGATCATCCATTCCGAGCTGTAGCGAAGGTGGTAAGTAATTTCTTTCAGGGATTTTTCAGCTATTGCAGCCAGTTGTTCGTCGGTGGAATGCTTCAACTTTGAGAATAAGGGGAAATTGAAAGCATCGAAAAGGAATTGTCGAACGATGGTAAAAGCCCAGTCCTCGTTGGGTTGCTCCACCAAGAGTAAATTATAATAGAACCGCTCCTCCCGCAAATAGGCCAGGTCGTCTTCCGTTCTTCCTTTTCCCTCCATTGCTGCCGCATATTGATATAAGGAACGGGCCTGACCAACCTGATCCAGGGCAATATTGGTTATGGCAATATCCTGTTCCAAAACCGGACCGTGCCCGCACCACTCAGAAAGGCGCTGCCCCAGGATCAGGGCATTATCTGCAAGGCGAAGGATGTACTGCAGTTTGTGGTTCATGGTTAATGACTAAATGTGTTTAACCTCATCGGGTAGATCGTAAAAGGTAGGGTGTCGATAAACCTTATCATTGGCGGGATCAAATAGAGAATCTGCCTGATCCGGGCTGGAGGCCGTAATGTATTTGGATTCGACTACCCAAATACTGACACCTTCGTTTCGACGCGTGTATACATCCCGGGCATTTTCGAGTGCCATTTCAGCATCTGCAGCGTGCAAACTTCCGACGTGTTTGTGGCTCAGGCCATTTTTACCACGGATGAATATTTCCCAGAGGGGCCAATTTTTCTTCATGGTTTTCGATTGTTTGTTCGAAGCTATCTCAAAGGCCATTTCGACCCTTAAATGCGAAATCAGGATAGGTTCTTTCCCTTCCCTGATTCAGAAGGGCCCAAGCGATCAGGCCGCTTGCTCCTTGCGTTTCTGCCGTTTTTCAGCGTAAGCCATAGCCGCCTCTCGTACCCAAGCGCCATTCTCTTCCGCCTTGCGACGGGCTTTGAGTCGTTCGTGGTTGCAGGGGCCATTTCCCTTAACCACATTCCAGAATTCTTCCCAGTCAATAGCCCCAAACTCATAATGACCGGTATCCTCATTATAGTGAAGGTCATTATCGGGCACCTCGAGCCCAAGGAACTTGGCCTGTGGAATCGTCATATCTACAAAACGCTGACGCAATTCATCGTTGGTGAAACGTTTGATCTTCCACTTCATCGATTGGGCGGTATGCTTGGAGTCGGCATCGTTAGGACCAAACATCATCAGGCTGGGCCACCACCAGCGATTAAAGGCATCCTGTGCCATTGCACGTTGTGATTCGGTACCCCTTGCCAGGGTCAGCATAATCTCATAACCTTGCCTTTGGTGAAAACTTTCCTCCTTACACACCCGCACCATGGCCCGGGCATAGGGACCAAAGGAACATCGGCAAAGGGGGACCTGGTTCATGATAGCAGCTCCATCCACTAACCAACCAATGGCACCAATATCCGCCCAGGTTAAAGTCGGGTAATTAAAAATGCTGGAATACTTGGCTTTGCCCTTAAGGAGATCCTGGATAAGATCATCTCGTTCTACGCCGAGGGTTTCACAGGCACTGTAAAGATAAAGCCCATGGCCAGCCTCATCCTGCACCTTTGCCAGCAAGGCTACCTTTCGACGCAGAGAGGGAGCTCTGGTGATCCAGTTCCCCTCCGGTAACATCCCTACCACTTCTGAGTGTGCATGTTGGGAAATTTGCCGGATCAACGTCTTGCGGTAAGCTTCAGGCATCCAGTCCTTCGGTTCGATCTTTTCCTCCGCATCAATGCGCGCCTGGAATTGCCGTTCTAGTTCTTGAAGGTTCATATGATTAACGGTTTCGTTCGATTTTTTATGTCTTCTAAAGTTATGGGTTTTTCCGCATGAAAACGAACACTTGTTCGCATTGTTTTTGTAAAAATCCTAGCCTTGGTGGTCAATTATTGGAAAGCCCTTCGAACAAAAGGGTGCAAATGGAGGCCTCCAGGTCTTCTACACGAATGCGCTTACCGGGTAAATACCAATCGTATAACCAACGCAGGCTGGAAATAATGGTATATAAGGCTACGACCGGTTCTATGGGCCGGATCACCCCTTTTTGGATACCCTTTTCAATTATTTCCAGGAATTGCTGTTCATAGGAGCGCCGCATGTCCAAGAATGCACTGAGCTTTGGTTCCGGCAAGTAGCGCCATTCATCGTTGAATGCCGTTACGGAGGTAAGGTCGGATACAGCTACCTCAATGTGCAATCGAATCAAGCCCACCAGACGGGCTTCCGGCTTTTCGGAAGCTCGCTTTACCTCTTCCATCCCCTGTAAAAAACGGCGGGCATTGGTGAAGCAGATCTCCGCCAGTATTTGGTCCTTGGAGTTAATATGATTGTATAGACTGGAAGCCTTTAAGTCGACTGCCTTAGCGATATCCCGCACGGAGGTAGCTTTGAAGCCCTTGTCGCGGAAAAGGCGGGCTGCCGCTTCCATGATCTCTTGTTTTCGGTCTTTTAAGAGCGTATTAGGCGTCAAAGTTGATAGCGATTTTGTCGGTTATGGGAAGAGCCTGGCAGCTTAGGATATAACCCGCTTCCAGTTCATCCGGTTCCAGGGCGTAATTGACCAGCATCTTGACTTCCCCTTCCTCCAGCTTGGCCCGGCAGGTACTGCAAACTCCACCCTTACAGGAATAAGGCAGGTCAGCGCCGGCTCTCAGAGCGGCATCCAATAGGGGTATTTCCCTGTTCTCCACAGAGAATTCCAGGATCTCTCCATCCAGTTGAATGCGAACCTCGGTAGCTTCTTTGGAGTTGGACTCGGAGAATTTTTTTCGTACCGGACTTACTCCGTTTGCGGTGGTAAATAACTCGAAATGGATCTGTTCATTCGAAACGCCCCTTTTTCTGAGCTCCTCGCTGACGGTATGGATCATACCCTCCGGTCCACAAAGAAAGACCTCATCAACCTCTTTCAGATCGATTAGTTTCTCGAAAAAAGTCCTGCATTTTTCGGCATCGATCCGACCGTAGAAAAGGTCACTACCCATTTGCTCGCGACTCAGGAGGTGATGAATACTCAGGCGGCCCAGATATTGGTTCTTTAAGCCCTCCAGTTCCTCCCGGAAAATGATACTCTCCGACTGTCGATTACCGTAGAAAAGCGTGAAGTTCGACTTTGGTTCCTGCGCCAGTACTGATTTCAGGATAGCCATAATGGGTGTAATACCACTTCCGGCGGCAAAGGCCAGGTAATGCTTTTCGGCCAGGGGGTCGGGATTGGCCAGGAAATTCCCCATCGGAGACATGACCTCCAGCTCGTCGCCGGCCTGGAGTTGCTCGTTGGCATAGGTCGAAAACCTGCCCTGAGGGACTTTTTTAATAGCTACCCGTAGGTCTTTTTCCTCCGGGCTGGTACAGATCGAATAGGATCGACGCACTTCTTCCCCTGCTATATTGGTTCGAAAGGTCAGATATTGACCCGGTATAAATTGAAAGCCTTCGGTCAATTCTTCCGGTAGTTCCAATGCCACCGAAACGCATTCCTCCGTTTCCGGGCGTACTTCTTTAATCTTCAATTTGTGAAACCTAGCCATAGTTATGCTTTCGTTTTCGATTAATTCAACAAAACGTACGAACGATCGTTCGTGTCAAAGCCAAAAATAGAAAAATTCCCGCTTGGGTAACTGCTTTAGGGCAGGAAACCTACTCAAGCGGGAATTTCAGTGGATCAATCCCCAAGACCGATCCTTGAACCTATGACAGGCTTGAAATATATTTGGCCAGAGAGCTTTTCAGGTTGGCCGCTTTATTTTTGTGCCAGGTACCACGACGAGCCAGGCGATCGATCATGCTCGCTACCTTGGGGTAGAATTTCTCCGCCTCTGCCTTATCGGTCATCTCCCGAAGCTTTTGGATAGCAGTACGGGCAGATTTTTTATAATACCTGTTGGCTAGTCGCTTTTTTTCGTCTTGCCGTATTCTCTTCAAAGAAGATTTATGATTCGCCATAAATCGAATGTATGTCTTAAGTTAACAATGCCTTTTAAAATCGAGCTGCAAAGATAGGCTGATATTTCTGAAACTGCAAGGGTAAAGTCAAATAATTCCTGTTCCATTGTTCCCAATATTGAAGCCGAAAAATCGTTTTTCTGACGTTATACCTGCTGAATTTCTTGTAACTTTGAAAAACGGCTGAAGCTAGTATCAGGAATTACTGCCGGCCTGAATAATAAACTGATCGTATCGCAAACGACCGAACAAACAATGAACGACTTTTCATTCATCGCTAATGCCCATCCTTCCGTTATAGAATCTTTGTATCGCCAGTACCAGCAGAATCCCGAAAGTGTGGAAGCGGATTGGCGGGCCTTTTTTAAAGGCTTTGACTATGCACAACCTACAAATGGGCATAGTGTAACATCCACTCAGGCCGTAGCTACCCCTACGGACGAAGACCTGTTAAAGGAGCTTAGAGTCTTGTCTTTGATCAAGGCTTATCGCAACCGCGGGCACCTATTGTCAGATACCAACCCCATTCGCCAAAGGCGGGACCGGCACCCAAACCTTGAACTGGAAGATTTCAACCTTTCAGAGGCTGACCTGGAAACCCGCTTTGTCGCCGGCCGGGAATGCGACATGGAAAATGCCACTCTGAAGGAAATCGTTCAACATATGCGGCATGTATACTGTGGTAAGATCGGCTTCGAATACCACCATATACAGGAACGTGACAAACGTCGCTGGATCCGAACCAGGCTGGAATCGGCCAACACTGATGGTAATTACGATGTGCCGGTAGAAAAGAAACGCCGAATACTCGAAAAGCTAAACGGTGCGGTAATCTTCGAACGCTTCCTCCACACCAAATACGTAGGACAAAAACGCTTCTCCCTGGAGGGAGGAGAATCAGCCATTCCCGCATTGGATGGTATGATCAATAAGGGTGCCGAGCTGGGCGTAAAAGAAGTTGTGATCGGTATGGCGCACCGGGGTCGTTTGAACGTTCTTGCCAACATCATGGGCAAAACCTACGAACATATATTCAACGAATTTGAAGAAGCGGCCATCTCGGACCTGAGCTTCGGGGATGGGGATGTAAAATACCACCTCGGGTATTCTTCCCAGGTGAATACGCCGACCGGAGAACTGGTTCATCTGAAACTGGTTCCCAACCCATCCCACCTGGAATCGGTAGACCCGGTAGTGGAAGGCTTCGCCAGAGCTAAGGCAGATTTGCTGCATGGCAGCGATTACGACCAGATCCTGCCGATCCTCATCCATGGCGACGCAGCAGTAGCAGGCCAGGGAGTAGTATACGAAACCGTTCAAATGAGCAAATTGAAGGGGTACTATACCGGAGGGACCATCCATCTGGTTATTAACAATCAAATCGGTTTTACAACGGATTTCGATGACGCCCGCTCCTCCACCTACAGCACCGGGGTTGCCAATGTAGTGCAAGCTCCCGTATTGCATGTAAACGGCGACGACCCGGAAGCGGTGCTGTTTGCCGTGGAGTTTGCCGTAGAATATCGGCAGGAATTCAATAATGACGTGTTCATTGATATGGTATGCTATCGCCGGCACGGGCACAATGAGGGGGACGACCCCAAGTTTACCCAACCTGAAATGTACTCCATTATCAAAAACCATGATAACCCCAGGGATATCTACAGCCAGGAACTTATCGAACGCGGAGATGTGGATAAGGAAATTGCCGATGAAATGGAAACCGAATTCTGGAACCAATTGCAGGCTCGGCTGGATGAGGTAAAAGAAAAACCCCTACCCTATGATTATCAGGAGCCGGAGCAAGCCTGGCGTCAGCTAAAAAAGAAAACTACTCCCGAAGACTATCATAGCTCTCCCGAAACGGGCATCCCAAAAGATAAAGTCGATCAACTGATCGATCATCTTATGAACCTGCCCGAAGGTTTCAGCCCGCTCAGTAAAATGAACCGCCTTCTAAAGGGAAAGCAAAAACTGCTGGAGGAAAACCAACTGGACTGGGCTATGGGAGAATTGCTTGCCTATGGTTCCATACTACTGGAGGGGAAAGACGTGCGTATGAGCGGTCAGGACGTCAAGCGAGGCACTTTCAGCCACCGTCATTCTGTGATGTATGACGCCAAAACCTTTGAGGAAGTCAATCGCCTGGATGGCATAAGCCCGGATCAGGGCAAGTTCCGAATTTACAATTCCCTGCTTTCCGAGTTTGCCGTCCTGGGTTTTGAATACGGCTATTCGCTGGCCACCCCCGACACCTTGGTGATCTGGGAGGCCCAGTTTGGCGACTTTTCGAATGGCGCCCAGACTATAATCGACCAATACATCACCGCCGCGGAGAGTAAGTGGCGTCGTATGAGCGGCCTGGTCATGCTGCTACCCCATGGATATGAAGGCCAGGGGCCGGAACACTCCAACGCCCGCCTGGAGCGTTTTTTACAGTCTGGAGCGGAATACAATATTTCAGTGGCCAATATTACCACACCGGCCAACTTTTTCCACGTTCTGCGCCGGCAATTGGCCCGGCCCTTCCGCAAGCCATTAATTGTGATGGCTCCCAAATCCCTGCTCCGGCACCCGGAATGCGTTTCTGCTCCGGATGCCTTTGCGAGCGGTACGCGTTTCCAGGAAGTGATCGATGATCCCGAGGTAGGGCCTCGTAGCGGAAAAAAGATCAACCGTTTATTGTTTTGCTCCGGAAAGATCTACTACGACCTATTGCAGTATAAACGGGAACAAAAGCGCAAGGATGCGGCCATTGTTCGCATAGAACAACTTTACCCCTTCCCGACTCAGCAAATCGATGAGCTTTTCAATAAATATTCTCAGGCGGAACCGATATGGGTACAGGAAGAACCTCAAAATATGGGGGCCTGGTATTATCTGGATGCAGGATCTGCCTTTAGTCATCGCAACCTGACCTGCATAGCCCGCAAGGCCAGTGCTTCTCCAGCCTCAGGGTTCAAAAAGGTACATGACCAACAACAGAAGGAGATTGTAAAGAAAGCCTTTGGGGAGCGCTAACCAATTTTAAATTTTTGATCCTTAAGGTTGTAGACAACCTTAAGGATCAAAAATTTAAAATTAATTGTTTAGTTGCTTCCTCCAGTAACTGATATACTTGTTCGAAGCCGTCATTATCCCAATAGGGGTCGGGTACGTTCTCCCCTTTTTTCCCGGGCAGGTAATTCAGGATCATTTTTACTTTATTCCGCGCCTCTGGCCCAGGTGCCAGCCGCATGACATCCCGGTAATTCATTTCATCCATGGTTAGGATGAGATCAAAGCGGTCGAAATCTTCCTGTCGAAATTGCCGAGCCCGCTGCGGACTAATATCCAGTCCGTGTTGTTCAGCGGTGGCGATAGAACGAGGGTCTGGGCGTTCGCCGATATGGTAAGCTCCCGTACCTGCTGAGTCTACCAACCAATCCAGCCCGCGTTCGGCTATTTTAGCCTCCAAAATTCCCTGTGCCAGCGGCGACCTGCAAATGTTGCCGAGGCAAACCATCAGAATGCGCATATCATTTATTTTTTCGATTACTGAACTTTCATTTGGAAATAAGGCTAACAATATCAAATATTTGCAAAAACTTAGCGTCCGCTGATAATGAAAATAATCATAGCCGGAGCGGGAGACGTCGGTTTCCACTTGGCAGAGTTGCTCTCTCACGAGCACCAAGATATTGTCCTGATCGATATCAACCAGGACGTTCTGGACTATGCCGCCACTCACCTGGACGTACTGACCGTACACGGCGATGCTTCTTCTATCAGCAAACTGGAAGAGGCCGAAGTCAGTCGCGCTAAACTGGTCCTGGCCGTTACCACTTCCGAAAAAACCAACCTGGTTACCGCCATTCTGGCCAAGCGCATGGGGGCAAAGAAAACCATTGCTCGCGTCAAAAACAGCGAATACCTGAAAGAAGAACAGCGCAACACCTTTTGTGAGTTGGGTATTGACAACCTGATTTCTCCACAAGAACTGGCTGCTGAGGAAATTGTTCGCCTGATCGGACAGTGCTCTTTTACAGACCTTTTCGAATTCGAAAACGGTAAATTTAACCTAGTTGGAGTGACCCTGGATGCCTTTTCGCCACTTTCGAACAAGCTAATCCGGGAAGTTAAGGATATAGAAACTGATATTACCCTCAAGCCCATTGCCATACTTCGGGGCCATCAAACAATTATGCCCACCTCCGAGACCCTCCTTCGCCCCAACGATCACGTTTATTTCATTACCCGTCGGGAAAATATTTCCCGCCTGGAAACCTTTGTGGGGATCGAAAAACGAAAGGTCAAAAAGGTCATGATCGTTGGCGGAACAGATATTGCCTATGCTACTGCCCGGCAACTGGAAGAGCATTATCAGGTCACTTTGATCGACGAAAGCAAGGAACGAGCAAAACGCATGGCCGAAACACTGGACCACACCCTGGTGATCATTGGAAACGCCAGCAATATCGGATTGATGGAAGAAGAAGGGTTAAACTATATGGATGCTTTTGTTGCCCTCACCCCCAATTCCGAAACCAATATCATAGCCAGTCTGACTGCTAAAAACCACGGGGTTTACAAAACTATTGCCCAGGTCGAAAACCGGGAATATGTACATCTTTCACAGGACATTGGCGTCGATACCCTTATCAATAAAAAGCTAATCGCAGCCAGCAATATTTTCCGCTACGTCAGAAAAGGGCAGATCGAAGCCCTGACCCGACTGCATGGAGTTGATGCGGAAGTGATCGAATACATCGTGCACAAAAAAAACCAACTTACCCGGAAGCCGCTCAACGCCCTTCCCTTGCCTAAGACCGCCCTTATTGGGGGAGTAATTCGCGGCGAAGAAACACTCATTCCCAATGAAGATTTCCAATTAAATGTGGATGACCGGGTCATTTTCTTTGCCTTACCAGAAGCGATCGGCAAGTTAGAGCAATTATTCCATTAAGGAGGCCATAACCGGCATGAATCACATCAACTTTAAGGCTATACTTCGCATCATAGGTGTGTTATTATTCATCCTGGGTTGCCTGATGCTTACGGGGATAATAGCCAGCCTGTACTTCAAAAGCGGAGATGCGCTTGCCTTACTTTATTCCGGTCTCTGTTGTATTACCCTTGGCCTGCCCCTTTGGTTGCTCACCCCCAACCCTTCCAATAAGATCCGAAAACGGGAAGGATACCTTATCGTTGCCTGCGGATGGTTCGCCATGGTCCTTTTCGGAGGGCTGCCTTACTTGTTCAGCGGGGTGATCCCTTCACCAGCGGATGCTTTCTTCGAAACCGTTTCAGGTATGACGACTACCGGAGCTACCGTCCTGACAGACATAGAATCCACTCCGGAAGGAATTTTGTACTGGCGCAGCCAGACCCAATGGATAGGAGGAATGGGAATCATTGTGTTGACGGTGGCTATTTTCCCCTTACTGGGTATTGGTGGGATTGAACTGTTCATTGCAGAGGCCCCGGGACCAACTTCCGACAAGATACACCCCCGCATACAGGAAACCGCCAAACGCCTTTGGCTGATCTATGTGTCCCTTACCTTCCTATTAGGTTTGATTCTTTGGAGCCTTGGGATGTCTACCTACGACGCCATTAACCACGCCCTGACCACCATGGCCACCGGTGGATTTTCCACCAAGAACGCTAGCATGGCACATTTTGACCTGCCTGCCATGCAATATGTCATTGTCTTTTTCATGTTCCTGGCAGGCACCAACTACACCGTAATTTATTACGGAATCAAGCGTAAGTTCGGAAATGTCTGGCGCAGCGATGAGTTCAAGGCCTATGTGGTACTGATCCTCTCGCTTAGTTGTGTAGTGACCTGGGGGGTACTTAACGAAACCAACCATTCGATGGAGCAAGCTTTTCGGGAAAGTATCTTTCAAATTGTCAGTATTGTCACCACGACTGGTTTTGTTTCAGCGGACTACACTGCCTGGAGTCCCGGACTGACTATGATCTTCTTTATATTGTTGTTCTTTGGAGCTTGTGCAGGCTCTACCAGCGGAGGGATAAAAATTATCCGTCACTTGGTTTTTTTCAAAAACTCCTTTCTAGAATTCAAGCGTATTTTGCATCCCCGCGCGGTTGTCCCCTTAAAGCTTAACGGAGCTGTAGTACCCGCCAAGATTATGACCCACATTATTATTTTTTTATTCCTCTACCTTATCCTTTTCGTTCTGGGTTCCATTGTTCTTAGCATCCTGGGACTAGATTTCCTTACGGCGATTGGGGCAGTAGCTACCAGCCTGGGGAATGTTGGGCCGGCCATTGGAAAAGTGGGACCGGTAGATAATTTCGCCTGGTTGACCCCTTCCATGAAATTGATCCTGGCCTTCCTTATGTTATTGGGACGGTTAGAGCTATTTACTATCCTAGTTCTTTTCACCCCTTATTTCTGGAAATCAAATTAGACGGTACAGATACGATTGACGGCTTCCCTCCTCAAGAGTAAACCGTCAATCCCTCTTTCTCCGGAAAATCAATTTAGGGAATACATAACTTTAAAAGTCTGATAAGCATCCTTTTCAGGTACGTAAAAAAGCGATTCGGAATAACTGATCTCGACGCCCTTACCGACCAATTCCCCTACCTTTTCGGCACCGGGAAACATTTTTAACCAAAGCAATCGGTTCTCTGCTCCTGTATTGGCATCCTTAACGATGATAGAGGCAAACTGGTCCTTTTCTACGCGCACCAGCGTTCCGCGTAACGTACGAATGACCGTCGGGGCTTCCTTCCGGGCTTCGGCAGTCATAGTCGTCAGGTCCATCACCTTTTGGCAATCGGAGATCAATGCTACTGCCACCTTCTGGGCGAGTTCCTGCCCCTGCTCTGCATTGGTCAGGTCCAGGCCTAACTCCTCTTCGATCCGGTCAATATACTTAGGGGCCGATTGCATCAGGCAGGCAGACATTTTCTTCTGAATATCCTCCTGGCTGGAGGAATTATCCAGGCCTGCATTTTCGAGACAGGTACAGGTTTCGGCACTGATGGCTTCTATAACAGATTGTGCAAGGATTTTACCCTGGAAGCTGAAGACGGTAATAATCGCAATTAACAGTGGGTTTTTCATAAAAAAATTTTAAAAGTTAACTTGATTTTTTATTTTCTTTACTGGTCATTAGCGCGCAACGAAATCATGCCAATTTCACATGGTGAACACCTGTTCAACCTCATTCAGTCTTTGACCAAGGCGGAAAAACGTAACTTCCGGTTATACGCCAAACGAATTCCAGGGGAAGATACCAAGTTTTTGCAGGTCTTTGACCTTCTGGAAGGGGCAAAAACCTACTCGGAAGCTGCGCTCCTCCGCAAACTAGGTGATACCGACAAAAGCCGTTTCTCTAACCTAAAACGCAGTTTATACCAGCATATTCTGACCAGTCTCCGACTGATGCGCATTCGAAAAAGAGGGGACGCTCAGGTCCGGGAATGGCTGGACTATGCAGACATCCTGTACGGGAAAGGGCTGTACCTTCAATCCCTGAAGATCCTTGCTAAAGCCCGCAACCTGGCGGCTATTATAAATAATGACCTGTTGCACCAGGAAACCCTCGAATTCGAAAAAAAGATCGAATCCCGCCACATTACGCGTTCTTCTACCTCCAGGATGAAAATGCTCACTACTGAGTCGGCCCAACGGGCCCAGGTGAACAGTCAGATCATTCGACTTTCGAACCTGAAACTGGCCCTGCAACGCCATTTTATCAACCATGGCCACGCCCGAAGTCCGGAAGAGATCCGCAAAGTGGAAGCCACATACAGTTCGCATCTGCCGCGAAAGATAAGCGACCTGACTTTTTTCGAAAGGGTTTTCTTACACCAGGTTTATTTTTGGTATCACTATTTACTCCAGGATTTCAAAGCTTGTTTAAAAGATGCACAGGACTGGACTACACTCTATCACCTGCAGCCCCATATGTTGGAATCTGGGATAAATATGTATATGAAAGGCATGCACCACCTGCTGACCATTGCATACCTACTGGAGGAGACGGCTCTGCTTTCCGACACCCTGGCTAAATTAGAGCATTACCGGAATAGCCTCTACTCCAAATTTAATTACAATTCCCAAATACAATCCTTTCTTTTTGTCCATTACGCCCGTTACAAGGTCGCTTACCTGGAACCTTCATTTGAAAAAGGGCTGGAGAATATTTCCAGTACCATAAGACGCATTCGCAAATATGAAAACCGACTGGACCCCCACAAGGTCCTTATTTTGTATTACAAGATAGCTGGTATCTACTTCGGACTGGGACGCATGGACAACGCCATTGAGTACCTGAATAAAGTAATAAACGTACCGGGGAAACCTTTACGACAAGACCTGCATGATTACGCACAATTATTACTTTTACTTTCCCATTACGATCTGGGGAACTTTGACCTAATCGAATACCGGGTAGAAAACCTGGAACGAAGGCTTCCTAAACACCAGGACTACAACGAACTACAAGGCTTGATCCTACAATTTCTCAGGCAGGGCAGTAAAGCATCGCCAGAAAAACAAGACCAGATCATTAAGCGTTTCCGGGAGCAACTCATTGATTTAAAAGCCAAAGGGACAGAACGCAGGGCTTTTGCCTTTCTGAACCCCTTGCTATGGCCTAAACTAATCCATAAGGGATAATTGGTTTTGGTCTCCATCCCACAATCAATTACAACTCATCAGTCAAAACTCATGAATACCATTGTCGCTCTTGCCACCCCTTCCGGAACCGGTGCTATCGGGATCATCCGATTGTCAGGGCCGGAGGCTATTCCTTTAACCGATCGGATTTTCAAGAGGAAGCTGCTGAAAAAGCAGGATTCTCACACCCTTCATTTCGGAAGGATCCATGATGGGGAACAGGTGCTAGATGAAGTGCTTGTCAGTTTATTCAGGGGACCTAACTCCTATACGGGCGAGGATGTGATCGAGATCTCCTGTCATGGATCTTCCTACATTTTGCAGAAGGTATTGGAATTGTGCTTGCAGGAGGGAGCTAAACTGGCGGAGCCGGGAGAGTTTACCATGCGGGCCTTCCTCAACGGCCGCATGGATCTTAGCCAGGCAGAGGCCGTGGCCGACCTCATCGCCTCCTCCAGTGCTGCGGCCCACCAGATCGCCATGAAGCAAATGCGTGGTGGTTTCAGCAATACACTACAGGAATTGCGCCAACGCCTGATCGACTTTGCTAGTCTGATCGAACTCGAACTGGACTTTGGAGAGGAAGATGTGGAATTTGCTGATCGAAGCCAACTGGTAGGACTCGTTCAGGATATCCAGGGAGTCATTGGGCAGTTGATAAACTCCTTCCAACTGGGAAACGCCATCAAGAACGGCGTGAACACCGTTATCGCCGGGCGGCCGAATGCCGGCAAATCCACTCTGCTTAATGCCCTGCTTAATGAAGAGCGAGCCATCGTCAGTTCGGTAGCCGGTACCACCCGCGACACCATTGAAGAAGTGCTCAACATACAGGGGGTTCCCTTCCGCATTATCGATACCGCCGGCATCCGGGAGGCCCAGGACGCCGTTGAAGCCATCGGCGTGGAGCGTACCCTGGAAAAGATCGCCCAATCAGCAGTACTGGTCTATGTTTTTGATGTGATTAAAACCCAGCCAGAAGAAGTACGTACTGACCTGAAAAAACTGATACGGCCCGACCTGCAGCTCTTGGTCGTTGCCAATAAAATGGACCTCAACCCCTATACCAAGTTCGAACACTACTTTCCAGATGAAGCCACCGCCCCCCTCATCACCCAGGATCAATGGGTCCCTATTTCTGCCATTAACAATATGAACATTGGGTATCTCAAAGAAAAGCTGTACGACAGCCTGATCGGAAGCGGCCTGAGCCTGGAGAGCACTATCGTCACCAACGCTAGGCATCACGAAGCCCTTCACCGCGCCCACCAAAGCCTGGAGGACGTTCTAAACGGCCTTAGGGAAGGGGTCACCTCCGACTTCATCGCACTGGACATCCGGCAGGCCTTACATCACCTCGGTAGCATCACCGGCGAGATCAGCACAGACGACCTGCTGGGGAATATTTTTTCAAATTTCTGTAT